>JBDTEO010000024.1:0-98059 GCA_039922495.1 Candidatus Dormiibacter sp.
CAACGGCACTCCGTTCACCGATCGGGGCTTTGAGCACATCCCGGCTCTGATGCACCTCCAGCCCTGGCTCGCGGCCTTCACCAAGGTCGGGTAACTCGCGCCATATCTATACGGGAACTTCATCTAGCCGGTGCCCCGAAGACGCTTCAATGCATCGAGACCCCCTCTCCCAGGTTGACAGCTACCTGAGTTGGTAGATGATGGCTGCGGTCTTCAAGAA
The DNA here is from genome assembly GCA_039922495.1 of Candidatus Dormiibacter sp. Lineage (GTDB taxonomy): Bacteria > Chloroflexota > Dormibacteria > CF-121 > CF-121 > JALYYC01. Next base: position 221 of record JBDTEO010000024.1, read on the forward strand.
AAAGGAGGCAGCAGCAGATGGGACGGCGCAGCAATTACACGGCGAAGCAGAAGGCGGAAGTCGTTTTGAGCGTGCTCAGCAAACAGGTCACGATTGCCGAGGCCTGTCGGCGGCATGGCATCACCGAGACCACCTTTGCGCGCTGGCGCGAGCAGGCGGTGCAAGCGATGGAGAAAGGACTCGAGGAACGGACCGGGGCGACTGGGCGCGAGTCCGATTTGGAACGGGAGATCGCCATGCTGGAGCGCAAGCTCGGGCAGATGGCGGTGATTGCGGATCTCCGGGGAAAAGCCTTGCGGCGGTTGACGTGAGGCAGCGGGTGGAGCTCGGCAAGAAACTGGTGGCCGCCGCCGCGGCGCCAGTCACTCAGATCGCGCACGCCCTGCTGGTCAGCCGGCAGTCCCTCTACAAGCCCCGTCGTGCTCGGCAGACCGTGCGTCGGCCGCGCCCACGACCGGTGATGCGCGAGTTGGACCTGGATGTCCACGTCGACCCATCAGTGTTAGCCGTCGAGGTGGTGCTGGCGCGCCGGCATGTGGCGTATGGCTACCGTCGACTCTGGGCGAAATTGCGCCGCGCGGGCTACCCGGTCAATCGCAAGCGGGTGCAGCGGCTGCTGAAACTCTGGGGGCTACGGCCTGACCCGACCCCGTCCGCATCCGAAGGCGCAGGGCCGGCCGTTCGATGTCAGCGCGCCGAACCAGCTATGGCAGACGGACATGACCGCCATCTGGTGTGGCGAGGACGGCGGGGGTTATCTGACGGCGGTGCTCGATTGCTTCGATCGCACCATCCTGGGCTGGAGCATGACGCCGCGCTGCCGGGCCCGCGATTTCAGTCCCGCCGTGGAGGCCGCCTGGTCGACCGCCTGGCCCTACGGCCCGGACACCCCGCCCACCGTCGTGCTCCGCCACGACAACGGCACCCAGTTCACCTCCGAGCACTACCGCGATGTCGCCCACCGACTCGGCATCAAGCTCTCACGCACCCGCTATCGGCACCCGGACGGCAATGCGCTCGTGGAACGGATCTTTCTCTCGCTGAAACAAGAGGAGGTGTGGCCCCAGGACTTCGACTCGTTCGCCCAGGCGCAGGCGGCGGTGACCCACTGGATCGTCGACTACAACACCGAACGCCCGCACCAGTCGCTCAAATATCGAACGCCGGCCGAGGTCCGGCAGGAAGCCCTTGGATCAACGCAATCCGCAGCCTGAAGTGTCAACCGCGGGAGGGGTCATGACGTCACCAACGTGGCCACTAGCGATGGGAGGTGATAGATGAGTTGATTGTTGGTCAGTTGGTCTGAGCGACGACTCGTATTCAGAAATTGATCACTTGACCCTTCATCAGTTGGTCCCGGGTTCGAATCCTGGTGCGGGCACCAAGTTCTCAATACGGAAACCCACTCGCCGATCAGCTCCTGAGCCAGCGACGCGCCCGGTTGACAACAATTTTGACAACAAGGCGGGGCTGACTATGCGCCCCTTCGGTCAAGAGAGTGACCAGAATCCGTGCCTTCCAAGCGGCTGCAGCCTCCCAGGAAGACGACGAGATTTTGCGAGACGCCTGTCGTGCTTGGACACATGACTCTTTTATCGACACGGTCACGCAGTCGTACGTCGGAACGTCAGTAGGTCGATCGCTTCAAAGAGTTCACCCCGAAGCGCTTTTGTAGCGCCGTAATGCATCCGAACCCAAAAGCCCATAGCAACACGATGCGATCCTCGATTTTGCCTTCCAACTCGTCGAGGTATACGAACTTCAAATCTACGTGCAGGAGTGGCGGTCCATACAAGCAAATGAGCAGGTTCGGCTCTCCGACGTGTTCACCAGGCTAGCCACGCACCCAGCCCTGTGGCTGGCCTCACGCGGGCGCGCAGCAACGGTTAATTCGGCTTACGGAAATGCCACATCGCCTTGGCGTCATGCTCAGAGCCGCACGGTGACGGTGGTCTGCTGTCCAGGGTTGATGGTGACAGCTTGCGAAGAAGTAGTGTAGGTCGGCGCACTCACGGTCATCGTGTACGTGCCTGGTGGGAGCGCCGCTATCGCAAAGCTGCCGTTGAGGCCGGTAGTGGCGGTGTATCCGCCAGGCGCGAGTGAAACCGTCGCAAACGGAACTGGGAGTCCCGTGAGCTTAGATAGGACCGTCCCGCTTAATTGACCGGCAGGGATTGGTGTTGGTGTCGGGGTCGCCGTTGGCGTCGGGGTCGGGGTCGCCGTTGGCGTCGGGGTCGCGCTTGGCGTCGGGGTTGGGGTCGCGCCTGGCGTCGGAGTTGGTGTCGCGCCTGGCGTTGGGGTTGGGGTCGCGCCTGGCGTCGGGGCGGAGCTAGCGGTTGTTGTGGGGGTCGGGGTTGACGTTGGTGTCGGGGTTGCCGTCGGCGTAAGGCTCGGCGTGGATACTGGCGTGACGATTGGACTTGCCCCGGGCGCCGGGCGCGAAGCTGGTTTGGCTACCGGCGTGATGACCGGGGATGGGAACTGCGAGAACCACGTCCAGTTGCCACGAGCCGGCGCGCCCAGGGCGTCACGGTAGGCATCCTGGTCGATCTGGTCGGTGAGCGGAGCCAGCGCTAGGGCGGCCAGCGCGTCAGGGTGGTAGTCCGCAAGTATCAGACCGTCCACACTCGTGGCCAGCACATGGATCCCGGGGATCGCTGCCCCTGCCAGGCCCGCAAACAAAAGGAGCAATACGACAAGCGCAGCCATTGCCGCTTGCCAGAGGCGCGCGCGGATATTCATGCCGCCCTCTCCAGTGAGGTAACGTCTTGCTGCCCGAGCGCCGATTTCTCCGTTAGCAGTATCGATATCTGCGACGCCCGCGCTATGAAGGCGTCCACCACCGCCGGATCGAACTGGGTGCCGCCGAATCTCCGGATTTCGGCAAGCGCGCGCTCGTACGGCAGGCCCGATCGGTAGGGGCGGTCGGAGGTCATGGCGTCGAACGTGTCCGCTACGGTGAGGATCCGAACGTACGGCGTGATGGCGTCATCCTTAAGGCCCGCCGGGTAACCTTTCCCATCCCAGCGCTCATGGTGGTGCAAAACACCCGAAAGGCTTGGCTTGAGGAAGTTAAGACCCAGGAGCATCTTGTAACCGATCAACGGGTGCTCCCGCATGGCGTTCCACTCTTCATCCGTGAGCGGGCCCTTTTTGCGCAGGATGCTGTCTTCCACGCCGATCTTGCCGATGTCATGTAGGAGCGCCGCACGGCGAAGAGCCGTGCGCTCTTCCGCGGGCAGTCCGATCTCGTCGGCAATCTCCAGGCTAATGGCCGCGACCCGCGTTGAGTGGCCGAACGTATATGGGTCGCGCGCGTCAATAGCCCGAGCAAGCGACTCGATGCTGGCGAAGTAGGTCTCCTCCACCTCTCTCGCTTTCTGCTCGAGGGTATCGGTCATCACGTTGAATGCGCTGGCGAGGACACCAATTTCATCGTTGGAAGCGACCGTCGCCCGATGGCGCCAATTGCCCGCTGCGATCGCAGCGGTCGACGCGACCAGCTGTTCGACGGGACGAGTGATGCGCTTCGCGACGATAGTGCCGAAGAGGAGAGTCGTAAGCGACCCAACCGCAAATAGGACAAGCATCAGCAGACGGATCTGGGTTACCGACGCCACCAAGCTCTCCCCCTCAAGCGCCGCGGCTATGTACCCGATGGAGCTGGTCCGCAGGTTCCAGGTCGCGACAAGGAACTCGTACCGATGACCATCAAGCGTTTGGCTGACGCGGACCGGCCGATTCGGAAGCTGCCCAAGAATGGTTTGGGATAACGGGGGAACGCCCTTGAGTGATGAGAGCAAGACCCGCCCAGACTGGTCATAGAAAATCAAATCACTAGCCCGCGAGTCTCGGATGCTGCCGGCGATCTCAGTCAGTGGTTCGCCTAGTACTACCGCTCCCACCACGGTGTGCTGATCCGAATGGACTGGACCGACCCAGTAGAGCATGATGCCGGAAGGCTCCGATCTGGGAAAGACGTACTTGTCGCCCCGGGCGTCCGTATGCCCGGCCAGGACGGCAATGACTGTGGGTTCATTGCTGAGTGGGCCCGCCGCCTGCGGCCCGCCGGCCGGGGTAAGCACGAGCTCCTCGTTGCCTTTCGCGTCAAGGACGCGAATGACTAGTTGAGATGGGACCGCGTTGGCCTGAATCGGCCGGAGCAGGCGCGCCAGGGTACTGGTGTCCGCACCCGCGACAGCTGCCGCAACGCCTTGTGTGTCGATGGCGGCCCGCAACTGTGCTAAACGTTCCGCTTCGAGGACCGCTAGGTGGTCGTTGCTAAGGAGGCTAGCTCGCAGCAGAGTTCCTTCGAAGGCTGCGACGGTCGCCGTCGTCGCGCGAGCGGTAATGAGAATGGTGCCCACCATTCCCACGAACACCAGCAGCACGAAGAAGGGCAGCACGATCTTCTGCCGAATGGTCCACTGTCTGCGCATGCCTAAATGATCGTTTCAGCCGCCAGTTACAGCGGCCGTTGCATGGCCCCTGCGCTTAACCCGTTCGTTACCGGTTCGCGATCATCCAGGGCACGAACTGCGACAATCCTGCTCGACCTATGACCTAATTTCCACCGGCTGGGCCGACCGTCACCCTCCTCGAGCGTGACGTGGACCTTCCCGGGATGCGTCTTCTCCAGCAGCCAACCGCCAGGTCGGGAAGCATTCCCTCACCACCACCGGTGATAATTAAGCATTGACATTGCCATTAAATCTGCTATTCTGAGTGTAGCGTTTGAGCCTACGCGATGGATTCCCGGGCTCACAAGGAGAACTGATGGCAGAAACTTACGATCGCGAAGTCGTTCGACAGGAGACGGCCACGGGCCAGCCGGTTACGCCGGTCACCCCCGTCGCACCAGCCGGCACCACGAGCAGCTCGAGGACCTCGGTCTACCGCAGTGGCGCCACCAATGATCGGACCATCCAGGTCGTCTGGTGGATCGTCGGCCTCATCGATACCTTGATTGCGATTCGCTTCCTCCTCAAGATGTTCGGCGCCAACACCGCGTCGGCGTTCGTGAGCTTCATGTACGCGCTGACCGACCCGCTGGTCGCGCCCTTCCACGGCATCTTCAACACGGCGGCCGCCGGGCGCTCGGTCTTCGAGCCGGAGTCGGTTGTGGCGATCATCATCTACTCGCTGATCGGGTGGGGCATCGTCTCGCTCATCCGCCTGATGGCGCGCAACCGGACGACCACGACCGTCGTCGACTGACCAGAACCAACCGTTCAAGAAGGGCCGCCCTACGGGCGGCTCTTTTTATTTCTCGGCTTTCGCGTTGGACGTCATCTGCAGGAGGCTGGTGACGGTGTGCCAATTCCGCGCCGTCCCGGCAACCTTGAGCCGCCCTTCGAAGACGTTGTTCGTCAGCTTGCTCCGGCCGTACCCCTTTGGATAGTGGGCATAGATCTCCCGCCTGATGACGCGAAACTCGTCAGGCTTAAAGGCCGTCGGATCGATTTTCTTGACCAGCGCCGCGTCAGGGGCGGACGCAAGAAAGATCACGTAGAGCGTTGCGGCGTCCTTGCCCGCCTTGAGGAACGGATTGGCGGCGGCGACACGCGTGAGCTCAGCGCTCGTGCGAACCACAACCGTGACCGACAGGCCGAGGTCCCGCTTGATGCGGGCCTCGAGCGCCCGTGCCACTCGCGTCGAGTCGGCGGCGCGGCTCTTGAAGACGACGTTGCCGCTCTGGATGTAGGTGGCGACCTCCGAATGCCCCAGGTCGGTCACGAGTGTCCGCAGCGCGGCCATCGAGACCTTCTGGTGGCCGCCGACGTTGATCCCGCGCAGCATCGCCACGTAGGTCGTCATCTCGCCTGCGATACTAATCCGACCTGGAGGGAATGCGATGAGAACGGTGCTGGCACCCGGGCAAGCTCGGATCGAAGACCTCTTGGCCCGGGAAGAGGCTCGCTTCCTGCGCGACCATCCGCGATCGGTCGCCCTCAGTGGCCGGGCGCAGGAATCGCTGCTCGCCGGAGTCCCGATGAACTGGATGGTCCGCTGGGCCAGCAAGATCCCACCCTTTGTGAGTCCTCGAAAGGTGCCCGGGTCACCGATGTCGACGGCGTCACGTACCTCGATTTCTGCCTTGGGGACACCGGGGCGATGGCGGGACATGCCCCCGCCGCCACGGTTGAGGCCGTCATCCGGCAAACCCGGCGCGGTGTGACCTTCATGCTGCCGACCGAGGACGCCGTCTGGGCTGGGCAGGAGATGGCCCGTCGTTTCGGCCTCCCCCAGTGGCAGTTCACGCTGACGGCGACCGACGCCAACCGCTTCGCGATTCGCATCGCCCGTGGGCTGACCGGCAGGCCAAAGATCCTGGTCTTCAACTACTGCTACCACGGCACGGTCGATGAGACCCTGGGTGTCCTGGATGACCTTGGCGCGGTGACCTTCCGGCCGGGCAACATGGGCGCGCCGGTGCCCCCGTCGGTGACGACGCGTGTGGTCGAGTTCAACGACCTCGAGGGCCTCGAGCGTGAGCTGGCGGCGGGCGACGTCGCCTGTGTGCTGGCCGAACCGGCGATGACGAACATCGGCATCATCCTCCCCGCACCGGGTTTTCACGACCAGCTCCGTGAGCTGACCCGACGGGCCGGAACGCTGCTGATCATCGACGAGACCCATACGATCTGCGCCGGCCCGGGCGGCATGACGGCGGCGGCGAGGCTGTCGCCCGACATGGTCACCATCGGCAAGACCATCGCCGGCGGGATCCCGGCGGCCGCCCTGGGCATGACTCGCGACGTCGCCGACGGTGTGCTGCCGGAGATGCAAAGTGACGACACCGATGTGAGCGGGGTTGGCGGGACGCTGGCCGCCAACGCGCTGTCCATGGCGGCCATCCGGGCGACCCTGGAGCACGTGCTGACCGAGGACGCCTTTCACGACATGATCCGGCTGGCGGAACGGTTCACCGACGGACTGAACGACGTCATTCAGCGGTACGGCATGCCCTGGAGCGTGACGCGGCTCGGATGCCGCGCCGAATATGTCTTCCTGCCGCAACCGCCGACGTCGGGTGGGGCCGCGGCGGCGGCGATCGATCACACGTTGGAGCGGTTGATGCATCTCCACGCGCTCAACCGAGGCATCCTCTTGACGCCCTTCCACAACATGGCGCTGATGTCCCCGACACGCAAATGGCCGATGTCGACCGCCATACCGCGGTCTTCGAGGAGGCGGTGGCTGAGCTGGTCCGATGAAGGATCAGGTTGCGCTGGTGACCGGCGCGGGGAGCGCCGAGGGCATCGGCTTTGCGGTCGCCCGGCGGATGCACGCCGCGGGCGCGAAAGTCGTGATCACCTCCACCACCGACCGCATCCACTCGCGGGCGCGGGAGCTCGATCCCGACGGACGTGACGTCCTGGCGCTCGTCGCCGACCTGTCCGACGAGGCAGCGGCGCAGCACCTGGTCGACAGCGTCCTCGCCCGCCTCGGTCGCATCGATGTGCTGGTGAACAACGCCGGGATGGCGCAGAGCGGCGTCGATATGCCAAGCCCTGAGCTGCAGCAGTTCTCCTACGCGGACTGGCGCCGTCAGATCCAGGTGACCCTCGATACCGCCTTCCTGATGACCCGCGCCGTCCTACCCGGGATGGTCGAGCGCACGTACGGTCGCGTCGTGAACGTGTCATCGGTCACTGGTCCGCTCGTGAGTGCCAGGGGCATGGCGGCGTACGGCGCGGCGAAAGCGGCCATGGACGGCATGATGCGCGCGGCGGCCATCGAGACGGCGGCCCATGGCGTGACCCTGAACGCCGTCGCGCCGGGCTGGATCGCGACTGGATCGATGCTCGAGGCTGAACGGTCGTCTTCCTGGCCTCGCCGGATGCCTCGTACATCACCGGCCAGTCGCTCGTCGTGGATGGCGGCAACATCATCCAGGAGCCGAAGGGGCCCTAAACTCGACGGCTGGCCTCGATATCGCGGACGCGGTGCCAGGCGGAGTGGCTCGTGAAGTCACCGGGCCAATCCGCTCCGTGCTCCTTTCGGCTGAACCAGGCTGCGGGCGTTGCCTCGAGCGTGCGGAGGACGTCGTCCTGCACCCGTCGATGCCAGGCAAGGACATCCGCCGGACGCCGCTTGCGCCAGCGCTCGTAAATGAGACGGTTGATGGCATTGGTCTCCAGTCCGCGGAATTCCGCTGGCCGCTTCTCACCCCGGATGACGCGGGCGGTGTGCTCCTTCCAGTGGAGGATGTGAGCCAGCGAATCCTTCACCGTCCAGGGGTCGCGTCCTTCGGGGCGTGGAACCAGCCGGCGCCAATCGGCCGGCTTTAGCGCTACGACCAGCCGATCGAGCTCGCGGAACTCCTTGCGGGTGCGGGCGATGACGCCGGCGCGCCTATGCCGCATCAGCCAAGCTGACGAACGGCCGTGGCCAGGGCGTCGATCCCCTCGTCGAGCAGCGTGTCGTCGATCAGGATCGACGGCAGAAAACGGATCACGGTGCCCCCGCCCGGAAGAACCAGCACGCCGCGATCCTGCATCGCCTTGATCACGGGCGTGGCCGGTTTTTTCAGCTCAACGGCCAGCATCAGACCGCGCCCGCGGACTTCCCGCACCTGCGCCAGGCCAAGCTCGCGGACGGTGTCCTGGAACCGCTGCCCGGCCTTCTCCGCTCGGGCATGCGGCGACGGATCGGCGAGGATCTGCAGGGTCGCGGTTCCGGCGGCACAGACCAGTGGGTTGCCGGCGAAGGTGCTGCCATGGCTGCCCTTCGGCACCCGCGCGCTGACCGCCTCGGTCGTCACCGTCACGCCCAGCGGCAGGCCGTTGGCGATCGATTTCGAGAGGCACAGGATGTCGGGGACGATCCCTTCCCTGGTGAAGGCGAACGGGCTCCCGGTCCGAAACCCGGTCTGGATCTCGTCGCAGATCAGGAGGATGCCGTCGGCATCGCAGCGCTCGCGGATCGCCCGCAGATAGCCATCCCGCGGCACCCGCACCCCGCCCTCACCCTGGATCGGCTCGATGATGACCGCGGCGACCGTATCATCCATGGCCCGGGCGATCGCCTCGAGGTCGTCGAACGGGACATGCCGCACTCCCTCGAGCATGGGCGCGAACGGATCACGGTACTTCGCGTCCGAGGTGGCGGCCAGCGCGCCGTAGGTTCGACCATGATAGGCGCGGTGCGCGGCGATGATGCCGGTGCGTCCGGTGGCCACGCGTGCGTACTTGAGCGCGGCCTCGACGGCCTCGGCCCCGGAATTGCCGAACGAGATCCGGGATAGGCCGGCCGGCAGCAGCGCGCCGAGGGCCTGGAGGAACTCGTCGCGGGCGGGATTCGAAAAGCTCTGATGCGCGTTGGTCAGCTGGGCGAGCTGGGCATCGATCGCGGCATTGACGCCTGGGTGCGCGTGACCCAGGAGGTTCACGCCGTAGTTCGTCATCAGGTCGAGGTAGCGTCGACCGTGCTGATCCCAGAGGTAGCAGCCTTCGCCACGGACGAGTGAGATGCCGCGGTCCGCGTGAAGCGGGATCGGCTTGAGGCCGGCGGCGCTGGTCGCGACTAGCTTGTGATCCATGTCCCGGCTCCCTCGAAGGCTCGCGTCAGTGGATGGTCGCCCCGGCCGTCGAGCAACCCGACCGCCTTGATGCCGCGGCGTACGGCCTGCCCCGCGGCGAGCAGTTTGACGCGCGCCCGGCCTTTGCCAAACGATACGACGTCATCGATCTGGTCGAGACGGATCGCTGGAATAACCGTCTGTTCATCGTCGGGGTCGCGCATGAAGCCCGGGGTGTCGGCGAAGATGAGCAGGCGCTCGGCGCCGACCGCCACGGCGATCTCCATCGCCAGCCGGTCGCCATCGACATTGATCGCGACCCCGTCCTGACTGATCGCCGGCGGGGTGAGCACCGGGAGGAAGCCGTGCTCGAGCAGGAGACGCAACAGGCGTAGCTCGACCCGCTCGATGCTGCCGCTGTGATCGCCGTGCAGGACCTTGATCTTGTCACCCTCTTGCACCCGGAGATCCGGCTTGCGCCGGCCGACCGCGATGCCGCCATCCATGGCGGTGAGGCCGACGGCGTTGGCGCCCAGGGCGCGCAGCCGCTCGACGATCCGTTTGTTCTGCTTGCCGGCGTAGGCCATCAGGAAATGATCCATGGTCGTGGCATCGGTGAAGCGGCTGACCTCGCCACGGACCGAGGTCACCATCTGGGGCGGGTGCCCGAGGCGCCTGGAGAGCTCGTTCAGCTCCTTGTTGGCGCCGTGAACCAGGATGAGCGGCTCGCGCAAGTTGGCGACGTCGCGCAGCAGCGGATCGGGGTCCTGCAAGCTGCCGCCGATCTTGATCACCAGCATGCGCTAGATCGGGTACAGGCCGGAGAAGTCCAGGCCGGTACGCTCGTCCCATCCGCAATGGACGTTGAGCGCCTGCACCGCCTGGCCGGCGGCGCCCTTCATCAGGTTGTCGATCGCGCTCATCACCACCACCCGGCGGGAGTGCGGATCCCGCTCGAACCCCACGTCGCAGTAGTTTGTGCCCGAAAGAATCTTGGGATTCGGGACGCGGTGGATTCCCTGCGACTCCTTCACGATCCGCATGAACGGCTCGTCGGCATAGGCGCCTCGGTAAATCTTCCAGAGGTCTTTTTCGTTGAGGTCATCCTGGACGTATGCATGGGCCGTGACCAGGATCCCACGGACGGCTTCGACCGCGGTTCCGGAAAAGGCGATCCCCGGTCCCGATCGGTCGGCGCCGCCGAGCTCCTGGATGATCTCGGCGGTGTGGCGGTGCGCCGTCGGCGCGAAGGAGCGAATCTCCCCGCTGCGATGCGGATGATGGGATGCCGGGCCCGGCTCGGCACCACCCGCCGATGACCCGGACTTCCCCTCGATCACCAGCGGCATCGCCGGATCGAGGACGCCGGCCCTGGCCAGTGGGTAGAGGCCGAGGATTGCGGCGGTGGCCAGGCAGCCACCCGTCGACAGGTGATTCGCCCGGCGGATCTGGTCGCGGTGCAGCTCGGGAAGCGCGTAGACGAAGTCGCCCAGCATGGCTGGCTGCGGATGCTCCCAGCCATACCAGATCGGGTACCGGGTGGCATCGTGCAGCCGGAAGTCGGCCGAGAGATCGATGATCACGGGTGCGAGGCCAAGGTACCGGTCGATCTCGCGGCTTGCCTGACCGTGGGGCAGCGCCAGGAAGAGCACGTCGACCGGCTGGAGGGCCGATCGCGACTCGAACTTGAGCTCGGTCCGTCGCCGCAGGTTGGGCTGGGTGCTGTGAACGAATTTCCCGCCCAGCCGCTCGGACGTGACCTGCGCGACCTCCACCTCGGGGTGCGAGAGCAGGAGGCGGAGCAGCTCCCCACCCGCATAGCCAGAGCCGCCGACGATGGACGCCTTCATTCAGCCAGCGAGCCGGGTAATGGCCGAGGAGAGCACGGCGACGCCGCGTTCGAAATCGGCCCGATCGATCGCCTCCTCGGGCGTGTGGTCGAGGGCCGAGTTGCCCGGTCCGTAGGCGAGCGCCGGGCAGCCCCAGATCGGCAGCAGAATATTCATGTCTGAGGTCCCCGTCTTGACCTTGAACCGCGGCGTGCCGCCGGCCGACCGGATCGCTTCGAGGAAGGCACGGACCAAGGGCGTGTTCTTCCCGGCGCGAACGGCCGCGTCGGCATGGTCGACGGCGACGGCGGCCAAGCCGCCCCAGTCGTGGAGCGCGGCGGTCAGGGCTTCGATATCGAAGCCGAGTGGGAGCCGCAGACCGAGCGTCGTGGTCGCGAGATCGCGAAGGCCATCATGGCCGGCGTCCAGCTGGACGACGCGGACGTCGAGCCGATCGAAGACGGCCTTCTCACGGTTGAGCGCAAGCGCGTAGTCCTGCACCCGGCGGATGAAGGCGATCGCCTGGTCGCCCGCGCTCGGGGTCGGCCCGGCGCCGTGGGCGACCGGCTGGCTCAGCTGGTACCGAACCCACATGCTGCCCTTATAGCCGAGCGTGATGGCATCCCAGCCACTCGGCTCGAGGATGATGAGCTGCGCCGGCGCCGGGCGCGACACCAGTTGCCGCGCTCCGCGTGAGCTGCCCTCCTCCTCCACCGCGGCGATGATGGTGCAGCGATGGGTGGTACTCACCGGTTGTCTGGCGACGGCCGTGATGGCCGCGGCCAGGGGGGCTTTGGCATCGACCGCGCCACGCCCGAAGAGCCGATCACCCTCCTGGCGGACCGGAATCAGCCCGGGAACGGTATCCATGTGGCCGAGCAGCAGGATTTCGCGCGAGCCGGTACCGCGCTGCGCGATGACGTTTCCGACGGCGTCCCGGTGGGCGCTGAACCCGAGCGCCGTCAGGCGGTCGACCAACCAGGTTCCGAGCTTGGCTTCCCTGGTCGAGACACTGGGGATGCGCACCATCTCGGTGAGCATCTCGAAGCCGTCCAGGTCCGCGGCCGGGGAGACGTTCGCGCCGGCGATCACGCCGGGACCGGCTCGCGGGCGCCCACGTGCACGACGTAGTCGACGATCCGTCCAGGGATATCGACCCCGGTGGTGTCGATGCTGTTGCGAAATTCCATGGTGTAGTTCACTTCGCTGACCTGAAGGCCCTCGGGGTGCTCGAGCAGGTCGATGGCGACCACGCCGCCTCCGACCGCTGCCGCGGCGGCGCGCGACAGGCGGTCGATCTCGTCGGTGATCGGACAGTTGCGAGCCTGGCCGCCGCGGGCGGTGTTCGTGATCCAATGCGCGGATTCGCGATAGATGGCACAGATGGTCTCGTCGCCCACCACGAAGCTGCGTATGTCGCGGGCCGGCTTGCGGACGAATTCCTGGATGTAGAAAATCGCGTGCTGATACGAGCCCAGCGTGTCTTTGTGCTCGAGGATGGCTTCAGCCGCTTCCCGGTCGGAGATCTTCGCCAGCAAGCGGCCCCAGGATCCAATCGCCGGCTTCAGCACGACGGGATAGCCGATGGTCTCGATCGCGCTAAGCGCGGACTCGGGCGTGAAGGCGATCATCGTGCGCGGGCTCGGCACGCCGGCCGCGATCAGCGCCGTCGTGGTATTGATCTTGTCACCGCAGGTCAGCGCGACCTCGTAGGTATTCACCGTCCGAACGCCCCACTGGTTCAGGATGCGCAAGGCATAGAGCGCCCGCGAATGGTGCAGGCAGCGTTCCAGCACGACATCATGCTGGATGCGTGGTTGCGCGAGGTCGAAGGTCAGCTCGCGGTCATCGATCCGGTCGAAGGCGAGCCCGCGTCGGGCAAACGCCTCGAACAGGAGCTTCTCCTCGGCCCGAATGCGCGAACAGAGAACGCCGATGCGCACCTTACTCGCCCCAGTCCTCCTCTTCCTCCGGAGCCAGACGGAGCTGGATCGGGTCCTGCTCGATGACCTCGAGCTCGGCCCCGCACTCGGCGCAGGGCACGATCTCGCCTTTCTCGACGGTGGACGAAAGCTTCACCTGCGCCTCACATTCCGGGCAGGGGGCGGTCGACGTTGCGGCCATCACGACACCTCCTTCTGCGACACCTTGCCGGCACCGACCTGCTGCACGTAATCGATCACCAGGTCGGCGACCGGGATTCCCGTTGCTGCTATGAAACCATGGAACTCCGGCGTGTAGTTCAGCTCGTTGACCAGTAGCCCCCGGTCATGTTCGAGCAGGTCGACCGAGAGGAAGCCGCCACCGACCGCGGCCGCCGCCTTCCGGCACAGCTGGTCGAGCTCGTCGGTGACCTCGCAAGGAAAGGCTTTGCCGCTGCGGGCGGTGTTCGTGATCCAGTGCTCCGACCGCCGGTAGATGGCGCCGATCGTCCGGTCCCCCACGACGATGGCGCGGATGTCCCGCTCCGGCTTGTTGACGTATTCCTGGATGTAGAAGATGCCGTGCTGGTACGAGCCGAGCGTCTCCTTGTGCTCGAGGACGGCTTCGGCCGCGTCGCGGTCGTTGATCTTGGCCAGCAGGCGGCCCCACGATCCGACCATCGGCTTGAGGACGACCGGATATCCCATCGTTTCGATCGCGGCGAGCGCCGCCTCACGCGTGAACGTGACGATGGTCTTCGGGACCGGCAGTCCGGCTCGCGCCAACGCGGCCGTGGTCAGGATCTTGTCGCCACAGATGCGCGCGACCCGGCCGCGGTTGACGGTGGGCACCCCGATGGCGTTGAGGAGGGTCATCGCGTACAGCGACCGCCCGTGATGAATCGAGCGGTCGAGCACGACGTCCGGATACCCGTCGCGCTGGCCGATCGGGAACTGGACCAGGTCTTCATCCACGCGTTCGAACGGGATGCTTCGCCGGCGGAGCGCCTCGAACAGCGTTTTCTCCTCGGTCCGAACTCGCGAACACAGGATGCCGATCATTGCGATTGCGTAATTATACGAATAGCGGTATAGTTATGCACCGGCATCATTTCCATCAGGCAGGAGGTTGTACATGCTGGCAGTCAAGAGCAAGTTACTGGAAAAGATCGACGCGACCCCGGTGAAGACAGCCAAAAAGGTGGCCCTCGCCTACTCGGGCGGGCTCGACTCGTCGTTGTGCGCCGTTCTGGCGAAGGAGAAATACCACGTCGAGGAGCTGTTTCCGATCACGGTCGACGTCGGCCAGGGGCAGGACGAGATGGACGCCGCCATCCAGAAGGCGAAAGTCCTCGGGCTTACCCCGATCGTGATCGACGCCAAGGAGGAATTTGCCGAGCTCTGGTTGTCGAAGGCCATCCAGGCCAATTCGAACTACGAGGGCTATCCGGTCTCCACCTCGATGACCCGCCAGCTGATCGCCGCCAGGATCGCCGCGAAGGCTCTGGAGCTCGGCTGCGACGCGATCATGGAGGGAAGCAGTGGGAAGGGGAACGACCAGTACCGCATGCACAACGTCTTCAAGCTCTTCGCGCCCAAGCTCGACGTCCTGGTGCCGGTTCGCGACTTTGACCTGACGCGCGGCGAGGAAGAGGAGCTCTCCAAGGAGCTCGGGATCCCGATCACCGAGGTGATGCAGGGCGGCGACGACAAGACGATGTGGTGTCGCAGCCTTGCCTCGGGCGCCATCGGATTGAACCAGCCGATTCCTGAAGACGCGTGGGTCTGGTGGAAGCCGCCGGCCAAGGTTGCCGCGACGCCAAGCCAGGTTTCGATTACGTTCAAGCATGGGGTCCCGGTTGCGCTCGACGGGGTCGAGCTGCCACTGCCCGAAATCGTCTCGAAGCTCAACGCGGTGGCGGGGAGTCACGGCATCGGGAAGATCGACGTCTTCGAGGACGGGATCATGGGGCTGAAGTCGCGGGAGCTCTACGAGGCGCCGGGGGCCGCCGTGCTGCTCAAGCTGCACCACGACCTGGAGCAGTTCTGCCTGACCAAGGAAGAGATTCATTACAAGGCCGGGGTCGACCAGAAATGGGCCTACCTCGTCTACCACGGATCCTGGTTCAGCCCGCTGAAGGAAGCGCTCGACGCCTTCATCACGACCACCCAGACGCACGTCAGCGGCACGGTGGCGGCGACCCTCTTCCACGGATCGATCGACATCACGTCGCGGCAGAGCGATCAGTCGCTCTTCTTCCCGGAGATCCGCAGTCTCCAGAGCCGGAGCTTCAACCAGCAGTTGTGCGGCCCGGCCGCCCAGATCGCCGGCCTGCCATGGGAAGTCCTGGCCAAGCGGGCCGGCAAGGTGACGCACTGAGCGAACAGCCATGGGGGGGCCGGTTTGGCGACGAACCGGACCCCCTGCTGGACCGATTCACCCGCTCGCTTCCGGTTGACCGCCGGCTGGTCAAGGAGGATATCGCCGGCAGCCGCGCCTACGCCCATGCCCTGGTCGGCGCCGGGGTGCTGACCCCGGCTGAACAGGTGCGCATCGATGCCGCCCTCGACGCCATCGACAAGGAGGGCGTGTCCGTCGAGGGCGGGGAAGACATCCATATGGCGGTCGAAGCGAGGTTGACCGCCAAAATCGGTGCGCTCGGCGGCAAGCTGCACACCGGTCGAAGTCGGAATGACCAGGTCGCGACCGACCTGCGGCTCTACGTCAAAACTGCGGCGCACGAACTGCTGGGCGCAGTTGCCGCGCTACGGTCCGCGCTTGTCAAGCGGGCTCGCGAGCAGGCGGAGACGGTGATGCCCGGGTATACCCATACGCAGCGCGCCCAGCCGGTCTTACTCGCGCACCACCTGCTTGCCTATGTCGAGATGCTGGGCCGAGACGCGGGCCGGATCGCTGATGCGGCTGGGCGTGCCGACGTGTCACCGCTCGGGGCCGGCGCCCTCGCGGGGAGCGGCTTTCCGCTCGATCGCGCCAGGCTCGCCCACGATCTCGGGTTCCGGGAGGCGAGCGCGAACTCGATCGACGCCGTCGCGGATCGCGACTTCGTGGTCGAGCTTCTGGCCGCTTGCAGCCTGGTCATGGTGCACCTCTCGAGGCTCTGCGGCGAGATCGTGCTCTGGACCAGCGTCGAGTTCGCCTTCGCGTCATTGCCGGACGCGCTCGCCAGCGGCAGCTCGATGATGCCGAACAAGAAGAATCCCTGCGCCGCCGAGCTGGTGCGCGCCAAAAGTGGTCGGGTCACCGGCGACCTGGTGGCGATGCTGATGATGCTCAAGGGGCTCCCGCTCGCCTACAATCGCGATCTCCAGGAGGACAAGGAGGCGCTCTTCGATGGCATCGATACGACGAATGATTGCCTCGCGGTGACCACGCGGCTCGTCCTCGGCCTTCGTTTCGACCGGGCGGCGATGCGCGCGGCGGCCGTTGGCGGCTACACGCTGGCGACGGAACTTGCCGACTACCTGTCCAGGAAAGGCCTGCCGTTTCGCGAGGCTCATCGCGTCGTTGGCGGGTTGGTCGCGTCCGCCGTGGCGGCGCACAAGGGCCTGGACGCGCTCAGCCTCGATGAGTTCCGGGCCGCCTCGCCGCTCTTCGACGACGACGTCTTTGCGCACCTGACGCTGGAGGGGGCGCTCGCCTCTCGAAGCGTCACCGGGGGCACCGCGCCCGAGCGTGTTCGGGAGGCGCTGGCGCGTGTCCAAGCGTAAACGACAGGAGGCGATCCTCTCGTTGATCGCCCGGCACCGGATTGCCACGCAGGAGGAGCTGGTCGAGCGCCTCGCGCGGGTCGGCATTCCGACCACGCAGGCGACAGTCTCGCGTGACATCGCGGAACTCGGCCTGGTTCGAATCGGCGGACCGGAAACCCACTATGTGAAGCCCGAAGAGGGCCTCGGCGCCGCGTCGCCGGTCGGACGCGAGGAGCACCTGCGCCGCCTGCTTCGCGACCTGCCGCTGACCGTGCGTCGCGGGCAGGGCATGGCGGTCCTGACCACGACACCGGGCTCCGCCAACTCGCTTGCCTCGGCGATCGACGCGGCGGCCTGGCCCGAAGTCCTGGGCACCATCGCCGGCGATGACACGATCTTCGCGGCGCTCGCCCTCCATCCGCGGGCTTACAGCGGCCTCGCCCAGCGATTGGCGCGATTGGGCGCCTTCGTCCAGGCGGAGGACTGACGATGACCGAGCGCATCGTGGTTGCTTACTCCGGCGGACTTGACACGACGGTCGCGGTGCACTGGCTGAGGAAGGCGCGCGGCTTCGACGTGATCGCACTCACCGCCGACCTCGGTAGTCAGCCGAACCTCAGGGCCATCCAGGAACGCGCCGCGAAGGCGGGCGCGATCAAGACCTACGTCCTCGATGCCCGGCGAACATTTGTCGAGCGATTCTGCTGGCCGGCCCTGCGGGCGGGCGCGCTCTACCAGGGGCAGTACCCACTCGCGACGGCCCTCGGCCGGCCGTTGATCGCGCAGCTGCTCGTCGAGGCCGCCGCCCGCGAGGGCGCTGCGTGGATCGCCCATGGGTCGACCGGCAAGGGCAACGACCAGGTTCGCTTCGACATCGCGACCGGCGCCCTCGGCCCGCACCTCAAAGTGCTCGCCCCGTTGCGCGATGGCATGACGATGACGCGCGAGCAGGAGATCGCGTACGCGCAGGCGCACCAGCTGCCGATCGACGTCAAGCCCGAGTCGCCGTACAGCGTCGACGAGAATCTCTGGGGCCGCTCGATCGAGGCCGGCGTTCTCGAGGATCCGCTTCTGGCGCCCCCCGAGGATGCCTTTCTCTGGACGGCGTCGGTGGAAAACGCCCCAGCTCGTCCGCAGCTGATCGAGCTGACGTTCGAGGGTGGCATCCCGGTCGCAATCGACGGCCGGCGCCACGACCCGGTCCGGCTCGTGACCGAGCTGAACCAGGTCGGCGGCCGTCATGGCGTGGGCCGGATCGACATCATCGAGGACCGCTTCGTTGGCATCAAATCCCGGGAGGTCTACGAGGCCCCGGCGGCCGTGATCCTGCACCAGGCTCACCGCGCGCTCGAGGAGCTGGTCCTCGATGCCGAAGCGGGACGCTTTAAGGCGGGCGTGGCGCAAGAGTACGCACGCCTCGTCTACCAGGGGAAATGGTTCACCAGCCACCGGCGCGACCTCGACGCCTACGTCGCGAGCACCCAGCGTTTCGTCTCGGGCATGGCGCGCGTCAAGGTGCATAAAGGAACCGCGCAGGTCGTCGGGCGGTCGTCCCCGTTCTCGCTTTACCAGCCGCGTCTGGCCACCTATTCGTCAGGCGACCAATTCGATCATCAGGCGGCCGTTGGCTTCATTAGCCTGGTGGGCTTGCCGATCCGCACCCAGGCCGAAGTCCAGGGGACCGCGGCCCCTGAGCCCCTACTGCAGGATGACGGCCATATTGTTGAAGTCGGCCCAGGAAGCCTCGAAGGCGGCCTTGCTGAACCAGTACTGGCTGCCACTCTTCCAGGGGTCATTGACCCGGATCTGCGTCGTTGACACGCCGCTGAGCGTGACCGCATGTTCGATCAGGGAGTACTTGATCGGCCTGCTGCCCGTGTTGGGCCAGGACGTCCAGGTACCGGTATAGCCAGCGGCCCGCGCGTTCTCCCAGCCTGTCTCCACCCAGACGACGACCGGATGACCGTTTGCGACGGCGGCGTAGACCTGCGTCGCGCTAACGTTCTCGCCCCCGGTCGATGCCGGCGCGCCGTGTGAGCGCGCAATCGCCAGGATGAGTGGGTAATACACGCCGTAGCCAGTCGGTCCGAGGTCGCTGCCATTCACGTTGCCGACGAAATTCGTGTAGGGGTTGCCCCACTGGGCGACACGCTTCGTTCCCGGCACCATGACCGGCTGTCGCGTGTCCGGATTCAGGCCGGCAAACAGCGCCTGTTGCGAGTATGTGTGGCCGAGGGCCGCGAGGCCCATCTGCAGCGCTGCCGTTTCACAATCGAGGTTCATCGTCTGTTTGAACACCGGCACAGGGAACGTCACCGTGCCCGGGGGGTTCGGTGCGGCCGCGGGCGTTGGCGTCGGGGTCGGTGTCGGGGTGGGGCTGGGCGTTGGTGCTGGCTGCTCGATCGTAAACAGGGCTGACGGCGAGGGCCGGACCGCCACCGGCTGGTAGCGCGGTGCCGCCAGCACCGCCGCCGTACCAGCGGCGATCAGCAGGAGAGCGAGCAGGGAGAGTGCCGTTGATCGCATAGTTCAGGGAAGCTGGCGGCCACCCGCCTGGGGCGGCGCCGGGACATAGTCCCGCTCGCCAGTCTGAGGATTGTAGCGAACCGTCAGCAGCTGGCCCGTCGCGGGATCGACGAAGCGCTCATCGGACCAGGCAGCATCATAAGCAGGCAGAGCGCGGCCTTCCGCGGCTCGGGCCGCGACGTAGCGTCGACATCCGAACCGCCTCGGGCGATCACGCCTGCGTCCGATCTCTGTCCGAATTAACACTCCCGCGTCCCTCTTGACGGCGCGATAGAAAGCTTCTATAGCTAAGGCGTGCTGCTTGCCCAGGTCGAGGGATTCCTCGAGGTCGCGCGGCGGGGCAACGTCAGCCGGGCCGCTGAGGCGATGTTCCTGACCCAGCCGACCCTGACCGCTCGGCTACACGCCCTGGAAAAGGAGCTGGGGGAGCCGCTCTTCGCCCGGACGCGGCGAGGGATGCGCCTGACGGACGCCGGCCGCGCCTTCCTCCCCTACGCCGAACGAGCCATTCGAGCCGTCCGCGATGGTCGCCAGGCGCTTGCCGATGCGCGGTCGGTCTCCGCCGGCCGCCTGGTCCTGGGCGCCGCCCCGGCAGTCAGCACCTATGTGCTGCCCGCCTTGCTGCAGCGCTTCGCCGCCAGCTACCCTCGGGTCGAGGTCGCGGTTCGGACCGGGCACTCGGAGGACGTGCTCCAAATGCTGCTTCGTGAGGAGGTCCAGCTGGCCATGGTACGGGCCCTGCGTCATCGAGATATCGAATCCCTGCCGCTCTACGACGAGGAGCTGGTGCTCGTGGTGCCGCCCGGACATCCGTTTGCGGAGCGGCGCCAGGTGGGGATTGCCGACCTGGCCTCGGAGCGCTTGATCCTCTTCGATCGGACCTCCAGCTATTACGAGCTGACCCAGACCTTCTTCTTGAGCCTGGGGGTCACCCCCCGCGAGGTGATGGAGCTCGACAATATCGAGGCTGCCAAGAAGATGGTCGAACGGCGCCTGGGAGTCGCCCTGCTGCCGCGCACCGCCGTCTTGGGCGAGATCGCGGCCAAGACGCTCAGCCTGGTGACCGTGACCGACGGCCCCCACGTCGCGCAACAGATCGTTGCCATCCGCCGGCGCGACCAGGGACGGCCGTCCGGGCCGGTCGCGGCCTTCCTCACCCTCCTGGGCGAGGTCGACCTGCGCCTCGGCTAGCCGGGGCGCTAGACCACCCGGTCTTCGGGCAGCTCCTCGACAAACTCCCGCCCGAGCCGCGCGGCGTCGTAGGCCTTCCCCACCAGGTGGTGATAGGGGACGCCGGAGAAGAAATGGTGGCTCTTGCTGGGAAAGTCGGCACCGGACGCGAATTCCTTCCGCTGGAGCTCGATGTAGCCATCTTGCTGCTCCCGGGACATGGCCTCGAGCAGCACGCTGAGACCGTGCGCCTCGGCGTGCTGGGCGCCGAGGGTGATGAAGATGAACTTCACCCCCATATCGCCGAGCTCCGCGAAGCTGATCGGATTGGGGTCCTTGAACCACTTGAAGGACGATGACCAGTTGAACGCGAAGCGCGCCTGTGGAAACCGCTTGCGGATCTGCTCGGTGAAGGTCTCGACCGGGCCGCGCTCGGAGGTCGGAAACTCGCACCAGAGGAGATCGGGGATGCCGCTGTCGAGGTAGCGTAAGCCGCGCTCGACGGCCAGCTCCATGTGCCGGAGCGACTCCGGGGCGTCCATGGCGCTGAGCCCGTCGGTCCGGGCGATGATGACAAAGTCCGGGTTGCCGAGGTCGTCCGCCACGTTGCGGGCCATCCGCAGCTTGCCCAGCATCTCGTTAACACCGATCAAGGCCTTGCCGCCGATGTGGCCGCAACGCTTCGGCAGGACCTGGTCCTCGATGTGGGCGGCGGCGACCCCGCCGTTCACGTAGAGCTCCGTGGTCCGCTGGACGTTGAAGATATTGCCGTAGCCGCCATCCATGTCGACGATGACCGGCGGGATGTCGAGGTGTCGCGGCTGAATGCCCTTCTCCGGGTCGCCGACCGCCATCGTCAGCTGGAACTTACGCAGGGCGCTTACCGTCCGACGGGCAGCGTCGGCGATCTCGACGCCGGAGTACAGGTCCATGTCGGTGGTGCCGAGGTGGCCGATGGCGAAGGAGTAGCCGCTGAAGTAAACCGCCTTGAAGCCGTGATACATGACGAGCTGGGCGCCCATCGGGTCGTAGACGCCCGGGCCAAAGAGGTATGGCTCGCTCTCCAGCAGCTTCCGCATCCGGGTACTCGGATGGATAAAGCGCGAGGCCGGGACGGTGTAGCCCTCCGGCAACAGCGGGCTGGGCACCAGGCCAGTGTGGGTCGACCGCTTGATCGTGCTCACGCTTCAGCTACTCGTTGCTGTGGTCGCGGTCGCAGCGATCCGGGCAGCCGCACTCGGCGGTTTCGGCGGTGCAGAGGGCGCCCCCATCAGCGGCGTCGGCCAAGCGGTCGGCGTGAGTCCCTTCGATCTTTACCATGCAACGACGATATCAATGAACCAGCCATCGAGTCCAATCGTTTCCCACGATTGTGGCTATAGATGCCGCCTATGGCAGAGGGGGACTCGCCAGCACCGCCGCGATCAGCAGCGCCAGGCTCGCCAGCAGGAGTACCGCCACCGCGCGGGCATCGCGTGAGGCGGCCGACGCCAGGCTCGCGGCCCACCTCGACGTCTGTGCCAGCCTCGCCCCGGCGGCTCGGCCAATACGATGTTCGGAGCGGAGCCGGATGGGAAGTCGAAATACGGCCGGTCGGTGCAGGCCCTGCGGCGCTGAAAACAGACTCACGCGAATCCCTCCTTCCTTGCCCACCCCTGGGCCCCCTTGCCACCGTAGCAGAACCGCCCCGAACGCTTCAAGCCGGGGGCAGGTTCCAGCGCTCGATCACCGGGTCGTGATGTTCATAGCTCAGGATGCTGCGGGCGGCGGTTTTTAGGGCGTAGAACCGCCCGGCTTTTGGGGACTGGCCAAGCCAGCGGGCCGCCAGGACTCGGAGCACGTGGCCGTGCGCGAACAGGAGGACGTCGCCGGCGGCGGCGCGCGCCTCGGCGATGACCCGGTCGACGCGATGGCCGACGTCGGCGGCCGTCTCACCCTGTGGACCCCCGTCACGCCACAATGACCAGTCCGGGCGGGTCGCGTTGATCTGGGCCGTGGTCAGCCCGTCGTAGCTGCCGTAGTCCCATTCGGCGAGGTCCGGCCGGGCCTGTGCCCGCTCCCCGAAACCGGCCAACCGGCAGGTTTCCATGGCGCGTCCCAGCGGGCTGGTCAGCACCAGCGCAAAGGGCCGGTCGCTGAGCTGGGGCTTCAGCGCGGCGGCCTGCTGCCGTCCCCGCTCGGTCAGCGGAATCTCGGTCCGCCCGGTGTGCCGGCCCTCGATGGTCCAGGCGGTCTCGCCGTGACGAACCAGGAAGACCTGCTGTGTAGCCACCGACTCAGCCGGTGCGGAAGTCGACCTGCGAGACGCCTCCGCTGACGTCGATCGTCAGCCGGTCCGTAGCGCCCGCATAGCCGGGACTCTGATGCTGGAGGTCGCCGATGGCGCCCGACCGGTTGCCGTTGATATCGAGCGACGAGACGCCGCCACTGACGGACACCCTCCACTCGCTGCCGGCTGGCGCCCGAAGGCTGAGCGACGTGGCTCCGCCGCTGACGTCGACGACGAGTGGGCCCGTTGGCTTGGGCAGGCTGACGTCCACCCGGCTCGCCCCGCCGGAGATTTCGAGCCGGGAGAGGGGCAGGCTGGCGAGGTCGAGTGTCATCGCGGCCGCGCCACCGCTGATCTTGACGCTCCAGGGAATTCGATTCGTCAGGGTGACCGCGAGGTGGCGTTCCCGCGATCCGCCAAAAAGATGGAAGGGCGAGGGACCGCCGCCGCTGAGGTCCAGCGTCGCCGCACGACGGTTCAAGGTGACGTCGGGCGGTTGTTCGCCGCTCGGATAGTCGACCTGGGCCGTGAAGAGCTGATTGCCGAGCGCCGCGGCGTGCAGGTCGATCGTCGCGCCGCTGTACCTGAGGTCGAGCGTCGCTGCGGTCAGGCCCTGCAAGGGTTCGGACGACTCCTGGTGCTGCATGCCCAGCTGGGCTGCTGGTGCGAGGAGGGCGTAGGCCACTGCGGCGACGATAATCAGCGCGGCCGCCGCGAGGCCCGCGACCCGCGCCTGGGGCCGCGACAGCGTGTGGTTGAGCACCAGCTGCAGGCCGAGGATCACCAGGATCAGCGGCCACAAATCCCCGAGCCGCTGCAAGGCATCGGGAGAGAGGACTCCGGTGTTGACGAGCAGGAAGATGATGCCGATCGCGATCAGGAGGACCGGGAAAACGAGGCCCCGGGTCCGGTGAGTCATGTCAGCGTGGGCGGCGGAAGAGGACGAGCATGCCGAGGGCGATCAGGATGACCGGCCACAAGAGATCCCATCGAAAGCCACTCAGGTACCCGAGGTTCGCCAGCAGGAGATAGGCACCGAGCGCGATCAGGATGATGCCAAACCACAGCCCGCCCGGGCGGCCGCGGTATCCCGGGCCACCCCAGCGTCCTCCCGAGGGGGTGGACGGTCCTGGGCTACTGGAGGGCGCCACCGGATCGGCGGGTGAGGCCGGCGGGGCGGGCCCCGGGTCCGCCTGGAAGGGTCGCCAGCCGCGCCGGAACTCGTGGCGCATTTCGTCCGCCATCATCCGGAACCGGTCTCGCGGGGTCCGGGATGGGGCGCCGGGTTGACCGGCGGGCTCCATCAGAAACCAGAGCACCAGGTACAGGATGATTCCGACGCCTGGCGGGGCCAGGGCGAGGATGACGAACACGACGCGGACCAGCGTCGGATCGAGGTGGAAATACTCGGCGATGCCGGAGCAGACCCCGGCGATGATGCGATCCGGACCGCGCCGCAGGACGCCCCCCACCGTGTCGCCCATAGAGAGCAGATTAGCGCACGTTGTGCCCGGCGGTCGCGGGACAAAAAAAGGCGCGCCTTGCGGCGCGCCCTGTCGAGTAAAACCGGTCGGCGTTAGACGGCCCGGCGGCCCATCACAAGGTTGTAGATCACGCCGATCACAGCCAGGACGAGCAGCAAGAAGATCAAGCTGCCGCCGATGTGCAGCGCGAATCCGAGCAACCACAGGACGAAGAGGACGACGACGATTGTCCAGATCAAACTAACCATGGGTGACCTCCAGTTCCTATTAATCCGGCTATCTCAGTACATGATAGCGCTGTTGTTAGATTATATCAAACCGGAGGCGGGTGTCAATGGCCCGGACCCGGGCCCTTTGCGGCCCGTCAACAGCCGGGCTCGCCGGGGTGGCCGCAGCATCCGCCCCGGGCCACGGCCAACACGCGGTTCCGGAGCAGCAGGCGGAGTTTCTCGGCAAGGGGCCGAGGTTGGCGGAGGTTCTCGAGCATGTCGTGTGGGGAGCCGCGCTGCTTCACGGGCTCAGGTCCCGCACCCGGAACACGACGGCCCCGCCCAGCGTGCCGGCGATCGCGACCCCCAGCAGGACGGCGATCGCCAGCCCATCGACCCGGCCGAGGTTGAGGGCGTCCTTTGGCGCGTAATAGTGGAACAGACTCAGCCGAGAAAGGCCCTTCAGCGCGTCCCAGGTCTGGGCGGCGAAGTTCACCAGGTAAAAGACCAGCGTGAGGCCCGCGGCTGCCAGCGCTGCGGGGCCGCGCTCCGAGGCCAGCGCCGAAAAGAGAAACCCGTAGCCGGCGATTGCCAGCGCAAACGCGAGCCCGATAGCCGCCACCGCGACGTAGGCTGATCCCCCGATCGACAGATGCTGGCTGACGGCGCCCAGCCAGATTCCGATGACGGTCGCGAGCACGATTACCGCCAGGGCGATGATCAACGCCGCCACCTTACTGAAGAAGAAGCCCAGCCGTCCCAGCGGGTAGGCGAGGATCAGCTCCAGCGTGCCCTCCTCCAGCTCCTTGGCCAGCGCGCCGCTGGTGAACGCGATGGCAAAGGCGGCGATGATGACGACCCAGATGAAGCTGAGGTACTCGGCGCCGACGAAGCCCCCGAAGCTGGTCAGGTCCGTCCCGCCGATGTTGAAGGCGCGCAGCAGCGCCTTGGGGACCACCGTGAGGTACTGGTTGAGGAAGCCCTTGTGCTGTTCGACGACGCGCTGAAAGAGGACCACGATGAGCGCGCTGTAAAAGGCGGCCCCAAAGGCGTAGGAGAAGATGGCCTGCGCCTGGAGCTTGAGAACCTTGAGGGTCAGAGTCCAGCTC
This sequence comes from Candidatus Dormiibacter sp., assembly GCA_039922495.1. Taxonomy (GTDB): domain Bacteria; phylum Chloroflexota; class Dormibacteria; order CF-121; family CF-121; genus JALYYC01. The sequence goes on from JBDTEO010000024.1 coordinate 25,973, forward strand.
ACGCGGTCGCTCGCTGCTTTGACACCGGCGCCGGCTGATAGTAGTGAAGGAAGATCTCTTCGAGGCTTGGCTCACTGAAGGTCAGGTCCTGGATGTCGTATCGGGCCAGCAGCCGGATCAGGGGGTTGACGTCGCCGCGCACTGAGATCCGGATCCGTCGGTCGCTGCGCTCCAGCAGCACGATGCCTCTTCCCTCGAAGGCGCCTGGGTCGATCGGCTGCTGGAAGGTCACCGTCATTTCGCGCACCCGATTGGCCTTGAGCGCCTCCACCTGCTCGACCGCCACCAGCCTGCCGTCTCGGATGATCGCGACCCGGTCGCAGATCCGCTCGACCTCGCTCAGGTTGTGCGAAGACAGAAAGATGGTCCGGCCGGCGCTCCGTTCCTCGCGGAGCAGCTGCAGGAAGACCACTTCCATCAGCGGATCCAGCCCCGCGCTTGGCTCGTCGAGGATCAGCAGCGGCGCGTCGTGCATCAGCGCCTGGACCAGGCCGACCTTCTGCCGGTTGCCTTTTGAGAGATGTTTGATCGGCCGCCGGGTATCCAGTCCCAGCCGTTCGGCGACGCCTTCGATCCGTCCGCGGCGCACCCCGCCGTGCAGGCGCGCCATGAAGCGAAGGAATTCCATCACGCCCAGTTGCTCGTAGAGGCGGAGGTCGCCCGGGATGAAGCCGACGTCCCGATGCACGCGACCGGGCCAGGACCAGCAGTCGCGGCCGAAGATCCGCGCGTCCCCGCTGGTCGGCCGGAGCAGGCCGATGAGCACCCGGATGGTGGTCGTCTTGCCGGCGCCGTTGGGACCGAGGAAGCCGAAAATCTCCCCACGCTCGACCGTGAGGTCGATGTCGCGAACCCCGCGGGTCGTTCCGTAGGTCTTCGTCAGGCGATCGAGCAAAATAGGGAGCGGCTGGGGCACGCCGCCGAAGCGTACCCTACAGCGATGGCGCCGTCAATTGCGCCGCCTACGCGCGACGACCCGTCCATGGTCCAGGTCCTTGACGATCTCCCCGGCCTTAACCACCAGGCGTACCCGATTCGCATCGGCGAAGAGGCCGGGATCGGCCAGGGGATCGCCGTCGAGCAGGATCAGGTCAGCTCGTTTGCCTTGCTCGACCGTTCCCACCTCGTTGTCGATACGCATCAACGCGGCGTTGGTTCGGGTCGCCGCGATGATGGCGTTCATCGCGCCCATCACGCGTGCCTGGCAGGCGATTTCGCGGCCTTTCTCCCCCTGCATGTCAGCCAGCACATCGGAGCCGGATCCGATCCGCAGGCCCTTCTCGAAGGCGAGGCCGAGTGCGTCGTAGGCGCCGGTCAGGCCCTGCCGGATCTTGCGGACCATGTCCGGCGTCCAGCCGCCCTCGGCCTCGCGGGCCGAGAGCAGTTCGTAGGTGATGATGGTGGGAACCAGGTAGGCATCGTCCGCGGCCAGCATGCGGTCGGCCGTCTCCTCATCGAGAAAGTTCGCATGCTCGATCGACCGGACGCCGGCCTGAAGACAATTCTGGATTGCACGGGGCCCGTACGCGTGCGCCAGCACGTAGGTCCCGACGCCGCGCGCGGCATCCACCGCCGCGGCCAGTTCGGCGACGGTGTACTGGACGTGGTCGAGTTCGTCCGAGGGTGAGGCCGCCCCGCCGCTGGCCATCACTTTGACCTGGTCGGCGCCGCGCCGCAGGACCTCGCGCGCCGCACGCCGCACCTCGTCGGCTCCGTCGGCGAGGATGGTCTCCGACGTCAGCCCCGCCACGGTCGGAAACGCAACCCGCGAGGTTCGCGCCCGATGGTCGCCGTGGCCGCCAGTCTGCGAGATAAAGGCGCCGCTGACGAAGATGCGCGGCCCACGGATGAGGCCACGGCGGATGGCCTCCTTGAATCCCGCGTCGAGGCCGCCGGCGTCGCGCACGGTGGTGAAGCCGGCGTCCAGGGTCGCCTCGATTTCGTGCGCGATCCGCAATGCGATCACCGCCGGCGGCAGTGCCGCCTCGGCGGCTGGATCGAGGTCGTTGATAGCCAGGTGGACATGGGCGTCCAGCAGACCGGCCATCAAGGTTCGACCCTGGCAGTCGACCACCTGGGCGTCCGCCGGCCGGCTTGCCCCGTTGGTCGCCTCGATGCGGGCGATCTGACCATCGTCGACCACGAGCCGGGTCTTCGGCCGAGGGTCGCGCCCGGTGCAATCGAGCAGGGTCGCGTCTTCGAAGACGAGCGTCACGCGAATTAGTCTATCGGCGCGCCGGTCAAAGGCTGCTGTAGGTCAAAAACAAGTCTGTCCCGTAGGCGAGCAGGAATCCAAGCAGGAGTCCCCAGGCCATCAGGACGGGTGAGTTGAAGCGGCGCCCGATGTGAAACATCTCGTTGATGACATAGAGGAGGGCCCCGGCGGCCAGTGCCAGGAAGAGGACATAGACCGCCCGCGACGTAAAGACGTAGCCGATCATGGTTCCGAGGAAGGTCGGCCCGCCGCCGATCAGCCCGGCCGTGATCAAAAATCCCCAGGACGGCGCCGTCGTGTCCCCGGCCAGCGGTGCCGCGATGCCAAACCCCTCGGTGATGTTGTGCAGGGCGAAGCCGAAGACGAGCACCAGGGCGAAGGCAAGGGCTCCGGTCGCCGCAGACTGCCCGATGGCCAGGCCCTCCGACAGGTTGTGGAGCCCGAGCCCGGTGGCGATCATCATCGCCAGCGTGCGCGGCGATGCTACCGGCGCGTTCTTGACCCGGCCGAAGAGCCGGGCGTTGACATAGACCAGGGCCAGCAACCCGATCGCCAGCCCAAGCCCGAAGATCGCGACCAGGACGATGAAGCTCCGATCGCCATGTCGTGCTGCCTCGAGCGAGGTCTCGACCGGGGCGGACGCGTGGCTCAGGATGTCCCACAGAAGGAAGATCAAGACGCCGGTCGCCACCGCGTTGAGGAAGCCCTGGAGGGCGCGGGAAATCCCGCGGAGCCGGCCCACGGGCAGTCCGATGAAGATGGTCAGCCCGGCAACCAGCCCGAGGACCACAACCGTTCCGTGGCTCATTTCGTAGAGTTAGTAGATGACAAGCTCACAGTTAGCTAACGCTAACATGAGGCCGCCGTCCGAAGTGGTTTCCCACTACCTGGAAGCGATCTATTACATCCGTGCCGAAGGCGAGATCGTGCGCAGCGCTCGCCTCGCGGACTGGCTCTCCGTCAGCCGGCCGACGGTGACCGTGGCCCTGCGCCGGATGATCCGCGATGGCATGGTTCGGTTGACGGCGTCAAAGGAGATTCAGCTGACCCGCCGTGGGCTGGTGGCGGCGGGAGCCATCGTCCGCCGTCATCGCATCATGGAGCGCTGGCTCAGCGACGGGCTGGGCCTTGATTGGGTCACCGCCGACCTCGAGGCAGAGCGGCTCGAACACGCCGTCTCGGAGGTGGTGGAGAAAAAGCTGTACGAGGCGCTCGGCCGGCCGACGACGTGCCCCCACGGCAACCCGATCCCCGGCCACTCGACGATGCGGACCGACGAGCGGCGCCTCTCGACGCTTAAGCCGGGTGAGGTGGCGACGGTGTCGCGGATTTCAGAGGTGGCGCAGCGCGAAGCCCCGCCGCTGCTGCAGTATCTTCACGACCGCGGCTTGCATCCGGGACGGCGGATCAAAGTCCTTTCTGTTGACGAGGTCGGCCGGACGATACAGCTTCGGGCGGCCCGCGTGCTGACGCTCAGCTACGAGACCGCCACGAAGCTCTCGGTCGTCAAGACGCGCTAGGCGGTCGCGCGAACAGTGGTTGGCTCGGACATCTCGGGCAACTCCACACGCGTGGCCCTGGGTGCGACGCTGCTGTGCGGAAGCACGAGCCAGGCACCGAAGACAACGACGCTGCTGATGATTGCCATGATCGTCGTGGGGTCCATCGTTAATTCCTCCCTGCTAACGATTCTTGTAAGGCGTACGCCGGTTCCCCGTGCTGCGAGAGATCGAGTCCGAGGACCTCTTCGTCCTCTTCGACGCGGAGGGGAACGAACAGGTTGATGACCTTCAGGATCACGAAGGTGCCGACAATCGACCAAACCCAGGAGGCGCCGACGGCCAGCAGCTGGACGAGCACCTGCTTGGGATTGCCGTAGAAGAGGCCGTTGGCCGCACCCGAGTTGATCGCGACGGTCGCGAACAGTCCGGTCGCGATGGCGCCCCAGGTGCCGCCGATTCCGTGGACGGCCCAGACGTCGAGGGCGTCGTCGACATGGATTCGCTCGCGCAACTGGATCGCCAGGTAGCAGACGATGCCTGCGCCGAAGCCGATGACAATGGCGCCCATGACGTTGACGAAGCCGGAGGCCGGAGTGATCGCGACCAGGCCGGCGACCGCACCGGCGGCAGCCCCGAGCATGCTCGGCTGCCGCTTGTGCCACCAGGAGACGGTGAGCCAGGTGAGCGCGGCCATCGCGGCGGCGGTATTCGTGACCACGAATGCGCTGGTGGCCAGCGCGCCGGCGCTGAGCGCACTGCCGGCATTGAAGCCGAACCAGCCAAACCACAGGAGGCTGGCACCGAGGATGACCATCGTGGCGTCATGCGGCTCGGATTTGGCTTTCCCGAACCCGAGCCGGCGGCCGAGGACGAGCGCCGCGACCAGGGCGGAAACGCCGGAGCTGATATGAACGACGGTGCCACCGGCGAAGTCCAGCGCTCCCATATTGTGCAGCCACCCGCCCGCGCCCCAGACCCAGTGCGCGATCGGGTCGTAGACGAAGGTGGCCCAGAGCAGCGAGAAGATGACGAACGCCTTGAAACGCTTCCGCTCGGCAAAGGCGCCCGTGATCAGGGCAGGCGTGATGACGGCGAACATCATCTGGAAGACCATGAAGGCCTGGTGGGGAATGGTCGGGGCGTAATCCGCGTTGGGGGTGAAGCCGACGTTGTTCAGCCCGACCCACTCGAGCCCCCCGATGATGTGGAACTTGTCGGGCCCGAAGGCAAGGCTGTAACCAAAGAGGACCCACTGGATGCTAATGAGGCAAAGAATGAAGAAGCTGTGGCCGATCGTCGACAGCACATTTTTGCGACGCACCAGTCCGCCGTAGAAGAACCCCAGTGCTGGCGTCATCAACATCACGAGCGCGGCGGATGCGAGGACCCAGGCGGTATCGCCAGCATTGATTTTCATGCCGGCCATTGTCCAGAGATTTCCGCACCCTGAAAATGGACGAGTGACACGGAAGTGTACGGCGCACTTCGTGCGCCGTACACAAAAGGGCGGTTTCTAGCGGGCGGTCGTCACGCCGCGACGACGGGAGCGGCTTCCGCGCCCGGTTCCTGCTTGCGGCCGCGCATCGGCACGTCCTTGAGGAAGACCGAGGCGATCAACGCCAGCACGAGAACGGCGGCGCCGAGCAGGAAGATTTCGTGCAGGGAGTTCGCCAGCCCAACCCGGATCGCATGCAGGACCTGGTCGAAGAGCGGGACCAACTGCGGGGGGAGGGCGGCGCGGGCGGCGGTGATCTTGGAGGCGTCGAACAAGGTCTGGGCGCTGCTGCTGGCGCCCTTCGGCGCGAAATTGGCGGCGGCCGGCGGGAGGCCCGCCAGTTGCGTCTGGATGTTGGCCTCCAACCGGGACACGAGGAGCGACCCGAGGACGGCGGTCCCGATGGTGCCGCCCATGTTGCGCCAGAACTGGATCTGGCTGGTCGCGACGCCCAGGAACGCACGGGACACGGCGCTCTGGACCGCATTGATATAGAGCGGGAAGGTGGTGCCAAGGCCGGCGCCCACGATCACGATGTCGCGAACGACCTCGAGCCGGCTGGTGCCGGTGGTGACCTGCGAAAGCAACCACATCCCGACCATCATCACGGCGATCCCGGCCGTACCCAGGAAGCGATACCGCTTGATCCGGACCATCAACTGTCCGCTGATCACGCTGGCAAAGACCAGGCCGAGCATCATCGGAGTCAGGAGCTGGCCGGAATTGGTGGCGCTGATGCCGAGCACGCCCTGATAGATCAAGGGGACGAAGATGATGGAGCCGAACATGGCGAAGCCGGTCAGCGCGCCGACGAGCACCGAGACCGAGAAGGTGCGGTCGGTAAACATCCGGAAGGGGACGATCGGATGCTCGCCTCGCTGCTCGACGATAAAGAAGAGGCCGAGCATGACGGCCGCGATCCCGAACAGACCCAGCACCTCGACCGAGGTCCAGGCATGGTCGCGGGTGATCGTCAGGGCGGTCAGCAGCGGTGCGACGCCGGCAACGAGGAGCGCCGCGCCGGCGAAGTCAATGTCCCGCCAGGAGGCCCTGGTGCGGACGAACGGCATGGTGCTGGCCACCGTCAGGACGGCAAGGATGCCGACCGGCACGTTGACGTAAAAGACCCAGCGCCAGCCCAGGTTGTCGGTCAGGTAGCCGCCGACGGTTGGGCCCAGCACCGAGGATAGGCCGAAGACCGCCCCGAAGAGACCCTGGACCCGGGCGCGAACCGCCGGCGGGTAGAGGTCGCCGATGACGGTGAAGACGGTGGCGAAAAGGATCCCACCGAAGATGCCCTGGATGCCTCGGAAGGCGATCAGTTCGAGCATGTTTTGTGACAGGCCGCAGAGCGCGGAGGCGCCAACGAAGCCGATCATGCCGGTGAGCAGGAAGGGCTTGCGCCCAAAGAGGTCACCGAGCTTGCCCGCGATCGGCACCATGACGGTGGAGGCGACCAGGTAGACCGTGGTCACCAGCGTGTAGTAGGCAAGGCCGTTTAGATCGGCGACGATCCGCGGCATGGCGGTGCCGACGATCGTCTGGTCGAGGGCGGCCAGCAAGAGCGCGAGCATCGTGCCGATCGTGACCAGGATCAACCGGGTCCGGCTCAGGCCCTCGCCCATGCTGCGGCGCTCCTCGGGGGTGGCATGTCCATTGGACGAGCCCTTTCCGTTCGGCTGCGCGTTCCCATTCGGGTGCGGACGCGTCGATGCCTCGAGCCTCAACTGGAGGGATTGCAGCTGTTCCCGCAGGTCATCCACCCGCTTCAACGCGGCCTCGCGCTCGTTGATGGGGTACTGGCTGGGGTTCTTGGCGACGTGCCGTTTGATTACCTCAGCCCGATCCAGCTCCTGCTGGGCTTGCTCGTACTGTTCTAATACCGATGCGCTCATAGCTTGCCCCCATTCGCCCCGGCTGGCTTGCCGCCGGTCAATTTTTCAACGAGGCGTAACGAGAGATGCCGAAGCTGCGCCAGCTCTTCGGACGAGAAGTCTTCAACCATCGCCACCTGGCCATCGCGGGCCTGCTGCCAGAGATCTTCGACGGTCTTGAGGCCGTTGGCGGTCAGGCGGGCCTGGATCGATCGCCGATCGGCGCTGTCGGGCACGCGCTCGACGAGGCCGTCCTTCTCCAGGTGGTCGATCAGCCCGGTCACGTTGCGCGGGCTGACGTCCAGGTGCTCGGCGATCTCGCCAAGCGGTAGCTGGTGCTGCGGGGCACGGCCCAGCTGGAAGAGAACGAAGAGCCGTCCCTCGCTCAGGCCGTGGCGTTCGGCAAACCGGCCCATCTGATGGCGCATCGCCTTGCCCGCCATCCGCAGGGCGGCGACCGCCTCTGACGCCTCGCTATTGGACTGGCCAACGGGGTCCCTGGCGAGCATTTCGCGGACCCGGCGGTCGAAGAGCCGGCCGTCCGGGCCGGTACAAAGGTGGCTTCCGAGGTCGAGGTGAGTCGCGGTTTGGGGGTTCTGCATAGTGAAGTGCTTCATTGTTACCCACTACACGATACCTGTCAAACCGGAACTCGTGGTTGGTGCCAGGTGCGTTTGTCGTGACAGAAATGCACGGCGGCGGGTTTGACCGCTCGGAGCTTGGCCAGCGAGCGCTCGAAGGCCGGCGGGTCTTCCATCGTGCCCTCAGGGGGCGGCCGGCCATTGAATTGGCCCACCGTCCAGCAGGCGTCGCCGGTGAAGAGCGCCGGCCCGGTTGTGGTATCGACCTCGATGCTCTGGTGGCCGGGGGTATGGCCGGGAGTCGTTAGAACTCGAACCCCCGGGACGATCTCGTGCTCGCCGTCCAGCAGCTCGACGCGGGCGCCTGCGTAATCGAGCCACTCCCGGACGGTGTACCCCGGCTCGGCCCGGCGCTCGTACTCGCCCCGCTGGACGTAAATCGGGGCGTGTGGAAAGACGGCGTTCTGGCCGCAGTGGTCGAAGTGCAGGTGCGAGTTGATGACCCAGCGAATGTCCGATGGCTCCACGTCGTGCTGACGCAGCGCCGCGACGATCGGTGCCTCCACGGCCCGGTACTCCTTGATCAGCTCGACGTTGGTGCCATAGCCGGTGTCGATCAGTCCGGCGCCACCGGGATGCTTGACCAGGAAGCCATGCACGGGAATCTGAATCTTGAGACCCGGCAGGAACAAGCGCCCGAGGTTCAGTCGCACGATCGCGTCAGGGTCGAGGACCGCGGTTGCCAGGGCTCAAATATAGGTTCTCCGCCGCCGGGACTAGTAGCCTGCCCGGTCCGAGGGAGCGATCAGGTGCGGCAGGGACCGATTCCTAATCTGTTCCAGCCGCCGCACTCGCTGCTCGGGGTCGCCGCCAGTCCGGTCGCAGTAGCCGATGACTTCAAAGTCCGAGCTCGTCCAGGCGCCTGAACGTGGTCAGGTCAGCGCAGGCGAAGATAGCGTCAGGCGCGCCGCGCCCATCGGCCATCCGAGGCATGAGCAGGCGTCGTCACGCCAACCGAGTCGACTGGTTTCGTATGCGTCAGCGCCAGAATTCGGCGAGCTGCTCGGCAAGGCCTCTGCCTTGGTCGCAACCGGCTCGAGCGGCGGGCGGACGCGTCGACGGATCCATCACATTGACGCCGAATGCGTCGCGGGAGTTGCTGTCCGGGAAGATCGTTTCGACCCTGCTGCCGCGTGCGCGAAGTTCGTCGACCTGCGTTGCGAGATGCATGCCCCAGTCCAGCGGATGCCGTGATCTGCCGCCGAATGGAGACAGCACCAGCACCCGTGCGTATCCGGCTGCCAGATCGGCATTCTCGTTTCTTCGGTAGCCGCCGTCGATGTAGGGGCTGTCGCCGATACTGTAGGCGAAGCCACTGGCACAGCTGGCGGCCACGGCGTCCACCACGTCGACCCCGCTGTGGCGGTCGAACACGACCGGTTCACCGGTATGCGCATCGACCGCCGTGATGAGCATCCGCCGTTGCGGCCAGAGCTGACTGGGCAGCCGAGCGGCGACGGTAGTGCGCCACTGCGTTTGCGCAGACCGGTGCGACGCTGCACCCGTCTCGAGCGCCGCCGCACCCATCCTGCGGCGCATGTCGGCCGCATCCTCAGCGGCGGCGATGATTGCGCTCGTCGTCTCCATGTGGTTCGTCGCCGGCCTAATCGGAACGCGTCCACCGTCGGATCCCACCGGAGAAGTCCGTGGCTGGGGCGCCGCGCCAAGGATGTCGGCAAGCAGTTCGGTCGGCTGGATCCCGTTGCTTACCTGGGCCGCGGCGGTCGATCCGGCCGACGTCCCGATGATCAGATCGGCCTGGGTCACATCCAACCCGGCCTCAAATAGACCAGCGATGACGCCGATCAGCCACGCATTGCCTGCCGATCCGCCACCACCCAGGACCAATGCTCGCTCGCCCGCGGCGCGCGAGCGCCTTGAGGCGTCGAGCTGCTGGTCGGCCAGGTTCAACTTCATATTGGGGATTAGATCAGACCTTCAGCTCAAGTGTCATTGCCGCACGCTCGCCCGAGTCGGTGTCACGTCGCCCGACAACGGTAGCTTCGGATCAGGCCTTCAACAGTGGCAGCAGCTCGAAGTTCCCGCCCAGGAGATCTGACGCGGGCGCGCCCAGGTAGTTCTGGAGTACCGAGGCATAGACCGAGCGGAAGTCCGTGGTGAAGTTCAGGTTGCCGTTGGTCAACGCTGTCAGGCTCGGTGCCTCGCCATAGAGGCCGCCCTTGACCGGGGTGCCCAGCAGGAACATCGGGGCCGCCGTGCCGTGGTCGGTCCCGGCGCTGCCGTTCTCGTTGACGCGACGCCCGAACTCGGACCAGGTCATCACGAGCACCTGGTCGCCGAGACCATGACCCTGCAGATCCTGCATGAAGGCCGCCAGCGCCTGGTCCAGGTCGAGCAGGAGCTTGTCGTGGACCGGTTTCTCGCGGGCGTGGTTGTCGAACCCGCCCAGGGTCACGTGTGCCACCCGGACCCCGAGTCCCGAGATGATCGTCTCGGCGATCAGCTTGAGCGAGCTGGCGATGGGACTGTTTGTCGGGTAGGTCGCCTTCGCCTGGTAGGTCGCGTCGGTCGTCTGCAGCGCATGGGACGCCTGCAGCGCATCCTGCAGGGTCGTGTCGAAGAGCGCGCCGTAAGGGGCCGGCGCCGAGGTCTTGAGTCCTCCGTACATCTTCACCAGCGGGTTCTCGACGTCCACCTGGGTGCCGTGCTCATTGACCTTCTGGACGCGGAAGGTCTTGAGCGACTGCAGCGCCATCACCGGCGACTTCCCGCGCATCTCCGGGGGAACCAGCGAGCCGGCGCTGACGCCTTCGAGGGCATGGTTCGGGCTCTCGCCCACCTGGTCGAGGTAATTCAAATACCGGCCGAGCCAGCCGTCGCCGAAACCACCCTGGATCGTCGCCGTCTCCCAGATCGACATCGAGGCGAAGTGGGAAAGGTTCGGGTTCGGGTAGCCGACACCCTGGACGATCGCCAGCCGGCCGGCATCCCAGCTCGCCTTCAACCCCTTGAGATTTGGATGCAGTCCCACCTGGTTGTCCAGGGTCAGGACCCCTTGATCCTGCCGGAGCGTCGGGCGGGCATCGTGGTACGCCCCGTCCTGGTACGGGATCACGGTGTTGAGCCCGTCGTTGCCGCCGGCGAGTTGGACCAGCACCAGGATGCGGTCGCTGGGGCTGGCCGATGGGGAGTCCGCGGCCGCCGCGGCGATCCCGTTGGCAAAGATCGAGGGGACAGCCGACCCGGCGAATGCCGGCAGCAGTCCCCGTTGCAGAAAATCGCGGCGGCTGAACATTGACTTCATCTCCATTAGCTCAGTTGGAATTCCGGTGTGGCGAGGGTCATGAACAGCAGCCCGGCGGCGTCGCTCGGGTGCGCGGCGGCAAACGCGTGCAGTTGGTCGCGGCTGTCCGACGAAACGTTGGCGTCGACCAGCGAGTTCAACAGCTGGTCGAGTGATGCCGACTGGACGTTGCCTTTTGCCCGCGCCGCCGCGGCGTTGGCGAAATTGATCCGCGCGAGCAACGTCGAGCTGTTGATCCAGGAGGTCCCGGCCGGCCAGCCGGCGACGTTGGGCGGGTAAAAGAGCAGCTGGCCCATCGCTGGCATGGCCGCGGCTGCTGCGAGGTATCCCTTGTGATCGGCGCCCGTCGCCTTGAGCACGCTCGCGGCGAGTTCCGCCGGACTCTTGATCAGCGACCGGTACGCCTTTAAGGTATAGAACGCGTCAAGGTGAAAGATCGCCTTGACGACCGCGCCGACGTTGTAGTGGTTTGCCTGGAAGACATCCGCCAGGTGGTGGACGATGTCTGCCTCCGGGTTCGGGTAGGCGAAGAAGGCAAAGAGGCGCGACGACAGGCGTTCGGCGGTGGCGCGGAGCGGGACGATTATCTCGACGATGTCGTCGCCGGTGAAGGTGCCGAGTTTTCCCATGAAGGTCTTTATGCCTCCATCGTGGAACTGAGGCTTAAAGAGCGACCCCGTCGCATAGCGTTTCTGGACGCCGCCGCTCAGCGTCCAACCCGTGAAGGCGCGGGCGGATTCCCGGACGTCGTCCTCCGTGTAGTGGCCGATCCCGGTGGTAAAGAGCTCCATCAGCTCGCGCGCGTAGTTCTCGTTAGGCTTGCCCTTCCGGTTGGTCTCGGTGTCGAGATAGACCATCATCGCCGGGTCCTTGGAGACGGCTTGCAGCAACTCGTCGAAGTTACCCAGCGCCATCCGGCGATAGAGCTCGTTCTGGACGAAGAGCTGCGCCGGACCCGATTTGTCGAGCCCGCTGGTGAGGAGCCCATGCCAGAAGAGCGTCATCTTCTCCTCGAGCGGCCGTGCCGTCTCGGTCATACGCTGCAGCCACCAGGCTTGTAGGCCGGCCACGGTCGCCGCGCCCGGCCTCATGGTGGCGGGATCCAGTGGTGGGAGGGCGGACTCCAGCGAGGCGTTCGATACGTTGGAGTAGCCGAGCAGGGCGTCGGTCGCCGCGCTGGTGCCCATGGCGCTGTAGTGATCGAGCTCGGTTGCGGTCGCCCCCAAGCCTGCTCGCCGAAGCAGGTGGGCGGTGCGGGCCCGCGGGCTGGTGAGGATCCCCTCGTATTGATGCGTCAGGTCCCGGACCCTGGTCAGGATCCCGGCTAAATCGTTGCCCTTCCAGAGCGCGGCTACGCCGGCGGCGGCCGCGGTGGTGGCACCCGCAGCCAGCACGGCGCGTCGTGACACCGGCCGTTGCCAGATGGGGCGACGGGCCGTGGGCAAGGGCGTCAGGGTGGTGTCGTCCATGATGATCAGGCTACGAACGGCCGGTGAAGATACGCTGAGATCCCGCTGAGAGCCGTCGTGAATACGACGGCCGGGGAGCGGTGCCCTTGCTCGGGGCTAGTAGCCGGGCTTTGAGCTGCTGGAGCTAGCTCCGCTGGAGCCGGACCCGGACCCGCTGCCGCCACAGGCGGCCAGCGTACCGGCCAGGGCCAGGCTGGCCAGCGCCACGGCGAGCCATCGCTTGGTCATGCGGGTAGCTACTGCTGCGGGTTACGGCTGGCGATTTGCGCTGGCCCTGCGCTCATGCTTATGCTGTTGAAAGCACAGCTGCTCGCGGACAGGAGGGCGAACACATCCAGGAACCCGAGTCCAGACTGGGAGCGATTGGCCGGTTGGGGGTGTCGCCGCAACCCGCATCACGAGAATCGATCGAGAAGGCGCCGCGCACGCGCCATGCCGACACGGTCGTCACCTCGGTCTGCCCCTACTGCGCGGTCGGGTGCAGCCAGCTGATCTACGTCAAGGACAAGAAGATCATCGACATCGAGGGCAACCCCGAGTCGCCGATCAACGAGGGCACGCTCTGCCCGAAGGGCGCCTCAACCTATCAGTACGTGGTCAACCCGAACCGGGTGCAGACGGTGCGCTATCGCGCCCCCTACTCGGACCACTGGGAGCATCGCCCGCTGGAGTGGGCGATGGACCGGATCGCCCAGCGGATCAAGGAGACCCGCGACGAAACCTTCGTCGAGCGGACGCCCGACGGCAAACTGGTCAATCACACGACGGCGATCGCGACGCTCGGCGGCGCGACCATGGACAACGAAGAGAACTACCTGATCAAGAAGCTCTTCGGTGGCGGTCTGGGCGTGGTCTCGATCGAGAACCAGGCGCGAATATGACATAGCTCGACGGTCCCCGGTCTGGGGACAAGCTTCGGCCGGGGCGGTGCCACCACCTTCCAGCAGGACCTCGCCAACTCCGACGCCATTCTGATCATGGGATCGAACATGGCCGAGGCGCACCCGGTTGGCTTTCGCTGGCCGATGAAAGCAAAAGAGAAAGGGGCAACCATCATCCACGTTGATCCCCGGTTCACGCGGACCTCAGCCTTAGCCAGCCTGTACGTGCCGATCAGGCCAGGCAGTGACATCGCGTTCCTGGGCGGCCTCATCAATTACATCCTGACCCACGACAAATGGTTCAAGGAGTACGTGATGGCGTACACGAACGCATCGACGCTCGTGGACAACGGCTATGTTGACGCGGAGGACAACGATGGGATGTTCTCCGGATTTGACGCGCCGAACAACCGCTATGACAACAGCACGTGGACCTACGCCGGGCCGCCCCGCGAACAGAAGGAAGACGCCGCTTCGCATTCTGGACATGGGCAGGAAGGGACGAGCCCGGCTAAGCACGCGCCCTACCGGGACGAGACGTTGCAGGATCCCCGTTCCGTCTTCCAGATCCTCAAGCGGCATTTCGCCCGCTACACCCCGGAGATGGTCGAGCAGGTCTGCGGAACCCCCAGCGCTTCGCTCATCGAGGTGGCCGAGATCCTGGCGAAGAACTCGGGGCGGGAACGGACGTCCTCGATCTGCTACGCGGTCGGTTGGACCCAACAGAGTTTCGGGCCGCAGATCATCCGGGCGGCCGGAATTCTCCAATTGCTGCTCGGAAATATGGGACGGCCCGGTGGCGGGATCATGGCGCTTCGCGGTCATGCCTCGATCCAGGGATCGACCGACGTCCCGACCCTCTTTGATCTTTTGCCAGGTTACCTCCCGCAGCCGGCCAGCTTCAAGGGGGACGACACGCTGGAAAAGTACATGGAGGAATCCGAAGTTCGGGGCGGCTACTGGTCGAATCTGCCCAAGTTCATGGTCTCGCTGCTGAAGGCGTGGTACGGCGGGGCAGCCTCGAAAGCCAACGAGTTCGGGTACCACTGGGTTCCCAAGATCACCGGCGATCACTCGCACATCACGACCGCGACGGAGATGGCCGACGGAAAGGTCAAGGGCTTCATCGTGTTCGGGCAGAATCCAGCAGCCGGAAGTCCCAATGCCCGACTGCAACGCAAGGCGCTCCGCGAGCTCGGCTGGCTCGTAACGATCGACCTCTATGAGACGGAGACCGCGGCGTTCTGGTATGCGGCGCCCGAAGGGGTCGATCCGAAGACGATCAAGACCGAGGTTTTCCTTATGCCGACCGCGGCACCAGCCGAAAAGGACGGAACCTTTACCAACACGCAGCGACTTCTGCAGTGGCACGATAAGGCGGTCGACCCGCAAGGTGACACGCGGTCGGATCTCTGGTTCGTTTATCATCTTGGCCGCCGCCTCAAGGGCCTCTACAAGGATTCCACCGCGGCGAAAGACCAGGGCTTGTTGAATCTCACCTGGGACTATCTCCCCGATCACCCGGATCCACGATGGCGTATCGCGGACGAACCCTCGGCAGCCAAGGTTCTGCAGGAGATCAACGGCTACACCGTCGGCGACGGCAAGCTCCTGTCAGGTTTTCCGGAGCTAAAGGACGATGGGTCGACGGCCTGCGGCGTCTGGATCTACTCCGGCGTGTACCCGGCGGAGGGGCAGAACATGGCGCGTCGCCGCAATAAAGGTGATGGATGGGTCAGCCCGGAATGGGGATTCGCGTGGCCCGGCAACCGTCGCATGCTCTATAACCGCGCGTCGGCGGACCCGGAGGGGCGGCCATGGTCGGAGCGGAAGAAGTACGTCTGGTGGGATCTCGTGCAACGGAAATGGACCGGGTACGACGTTCCCGACTTCCCGGAAACTAAGGCGCCGGGCACGCCGGCACAGGCCAATGCAAGCGGAACCGACGCTCACTCCGGCTCAGACCCGTTCACGCTCAAGGCGGACGGTCGTGGCTGGCTCTTCGCGCCGAGCGGGCTCAAGGATGGGCCCCTTCCAACCCACTACGAACCACTCGAGTCGCCGCTGACCAATTCGCTCTACGACCAGCAGAGCAGTCCGGTGGCCAAGCGGATGGCTCGCAAGGACAACCGGCTCAGCCCTCCGGGTGACCCGCGGTATCCGTTTGCCGTGACCACATACCGCGTGACCGAACAGTACCTCTCGGGCGTCATGTCCCGGTGGAACAGCTGGCTCGCCGAGCTGATGCCGGAGATGTTTGCCGAGATCAGTCCGGAGCTTGCTGCCCTTCGGGGCCTGAACAACAAGGACTGGATGGTGGTGTCGACCCCGCGTGGCGAGATCGAATGCCGGGCGCTCGTGACCAAGCGCATGCGCCCCCTGCGCCTCGGCGACCAGATCATCCATACGGTCGGGCTGCCGATCCACTGGGGATACAAGGGCCTGGTCAAAGGAGCGATGGCCAACGACCTGGTTGCTCTCTCGGAAGAACCCAACGTCTACATCCAGGAGGACAAGGCCTTCACCTGCGACATCCGTCGGGGGCGCCGGTGATCGACAGCTACAAACGCCTCATGAACCTCGAGGCGCCGCCAGCAGCGCGCAAAGTTAAGGGCTTCTTTACCGACACGAGCCTTTGCATCGGGTGTAAGGCGTGCGAGGTCGCCTGCAAGCAATGGAACCAGTTGCCCGCGGACGGATTTGCGATGACCGGCAACAGCTACGACAACACCGGGGCGCTCGGTGCCACGACCTGGCGGCATGTGCAGTTCATCGAGCAGGCAGAGGCAAACGGGAGCCGGCAGGACCAGCGTTGGCTGATGATGTCGGACGTCTGCAAGCACTGCGCCAATGCGGCCTGCCTGGAGGCCTGTCCGACCGGATCGTTGGTCCGGACCGAGTTTGGGTCGGTCTACGTCCAGCAGGACATCTGTAACGGGTGCGGCTTCTGCGTGCCGGCGTGCCCGTTCGGGGTGATCGACCGGGCTCCCAAGGGCGGCCAGTTCGAGGCCGGGACGGCGCACAAGTGCACCCTCTGCTACGACCGGCTCAAGGACGACATGACCCCCGCCTGCGCCAAGGCATGTCCGACCGCGTCGATCCAGTTCGGCGACGTCGAGGAGCTGCGCGACCGTGCCCGCGCCCGCCTTGGTGAGTTGCAGGCCCGAGGCGAGACGACGGCTCGCCTCTACGGTATGCCGGAAGGCAAGGAGGCCGCCGAGATCGGTCCACTGAATGCCTTCTTCTTGCTACTCGACGAGCCGAGGACGTACAACCTCCCGGACCTCCCGCGCCTGCCGCGCACCACGATGGTGGAACGCTATAGCTGGAGCGCCGCCGTCGGGGTGGGGTTCGCCCTCGCCGGCGCGCTGCTCTTCGCTCGCCGGCGCGCATGAGCGAGACCTCGCCCCCTTCCGGCTACTACGACTACCCGGTTGTCAAGCGCCCGGTCTGGACCTGGGAGATTCCCGTCTACTTCTGGCTGGGTGGGATGGGGGCCGGCGCCTTCATCACCACCTCGCTCATCCAGCGCTTCGGATCGGACGACGAGGCCGGGCGCACCGCCGGCGGCTTCTACGTGGCGGCCGCGACGCTCCTCCCGTGCACGCCGCTGCTGATCAAAGACCTCGGCCGGCCCGACCGCTTTCATCATATGTTGCGTATCTTCAAGCCCCTCTCGCCCATGAACCTGGGGGCCTGGACGCTCGCCGCCCTGACGCCGGTGGCGCTCGCCCGCGCCGGCCGTCGAGCCGCAGACCAGGGTCTGTTGACGGGACCGGCCCGGGCGCTCGCGCGCCTGCTTCCCACGACGCTGCTCGAGCTTTGCGGCAGTGCCCTGGGTCTGGTCCTGGCCGGCTACACCGGCGTGCTCCTGGCGGCGACCAACATTCCCCTCTGGGCAAAGAGCAAACTCCTGGGCGGGCTCTTCACCGCGTCGGCGTTGTCCAGCGGTTCCGCGGCGGTCAGCCTGGCGGCGGGCCGCCGGCTACCTGATGCTCTCCGGCACCGGCTTTCGCTCCTCGAGTCCGCCGCCTCCGCGACCGAGCTCGCGCTGCTGGCGGGTTACGTGGTCCAGTCGGGCGAGACCGCGCGACCGCTCACCCGCGAACGCGTGGCGCCGCTCTTCTGGATCGGCGCGGTCGGGATGGGTTCGGTGCTTCCCCTCGTCCTATACGGCATGGCCAGGCGGCGATCGGGCCGCGCACTACGCCTGCTGTCCACGGGGGCGTCGCTGGCGGCCATCGCCGGCTCGCTCGCCCTGCGCTGGACGGTGTTCGAGGCGGGCAAAGACTCCTCCCACGACCAGGCGGCGTCCTTTACCCTGTCGAGCTAGGGCGCGTGACCGCAGTTGTAGTGGGCCTGGTGGCAGGAGACCTGCTCCGGCGTCTGCCCGCTGGTGTCGAAGCTGGTGACAATGTCCCAGTAGGTGTTCTGGACCGTGTTCCCCATCACCATCATCGTCACGATCACGACGACGGCGACCAGCGTCAGGATCAGGGCAAGCTCGATCATGCCCTGGCCCCGTTGCTTTAACCGGCGCCGCAGTCCGCTCTTCATGGTCTATCTACTAATAAAACGTTCGTCAGCAGACAACCAATCGGACCATACGAACGGCCTTACGACGGTTAGGGCGAGGAGCTTGCCCCCACGGAGACGTTGACATTGGTGGTCGTCGATGGCGTCCCGGACCCGAACCAGTGGCCACCACCGAAGAACCCGTAGTAGGCGAGGAACAGCAGCAGCACGATCACCACGATGGCGAAGATGGCGACGACGCCGGCCGACGAGTCGCCCGCTTGCCCCCGCAATCTGAGCTCACGCATGGGACATCACCTCCGTTTTCCCGAGTCTAGGCACAATCCGTGCCGGGGCGCTACTTGTTGAGTTGCGAGCCGGCCTGCTGGACCTGTGGAGTCGAGCTGGGGCCGAGCGCGGTCGTGAAATGCCAGGTCCGGTGAAAGGCGAACCCATTGATCGTTCCGGTGAGGTCCATGGTGTACGTCGTCCCGGGTTGTAGGGGCGTGTTGGCCAGGTAGGCAAAGGAGTTCTCCGTCGTCGTCGTGCTCGGATCGCCGGGTAACAGCGAGACGCCAGGCAGGTCACCGCCGGTCGGGCCCCGGAAATGGAACCCGGTGATCGTGACCCTGGCATTGCGGTCGAAGGTCGCGGTGACCGGGTAGCCGATCGGGTAGGCGGCGTTGGGGGCGGGGTCGGGGATCTCGTTGCCGTTGAAGGCGGTCGGCACGCCGACCTGGTTTGGCGCCGGGTAGAGGATGACCTGGCTGCCGGACGTCTCGCGATAGGACATGTCCATCACCTGCACCGTCAGCGGACCGAGGTAGGCGTCGCCGTAGCCGAGTTCCAGGAGGTCGGCTCGAAGGATGGGGAAGCGGTGATAGACAGAGTCGATCCAGTCCGAGACGGCCCCGGCCGGGTCGGACCGATGGGTGATCACCTCCGCCATCGATCGAGTCGGATAGCCGAAATGCTGGGCCCTGGTGAGGACATTGTCGCCCACGTACCCCTGGCTGTCCGCCTGTTCTTTATGGATGCCGAGGTCCCGGATGCTCGGGCTGGCGGCATTAAAGAAGGTGTAAAACGCGTGCGCGAGGGCGGACTGGTGGATGATCGCCGAGCGCCCCACCGGCCCCAGCCCGGCCAGCTTCCGGTAACGGTTGACCGCCGCCAGGGCCAGCGTCTCCCGGTCGGCGGCCGCCTTGTCCAGGTCGACGTTACCGGGCCCGGGAGTCGGGCTTCCGGCGGGTGCCGAAGGAGCCACGAGGTGCTGCGCTGCCGCCAGCGCGCCTGCGTCGTCTTTGGTGAGGTAGCGCAGCACGGCGACCAGGTAGGCGCCCGCCTCCTGGTCCGAGGGCTGCACCGCCAGCGCGGCGCGCTCATCCTTTGCCGCTGTCGCGGCGTCTTTGTCGAGCGCGACCGCGATCTGTCCCAGGATCTTGAGGTCGAGCGCGCTCCGAGGCTGGAGCTGCAGCGCGGCCCGGTAGGCCGTCTTGGCCACCGCGTAATCCTGGGCGAAGAGGGCCACGTCGCCGAGTTGCTCGCGAAGGCCGGCGTCATCGGGTGAGAGGCTGGCCGCCCGCTGCAGGTAGCTCGTCGCGGAGGGGAGATCCTGTCGCGCGATCGAGAAGCGGGCCAGTTCGAGCAGTCGCTCGACCCAGCCGGGCTGGTCCGCGGCGGCCAGCTTGAGGTGGATCAGGGCGTTGGGGTAGTCCTTCAAGTCCCGGTAGTAATTGCCCCAGTTCCGTTCGACCTCGGCGCGGTCGTAGGCGGTCCCCTTCTTCGCCAGGTCGGCGCCCGCGATTAGCTGCGCCTTCGCTTCCGGGTATTTCCCAATGTCGGCCAGCGCCTCGCCGTAGAAGGCTCGGGCCAGCGCCGAGTTGGGCGCGGACTTGACGGCGGCGGCCCCGGCGGTGGCGGCCGCGGTCAGCTGGTTGTTCCAGTCCTGGACCCGGGTGACGATTGCCTGGATGTAGCCGTCATTGGGGGCCAGCTTCTGCGCCGCCAGCGCTTGCTCGAGCGCCTGTTGCTGCTTGGTTTGATAGTTGAGGACAAGGGCGTAGTTCGCGTGCAGCCTTGCATCCTGTGGGTGGGCCTTGAGCGAATCCTGGAGCTGCGCCGTCGCCGCCGCGTACTTGTTGTGGAACATGAGGTCCAACGCCGAGTCGGCGGTTGGCGTCGACCTGGGCACCATCTGGGTGCAAGCGCTCAGCACAGCGGCCAGGACGAAAACTGCGACGCGCCGCCTCACGAGGAGCAGTGTATCGAGCCTCCTTAAGAACTAATTAACGCCGCGGTGTCACGGTATCGTGACCGCGGCGTAGCCGGTAGCCACCTGAATGGCACCTAGACTCAACCGGATGACCGAGCGGGCGCGCAAGCTTGATGCGAGCCGGCTCCGCGTCCTGGCGGGTGGCACGCCGACCCCGGCGCCATCCTACCGCCTGCTCACGCAGGTCAGCGCCGCGCTCAGCACCTCGCTGAACCTGGACCGGACGCTGCAAGAAATCCTCGAGCGCATGAACGCGCTGGTCGCCTTCGACGCCGCCACCGTCTTCTTGCTCGACGATTCCCGGACGGAACTGCACGTCAAGGCCGCCCTCGGCGTGCCGGTCTCCCTCAAGGAAGTCAAGAGTTTCAAGGTCGGCGAGGGCGTGGTTGGTTGGGTCGTCCGGCATGGCACCACGGCGCTGATCCCGGACTCGTCAAAAGATGCTCGCTACAAGCCGACCGGGCCGGAACGCCGGCCCAAGACGGTGCTGGCGGCGCCGCTGCGCGCCCAGGATGTCCTGCTCGGGGCGCTCGTGCTGGTGCGCGCGGCCAAGGAACCGTTTGGCCCTGACCACCAACGATTGGTGGAGGCAATCGCCAGCCAGGCCGCCGTCGCCATCGATCACGCCCGCCTTTTCGAAACGGAGCGGGGCTCGCGGCGCCGGGCGGAAGCGCTGTACGCGACGGCGCAAGCCTGCAGCGAGGCGGTCGGCCTGCCGGAATTGCTCCAAACGGCCGTTAAAGAGGTGGCTCTCACTATGCGTGCCACTGTTGCCGCCATCATCATGCCTGACGACGAAGGCGGGACCATCGAGGCCGCCTTTGACGGTGGCTCGGCCACGTCTGCCGCCCTGCAATCGCTCGCTGGCCGGCCGGTCGTCGAGGTGAGCGCGATGGTGGCCGTGCGCGATGCCGCTGAGCCGGTCGTGGCCCGTCGAACCCATGGCAGCCGCGTCCCGTCGGACGAGTGGTGGCCCGGCTCCGACTGCGAGGTGTTCGCCACGGCGCCGATTCGCTGGCAGGGCGGGCTGATCGCGGCCTTGCTCGTCGGATTCGCCGATCCCGGACGGCTCGAGCCGGCCGAGGTCGAACTTCTTGGAGAAATCGGACGGCAGATCGCCCTTGGCATGGAGCGGCTGCGCCTGCAGGGCCGCGTCCAGGATCAGCAAAACGAGATGGCGATCGTCGCGGAACGCAACCGGATCGCCCGCGACATGCACGACGGTCTCGTCCAATACGTCTACGCGCTTGGGCTGAGCCTCGAGCATGCCCGCGATCTGCTCGCGGCGGATCCGCTCTCGGTCGCGCCGTTGCTGACCGGGGCGATCGATCAAACCAACCATGTCCTCTCGGAGATGCGGACGTTCATCTACCAGCTGCGGCCGATCATCATGAAAGAAAAAGAGATCGGCCAGTGGGTCGTCGACCTCTGTCGCCAGTTTCAACAGGCGACCGGGATTGTCGTCACGACCGAGGTCGGTGAGTCAGCCGGCCAGGAGCTCCGACCAGAGATTTCGATCGCGCTCTTCCGGATCATCCAGGAGGCGCTCGCCAACATCTATAAGCACGCGCTTGCGAAAAGCGCGCGGCTGGCCCTCGCCTTCGACGCCCACGGCGTCCGGCTGGTGATCCAGGACGACGGCTGCGGATTCACGGTCAGCGAGCGCCCGGCCCCGGCCATCGAACGTGGGCACGGCCTCGCCAACATCGAGGAACGGGTCCGCCATCTCGGTGCCAGAGTCCATCTCGACAGCGCGCCCGGCCGCGGCACGCGCCTGGAGGCGGAGTTCCCGTACAGCCGATGAGCAATCCCACCGTTCGCCTGCTGATCGCCGACGACCACGAAATGATCCGGCTTGGGCTCCGCTCCATCCTCGAGTCGGATGCGCGGATCCGCGTCGTCGGTGAGGCGGGGTCGCCGCAGGATGCCGTCTACCAGGCGGCGCTGCTCAGGCCGGACGTCGTCCTACTGGATGTCCGGATGCCGGGCGGGAGCGGCATCGATGCCTGCCGTGAGATCCTGGGACGCAACCTCGGCAGCCGCGTCATCATGCTGACCTCCTTTGCCGATGAGGACGCCGTCTACGAATCGATCATGGCCGGGGCGTCCGGGTATCTGTTGAAAGAGATCAACAAGGCCGCCCTGATCGAGGCGGTCATCTCCGTCTCGGAGGGCCGCTCGCTGCTCGATCCGGAGGTGACGCGGAAGGTCCTGGAACGGATCCGGAAGATGGCGGCCAGCACCGACGACGTCGCGAAAGCCGCCCTGTCGGAGCAGGAGAAGCGCGTCCTGCGCCTGGCGGCTCACGGGAAGACGAACAAGCAGATTGCGGCCGACCTCTTCCTGTCCGACAAGACCGTCAAACACCACATCTCGAACATCCTGAGCAAGCTCAACCTGAGTTCCCGCGCCCAGGCAGCCGTCTGGGCGACCCAGCACGGCCTCCTCGACGAGTTTCCGGAACGTAAGGCGAGCTAGCCGCCCGGTGCCGGTTTCACGGACCGGACGCGTTTCAATTGCGGAGAGGCTTGCGCCGGGTATCCGCCGTTTGGCCAGCAGTTCGGCCGGCTGGCGGATGAGGAGGGGGACCGGCGCAGGCTACGCTCCTCGATGCGCCGGGCAGGTCGAGCCTCGCCCGAGTTCCAGGAGGCAGTCATGTTACTCGTCGATAAGCTGAACAAGGGTCGTCTGCCCGAGAAGCCGGACAACGGCGGCGATGTCACGTCGCCACCGCCTCCCCCGCCTCTGGGCGTCAAGCCGCAGAGCATTGCCTCCCGAATCCCCAACGTGGAGCGGATTAAGAAGACCATCCACGAGCAGCTGATCGCCTCGCTCGGCTTCAACTCCGATAACCACAAGCGTGAGGACGTTCTCAAGCGCATCGGCGAGCTGGTCGACCAGTACTGCGACGACACCAAGCTCAAGTTGACGAAGTTCGATCGCGACGAACTGTGCGAGCTCATCATTGACGATGTCCTGGGCCTGGGCCTGTTGGAGGGTCTCCTCGCCGATCCGGAAGTCAGCGAGATCATGGTCAACGGCCCCAAGACGATCTTCATCGAGCGCCGCGGCCGCATCACCCAGTCGCAGCTGGCCTTCGATAACGAAACGCAGCTCCGCAAGGTGATCGACCGTATTGTCGCCCGCATCGGCCGCCGGGTCGACGAGTCCTCGCCGATGGTGGATGCCCGACTGACAGACGGATCCCGGGTGAACATCGTGATCCCACCACTGGCGGTCCAGGGATCGAGTATCACGATCAGAAAGTTCTCCCGGGTCCCGCTGAAGGTGCAGGACCTGATCAACTTCGGCACGCTCAATAAAGAGATGGCGGACTTCATCCGGGCCTGCGTTCGGTCCCGGATCAGCATGGTGGTGAGTGGCGGCACGGGGTCAGGGAAGACCACCACGCTCAACGTGCTCTCCAGCTTCATCCCTGATACGGAGCGCGTCGTCACCGTCGAAGACACCGCGGAATTGCAGTTGCGCCAGCGTAACCTGGTCTCGCTCGAAGCCCGCAGTGCCAACGTCGAGGGACGTGGCCTCGTCAGCATCCGCGACCTTGTCGTCAACGCCTTGCGCATGCGTCCCGACCGCATCGTGGTCGGCGAATGTCGGGCAGGGGAAACGCTCGACATGCTCCAGGCGATGAACACGGGCCACGACGGCAGCATGACGACGGTCCATGCGAACAGCCCACGCGACGCCGTCGGGCGGATCGAGACCATGGTCATCATGGGTGGCTCCGACCTCCCCTTCCAGGCGATCCGCGAGCAGATCGTCGGTGGCATTACCCTCTTCGTGCAACAGTCGCGTCTCCGCGACGGGCGCCGCCTGGTCACGCACATTTCGGAAATCACGGGCCTCAGTGGGAGCCAGATTCAGCTGCAGGACATCTGCGTTTTCGACCAGACCGGCATCGACCAGGACGGCAATGTCCTCGGCGCGTTCCGCTGGACGGGCGTCATCCCCAAGCTCCTTCCCCGCCTCAAGGCGAACGGTGAAGACTTCCCGACGGCCGTCTTCGGTGTTCCCGGCCTGCAGGTGATTGGCGGCGTTCCCCAATCCCACGGCACCGGCGCGGCGGACCGGGCCGTGGCGGACTAGGCGATGGCTCGCTGGTTGGGCTGGCGGCAGCAGCCGGAACCACCCCACGATTCCCTCGCGCCGGCGCCGAAGCCGGCTGGCGACCTCCCGGCGGCCGCCGACCAGACCCAGCTCGACGAGGCGCGGGCAGTCCAGGCCCGACTCCGGCAGGACCTCGCGGAGCTGCTCAAAGCGCATCGCCAGCAGGGCCGGATCCTGGAGCGAAACGAGAAGCAGCTCGAGCAGGCCGAGCAGGAGCTCGATCGTCAGCGGGATACCGTCGCCGCGCAACTGAAAGAAGTCGCCGACGGGCGCAAGGCCGCCGCGGAGCAGGCCAGCCGGGTCCGCGAGCTGGAGGCGACCGCCGACCAGCATGCCCGGCTGCAAGCTACGCACCAGGCGCTCGAACGCGAACGCCAGGACCTGACCGACCGGCTCGCCGAGATCACTCGCAGCCGGGCGAATCTCAACGCCGAGCGCGAGCGGCTCATGGCGCAGGTCGCCACCGCGCACGCGACGCTCGCCGCCCGCGAGGCGGAGGTCGCGTCCCTCAAGAACGATCTGGAAGCGATCGACGCCGAGCTGGCCCGGGCGAAGAAATCCCTGGCCGAGGCTGGTGCCGAGAACGCCAGGCTCAAGGCCGAGAACGACCGCGTTGCCGAGATCGAGGCGGCCCGGATCCACCTGCAGCTCGAGAACGACACGCTGGTTGCCCGCTCCGACGTCGCTCGCACGCAGCTGGCCGAGGCGGAACAGGCGCTCGCCACCGCACAGGCCACCATTAAGGCGGCTCAGCGACTCTCGTCATCGGTGGAATGGCGCGGCGCGCTCGATAGCGTCCTGGACGCTGCGTCGGAACTGGTCAAGTTTGAGCGCGGGACGCTGGCGCTCGTCGATGAGCTGCAGGAAGAGCTCAAGGTGGAGGCCGCTCGCAACAGTCCCATCGCCGTCAGCGAGATGTCGCGCTTCAAGGTGGGCGAAGGCATTGCCGGGTGGGCGCTCTCGCATCGGCAACCGGTGCTGGTTAAAGACAGTCGCTCCGATGCGCGCTTCAAGGCCTCGGATCCCAAACACCAACCGCGGTCCTTCATCGCGGTGCCACTCCTGGCCGACAACGAGGGCCTGGGAGTCCTGACGCTGGCGCGGCCCGCCTCCGACCCCTTCAGCGAGGACGACCTTCGCAACCTGGCCCGAGTCGCCACCGACGCCTCGAACGCGCTCATCAACGCCCGCCTCATCGACCTCCTCAAACAGCGCGAGGACCGGCTCACGACGCTCGTGCGCAAGGCCCGCGAGCTGACCGCCGCCCAGGACATCAAGGCCGTGGTCGAGTTCGCCCTCTCCAGCGCGCTCGAGCTTGGCGGTGGCAAGGCCACGCTGCTCGCCGTCCGTAACCCGAAAACCCTCGAGCTCGAGATCATCGGCAGCCACGGTCTGCCCTCAACGATTACGGAGGAGCGCATCGCCTGGGGTGCCCCGGCCGCGGCGGATGTCATCCGCACCGGCAAGCCATGGGTGTCGCCGATGCGGGAGATGCTGCCGCCGGCGATGGTCGAGAGTGGCGAGCAACTGGGACTCAAGACGCTGGTCTGCGTGCCGTGCGGCCGCCCGGCCCAGCCGCAATCCCTGGACGAGAGTGCACTCTTGAGCCGCTCCGATACCGACGGGTCCGATGAGACCAGCGGCGTGCTCAACGTCTACCGTGACACCCTGGACCCGATCCGCGCCGCCGATCTCGATCAGCTAAAGGCGTTCGCCGAGCAGGTCGCCGTCGCGATCCAGAACGTCCGGCGGGCCGAGCGGGTCAAGGAACAGCTGCAGGCGACGGCGTCGCAGAACACCCGGATGATGGGACGCGAGCGATATATCAACCAGCTGCTCTTTCGGATCCGGCAGCTCGAACAGGAACTCGGCCGCTACAAGGCCGCCTGAGCCGCACGGCCCAGCCGGGCTAGCGGAGCCGGCGTTTGCGCTTGGCCGCCAGGTTGAGGCGGCCGAGGATAAAGGCGTCGATCACGCGATGCGAGGCGACCACGCCATCGCCGACGCGGCGAGAACCCTTGCGGCGGTCGGTCTTGAGATCGATCAGGTACTTCTCCTGCTGCGCCCAGACCAGTTCGATCAGGCGGCTGAAGGTGACGTCAGGCTCGACCACGATCCCCTCGACCTCGATCCGTTCCCGAACCGGTACGGGAAGCTCCTTGGCCTCGGCCAGGTTGAGCCGCTCCAACGCCTCCAGCAGGTCATCCAGGCGGCGGAGATGATAGCGGCGCTCCGCTTCGTTCCCGTATGCCTTAGGTGTTGTGTCCAAGCGGTTCTCCTTTCAGGATTTTATGCCCGTATAACCCCGGCGCCGGCGATTACTTCGACACCCTGTTCCTCAATGGCGGCGATGACGCGGTTGACGCCGATCGAGTCGCTTGGCATGTGACCGGTGATGATCAAGTTCGCGCCCGGCCGCTGCAGCAGCTCGAGCTCCCGCAGGTCGCGATCGTCCAGGTGCATCGCCAGGATGGTGTCAATGCCGTGCTCATAATACGTGCGATAGATGGCCGCGCCGCCATTGGTCCCGGCCGCCATCTGCACGATCCAGCGGCCGACCGGGTTCCGCTCGGCGCCCAACCAGAGCTCCGGCTTGACCAGGGCGCGGGCCATCTCCGGCACCAGGGCGAGCGACGCCACCAGCGCTCCCGCGGTCAGGGATTGGTTCTGGCTCGCGGTCCGGACGAAGTCCTCGAAGAAGCGCCGCGCCAGGATGTCGGCGGCGAGGTGGATGTTCATCAGGGGCATCTGGAGCTGGCGGGCTGCCTCGACGACGCGGTCGTAGTTGGCGCTGTGCAGCGCCCGGGCGACCGGGCGTGCCCGGGCCAGAACCAGCGGCTCAGCGACCGCGGCCGGGATGCCTTCGGCCAGCATCTGGTCGCGATGCCGGCCGATGATCCTCGGGATGCCAAGCCGCGCAGCGTTGCCCAGAGGGTGGTGGGCGATGACGCCGTCCAGGCCGAGTGCTCGCGCCAGCAGCACCTCGCCGACGTCGATATCGATCCCGAATAGGACACGGCTGACGTCGCCGTCCACATAGACCTGCGAGTCGGCCGGCGTGGCGTTGCAGGCCGCCAGCCGGTTGGCCACCTCCATGATCTCGGTCAACCGCACAACGGTTGCGATTATGCTGGTTTCCGCATGGACGGCGGGTTCGCTCCAACCTTCAAGGAGGCGGTGGGCCGCTGGCGGCGGCGTCATCGGCATCCACCCCAAAACGAGACCTGGTTCGCCGTCCACTACCGGGTTGGCTGGCTCGTCGAACGCTTGAACACGCTGGAAAGCATCCACCTGCTGCGCCAGGGCCTTGATGTGCGATCGTTGTCGGCCGAACGTCCGGCCAGGAAGCGCAAGGGCGAGGGCGAGGGGGACGGCGTCGGCACCCTGGATGGCGAAGGCCAGGATCCCGACCTCGCCGACGAGCCCGAGCCCACCGTGGCGGGCGAGCCCGCCGTCGAGGAAACCCAGTCCGCCACGCCGGCTGGCGATGCCGGATAATCGCGCCATGCGTCGGGGGATGCGGCCGCGATGGATCAGCGCCCTGCTCGGGGGCATCGTCCTGCCGTTCGACCCGCTGCTGGGAATGGTGATGCTCGTGATCGCGCTCTGGCAGCCGAAGCGCAGGCCCCAGGTGGACACACCCAAGCCATGAAGGTGTACCTCGGACGGGCGGTCAGCGGCGAGCTCGGCCCGCGCAGCCTGGAGGCAGTCCAGCTCGCCCACCGCGCGTTGACGGCGGTGGGCGTTGGCATCCTCTGCGAGCGAGTCGCCGACCCCGACTACCGGCCGGGGCTGGATCGGCCCGAGCTGATCGCGGAGATGATGCGCCGCGAGCTACTGGAGGCGGACGCCGGCTGCATGGAGATGACCGGCCGTAGCAGCGGCGTGGGTTTCGAGGCCGGTTGGCTCGCCGGCCGGAACCGTCCGGTGCTCATCCTCTATGACGCTGATGAGGCGCCGTCGTCCTCGATCGTGCGATTCCCGCCATTCGACCACTGCATCGCGTTCGGCTATCGCGACCTGATGGAGATCCGGGAAGCTGTGACCGATTTCGTGCAGACGATCGCCACCCACGCCGCGTACCGGGCGAACGCCTAAGCCCGCGACCACGCCGTTCGTCGCGATCGATTCGTAGACTGGATCGATGGGATTCCGTGCCTGCGTGCTGACGGTCAGCACCAAGGGCGCCCGCGGTGAGCGCCAGGACGAGAGCGGGGAGAAAGTCGCCGAGATGCTCGGCAGGCTGCCCGCCGAGATCGTTGCCCGTGCGGTGGTTTCCGATGACATCGACGACATCCGCCGCCAACTGCGGGACTGGATCATGGCGACCGACCCGCATCTCATCGTCCTGACTGGCGGCACCGGGCTTGGCCCGCGGGACCTGACGCCGCAGGCGCTCGAGCCGATGCTCGATTACCCGATTCCTGGGATGGGCGAGGCCATGCGCGCCGCTGGTCTTCGCAAGACGCCGCACGCCATGCTGTCGCGCTCGCTCGCCGGCGTCGCCGGGCAGACGGTTATCCTGGCCCTCCCCGGGAGCCCCCGGGGTGTCGCCGACAGTCTCGAGGCGGTCCTCGAAGCGCTGCCGCACGGCCTGCGCACGCTCCGCGGCGAAATCGGCGACGCCCCCGCGGCCCATCGGCCCAGCTGAGCCGCCCGCATGCTCCGGGTCGGCATCTCGAGTTGGACCGAACCGACGCTGATCAAGAGCGGCGCCTTTTATCCGCCGGAGGCCACCAGCGCGGAGGAGCGGCTGCGTTTCTACGCATCGAAGTTCCCGATCGTCGAGGTGGACAGCTCCTTTTACGCCATCCCCAACGCGAAGACGGCGAGCTTATGGGTCGAGCGGACGCCGAAGGATTTCGTCTTCCATGCCAAGGCCTATGCCCTACTGACGCAGCACCCCACGCCCTCGGCTCGACTGCCGAAAGACCTGCGCGAGAAGCTGGCCGACCGTCGCGCCAACGTCTACTTCAAGGAGCTCAGCCCCAAAGACCAGGAAAGCGTCTGGGATCGGTTTCGCGAGGGTCTCCAGCCGCTGTACGATGCCGGCAAGCTGGGCGCCGTGTTGTTCCAGTTCCCGAAATGGTTTCTGCCTTCGCCGGCGGCCTACCGCTTCATGGAGGACCTTCGTGAGTGGCTTCCGGACTTTCGGATTGCCATCGAGTTCCGCCAGGCCGGCTGGATGAAGGAGGGGCGCCGCGACCGTGTCCTGGGCTTCCTCAAGGATCACGGCTTCACCTACGTGGTGGTGGACGAGCCGCAGGGGTTTTTGTCCAGCGTGCCGCCGATGGTGGCCACCACCGCGCCACTGGCCATGGTCCGTTTTCACGGCCAGAATCGTGAGAACTGGGAGCGCAAGGGTATCAGCGCGGCCGAGAGATTCCGCTACCTCTATCAGCCGGCCGAGCTGCAGCGATGGGTCCAGAGCCTGAAACAGATGGAATCGGCTGCCGACGAGGTCCACGCGGTGATGAACAACTGCTATGCCGACTATGCCGTCCGGAATGCGGCCGACCTGGCCAGTCTGCTCTAGGCGAAGGACCCTCGAAGGGAATTCCCCCCGTTCCCAGTTAAAGGGATAGCGCCCTGGGCGCGACCATGCAGGCCTACCAGTCTCCGCCCTGTCCGTACTGCGGGATCACCTGGAATCCTCCGGGGGCCCAGGCCTGCGCCAATTGCCGCAACGCGCTGCCCCCGCAAGCCCCGGCCTACGCGCCTCCGGGCTACGGGCCGCCCGGCTACCCGCCGCAAGGCCAATATCCGGGCGCTCCGGCCGGCTATCCGAGTCCCCAGGGGCCGCCCTATGCCGGTTACCCGCCCGCGGGCTTTCCGCCGGCCGCGCCGTATGCGCAATCCGTTCCCTACGGCCAGTATGGGTCGGCACCAGTCGCCGGTCCTGCCAGCGGGCCCGCTGGGGCGCCGGCCGGCAGCGTCAAGATCCTCGGACGTGACCTGGTGCTCCCGTTTCAAGTCCCGCCGGCCGTCCTCGCCTATCAACGGTTCGCGCTGGCCGGCGCGGCCGCCATCGTCGTGCTGGCGGTGGTGGTGCTCGGCGTCACGCCGGCCATGTCCGCTGGCGAGATCGCCACGGCCCAGCGGGCGCTTACGCTGACCGTCTCGCATCAAGCCAGGGTTGATGGCGCCTTTGCCAAGTTTTTCAGCACACAGGCCGGGTCGAACGATCCCAATGTGGAAAAGAAGACGCTGCAGCAAGAGGCCACGATCTTTGCTGACGGGCTGGCCGCTGTCCAGGCCGACGAGGCGGCACTCCGGTCGAGCGATCAGCACCTCGCATGGCTTCAACCGGTCACCCCGCTCAAGGCATCCGCGATCGCCGCGGAGCGGCGCCGGCTGAGCGCGACGCTGTCCGGGCTGACCCAGGCGGACGCGGCGCTTACCGTGGCGGTCAACGAGTCGAACGTCGCGCTGCCCTATATCGACGCGCTGATCGATTACACCAAGATGGGTGCGGCACTGGGCAAACACGATCTCGTCGGCGCCGGCGCGCCTTATCCGGACGCTCAGCAAAAGCTCGAGCTCGCCATGTCGCTCGATCACGCCGCGGGACTCCCGCCCGCCATCGCCAAGCAGGTCAGCAGCTTTAACGATGCCCTGAACAGTAGCGAAGCCCTGGTCCAGGCGCTGCAGGCCAAGGATGCCGCCGCGGTCAAGAAGGCGAACGACGCCATTCAGGCCGCCTTGAAAGCGATGGCGAGCCCGGCCGAGACCGTGCCGCCAGACTACGAGAGCAAAACGTTCGGGCCGAAGCAAAAGGCCTACGACAGCGCCATCAAGGCGCTCAAGAGCTAGTCGGGGCGGCGCACCGCGCCGCTCTTGCCTCCGTGCTTTTCCAGCAGTTCCAGTCCCTCGATCGTCATCCACCGGTCGGCGCTCTTCGCCATGTCGATCACAGTGAGCGCCGCGACGGCGGCCGCGGTCAGCGCCTCCATCTCGGCGCCGGTTTGCGCCTCGCAGCGAACCGTGGACTCGATCCGCAGGCCGGGCAGCTGCTGATCGGCCACACACGACACGTCGACGAAGGTCAGCGCCAGCGGATGGCACATGGGAATCAGGTCGCTGCATCGCTTCGCGGCCTGGATGCCGGCGATCCGTGCGGTGGCGAAGACGTCGCCTTTGGGGAGGTTGCCGGCGACGATGGCGTCCAGCGCCTCCACTCGCATGCGCACACGTGCCTGCGCCCGAGCCTCGCGATGACTCACCGCTTTTCCCGAGATGTCGACCATCCGGGCCTGGCCGCCCGGGCCGAGATGCGCGAGGCGATCCTGGTTCAGGTTGATTCCCCCCGCAGGCTGTCCAGATCGTCGCGCCGCACATCCTTCTGATGCGGCCGAGGCGCCATGCCCCGCGCAATGACCCGGTCGCCGAAGCGCGCACGCAGCGTGTCCAGTTGCGCGTCCAGCCTGGCACGGCTCGAGGGTCGTGTTTCGAGCAGGCTGAGCTGGGTCGCGCCCGCCTCGAGGTTGCTGACGCCGGCGCCGATCAGGCGAACCGCGCGGCTGCGGTCCACCTGCGTGTCGAGCAGCTCGGTCAGGGCCCTCGATAGATCGTCATCGCGGTCGGAGGCGGTGGCCAGGGTCGCCTGCCGCGATTGGGTGTCGAAGGGTTGATATCGAATCTTCAGAACCACCGTCCGCGCCGCGAGTCGATGCGCCCGCAGGCTCTGCGAGACGTCCTGGAGCAGGCCCAGCGCCATCGCCCGGAGCCGGACCGGATCCCGAAGATCGCGATCGAAGGTGACCTCGCGCGAGATGCTCTTGGGCTCGCCCGGCGGCAGCACCGGGCTGGGGTCGATGCCGCGCGCGTGGGCACCGAGCTGCCGTCCGTACCGCCCGAAGAGCTCGCCGAGCAGGGGGTCTGGGAGCGCCGCCAGCTCGCCGATCGTCCGGACGCCTACGCGGGCCAGCCTGGTGACGGTGGCGGGGCCACAGCCGGGCAGCTTCTGCAGCGGTAGCGTGGCCAGGAAGGTCGCCTCCTCTCCCGCCGGCACGACCACCAGCCCGCGCGGTTTGCGCAGGTCAGAGGCGACCTTCGCCACCAGCTTGCAGCTCGCCACGCCGATGCTGATGTCGAGGCCGCAGCCGCGCTTGACCTCATCGCGAAGGCGTTGGGCGACCGCTGAGGGCGGACCCATCAGCGCCTCCTGGCCGGTCAGGTCGAGGTAGGCCTCGTCGAGCGCCAGCGGTTCGATCACCGGGGCGTAGTGATCCAGGACGCCGAAGACAGCCCGCGAGGCCTCGCGGTAGGCGGGGAAATCACACGGGACGAACGTCGCGGTTGGACACAAGCGGCGTGCGCGGCTGAGCGGCATCGCGGAACGCACGCCAAAGGGTCGCACCTCATAGGACGCTGCCGCCACCACGCCGCGCTCCCCCGGCTCGCCGGTGCCACCGACGACCACCGGCTTGCCGCGCAATTCGGGACGGCGCAGCTGCTCGACCGAGGCATAGAACGCGTCCAGATCCACGTGCATCACGACTCGCGTCATGTGGCAATCTTCGCACCTCCTGGCGCGGATCTGGCAGCATGGGGCGTCGTCAGTCTGCGCGCCGTCCACGGCGTAACAAGCGCGTAACGCCCTGGTGAATCGCGTGTTACGCGCGTGACACGGCGATATGATGCCTCCGCTGGCTAGGCCCGCCGGCGCTCCTGAGTCGCGTCCCATCGAACCGATCCACTCCCAACCCCTCCTTCCGGCGGGCCCGCTTCACTTTCACGCAAGGACCCTTTCTGGGCCACGTTGCGGGACAAATGGGACGCATCATCACCGTGGTGGTCGGCATCGCGTCCTGCCTCGTGCTCTGGCAAAGTGGCGCGCTGAGCTCGCTGCTGCCACCGCAATCCGCGGTCGCACCGATTGACCCCGGTCCCGTCATCGGCCGCAGCGGTGACGCCATGCGCACCCTCAAGAGCCTTCATGTGACCATCCGCGGCACGTTGCTGCTGAACGGCCTTGCCGGGATCCAGCTCACCGGGTCAGGAGATTTTACCTATCCCCACGACGAAACCCTGTCGCTCCAGCTGTCGGTTCCGTCCTCGCAGGCCGGCCAACCGGACGCGGTCGTCGCCGTCAACGAGCGGATCGAGAACGGCCGCGAGTTCGTCCAGCTGCCGGCCCAGGGTACGGCCTGGAAGGACGTGACCAACGACCAGAAGGGGCAATTGATCCCGGGCATGGACCCGATCAGCAACCTCGACTTTGCTCACGCCTTCCGTGCCTCCGACGATCTGGGCGACATCACCATGGATAACATCACCGTCCACCACTTCTCCTTGAACGTCGATCCGGGCAAGTATGTCGAGGAGTTGAAGAGCGAGCCGCAGGGCGGGCTGACGCCGGAGGCCGAGGCGATGCTAACCGCAGCCGGGATCCAGGTCGAGCTGTGGATCTCGCCGTCGGACGCCTATATTCACCAGATGAAGGTCACCATGACCACGGCGCAGTTCAGCTGGAACCTGACCTACCAGTACTCGCGCTTCGTCAGCGGCGGTGGCGCCACCGGCGTCTAAACGCCGACCTTCTCGCGCTCGCGCTGCCGGTCTTTCTCGGGCGGGTGGTTCGCGTACTCCCGGAGATCCTCCTCCTTCAGGTGCCCGGCGGCCATCAGCAACTCGATGTAGGTGACGCCCAGGTGGGGCGCGGCCCGCCGGAGAACCCAGGGCGGCGGATTCTCCTTGTTCTTGTTGACCGCCTGGTAAAAGTAGATCTGGTTCAGGTCGCAGCGGACCGCGAGCCGATGCAAGGAAATGTTCTGCTCGCGACATTTGCGCTTCAGATACTCGCGGAAGTCCACCCGGCCCCTACCTCCTGCCCAGACGGCGACCTATTCGGGCGACGTGACCTCATTATAGGTACCAACCGGGGGTGATTTGGGCAGGAGGGATCCGACGATCGCCGGCAGCTCCCTGAGCCGCTCGATGACGAAGTCGGCGACC
Source organism: Candidatus Dormiibacter sp. (assembly GCA_039922495.1). GTDB lineage: Bacteria > Chloroflexota > Dormibacteria > CF-121 > CF-121 > JALYYC01. The sequence goes on from JBDTEO010000024.1 coordinate 60,187, forward strand.
CCAAGATCCTCCTCCTGGCGCCACTCGCGGAGCAGGACGGCCCGCATCCCGAGCGCCTTCGGACCCTGGACGTCCTCTTTCACCCGGTCGCCGACAAAGAGCGTTTCCGCGGCGTCGACGCCGAGTTGTCGCAGCGCATCCCGGTAGATGCGGGGGTCCGGCTTGCGGATGCCGACGGCGGAGGAGAAGGTGAGCGCCATGAAGTAGGGCGCGAGCTGAAGGGCGGACACCTGCCGCCGCATCAGGTTGGGGCGGTAGGCGGCGTTCGAGACGATGCCCAGGCGAAGCCCGGCCTGGCGCAGCCACTCCAGGGTCGAGACGACGTCCGGGCCGGGGTGGACGCTGTTCAACCAGCCATCCTGCTCGATCTCCATCACGCGCTCGATGACCTCCGGCTGCAGCTCGAGTCCGAGGGCCCGCAGGGCACGGTCGTAAATTTCGGCGATCTCGACTTCCTCCGGGTGCCCCAGCGCGTAATCCTGCTGGATCGCATCATCGACCACCTTCGAGACCCGCTCGATCAAGACCTCGGCGCGTGGGATCTCGGCCGAGATGGTCTCCGCGAGCAGCCGGTTGACCTGTTGGTAGGCGGAGATCAGCGCTGAATGTGGCCGCTCGTCGAAATGGATCAGGGTGTGGCCGTAGTCGAAGAGCACCGCCTTCAGCGGGGGCGCCCAGTCGCTCACGCCAGCGAGCGCAGCGTGGTCAGATTCTCGAGGCCTTCCAGCATCTCGTCGCCCGGCGTCTCGAGCACGAAGGCGCAATGCGCAAACGGTTCGTAGGTCAACAAGGCGCGAAACCCCTCGATCCCGACGTTCCCCCGGCCGATCTGGGCATGGCGGTCCGCCTTGCCCCCCAGCGTCACGGTGGTGTCGTTGCAGTGACAGGCGCGCACCCGCGGCGCGGGGATGATGGCGGTCAGCGCTTCCAGGGTTTTGGTCATCCCCGCCGCGCCGGCGACGTCATAGCCGGAGGCATAGACATGGGCGGTATCAACGCAGATGCCGAGCCGCTCCGCATGCTGGGGAAGCCGCCCGAGGATCTGGGCGAGGTCTTCGAAACTGGCCCCGACATAGGCGCCGCCGCCCGAGGAGGTCTCCAGCAGGCAGACCGTGGGGCTCGAGGCGGTCGCGGTCAGCACCTCGTCCAGAGCCGCCACGACACGGTCGATGCCGGCCTGCGCCCCGTCGCCCATGTGACTGCCGACGTGGGTCACCACGTAGGCGCAACCATAGGATTCGGCGCGCACGAGCTCCGCCGCCAACGCCGTGCGCGACTTCTTTTGAAAGTTCGGATTCGGTCCCGCCAGGTTGATCAGGTACATCGCGTGCGTCAGGGCCGGCCGCACGTCGAGCTCCTGGAGTGACCGCTTGAACGCCGCCGTCGCCTTCGGATCGACCGCTGCCGAGCGCCAGGCGCTGGGGTTGTCGGTGAAGATCTGCACCGATTTCAGCTCGAGGGCGCGAATCATCTCGACGGCCTTCTCGAGACCGCGACCGGTCCGCATGTGCATCCCGATGCGCCGCCCCGTTGCCACAAAAAATCATTCTAGGAGCCCGTAAACTTGACGTATGTTTGACCTGCGGGCCTTCTCCGTCGGGCCGTACGACAACAACGTCTACATCCTGAGTGACCCCCGGATCCGCGAGGCGCTCCTCATCGATGCGGCGAACGATGCGCCGCGCATCATCCGGGAGCTGAACGGCCTTGCCATCAGTCACATCCTGACCACGCACGGCCATGCCGACCATGTCCAGGCGGTCGAGCGCGTCAGGCGTGACACCTCGGCGCGCTTCACCTGTCACGCGGCCGATGGGCCGCTGATGCCGATCCCGCCGGATGTCGAGGCGCGGGACGGCGATCGCTTTCGCTTTGGCGATTACGAAGTCCGGACGCTCCATACGCCCGGCCACACGCCGGGCAGCCTGTGTTTTTTGATCGAGGATCACCTGTTCACGGGCGACACCCTGTTTCCTGGCGGTCCTGGCAACACCCAGGGGTCGGGAGCCAGTTTCCGAACGATCATCGAGAGCCTCCAAACCCGGCTCTTGGTGCTGCCGGACGACACACGCGTGCTTCCCGGCCACGGCAAGCCCACTACGGTCGGCGCCGAGCGGCCCCAGCTGGACGCGTGGATCGAGCGCGGCTGGTGACCCCGCTCGCGCAACCGGCGCGGCCGGCGACCGACTTTGTCCCGCGCGATCCGGTCGCCATCAGGCGGGTGCGGTCCGTGCGCCGCTCGGGTTCGGCGGTTCGGGTCCAGGCGGAGGACGATCGTGGCGGCTCGGTCGCGATCGAGATTCGGGTGATCTCGGAGCGGATCTGGCGCGTCCATATCGGCGCCGGGTCGCAGCGGCCGTCACGGCTCGTTGACGAGATGCCAATGGCCGAGGCCACACTCGAGGAGCGGCCGGAGGGTTGGTCCGTCAGCAGCGGTGCCGCCACGCTGGAGATCGACCGAGAGCCCTACCGGCTCCGCCTGAAAGACGGATCGGGGCGCGAGCGGTTTGTCGAGGAGCCGCATGACCGGGATATCCGTGGCAACTACCATCACCCGCCGTCGGGCGCGTCGCGAGGGCTTCGCTGGCTGACGGCGAGCCTGCGAATCGATGAGGCGCTCTTCGGCCTCGGCGAGCATTTCGGCGCGCTCGACCGGCGCGGGCAGGCGTTCGCGTCCTGGACCGTCGACGCCTTCGGGGTGCGCAGCGATCGGGCCTACAAGAACGTGCCCCTGCTCCTGAGCACCCAAGGGTATGCGGTCTTCTTCGACATGACGGCGCCGCTGTATTACGACCTGGGACAGACCTCCGTCGCCGCCTGGCAGGTCACCGCCCGGGCCAACCACCTCCGCGCCTATCTGATCCTCGGTGACGACGTCCCCGGCCTGATGGCCGGCTATCACGCGCTCACCGGCGCCCCCGCGGTCCCGCCCGCGTGGTCGTTCGGGCTCTGGATGAGCCGCTGGGGGTATCGCACCCGGGAGGAGGTGATGACCGTGGCCCGGCGGCTGCGCGAGGAGCGCGTGCCTTGCGACGTGATCCACATCGACCCGTACTGGATGCGGTACCACGAAGGGCATCACGGCGACTTCACCTGGGACGAGGTCGCCTTTCCCGATCCGCCCGGCATGATCGCGGAACTGAAGGCGATGGGCTTTCGCCTCAGCCTCTGGGAAAGTCCCTACGTGCCGTTGGACTCGGCGATGTACGAGGAGGGACATCGAGCCGGCTTTCTCCTCGTCGACCGCCAGGGCACACCAGCGCTGGTCCACGGATTCGCGAAGCCGAGCGCGGCGGTCGACTTCACCAACCCGGCGGCGGTCGACTGGTTCAAGCAAAAAAATCGGGCGCTGCTGCAGAGTGGTGTGGCCGTGATGAAGACGGATTTCGCCGAGGACATGCCCGCCGATGCAGTGGCCCACGACGGCACGCCGGCGGAGGAGCTGCACAATCTCTACCCCCTGCTGTACCAGCGTGCCGTCTTCGAGGTCACTGAGGAGGTGCACGGGTACGGGATCGTGTGGGGCCGGTCGGGGTACGCCGGATCGCAACGGTACCCGGTGCAGTGGGGTGGCGATCCGGGCTGCACCTTTACGGACATGGCGGCCAGCCTCCGGGGAGCGTTGAGCTGGATCCTGTCGGGGCTGGCGTTCAGCAGTTTTGACATGGGCGGGTTCTTCGGCATTCCAACCCTGACCGATCCCCCGAGCCCGGAACTCTACGTGCGCTGGTCACAGATGGGGTTGCTCTTCTCACACGCCCGCGCCCATGGCCATACCGCGCCGCGCGAGCCGTGGGCCTACGGCGAGCCGGCGCTCACGATCTTCCGCCGTTATGCGCAGCTGCGCTACCAGCTCCTTCCCTACCTGGTTGGTGCGGCGCGGCGGGCACCCGTGGGACCGCCGCTGGCGCGTCCGCTGCTCTATGACTATTTCAGCGACCGGACCACGCACCACGTCGACGATCAGTACCTGCTCGGCCCGGACTTGCTGGTGGCGCCGATGTTCAAGCCCCGCGGCGCGCGTGACGTCTACCTGCCGGCGGGCAGCTGGTACGACTTCTGGACGGACGGCCGGCTCGAGGGCGGTCGCTGGCATCGGGTCGAGGCCGAGCTGGAAACCCTGCCGCTCTACGTCAAAGGCGGTGCCGTGCTGCCGATGGGGCCGCCGCTCCAATACTCCGAAGAACATCCCTGGGAGCCGCTCGCTTTCCACCTTTACCCCGGCGGCGACCCTGTCCGGGAGTTCGAGACCCAGGCCGGCCCGGAACGCCGGTCGTTCCGCCTGACCCAGGAGGGCGGACGGATCCTCCTGGAAAGCGCCCAGCCCGGCGCCGAGGCGGCCATCGTCCATCTGCCCGGCGGGCCGATCGAGGGACGGCTGGGCCGGCCGATCAGCCTGCCTTCGGCCTGACGAACACCTCCGAGGCGACCACAATCCGCTCCGTCCGGCTGTTGGGGATATGGATGCGGACCCCGGGATGCGCGGTCGTGCCGAACTCCCAGCCGTCGAGGTAGCAGGCTCGAATCTCCGCGATCGTCGTGGCGGCAAGGGTGCTGCTGCCGTTCGTCATCCAGACCGTGGGGTTCCGAGCGGTCGCGTACCCGAGCCCCACCTCGGTCCCGCTGTCACGGAAAAACTGCAGCTCGCCGAGCGAGGCACCGGGGTCGAGCAGGTCGTTGAGACTCTCGGCGATCTGCTGCAGCGTTGCCATCCGGCCCTCGGCCACCGTGGTTCGCACCTGCATCCGCGTCTTCAGATGTCGGCTGCGGTCGCGTTTCTTTACCTCGCTGGCAACCTGTTGGACCTGTGCCCGCAGGCGTGCCAGTGCGGATTCGAGCGGGACCATCTCGGCCATGATCGCGCGCAATCGCTGCTCCAGCTCGCCATCGCTTGCCTGGTCGAGGGGGCCTGGATCCGCCATTGCCCATAATTATTCCGTGATCCACATGAAATACCGTGAGGACCGGGAACGGCGCCACCTCGGGTCGCTCACGGTCTATGCCGGGCCGACCCACTCGGGCAAGACAAAAAAGCTCGAGGGCGAGGCCGAGCGCGCGGAGCGGCAGGGTCGCCGAATGCAGCGCCTGGCGTCAGCCCCGCACGCGGACCGGCTGCTGGACGACCTTAAGGGGCAGACCGAGCTGGTCTTGATCGACGATGGCCAGCGTTACGATAGCCGGTTGCTCGAGGTGACCGATGAACTGGCGACAGCGCATCGCGTGGATGTCGTCGTCGCCGGCTGGGAGCTCGATTACAGCAGCCAGCCTCAGGGTCCCATGCCGGCCTTGCTGTGCACCGCGGACCTGGCGGTCAAGCTCGATGATGGCGTCTGCGCCAAGCCGGGTTGTCGGAACCTTGCCAGCCGGACGCAGCGCTTTCTGGGCGCCGACGGTCGTGACGAGCGCTTTCTCCCGGTGTGCCGGCGGCATCACACCGCGTGGGCGCGCAGCGCCGATTTCCAGGAAGGTTGGTTCGAGGAACCGTCCGGGAGCCTGGACCTGATCAGCGGCTGCATGTTCAGCGGCAAGACGCAGGAGCTGATCAGGCGCTTGGACCAGGAGCGCTATGCCGGCGCGCCGATCCAGGCGTTCAAGCCGGCCCTCGACGATCGCTACGCCATCGAGGCGGTCGCCTCGCACCGGGCGGTCCGCTTCCCGGCGATCGCGGTCCCCGATACCGCGGCCATCGACGCGCAGCTCCGTCCGGACACCCGGGTGGTCGGCATCGACGAGGCCCAGTTCTTCGGCGAGGAGATCGTCCCGTTGGTCAACCGCCTGGCCGACCGCGGCCTGCATGTCATCGTCGCGGGACTTGACCTGGACTTCCTCAACCGGCCATTCGGGCCGATGCCGCTGCTGGCGGCCCACGCCGACCGGCTGACCAAGCTCCAGGCGTCGTGCCAGTACCCTAATTGCGGCTCGCATCACGCCAGTCGCACCCAGCGGTTGGTCGATGGGCGGCCCGCGCCGGCCGATGGGCCGCTGCTGGTCATCGGCGGGTCGTCGAGCTACGAGGCGCGGTGCCGGCACCATCACCGCCTGGGGGTCGCCGGGTCCGAGGAGCCAACGCCGATCGGCGTGGTCGACGAACTGACCCTGGAGATCGAGGGCTAACCGACTTCGAGACGCTCCAGCCGCACGGCGCTGATCAACAGCCCGAGCGCACCGGCCGCGACCGCGCCGCCGCCCGAGAGGAGCAACGCCGCCAGCCAGGTGGTTGCCAGCGGCAGCCGAGTCGCGCTGGCGAGCGCGATGGCCACCGCCATCAGCAGCGCGCTGGCGCCGACCACCACCATAAAGCCCACCATCCCGAGCAGGCCGGCAATCGGGTGGAGCATCCGGCGGACGTCGGTCCAGTCGAAGCGCGCGAAAATGGTGCCGATGCCAACCATCAACGTCGTCACGGCGATCGCCTGCACGATTGCCAGGCCGGTCGCCGTGACCGCCCACAACCAGCCTGGATGCACCAGAGCCTCGGTGACCGCGGCCGCGATCGTCACCGCGGCGACGGTTGGCAGGGCGGTCGACCAGCATTTCGCCTGCAGCATGCGCAGGAAGCTGTTGGGGGAGGCCGCGTAAATCCAGATGCTCTGGCCCTCGAGGCTGACGGCGGTCAGCCCCAGCGCGCTGCTCAGCGAGAGGAGAAGGATCCAGGATGGAAGGAGGGCCAGCATGGCCCCGACCGGGCCCGCGCCCAGCGACTGGACCGAGGCCAGCAGGCGTGACGAGCGAAAGCCAAAGAGGACGAAGAGGAAGATCACGGGCATGGCGAAGCGCGCCAACTGGGCGATGTCCCGTGTGCGCATCCGCCAGTCCTTGAGGACGATGGCGGAGACCACCGGATGGAGCAGGGGGATGGACCGGCCCGGGCGCGCGCCCGCCGGCGTGGTTCCGCGGCGTCGTCGTGGCGGGACGGCGGCGATCCACCCGGCGAGGTAGAGGCGGCCGCTCAATCGGGCGCCAAGCGCGAAGAGGCCGACCGAGAACGCCAACAGGAGCCCCCCCCATTCGATCGCGGACGGCCATTGACCTGTCACGATGGCGCCGGCAAACCGGCCGGCCCAACCGGGCGGAAGCCAGGGACTCGTCGCCAGCGGCAGATCCGGGAGCGACGGGGCCCCCGGGCGGCGCGCGCGCAGGCCGGGATCTCGCAGCGCCGGGTTGAAGAGGAAGTTGAGGAGGTTGATGCCAAGCGCGAGCGCCAGGCTCAGCACGGTCACGATCTCCTTCCCCCGGCCAACCGGAATGAAGCGGACAAGGAACAGCGTGGCGAGCGAGATGATCACCACGGGAAAAACCGGATAGAGAAGGAAGAGCGCGGTGAAGCCGATCAGGATCATCGGATTCCCGGTGCCGATCGACCACACCACCAGGCTGGGAAGGGTGAACAACAGGCTCAGCAGCAGCAGCCGTAAGAACTGGACCACCATCCGGCCGGCCAGCACCGCTTCCACGGGCCGGGGCGAGGAGAGCAGCAGGTCGAGATCGGGGTTCAAGAGCAGCGCATTGAGACTGAAGACCAGGCTCGAGAAGACGAGGATGCCGGTGTAGGCGAAGAAGGCGAGGCTGAAGAGATGCGCGGGGTCGAGTTGAAAGCTGAAGCGGTGCGATGCGCGCAGCGCGAGCACCGTGACGAAGGCCTCCCACGCCCACAACAGCACCAGGATGAGGATGCCGAACGCCACCGCCACGAGGCGCCCGGGCTTGCGGCTCCTCAGCGTCTGGTTGACGAACATCGTGAGCTGAGTGCGCCAGAGCAGCAGGCCAAGCCGGACTCCGCCGCCGAGGTGCCGGCCGCTCACCCCTCGAGCCCGCGGAGCACGGCGCTGACATCATCTTCGCGACCGCCGGTCAACTCGAGGAAGATCTGCTCCAGCGATTCGCCATCCGACCCGACCTGGCGCCGCAAATCCTGGAGGGTGCCGACCGCGATCAGGCGGCCATGGTTGATGATGGCCAGTCGCGTGCACATGCGCTCGGCGATCTCGAGAATGTGCGTGGAGAAGAACACGGTCTTGCCCTCGCGGCACACATCCTGAAGGATGTCCTTCATCTGCCGGGCGCTCTGCGGGTCGAGGCCGACGGTGGGCTCGTCGAGGAAGAGGACCTGGGGATCGTGCAGCAGGGCGGCGGCCAGCGAGATCTTCTGCCGCATCCCGCGCGAGAAACCAGAAAGGAAGTCGCCTTCCCGGTCGCTCAATTGAAACAGGTGGAGCAGGGCGTCGATGCGCCGGTCGCGGAGACGGGGCTCCACGTGGTACAGATCGCCGGAGAACTGCAGGAATTCGCGGGCGCTGAGCTTGTCATAGAGGCTGGCGGCGTCCGGAACATAGCCGATCCGGGCCTTAGCCTGCTCCGGTTCGGCCAGGATGTCGTAGCCCGCCACCCGGGCCGTTCCGGAGGTGGGCCGAAGCAGGCCGACCAGCATCTTGATGGTGGTGGTCTTGCCCGCCCCATTGGGGCCGAGGAAGCCGAACAGCTCGCCCGGCGACACCTCCAGGTCGAGATCTTCGACGGCTGTCAGGGCCCCGTACCGCTTGGTCAGCAGGCGGGCGGACAGCACCGCCTCAGTCTACCGGCGGCCGCCGCCGAACTGGCCGAAAACCGGCGCGCCGGCCGAATTGGGCCGCAATACGAATCGGCGGGCCGTCCCCGACAGGTTTTCGGCCGTTACATCGTTGTTGCTGTCGAGGATCAGACCGTGCCATAACGGCACCGGCACCGAAGATGGAGGACGAACCACTAGAGGGCGAACTCGCTCCGCTGACCGGCAGCGCGGAATTCACGCGCATGGTGGATCGGTTCCAGGCCTCTACCTCCCTCAAGCTCCAGGTTTTCGACCTGGATGCCCATCCGCTGACCCCGGTCGAGGTGTATCCGCGCTACTGCCGGCTTCTGCAGGAGCGCAAGGCGTGCCCGCTCTACTTTGATCCGGCCTACCTGCGCCGCAACGAGGAGACGATCGCGGTCTGCCACTCCGGGGTGGGCCACCTGCTCGCCCCGATCCGCAACGAGAAGCAGGTCCAGATCGGCGCCGTCCTCAGCCCGGCCGTGAAATTCGCCCCGAACTCGGTCGAGGAGCTCGCCCAGCTGGCCTTCCAGCTCAAGATCTTTCCCGACGAGCTGATCCAGGCCGCCGATGCCGTCCCGGAGCATGAGCCGGAAAAGCTCCTCGGCGCCGCCGAGCTGGTCGCCGTGGGCCTCAACCTGCTTGCCGAAATGCAGGCCAAAGAGCGGGTCTCGCATGCGCTCCGCCGGCTCCAGTCACAAATCGCCGAGTCGAACGCCCAGACGCTCTGCCAGCACCTGGTGGAGGCCGTCATCTACTTAACCCGCGCTGACTACGCGCTGGTGTTGCTGATGGATGACAATGGATCCGACCTGGCATCGGGCTTCGAGCAGCCGGACCCCGACCAGTTGATCGCCCCCAAACGTCGCCTGCTGGACGGGATCGCGGAGTGGGTCAAGCATGCCGATCGCCCGGTGACCGTGCCCGATATTTCGAAGAGCGCCTGGTCCCGCTACCTGACTGACGAGGCCGTGACCGTCGGAAGCCTGGTCGGGTTGCCGATTCCAACCCAGGACGGCCGGACGACCTTTGGCGCGATCGTGGTCGGCTACGATCGGCCCCGCGACGATCTCGAGGAACCGATGAGCGCGCTCTCGAGCCTGCTCGCCGAGGGTCTGTACGCGATCGTGATGGGACGCAAGCTGATCCAGGCCGAGCAATCGGCGTTGCTCGATCCGCAGTCGGGGGCCTACAGTGGCCGGTTCCTGGATGAGCTGCTCGATCGGGAGATCAGCCGGGCCTCGCGCTTCAGCCATAACCTCGCAGTCGCGCTCATCGAGATCGACGGTTACGAAATCCTGCGTGGCAAGCACGGGGAAGCCGGCCTGGGACGGATCCTGCGCGAGTTCGTCGCCGTGATCCGAGCCAAGACCCGGCGCGTGAACACCGTGGCACGGATTCAGGACGGGCAGTTCTGCCTCCTGATCCCGGAGGGAGACCGGGCGATCGCGGTTCGCCTGGCCGACCAACTCCGGGTTGCCCTCGAAGAGCATCCGTACGCCCCGAGCCAGGGGGCCGAGATCGTCCGGCTCGCCGTCAATACGGGCGTCGGAGCGTCGGAGGGCGGAAAGGACGACCGGACCGCATTAATGGCGCAGGCGAGGCAGGGCCTGGAGCAGTCCCGCAACGAGCGTCGTATCAGCGGCTTCAAGGCCTGACCGATCTCGGGTGCCGGCCCGATAGTCCCCGGACGGCGCGGCAGCCAGCATAGTGGATGGTGTGAAAGTTGTGATCGCGGGCGGGACCGGTTTTATTGGCCGCCACCTCTCGGCCAACCTGGTCACCCACGGGCATGAGGTGATCGTCCTCAGTCGCGGCGGTGACCAGGCGCGGGCCGAGCCAGGCGTGCGGCTGGTGGCGTGGGACGCCCGGTCCACCTCGGGCGGATGGACGGATCAGCTGCGCGGAGCGGACGGGATCGTCAACCTTGCCGGCGCCAGCATCGGTTCGGGACGCTGGACCAAACGCCGGATGGCGGAGATTTTGACCAGCCGGCTGACGGCCACCGGCGCCATCGTCGAGGCGCTTGCGCAAACGCCCGCGGAGCGACCTCGCGTCCTCGTCAGCGCCTCCGGCATCGACTATTACGGCGACCGCGGCGAGGAAACCATCACCGAGGAGAGCGCGCCAGGCGGGTCATTTCTGGCCCGCGTGAGCCAGCAGTGGGAAGCGGCGGCGCGTCAGGCGGAACCGCTCGGGGTCCGGGTGGTGCTGCTGCGCACCGCGCTCGTCTTCGGTCGTGGCGCCCCGGCGTTCCGCCTGATGGTGCTGCCCTTCCGCCTCTTTGCCGGCGGTCCCCTCGGTCACGGGCGGCAATGGTTTACCTGGATCCACCTCGACGACCTGGTGGCGCTCTACCGCTTCGCCCTCGAGCACGACGCCGTCAAGGGACCGCTCAACGCGGTCGCCCCGGATCTCCGGCGGCAGCGGGAGGTCGCCCGCGAAATCGGGCGCGCCCTGCACCGGCCGTCGATCATGCCGGCCCCCGCCCCGCTGCTCAACCTCGCCCTTGGCCACCAGTCGGATTTGCTACTGCACGGCCGTCGGGCCACCCCGCAGAAGGCGGAACGCCTCGGGTACGCCTTCCGGTTCCCCGACCTCCCCGCGGCCCTAGCCAGCACGCTCTAGCGCCCGCGCAACCCCGGGTCCCGGGTAGTCGGCCGGCCGTGTAGTTTCGTCTTGACAAATACACGGATTAGTGGCATAGTAAGCGGCGTTGCCGCCAGTCGCGTCCGCCCAGGAGTGCCAGATGCCCGCACTGTGGAAGACCGTCTTGATCGGAGGTGAGGTCACCGTGCTGGCCGCGTTCACCGGCGTCGGCCTCCATCTCGCGCTCCAGCCGCACCGTCCCTCGCTGCGTCCCCCCACCCCGATCCTGATCCCGGTCGGCTCCCCGCCGGAGGCGGCCGCGCCGCGAGCAACCGTGACGGCCACGCCGGCGACCCCGTCGGCCGCGCCCCGGCCCACCGGCGTCAGCGCCGACTGGGTCGACCGCCTGGGCCACGCGGATCGCAATCTGCTGGCGAGCCAATGGGACATCCTCGAGCGGCTCATCGGCGGGATGGAGCGCTACCTCCGCGAGCGGGTGGTCCCGCAGATGGAGCACCGTCGCTGATGGACCAGCTGAAGCATCTGATCGAGGTCTGGACCGGCTACGCCCAGGGGCTGACCGGCAGCATCGGCGCGCTGGCCTTCGTTATGGCCTTCATCTGGAAAATGATCGCGATCGAACCTCGTAGCGTCATGGAGGCGAAACGATGGATCGGCCGAATCGTCTTCGGCACCATCGGCGTCGAGATGGCAGGGCTGCTGGTCCATGTCCTGGTGGACTCGGTCAATCGCTAGTGTGGTCGCCCCGCCGCGCCGGCTTGAGTGCTAGAGATTTTTTCCGGGCTGGTGACCGGATTCTTCAACAACCTCATCAACGACGTGTCGGGATCGGTGTCCGGGACGGTCGAGAGCTACCTGCTGAGCACCCACGATGTGTCGACCTTCTCGGCGCGCCCGCTGACCGACGATCCCGCGATCCAGGCGATGTTCCATCTCACGCTGGCCCTTGCCGACCTGCTGCTGGTTCTCGTGTTCACCTATGCCTTTCTCCGAAGTCAGTGGGAACGCAGCTTCCGCGCCCATTACACCCTCAAGGTGATCCTCCCCCGAACCATGGCTGCGATTGCGATCGGCCATTTCGCGCTGCTCTTCGGGCAGATGGCGATCGACCTGAACAACGCGTTGGTGCACGCCGTCTGGACGCAGCCGTTTCCCGGCGGTCCCACGCGCTTGCCCTGGGCGACCGCGCTGGCAACCGGCTTTGGCCTTCCCCTGTTTCAGATCATCGTGCGGCTCGCGATCGTCGTGATGCTCGTCATCGTGGCGCTGACCTACGTCGTGCGCTTTGCGCTCCTCTCCGTGTTGCTGGCGATCGCGCCGCTCGCCGCGTTGTGCATGATCCTGCCGGACACGAAGCGCTATGCACAGTCGTGGCTGCGCATCTTTTTATTGACCGTCTTCATGCAGTTTGCGCAGGTCCTGGTGCTTCGGTTTGCCAGCCTGTTTGCCAGCGAGCTCAACGGTAGTCCGATCGAGGCCTTGTACGGGCTGGCCGTCCTGTATCTGCTGATCAAGGTGCCCGGCCTGATGAATGCCTCCGCCCACCTCGAGTCGAAGGCCGAGCACTTCACCGAGAGCCTCGCCAAGAAGGCGGTCAAAGGCGCGATGGCGGCGAAGGCGGGAGCGTGACCCCGTTCCTGGCCGGCCGCTTCGGCTTGCTGGCCTGGTCCTGGCGGCGGGGACTGCTGGGGCTTGGCGCGGCCTGCGTCATGGTGCCGGTGCTGATGGCGGCGATGGTGGTTCAGGCGCAGGGTGGACACCCAGCCGGCCTCGCGGTTCCAGTCCGGCACGCCGTGTTGACGCAGCTCTTCGGATGTACCGCGCTCGAGCTCGAACCCTGGTCGCAGGCCTGTGCGACACACCATTTTCACAGTGGGGTGGACCTGGCCGCGCCGCTCGACACGCCCGTCTACGCAGCCTCCGGCGGCACCGTGCTGGTCGACCGACAACGGGGCGGCTATGGCCTCTACATGATCGTCAGCCGCGACCCCCAGCTCAGCACGCTCTATGGACACGTGGACATGCCGCTGGTCCAGACCGGGGAGCGGGTCACCGCCGGACAGCTGATCGCGCTCATGGGATCGACCGGCAACAGTACCGGGCCGCACCTGCATTTCGAGGTGCGCATCGCAGGCGTGCCGGTCGATCCGCTCCCGCTCCTCAGCGGCGCTCTGACGGGGAGGTGATCGCCAAGCAGAATCTGGCGGCGTGGTCCATCAATCCAAGCACCTGCGGAGGGAGTCCTATGGTCAATCGCGTCACGCTCGTCGGTCGCCTCACCCGCGACCCCGAGATGGTCACCAGCCCGAAGGGGCTGGCCATTGCCAAGCTGCGGCTTGCCACCACCACCCATGGAAAGGACGACGAGGGCGCACGAGTCGAAGACGTCCAGTACCACTCGCTGGTCGCGTTCGGGCGGCTGGCGGAGATCTGCCAGGAATACCTCACGCGGGGCAAGTTGATCTACGCGGAGGGAAAGTTGCGCAGCCATGAGTGGGATGGCAAAGACGGCTTGCGCCGCTACACCACGGAGGTGATCGTCGACGTCATGCAGATGCTGAGTCCAAAGAGTGAGGCCGCTCCCGAAGCGGCCCGTCCGCTGGCGGAAGCGGTCGGGGCGTAGGGCAAGCATCATGGTCAGCCCGACGACCCTGTACGACGAGTACGACCCCGATGCCTTCGACGAAACCAGCGAGGAGTTGGCCTATCGCCTGCCCGGCAGCTACATCTCCCCGGAGATCGACCTCGACGACCCGATGGCGCGCTGAGCAGCGCGAACATGACCCGGGGGGCGCCGCACGGCGCCCTCCAAATTCGGTGAATGCGATTAACCTTGCTGGCGATGGCCCTTGGTGTCGGCATGGTTGGACCGCCAAACGTCGGGAAATCCACGCTCTTCAATGCGCTGACCCGGGCGGGGGTTGGCGTCGCCTCCTACGCGTTCAGCACCATCGAACCGAACACGGCCATCGTTGAGGTCCCCGATGCGCGGTTGGACGTCCTGGCGCGGATGTACAAGCCGAAAAAGGTGACACCGACGGTGATGAAGTTCGTCGACGTCGCGGGATTGGTGGCGGGGGCCAGTCGCGGCGAGGGCATGGGCAATCAGTTTCTGTCGAACATCCGCGAGCTCGATGCGCTGGCCATGGTGGTGCGCTGTTTTCGAGACTCGAACGTGCCGCATGTCACCGACCACCTGGATCCGAAGGCCGACATGGCGATGGTGAACCTCGAGCTGGCGCTGGCCGACCTCGAGGTGGTCAACAAGCGACGCGAGAAGATCGGCAGCAGCGCCCGTCTCAAGCCGGGAGCCAGGGAACAGGAGGAACTCCAGATGCTCGATCGGATCGCCGCCCACCTCGACCAGGGGAAGCCGATCCGGACCATGGCGTTCGAGGCGGAGGAGGCAAAACTCCTAAAAAGCTACGCCTTCCTCACCGCCAAGCCCGTCGTCTACGTCGCCAATGTCGCCGAGAACCAGATCGGCGTCGACACTCCCGAGTTACGCGCGGTCATCGAGGAAGCCGAGGCCGAGCACGCGGGGTGGATCGCGCTCTCCGCGAAGCTCGAGTCGGACGTGCGCGAACTGTCCGACGAGGAAGCTGCCGCCTTCCTGCAGGACGCCGGCCTGACCGAACCGGCGCTCAACGCCTTCATCGCGGCCGCCTACAAACTGCTCAACCTCCTCACTTTCCTGACCGCCGGCGAGCCGGAAGTCCGGGCCTGGACGGTCCGACAGGGAGCCAAAGCGCCGGAGGCGGCGGGCGTGATCCACAGCGACTTCGAGCGCGGCTTCATCAAGGCCGAGATCGTCTCCTACGAGGACCTGGTCGAGGCCGGCGCCTTTGCCGCCGCGCGCGAGCGGGGCACGGTGCGCCTCGAGGGTCGGGACTACCTGATGAAGGACGGCGACGTCTGCCTTTTCCGTTTCAACGTCTGAGCCGGTTCCCTGGGGAGAAAAACAACAAGGACCAGATGAGGAGGGGCATTGCAGCGGCGATGGCAGGACGGCTGCAGGAATCTGGCCCTTGTTGGCTCGCGGCGTAGGGTACGCTATATCTTGTACCCGCGAGGATTTTTAACACAGCCCGTTGGATGTGTCAAGCGCTTATCCACTTTCGCGGTAAACTCCACACCGCGAATTCGGTCCATGGCGAAGAAGAACAAACGATCCCAGCACAAGAAGCCACAGCGGAGCGGCCGTTCCGTATCCCGCGGGCTGACGGGTCCGCCCTCTCTTTCCCCCACCGTCCCGCTGACCGACGCGTCCTTTCCCGCCGACCCGACCACAGGCCAGACCCCGGTTCCGACCCCGGCGCCGATTCCGCGCGCGGCACCCGTTGCCCGTCCGGCCCCCCGCAGCGCCCGCGGGCGAGTCACCCAGGGCCCCTTGCCGGCGCAGGACGCCGCGATTCCCCTCGACCGGGTTCCATACTTTCGGGCCGACCTTCGCCGGATCGCGATCACGGCCGGCCTGATGTTCGTCATCCTGATCGTGGGGTCGATCGTCTTGCGGAACCTGCTGCTCGCCTGATCGGCCGACCCGGTCACGTCGGCACGCGCTGATTCTTTTGCCGATACTTACGTCGTGACCCTCCTCGATCCGATCCAGTTCATCATCACCGCGCTCTACCTGGTCCCGGCCCTCGTCATCGGCATCGTGGCGCACGAGCTGGCGCACGCCGCGGTCGCCGTCGCGCGCGGTGACCAGACGCCTCGCCTCGATGGGCGGCTCTCGCTCAATCCCCGTCATCACCTTGACCCGCTCGGGACCCTCGCGGTCTTTTTCATCCACTTCGGGTGGGGCAAACCGATGCGCCTGAATCCCTATCGGATGCGACGGCCATCCGACCCGGCGCTGGTCTGGCTGGCCGGCCCTTTGGCCAGCATCCTGATGGCCATCGCCCTGTCATTCCCACTTCGCCTGCTCCTCACCTCCAGCGTCCTCAACGTCGACTCGCCGCTCTTCCAGGTGATCCTGGTCGCCTTCTACGTCAATGTGCTGCTCGCCACCGTCAACCTGCTCCCGATTCCCAGCCTCGATGGCTACAATGTCCTCGCCGCGTTGTTTCGGCGCCGATCGTCAAAGGTCTTTCTCCAGCTGGATTCGAGCCGCCAGGTGATCCTGCTGGTGGTGGTCCTCCTGATCATCTTTATCCCGGGCCTCTTCGATTACGCCTACGACCCGGTCTCGCGGCTCCTCGTGGGTGGCGTCATCCGGCCGGTGAACTTCTGATGGAGGCGGTGCGGGCGCTGCCGAGCGTGCACCGCGTGCTCGAAGACCCAGAGGCGGCCCGATTGATCGAGCACCATGGCCGGCCCCTCACCCTGTTCGCGGTGCAAACGGTGCTCGAGCGCGAGCGCCAGGCCGCCAGGGTCGACCCGCCCGCGACGCGCTGGGTCGAGATTGAGGCGACCATCCGGCGTCTGCGCGAGCCGTCGTTGCGTCCATGCATCAACGCCACCGGGGTCATCCTCCATACCAACCTGGGGCGTGCGCCGCTTGCGGCGGCCGCGGCGGAGGCGGTCGCACGGATCGGCCGCGGCTACGCCACGCTGGAACTCGACGGCGACGGTGGCAAGCGAGGTCGCCGACACGATGCGGTGAGCCCGGTGCTTGGCCACCTGACGGGCGCGGAATCCGGCGCCGTCGTCAACAACGGGGCCGCCGCGACGCTGCTGATGCTGTCCGCGCTGGCGAAGGGCCGCGAGGTGATCGTCTCGCGCGGGGAGCTGGTAGAGATTGGCGGCGCGTTTCGGATGCCGGAGATCATGAAGCTGTCCGGAGCCCGGATGGTCGAGGTCGGCACCACCAACCGGACTCGCCTTATGGATTACGAAGCCGCCATCACGTCCAAAACCGCTGCCATCCTCAAGGTCCACGCCAGCAACTTCCAGGTGGTCGGCTTTACCGAGAGCGCCGACCTGCGGAGCCTGGCCGCCCTGGCGCACGCGCGTGGCGTCCTCTTGCTCGAGGACCTTGGCAGCGGTGCCCTGCTGGACTCGGCGACCTTCGGACTGGCGGCGGAGCCGCGGGTCCAGGAGAGCGTCCTGGCCGGGGTCGACCTGCTTGCCTGCAGCGCGGACAAGTTGCTCGGTGGCCCGCAGGCCGGGCTCGTGCTCGGGCGTGCCGCGCTCGTGGAGCGCGTCCTCAAGCATCCGCTGGCCCGCGCGGTGCGGGTCGACAAGATGACGCTGGCGGCGCTGAGCGCGACCCTCGACCTCTACCTCACGGCGACCCATGACGCCTTGCCCGTCTGGCAGATGATCGCCGCTACCCCGCCAGCCCTGGCCGCACGCGCCGCATCCTGGAAGGCGCGGCTCGAGGAGCTGGGGATCGCGGCCGAGTTGAAGCCGGGCGAGTCGACCGTCGGCGGCGGCTCGCTTCCCGGCGAGCGCCTGCCGACCACCCTGCTGACCCTGGTCGCCCCCAGGTCGCGGGCGACGGCGCTGCTGGGCCGATTGCGTCGCCAGCGGATGCCGGTGATCGCTCGCATCGAGGCAGGCCAGGTCGTGATCGACCCGCGCACCGTGCTGTCCGGCGAGGACGAGGCCTTGTTGGAAGCAGTGCGCGCCGCGTGGTGACCGCCCCGAGCCTGGTCGACTCCTTCGTCGTCGGCACCGCCGGTCACATCGATCATGGAAAATCGAGCCTGGTCAAGGCCCTGACCCAGATCGACCCGGACCGCCTCGGCGAGGAGAAGCGGCGCGGCATGACGATCGACCTCGGCTTCGCCTACCTGGATCTCCCGAGCGGGCGGCACGTCGGGATCGTCGATGTCCCCGGGCATCAGCGCTTTTTGAAGAACATGCTGGCCGGCGTTCACGGGATGGATGCGGTCCTCCTCGTGATCGCGGCCGATGAGGGGCCGATGCCCCAGACGCGCGAACACCTCGCGATCATCGACCTGCTCCGGATCGAGCACGGCGTCGTGGTCTTGAGCAAGGCAGACCTGGTCGACGCGGACTGGTTGCGCCTGGTCTCGGACGACGTGGCGACCATGCTGGCGGCGTCCCCGCTCAAGGGCGCCTCGATCATTCCGGTTTCGAGCACTACCGGTCTCGGCCTCGACCGTCTACGACTCGCCCTCGACGCGGAGCTGGAGCAGACGATGATCCGTCCCGACCTCGGGCGTCCCCGCCTCCCGGTCGATCGCGCCTTCGGGATGGCCGGCTTCGGCACGGTGGTCACCGGGACGCTGGTTGGTGGCAGCCTGCGGCAGGGCGACGAGGTCGTCATCCTTCCCGCGGACCGCCGGGTCCGGATTCGCGGCCTCCAGCAGCACAATCGCGCCGTGCTCGAGGCCCGCCCGGGGAGCCGCACCGCCGTCAACCTGGCCGGGATCGACCGTCACGAGGTCCGCCGCGGCGACGTACTGGCGATGCCCAAAACGATGGGCATCAGCCGCCGCCTCGACGCCCACCTCGAGGTCCTCGCCGGCGCCATCCAGCCGCTGCGCCACCGCGCCCGGCTCCTGATGTACCACGAGACCGCCGAGATTCCGGTGGAGGTCAGCCTGCTGGACGCCGACGAACTGCGGCCGGGCCAGCGAGGATGGGCACAGCTCTACGCGCTCGAACCCGTGGTCGCGCTGGCCGGCGACCGCTTCATCATCCGCGTGCCATCGCCGCCGGCCACGGTGGCGGGTGGCGTCATCGTCGACGCGGCGCCCCGGCGTCACCGGCGACGGGACCCGGTGGTCCTCCAGCAGCTGCGCGCCAAAGTGGACGGCGACCTGGCGACCCGGGTCGTGCTCGAGCTGTTCGCGCAGCCGCGGGGCCTCGAGGACGCGGCCCTGGCGCGACGGCTCGCCCTGTCCGCGCCCGCGATGACGACGGTGCTCGAGCAGCTGGCATCCGGTGGGACCATCCGGCGGCTGGGCGCCGTGGTGATGACCGCGGAACATGCCCGGCGCCTCGAGGCCGCGGTCACCGATCTCCTCACCGCCGCGCACGCAGCCGAACCGCTTCGCCGCGGCATGCCGAAAGAAGCGCTGCGCAGCCGGACCGCCCTCCCGGCGGCGGTCTTCGCCGGCCTGCTCGGCCGGATGGTCGCGGACGGCGCGATCGTCGAATCAGGAGCCGAGGTCGCGCTGCGGCGCCACCGTGCCGAACCATCGCCCGAGCAGCAGGTGGCGATTGCCCGGACCATCGAGGCGCTCGAGGC
The DNA here is from genome assembly GCA_039922495.1 of Candidatus Dormiibacter sp. GTDB lineage: Bacteria > Chloroflexota > Dormibacteria > CF-121 > CF-121 > JALYYC01. Next base: position 79,533 of record JBDTEO010000024.1, read on the forward strand.
CCAGCCGTTTGCGCCGCCGCCGTTGGCGGACCTGACGCAACGGTTTGCACTGACCCCCGCGCTGATCCAGTACCTGATTGGCGAGGGCACCATCGTGCGAATCAACGACGAGCTCGTTCTCACCCGTCGCGCGCTCGACGAGGCGGTTTTCCGCCTGCGAGACTTCCTGCGCGCAAATCAAACCCTGACGGTGGCGGCGGCGCGCGACCTACTCGGCTCCAGCCGCCGATACGTCCTTCCCCTGCTGGAATGGCTCGATGCCCAGAAGATCACGCGCCGTGTCGGGGATGACCGTATCCTGAGGGATTGAATGCCCGGATCCGGTCGTCGTGGCTGTGCCACCGTGCTGATGGTGGCGGCACTCTCCGCCTGCGGCGCCCCACCGCCGGCCGCGGCGCCCCTCCTGCAGCAGACTGGCGATCACATGATGGCCTTGAAGGGCTTCCATTTTCGGATGCAGATCAGTGGCTACACCGGAACCGACGAGCCCGTGCAGAGCGCGCAGGGTGACGCGCATCCGCCGGACCTTCATGCCACTGTCGATCTGCGGGAGGGAGGCTTCCTCGTCGAGGTCGAGGTCATTTTCAGCGGGGCGACCATCTATCTGAAATCGATCACCGGAGGATGGCAGCCGCTGACCGCGGCGGAGGTGGCGCAGTTCTTTGATGCGCGAAGCCTGTTCGATTCCAGGGTCGGACTCTTTGCCGCCATGCGCGACACCCAGGCGCCAACCCTTGGGGCGGTCGCAAAGATTGACGGGCACGACACCTATCCGATCAGTGGCTCGGTGTCCGCCGCCCGGATGCACCAGCTCCTCACCCTGATCCGTGACCGGGGCACGTACCATGCCACCTACTGGGTCGACAGCTCGGCGAAGACGCTCTGGCGGGCCCAGCTCACCGGCAACTTGTTTGACGCGACGCGGGCGGCCACGATTAATTTCGATTTCTCCAACCATGATCACCCCATTTCAGTCACTCCGCCCCCGCTCGGCTAACCGGCCGATTCTGCTCGCGCTCGCGGGTGCCGGCCTTTTCCTCGCGTCACTCGACGCCTACGTCGTTGTGACGGCGATTCTGCCCATGCTGACCTCGGTGCATGTCCCGGTCAACCGCCTGGAACGGGCGACACCGATCATCACCGGCTTCCTGCTGGGCTACCTGGCGGTGATGCCGCTTGCCGGGGGGCTGAGCGACCGATTCGGCCGGCTCCGGATCTTTGTCGGCTGCCTGCTGCTGTTCGCGCTTGGCTCACTGGTGAGCGCAACCGCCGGCAGCTTGTCGCACCTGGTCGTCGGTCGCCTCATCCAGGGTGCTGGCGGCGGCGCGCTGGTGCCGATCGTGCTCGCCCTCGCCGCGGATCTCTATCCCGCCGGCGACCGTAGTCCCGTGCTCGGAGCGGTGAGCGCGCTGCAGGAAATTGGGAGTGTCCTCGGGCCGCTCTGGGGTGGCCTGATCGCGACCTCGTTGGGATGGACCTGGATCTTCTGGATCAACCTGCCGCTGGCGGCGCTCTTGATCTGGGCGATCTGGCCGGAAGCCCGCGCGACCCGGGAGGCGCCGCGAGCGGCGCGGATCGACTGGCTCGGCGCCGTCCTCGCGGCGGCGGCGCTGGCGCTCTTGACCCTCGCGCTGTATGCGGCCGACCCGGAAACGAGCCCGGTGGGCGCCAACTTCATCTGGCAGGCGCCGCTCGCCGTCCTGCTCCTCGCGCTCTTTGCCTGGCACGAACGGCGCAGTCCCCATCCGCTCCTCGAGGTCCGCTACTTTCGTGACTCCTCTTTCTCAGGCGCCGCCATCACGAATGCGATCGCCGGGGCGGGGCTGATGGTCGCCCTGGTCTTCATCCCGGTTCTGGCGGAGTCCCCGATCGTTTTCTCGATGAATCCGCGCCAGGCGGCGTTGCTCCTCTTCCGGCTGATGCTGGGGATACCGCTCGGCGCGCTGCTGGGCGGATTCATCGCGCAGCGGCTGCGGAGCTATCGCCTGGTGGCGGCGGCAGGCATGCTGCTGGCGGCCGCCGGATTCCTCCTCCTCGCCGGCTGGACCGAGCGCTCACTTACCGCCCACCTCCTCGGACTGCCGCTGCGGACCGCGGACGCCGAGCTCCTGCTGACCGGCCTCGGGCTCGGTCTTGAAATCGCCCCGGTGAGCGCCGCGGTGCTCGACGCGGTTGGTGAAGCCCAGCGCGGTGCCGGCGCTTCCGTCCTGATCGTGATGCGGTTGATCGGGATGCTGGTCGGCTTTTCCCTCGTAGCGGGCTATGGTCTCTACCAATTTCACCAGGCCACGGCGCACTTGCTCCCACCCATCCCGACTTTGCTGCCCGACTTTGCGATCCGTTACGCCACCTACGTGCTGCATTTGCGCCAGGCGTTGCTGGCGGAGTACCACGTGATTTTCCAATCGACGTCGATCGCGCTCGCGGTTGGTGCCGCGATCGCGGCGGTCACGCTCCGGCCGATCGCCCGCACGAGGTGGCGCTGACATGTATGTGGGGATCGACCTCGGAGGAACCCAGCTGCGGGTCGGTGTCGCGGACGGGTATGGCCGGCTGCGCACTGTCCTCCGCCGGCCGACCAATGCGAAGCAGGGGCGTGAGCACGTGATCGACGCGCTGGTGGCCGGGGTTAAGGACGCCCTTGCCGGGGATGGAACGCGGCCGGCATCCGTGCGCGCCCTGGGGATCGGCCTGCCGGGGCCACTCGACCCGGCGCGGGGGGTCGTCATCAGTCCCCCCAACCTCCCAGGCTTCATCGACGTGCCGCTCAACAAGATCCTCAGCCGCCGGCTCGGCATTCGCAGCTATCTCCATCACGACGCCCACCTGGCGGCGTTTGCCGAATACCGGCTTGGCGCGGCACGCGGCGCCCGGGACCTGGTCTACGTGACGGTGTCGACAGGCATCGGGGCGGGCCTGATCCTCGATGGCAAGCTCTACAGTGGCGCGCATGGGATGGCCGGTGAGGTGGGCCACATCGTGGTCCAGGCCAACGGTCCCCTCTGCACCTGCGGCAACCGGGGCTGTGTCGAGGCGCTCGCCAGCGGCACCGGCATTGCCCGTGCGGCGCGCGAACTGGCACCCCAGCAGCCGCGTAGTGGGTTGCACGGGGTGGAGACGCCGACCGCCGCCGACGTGGTCCGCGCCGCTCGTCGCGAGGACGACCTCGCCCTGCACATCCTGGACGCGGCCGGCACGGCGCTCGGCATCGCCATGGGGACCCTGGTCAACCTCTTCAATCCGGAATTGATCGTGCTCGGCGGGAGCGTCGTCAATGCCGGCGCGCTCCTGCTCTCCCCGATGCGGCGTTCGATGGACGCGTCCTCCTGGAAGGCGGCCCGGCGAGGGCTCCGGATCGTGAAGCCGGCGCTGGGCCCCGACGTGGGCTTGATCGGGGCGGTCGAGTATGCGCGGCTGCGTGCCAGGCATGCCGGCACGGATTGACCCACCGGCGCCGGCCGGCATTCGACCGATCTTCGAGGTGGTCGAGACCGAGTCGCGCCGCCTGGGTTCGCGCGCGCTCGTGGTCGGGGGATATGTGCGCGACCGGTTGCTTGGTGGCGCGCGGGAAGCGGCCATCTGCGAAGTGGACATTTTGGTGGAGGACGGCCAGGGCATCGCGCTGGCGAACGCGGTCGCCGCGGGCCTGAAGACCCATCCACCGGTGATCTTCGAGCGCTTTGGAACCGCGCACATCACCGCCGGGGACTACGCGATCGAGTTCGTATCCACGCGCACCGAGCGTTACGAACGAGACAGCCGGAAGCCGGCCGTCGCACCGGGGACGCTGCGGGACGACGTGATGCGCCGCGACTTCACCGTCAACGCCCTGCTGATGGACTGGGATGGGACCGTGCTCGACCTGACCGAGCGTGGGCTCGACGACCTGGAACACCGTCGCCTGGTCACGCCGCTCGAGCCGAGCGTCACTTTTGACGAAGACCCGCTGCGGATGCTCCGCGCGGCGAGGTTTGCGGCGACGCTGGGCTTCGACGTGGATCCGGCGGTGGCCGCGGCTATTCAGCGCCATGCGCAACGCTTGCAGCCGCCGACCGTCTCCATGGAGCGGATTCGCGATGAGCTCGCCAAGCTGCTTGTCGCCGATGACGTGTTGCGCGGGCTGCGGATCCTCGATGAGAATCGCCTCCTCGTGCAGATTCTGCCGGAGCTTGAACCCGGAAAGGGGATGGCGCAGGGTGGCTGGCACAGCCACGATGTCTTCGGCCACGGCTTGCTGGCGGCTTCGCTCGCGCCCGCCGACCTGCTGACCCGGGTCGCCGCGCTCCTGCACGATGTCGGGAAGCCGGCCACTCACGAGATCCGGGACGGCAAGGTCACCTTCATCGGCCATCAGGAGGTCGGTGCCAGGATGGCCGCGGACGCCTTGAAACGGTTGCGGTTTGCCGGCGACCAGGTTGACACCGTCAGCCACCTGGTTCGGCTGCACATGCGACCGATCCAGTACGACCCGCAGGGCTGGGAGGACAAGGCGGTGCGCCGGCTGGTCAGGGACGCCGGGCCGGAACTCGATCGCTTGCTCGCCCTGGCCCGTGCCGACATGCGGGCCAGCCACTATCCCGACGTCAAGAAGATCGACGACCTCGAGGCTCGTATCCGCCGGCTCGACGCCACGGCGATCAATGCCATCGAGTCGCCGCTGACTGGTGATGCCTTGATGGCGCGCACCGGCCGGCCGCCTGGTCCGTGGATCAAACGGGCCAAGCTGGCGCTCGAGGAGGCGATCGTCGACGGCGTGCTGGCGCCCGATGCCGCATCCGCGTGGCGGTACCTCCAGGAGCACCCCGACCTGCTCGGATCGTGAGCTCGCACGGCCGCTCGGGGGCCTGGCGACGCTTGCGCGGATGGCCGTGGCCGTTCCTGTTGCTCATCGTGGGCGCCGCCGTCGCCAGTACCAGGCTCGTCGCGCCGGTATCGGTCCCCTCATCGATTGTCCTGGCGGTGTTTTTGCCACCGCTGCTCTTCGACGCCGGCTTCTCGATGGAGATGGCGGCGGTGCGGCGGGAGCTGCGCTGGATCCTGCTGCTTGGCCTCGCCGGCTCGGCCTTCGCCGCCGCGCTCACGGTCGCCATCCTGGTCGCCCTGCGCTTTCCGGTTGGGGAGGCGTTCCTCCTGGGGGCGGTGCTGGCGGCGACCGACCCCATCTCCGTGTTCGCCGCCCTGCGCCGGCTGCGAACGCCGCCCCGACTGCGCCTCGCCCTTGAAGGCGAAAGCCTCGTCAACGATGCCGTCGCGGTGGTGCTGTTTGCCATAGCGCTCGCCCTCAACCAGGGCGGGCGCACCGAGCCAATTGGATTGGCGGGCTTGTTCCTGCGGCAGACCGCCGTCGGGCTCGGTGTTGGCGCGTTGACGGGCGTCATGACGCGGCGCGCGCTCAGGATCCTGCCGGCGCGCGCCGACCTGCCGTTGACGCTCGTCGCCTCCTACCTGGCCTACCTGGTCAGCGACCGCCTGGGCGGCAGCGGGCTGCTCAGCGTGATCGCCCTTGCACTCGTGCTCGGGACCGCCCCGCAATCGCCCGCGCATCACCGGATTCGGCGGTTCTGGCGGCAGCTCGGCTTCGTCATAGCGTGCATCGCCTTCTTGCTGGTCGGCTTGCAGGTTCGCGTCGAGGCCATCCTGGCGCTGGGGTTCCGACTGGTCCTCCTCGTCCTCACCATTTGGATCGCGCGCATCGTGATGGTGCTGGTCGTGACCGCCTCCGCCTCCCGCCTCTGGCCGTGGCGGCTTCGAGCCGCGCTCAGCTGGGCAGGACTGCGGGGCGCCCTGGCCCTTGCCCTTGCCCTCAGCATCCCGGCGGGCACGCCCCGGCGCGCGGAGGCCCTCGCTCTGGTCGTCGGCGTGGTCTTCGTATCGCTCGCCCTCCAGGGTCTCTCGCTCGGACCAGTCTTCGGTCGGCTTGGGGTCGCGGGATCGCAAGCCGCCCCGACGGTTGGCTAGGCCGGTGCTCTGGTAAAATCGCGGGGTCCGGCCGCGTCGGCGACGCTGGCTCATCGACGGCTCACCGGGGTTAGGGGAAGCATGCTGCTCAGTCTTCGATTTTTGCGACGGATGGCCCGCGAGCTTCCCAGGTATGGCAAGCTCACCTATTGCCTCTACCGAGATCCGCGGGTGCCCCAGCGCAACAAGCTGGCGCTGGCGGCCGCGCTGGCCCTGATCATGAACCCGGCCGTCGATATCCCGCTGCGGTTTCCCGTCTTCGGCGAGTTGGATGCGATGGCCCTTTCGGTGCTGGCCGTGCGGATGTTCGTCGATCGGGCCCCGAAGGAGGTGGTGGCGGAACACCAGGAGCGAATTGCCCTTGGCACCAGCGTCTTCGACCAGGACCTGCGCCATGGCCAGGATGGCCTGCACACCCGTCTCGCCGAGCTGCGGGACCGGGGTCGGGTCGCGCTCCATCGGGGGAGGCCCGCCATATGAGAGTCGTGCTGACCGAGGATGTCAAAGGTACCGGCAAGGCGGGCGAGACAAAGGACGTCGCCGATGGCTACGCGCGAAACTATCTGTTGCCGCGCAAGCTGGCGCAGGCCGCCACCAGGGGCGCGGTCGAGCGCATCGATCGCCAACGAGCCACCGCGGTGCAACGCGAGCAGCGTGAGCTGGACGAGGCGCGCGCGCTGGCGACCCGCCTGTCCGCGGTCCAGGTGACCTTGAAGTTACGCGTGGGGAAGGACGGCAAACTCTTCGGGGCCGTGACTAACGCCGATGTCGCCTCTGCCCTCAAGCAGCAGCATGGGATGACGCTCGACCGCCGGAAGATCGAGTTTCCCGAGCCGGTCAAGGCGATGGGCCGGGCGACCGCCCAGGTGCGCCTCCATCGCGAGGTGAGCGCGGCCATTCCCCTGATGGTCACCTCTGCTTGAGAGTTGATGTAAGGAACGCGCCCGCCCCCACCGCGCCGGTGGCAACGGGCGGACGGGTTCCGCCGCAGAACCTGGAGGCCGAAGCCTCGGTGCTCGGGTCGCTGATGCTGGACCGCAACGCGATCGTGCGGGTGGCCGACTTCCTTCGCCCCGAGGATTTCTACCTCGACAACCACGCGCAGGTTTTCCGCGCCGCGCTGAACCTCTATGACCGTGCCGACCCGATTGACCTGCTCACCCTCGCCGCGGAACTGGAGAAGATGCGAGTCCTCGAACGGATCGGAGGCCAGGCCTTTCTGGCGGAGCTGGAGAGTGGGGTGCCCACGGCGGCCAACGTCGAGTACTACGGCCATTTGGTCGAGGAGGCCGCCACCAAGCGAAAGCTGATCGGCGCCGGCGCCAAAATCACCGCGCTCGGATTCGACGAGGCGACGCCGGCCGCCACCGCGTTGGACACCGCCGAGGGGGTCATCTTCAATATCGCGGAAGGCCGGATCACCCAGGACTTCGTCGCCCTCAAGGACATTCTCAAGACCACCTGGGACCAGATCGAGGCGATCCACAAGGACCAGAGCATCGTCTCCGGCGTCCCGAGCGGCTTCACCGACCTGGACGCCAAGACCGGCGGCTTTCAGAAGTCCGACCTGATCGTGATCGCGGCCAGGCCGGGGGTGGGCAAAACCTCCCTTACGCTCAATATCGCGCAGCATGCGTCGATCCAGTACAAGATCCCGGTCGCGATCTTCTCGCTCGAGATGTCAGAGCAGCAGCTCGTGACCCGCTTGCTCTGCAGCGAGGCGTCCGTCGACTCGTACCGGCTGCGCACCGGTCTGCTGAAGGACGCCGAATGGCCTCGCATCGCGCAGGCGATGGGCGCCCTGTCCGAGGCCCAGATCTACATCGATGACTCGCCGAACATCTCGGTGATGGAGATGCGGACCAAGGCGCGCCGGCTGAAGTCGGCCAACAATCTCGGCCTGATCATCGTCGACTACCTCCAGCTGATGCAGGGCCGCAACCAGGAAAACCGGGTCCAGGAAATTTCAGACATCTCCCGGTCCCTCAAGGGTCTTGCCCGCGAGCTGCAGATCCCGGTCATTGCCTGCTCGCAGCTGAGCCGCGAGCCGGAAAAGCGCAATGATCACCGGCCCCAGCTGGCGGACTTGCGGGAGAGCGGCTCGATCGAACAGGATTCGGACGTCGTCCTCTTCATCTATCGCGAGCGCTTCTACAACGACAATGTCGCCGAAGACAAGCGGAACATCGCCGAGATCATCATCGCGAAACACCGCAACGGCCCGACGGGCAAGCTCGAACTGATGTTCATCGACGAGCAGACCAAGTTCGTCAACCTGGAGCGGCGGCGCTGATTCGTGGTCACCATCCTGGTTGGCGGGCAGTGGGGCGATGAGGGAAAGGGGAAGATCATCGACCTGCTCACCGAGCAGGCGGACATGGTCATCCGCTCGCAGGGCGGGAACAATGCGGGCCACACGGTCGTCAACGCCGGGCAGGAGTTTCGCTTTCACCTGATCCCCTCGGGGATCCTCTATCCGCAAACCACCTGCGTCATCGGCAATGGCGTCGTCCTCGACCCCCGGGTGCTCCTCGACGAGATGGACCAGGTCCAGTCCCGCGGGATCAGCATCGACCGCCTGGTGATCTCAGACCGCGCGCACCTGATCATGCCCTGGCATCCCATCCTCGACAAGCTGGAGGAGGAGCAACGTGGGGACGACCGCTTAGGCACCACCTGGCGCGGCATCGGGCCCGCCTATGCGGACAAGATTCGACGCATCGGCTTTCGGGCCGGTGACCTCTTGAAGCCGCGATTCCTGGAGAAAAAGCTTGACTTCGTTCTGCGCAAGATCAAGAATCCGATCCTGCAGCAGCTCTACCAGGTGCCGGCCCTCGACGGCCGGGCGATCCTCGAGGAATACACGGCCTACGGCGAGCGCCTGGCGCGCCACATCACGGATATTTTTCCCCTGGTCCACGACGCCATGGCGCGTCGGGAGCGGATCCTGCTCGAAGGCGCCCAGGGAAGCATGCTCGACCTCGACTTCGGCACCTATCCCTATGTCACCTCCTCATCGCCCACCGCCGGCGGCGCGCTCACCGGCTCGGGCATTCCGCCGACCGCGGTGGATCTCACCATCGGGGTCTTCAAGGCGTACACGACGCGGGTCGGATACGGCCCGCTCCCCACCGAGTTGCTCGATGCGCTTGGCGAGCAGATGCGGGAGATCGGCGTCGAGTACGGCACCACCACCGGTCGGGCTCGTCGCGTCGGCTGGTTTGATGCGGCCGTCGCCCGCTACAGTGTCGCCCTGAACGGCATTGGATCGATCGCGCTGACCAAGCTCGATGTACTCGACCAGTTCGACCCGATCCGGATCTGCACCGGCTACCGGAGCAAGGGTGAGTTGCTCAGCTATCCGATGTCAAACATCAGCCATCTCAAGCACTGCGAGCCGGTGTACGAAGCGTTGCCTGGCTGGCGGACGCCGACCACGGATGCCCGGCGGCCCGAGGACCTTCCCGCGGCGGCGCGCCGGTATATCGAGCGATTGGCAGAGGTCAGCGGCGCGCCCGTGGACATCGTCTCGGTAGGGCCGGCGCGAGATCAGACCATCTGGATGAACGGCCGGGCCGGCTTAGCGGACGTGCGTCAGTGCGAACACGAGGCCAGCCGCCGCTAGGTACCAGACGACCGACAGGACGGTCACCAGCCGCTTGGTGCCCAGCCCGAGCGTGGCGGTGGACCAGGTCATCAGCAGGCCGATCGGATTGACCAAGATCAAGGCCAGTCCCCACAGCAATCGATTGGACGCCGAGCTCGCCAGCGGCCCTCGTGGGGCAGCACTCCGCAGCTGGCGCACGAGGTCATTGGAATTCGTCGCCGTGTCGAAGCGCCGGCTGGGTGTGGGCGGGCGATGGAAGGTTCCGACGGTGGCAGGGGCCATCGCCATGGCCGGTTGCCGAATCTCCTGACGCAGGACCGGATTCGCAGCCGGGCGCGGGCCCGCCTGACCTGAGGCAACCGGGAGCGACCGAAGCGATCGACCGCCGGTCCCAGCGTGGGATCGGCTGCGGAGCACTGCGCGAACGCGCAGAAAGACGGTCACGATCAGGCTGATCGCCAGCAGGCTCTGCCAGGCGGCTTCCTGGCCCTGGCCGTAGCCGCGTAGCACCATGGTGAGCGCGCCCGCGGCCAACCCGAAGACGAAGGTGAAGGGCTCGGCCAGCAGGACCCGGCGGCGGTCCGCCGCGATCAATCCGGCGACGAATAACGCCGGCCCGGAGCTGAGCTGAAAGGCTACGTCGGAGCCGATCACGGCGGCCGGAATGGCCACGCCGGTCAGGAAGCCGAGGACGATCCCGAGCGAGATCTTGCGCGCATACCAGAGATAGATGAGACCCAGCAGGACGGCCCCGGCGGAGGTGGCGCCGAGCGGCCCGGGGACGTTGCCTACGTAGAGCTTCACCGGGTCCACGATGATCCGCAGCTGATACCACAACGTGAGCGGGTCGCCCAGTCGCCGCCCGTCAAACGGATTCACGAAGGTGACCCCGACTTGCCGCTCCGCGATGAAGAGCAGGCCGAAGACGATCAGCGCCGGATGCAACATGACGCGCTGCAGCTGCGGCCAGACGATGGTGTCGAGCAGCACGAAGATAATCACCGCGGTCGCGGTCAGCCACAGGGGGGTGCGAGGCGAGAGGAAGCAGGCAATCAGGAAGCTGGCCACCAGCGGGTGACTGGCCTTGTGGCCGACCCACGCGGGGAGGCCGAAGGTGAGGCGCCCGAGTTGCAGTGCCAGCAGGCAGACGACACCGGCGAGGAACGCCACGGCGAAAATCAACACCGCGTCCTGGCGGAAGAAGATCAGCCCCGCGGCGATCAGCGGCGCCAGCGCGAGCGCGTAGCCCAGGTCATAACTGAGCTGCTCCGGCTGCACCAGCAGCAGCTGCGGCACCGCCTGGAGCCGTCGCTGAAGCTGCCGCACGTTCCGCATTGTAGTCGAGGTTTCGCCCGAATACGGCCCATTCCTGCACCGTGCGTCCAAATACGGAAAATCGGCGTAAGAAGGTCTGCTATCCTTGCACCGTTTGCGGGCACCCAACGTGAGACGTTTCCTTCCATGCATCCCACTCACGCTCATCCTGGTTGCCACCGGGGCGTTATGGAGCGCCACCCTTAGCGTCGCCGCCGATGCGCGCTGGGTCGCGACCGGCGCGCAGGCGCCGGGTCAGGCCGACAAGCCGGTCTGGTCCGTTGCCGTCTCGCGGGCGCATCCCGCCCTGCTGCTTGCCGCCACCCAGGGACGCGGCATCCTGCGGAGCGCCGATGCCGGGAGCACCTGGGTCTCGGTGACGCCGGCGGTCGACGCCGCCTGGGTCGTCCGGTTCGACCCGACCCAGCCAACCGTGGCCTACGCCGGCACGCAGACCGACGGCTTCCTCAAATCGGTCGACGAGGGCAGGACCTGGACCGCGGCAAGCCAGGGCCTCCCGAGCGACGTGCGGTCGATCGACGTCATCGGCACGACGATCGTGGTCGGGACCGCACAGGGCGTCTATGACTCGACCGATGCGGGAGCGACCTGGCACGGGCTGGGGCTGAACGACCTGGACGTCTCGGCGGTCGGCCTGCTGGCCAAGCCGAATGGCTTCACGATCTTCGCGGGTGCCGACAACGGGAGCGCCTCGGCGGGGTACCTGCTGCAAAGCGAGGACGTCACCGGCAGCTGGCGCGTGATGAAATCAAGCGTGCCCGCCGACGCGACCGTCAGTGCCATCGCGGTCGGGCCCACAGCCTCCGGGGCGAGTCAGCCACCGGTTATCGCCGGCACCTCGCAGGGATTGTTTCGAACAGACGACCGCGGCGCGACCTGGAGTCCGCTCAACGGACTGCCAACCGGCGACGTCAACCTGGTCCTCTTCAATCCCGCCAACGCCGACCAGATTTACGCCGGCAGTGATGCCGACCAGGGAAACGGCGGGGTCTTCCGCTCGCTTGACCGCGGCGCCAGCTGGACCAGCCTGGGCGCCGGCTTGCCGGCACGGCCGCGGGTCACCGCGCTCGCCTTGCAACCGCTCAATCCGCCGCAGGTCGTGACCGCCACCTGGAACCCCACGACCGGCCACGCCGGTGCCTATCGCATCCCGGACGCCGCCGCGTCGGTTAGCGGAGCCAACCCCTCGACCGCACCCTCCGCGACGGTGCGGGCGACCGTCTCGGCGCGGGCGACCGCCCAGCCGGTGGTACGGCCGCGGTCGGCCGGCCTGCCGACCATGTCCGCCTCCTACGTGGTCGCCCTGGCGGTGCTGGCCGCGATCGGTCTCTTTTACGCGCTGCGCCGCTGGCGCCTTCGCCGGGAGGATCGCCGCACCTACGCGCCCTGAGCGAGGGGCAGCCGGACGGTAAAGGCGGCGCCGCCGCCTGGCGCGGTGGAGGCCTCGATCCGCCCGCCGTGGGCCTCGACGATCGACCGCGCGATCGCCAGGCCTAATCCCGAGCCTCCCGCATCTCGCTCGCGCGCCTTCGTGCCCCGATAGAAGCGCTCGAACACGTGCGGCAGATCCTCGCGCGCGATGCCCGGCCCGGCGTCCTCGACGCGAATGACCGCCATGCCCGACTCGCGAATCGCGCTCCATCGCTGCGCCGCGGCCGGCGCGTACTTGACCGCGTTCAGGGCCAGGTTGGCGACGACCTGCTTGAGGGCCTCGGGGTCGACCTCGACGCGGAGCCCGGCTTCGAACGCCCGGGAGGTGGTCACCCCATGGGCTTTCAGGTTCAGCTCGTCGAGCGCTTCGTTGAGCCAGCGGTCAACGGTGACCGGCCGCCGGTTCGCGGCCGGCTGCGACTCGAAGCGGGTCAGCGCCAGGAGGTCGTTGACGAGCCGCGTCATGCGCAGGCTTTCCATCCGCATTGCCGTAAGCGAGCTCTGCAGGAGATCGTGATCGACCGCCGGTCGGCGGCTGAGGACGTCGATGTACCCGGCAATCGACGTCAGCGGTGTCCGGAGTTCGTGCGAGGCATCGCCGACAAACTGCCGCATCCGCTCTTCGGAGCGGCGCCGGAGTTCGAAGGCCTGCTCGATCCCGGCGGCCATCTTGTTGAAGGCGAGCGCCAGGGTGCCGATCTCGTCCGCACTATTCGGGACCGGAACCCGCTGCTTGTAGTCGCCGGCGGCGAGCGCTCCCGCGCTCGACGACATGTGTTCCAGCGGTTGGAGCGCTCGACCGACGATCAGCGGGCTCAGAGCGATTGCGAGCAGCAGCGCGATGACGGAGCCGGCCAGGACGACCGCGCGGTCCAGTCGCAGAGTGCGATCGATGTCGTCCGTCGGAATCGCGAGCTGGGCCACGCCGACTGGCCTGGTGCCGTTCCTGATGACGTTGAGGACCACCAGGTACGGCGGCGAGCCGTCAAGGGTCGACCCGAGATAGTACGGTTGCGGTTTCTGCCGGATCGCCTGGAGGTAATCCTGCGTTCGCAGGGTCGGCGGCGTTCCGGCCGGCGTCAGGGTCGCGGGCGCCGCGGCCACCAGGCCGCCGTTCAGGTCGAAGATGGCGGCGGAGACCCGGCGCGACCGGAGCTCAGTGGCGAACTGCTGGGAAAGAAGAAGCGCCCGAATCGGCGTCACCCCGGGACGGGTCGCCACTTGCCTGCGGAAGGCCTGGGCGACGGCGGTGTATTCGCTGATGAGGACGTCGGCATTACTGCGAAGGAGGACCTCCCGGGCGGCCAGGTACTGCGCCACCCCGAGCAACAGCAGCAGGACCAACAGCAGGCCGACGTAGAGGCCGGTCAGGCGCCAGCGGAGCGATCGGAAGCGCGACGGAATGCGTCGCGACGTCATGGCTTGATCCGGTAGCCCACTCCCCGAACAGTCTGGATCAGGTGGTGTCGCTCGTCGCCCAGTTTCTGGCGCAGGTATCGGATATACACCTCGACGTTGTTCGCGTCGCCGAAAAAGTTGTAGCCCCAAACCTGGTCGAGGATGCGCTCGCGGGGAAGGACCTGGTTGGGGTGGAGCATGAGCAGACGGAGCAGGTCGAACTCGCGCGGCGAGAGCTCCACCGGCCGCCCCTGGCGACGGACCTCGCGGGTGCCTTCGTCCATGGTGACGTCCTGGACCTGCAACTGGGGTCCGGCGCTCGGGTTTCGGCGGCGCATCACGGCGCGGATCCGGGCGACCAGCTCCCCGAAGTCGAACGGTTTGACGAGGTAATCGTCGGCCCCAACCTCGAGCCCCTGGATCCGATCCTGGACGTCATCCCGGGCCGAGAGAATGATGATCCCGAGATCCTTGTTGCCCCGAACGGCGCTGGCCACGGCCAGGCCATCCATCTTGGGCATCATCACGTCGAGGATGACGACGTCGGGCTTGAACTCGCTGATCAGCCGGATGGCCGCCTGGCCGTCCCCCGCGACCTGGACCTGGAACCCCTCGTACTGCAGGCCGAGCCGGATGAAGTCCACGATGCTCGTTTCGTCATCGACCACCAGCACGCGTGGCGCTCGGATGAAGCTCTCGCTCGCGGCCGTCTCCATCTTCGCCTCAATATAACGGCGCGTTCGTTCGAATCCCAGCGTTCACGGTGGGTTCTCAGTGCTTCTTAAGGAAGCGGTTCCGTAAGCTTGCGCGGATGCCGCCGGTCACGAAGCCGAAGCGCCGTTCCTGGCTGATCCCATCGATCGTCGGCGCCTACCTGACGGCCGTCACCCTCTTTATGGTCTTCGTCCTGCACCTGTCCGTCTCACCCGAGCGCTTCCTCATCCTGATGTTGATCGCTGCCCTGGTGCTCGGTCGCGGCAAGCTGTTCCTTGCGGATTGGATTCCGTTCCTCGTGCTCTTTCTCTCCTACGAGTACCTGCGCGGACTCAGCGGAAAGGTCGGCATGCCGATCCACGACGTCACTCCCCTTGAGCGCCTGATCAGTTTCGGACAGATTCCTACCCTGCTTCTCCAGCACGCGCTTTACCACGCCGGCCGGGTGCAGTGGTACGACATCGCCGCGACCATGTTCTATTTCCTCCATTTCGCCTTTCCCCTGGGCGTGGGCTACCTGCTCTGGATCCTGGCCCGTCGCAACTTCCTTCGGTTCTCGCGAACGTTGATCGCGATGTCCTTCGCGGCCTTCTTCTTTTTTTTGCTGGTCCCGGTGGCGCCGCCCTGGATCGCGGTGCCCGGCGTCGCGAAGATCATCGACCACACGCTGCCGAGCTTCACCGATCTCCCGGGCGTGGCGACCCCGGCGACGATCTACCACTTCTTTTACGCCAATCGATACGCGGCGATGCCCTCGATGCACGCCGCCTATCCGTTTCTCGGCTCGCTGTTTGCCGCCCGCGTCTTTGGCTGGCGGGCGCTGCCGCTCTTCGCCTACACCCTCTGCGTCTGGTTCAGCATCGTCTACCTCGGCGAGCATTACATCGTCGACATTATCGGCGGAGTGATCTTCGCGCTGGCCGCCTTCTTCGGGGAAGACGCCCTGACCCGATGGTGGCATGGACGCCAGACGAAGCACCACGCCACGGCCCTCAACCCAGAGAACTGACACGGTTTTTGGCGGAAGCCCTAGGACCTCCAGATCTTTTTCATGATCGCTTTCGCCAGCTTGTCCGGGTCGTGGTGGGTGGAGATCCGCGAGTTGACCACATCGACGAGCACCGCATGAATGCTGCGCTGCGCCACCGTGGCCTGGTCGTAGACCACGCGCCGGATGCCGGCTGCCTGCGCTGACGGCGGAAGCGGGAAGTTGTTGTTGCTATTGATCACGACGAAGTCGAAGATATTGCTTCCGAGGTGGCTCTCGATCGCTTTCAGGTGATCGCTGACGCGGAAGAAGTCGGTCTCGCCCGGCTGGGTGGCGACGTTACAGATGAAGACCTTGATCGCCGGCGAAGCCTTGAGCGCCTCCGCCATGCCATCAACCACGAGGTTCGGCAGGATGCTCGTGTAGAGGCTGCCCGGGCCGACCGTGATCAACTCGGCGTTCAGGATCGCCTCTTCCGCCTCGGGGTTGATGGTCGGCTCCGGTTGGAGAAAGACACGCTTGATGGCGGTCGCGGTCGCCACCCCGCCGGTGGTCTCGCCCTCGAGGGGATGGCCATTCGGGTGCGGGATGCTCGACTCGCCAACGCGGGTCTCCCCGTCGACCATCTCGGCAATCAGCGTGACGTCGCGCAGCGTCGATGGGACGATCTGCCCGCGGACGGCGAGGACCCGGCCGGACTCGCGGATGGCATGCTCGAAGTCACCGGTGATCTCGGCCATGGCCATGATGAAGAGGTTGCCGAAGGAATGGCCGTTGAGGCTGCCTTCGGTGAACCGGTGCTGGAAGAGCGTGGTCATCAAGGGCTCGACGTCGGCCAGCGCCGTGATGCACTGGCGGAAGTC
The DNA here is from genome assembly GCA_039922495.1 of Candidatus Dormiibacter sp. Taxonomy (GTDB): domain Bacteria; phylum Chloroflexota; class Dormibacteria; order CF-121; family CF-121; genus JALYYC01. The sequence goes on from JBDTEO010000024.1 coordinate 95,827, forward strand.
GCCCGGGGGCAGGATCCGGTATTCCTGGCGTAGACGCCCCGAGCTGCCACCGTCGTCGGCGACCGTCACGATGGCGGTCAGGTTGCCCGTGTACTTCTTCAAGCCGCGGAGCAGGGTCGAGAGGCCCGTCCCGCCGCCCAGGGCCACGACGCGGGGACCTTTTTGCAGGAATCGGTAGTTGTAGATGATCTCGGACAGCGCCCGATCCCGTCCTGGCAGGAACGGCCCGAGGACGGACTGGGTGAGCTTGTAGAGGGCGTAAAGAATGACGCTCAGGCCAAGTCCGGTGAAGAGCGCACCCCTGACGTAACGGTGTAAGAACTGCAGGGTCAGGTAGTAAAAGACGTGCGGAAGGGTCACGCCCGAGCGGTAGACGTTGGCCAGCGCATACCCGATCCCGAGGCTGATCATGACCATCCCCAGCATCAGGAGGACGAGCCAACGTTTGACGTGGAGACCGGGGGTGAACCAGCGCACCACCCGGGGGTTCATAGCTATACGGGGCACCGGCGCCCCAAGCTTAGCACAGCATTTTTTGAACTCAAGACAGACCCATTTGGTTACATCCATTTGGCCGATTGCCCCTAACCGGAGGCGGGCATATAATCGAAATCGGGCCGCGAAGATGAATTCCGACCCAGTTCACGCCGGCCTGGGCACCAGGCTAAAGGAGGTCGTCGCTCGATGGCGATCAAGGCAGAGGGCGTTACCCGCGCGGCTGAGGCCCGGCGCAAGGAGCAATCCCAGTACTGGGTCTACCTCGACGGTGAGGTCAAGCGTTACGAGGACGCCCGCCTCGGCCTGATGACGCACGCCCTCCATTACGGCACCGGGGTCTTCGAAGGGATTCGTGGCTACTGGAGTCCAGAGCACGAGCAACTGTTCATCCTCAAGCTCCGCGAGCACTACGCCCGCATGCAGCGGTCGGTGAAGGTGCTAAAGCTCAAGATCCCGATTAGCCTGGACGAGCTCTGCCAGGTCTCGATTGAGCTCGTCCGACAGAACAACTTCCGGCAAGACATCTACATTCGACCCTTTGCCTTCAAGAGTTCCGAAGAGATCGGGGTCCGGCTCCACAACCTGAAGAACTCCTTCGCGATCTATGTCACCCCGTACGGCAACTACGTCGACATCGAGCGCGGCATCCGCTGCATGGTGTCGAGCTGGCGCCGGATCGACGACAACGCGGCCCCGCCCCGGGCCAAGATCACCGGCATATATGTGAATTCAGCCCTGGCCAAGACCGAGGCGATGGAGAACGGGTACGACGAGGCCATCATGCTGACCCACGACGGCCACGTGTGCGAGGGCAGCGCGGAGAACATCTTCGTGATCCGCGACGGCAAGGTCATCACCCCGCCGACCTCAGATAACATCCTCGAGGGATTGACGCGGCTTGGCATGATCGAGCTCTTTCGCCAGGAGCTGGACATGGAGGTGGTCGAGCAGTCGATTGACCGCTCCGAGCTCTATATCGCCGATGAAATCTTCCTCTGCGGGACCGGTGCCCAGATCTCCCCGGTCATCGAGGTCGACCACCGGGTGATCGGTGAGGGAGCGGTTGGTCCGGTGGTGGGCCGCATCCAGAAGCTCTACTTCGACATCGTTCGGGGTCGGAACACCAAGTACCGGCACTGGCTGACCCCCGTTTTCTAATCGCCGCCGCGGCGGCGCGGGCGTCCGGCTGTCGATGAGCCGCTGATGCGCGTGGTCCTGGCGCCGAACGCGTTCAAGGGAAGCCTGACCGCGATGGAGGCGGCCGAGGCGATGGCGGAGGGCGTTCGGTCCGTCATCCCCACCGCTGACCTGGTCCTTGTGCCGATCGCGGATGGTGGTGATGGCACGGTCGAGGCCCTGGTGAGGGCAGCCGGGGGGACTCGCCGCCGCCGTCGGGTTCGCGGGCCGCTCGGCGAACCAGTTGACGCCGAGTACGGGGTGATCGACGGGGGCGCCACCGCGGTGATCGAGATGGCGCGCGCGGCCGGGCTGGTGCTGCTGGCTCCCGAGCGTCGGGACCCCGGGCTGACGACGACCTTCGGAGTCGGGCAACTGCTCCAGGATGCCTGGGACAGCGGCGTCCGGCGCTTCATTGTCGGCATCGGCGGCAGCGCCACCAACGACGGCGGCGCGGGCTGCGCCCGGGCATTCGGCCTTCGGTTCCTGGACCGCGACGGGGATGAGCTAGACCCCGGCGGCGGCCCGCTCGCCCTGCTGGATCGCATCGACGCCTCCG
>JBDTEO010000025.1:0-49849 GCA_039922495.1 Candidatus Dormiibacter sp.
GTCCCGGGACCGCTAGTCGCCCGGCTTCTGCTCGCCGTTTCTCGAGACAGCCCGGCGCGCTTCGAGATCGCGCCAGGTGTCGGCCGGCTTATCGACGCAGAGGAGGACGACGTCGCCGGTCTCGGCGCGCGCAAGCGCGGCGTCGATCGCGGCTTTTTCGTCCACGATGATCTCCGAGTGCTGCACGCGTGTCGGCTTCGCGCCCTGCACGCCTTCCATCACGTGGGCGGCGATCTCCCCCCGCTGCCGGCCCCGCGGGTTGGCGTCCTCGCGGACGATCACGTCGTCGAAAAAGCGGGCCGCCACCTGCCCGAGCTCGCGCATGTCCTCGTCGCGCCGGTCGCCTGGGGTGGCGATGACGGCGATCCGCCGGCAGATCCGAGGCTGATTCCCATCCGGAATGGCGAGGCGCTCGACAAAGTCGCCGACCGCCTCGAGGCCGTGGGCGTTGTGGGCGTAGTCGACGATGACCTTGACGCCGTGCAACTCGAAGAGGTTGAGGCGCCCCGGCGCCTCGTGAAACGATGGGTGGAAGCTGCGCAGGCCCTGGCGGATGTCGTGCACGTGGGCGCCGGCGGCGTTGGCCGCCGCGGCGGCCGCCAGCGCATTCTGGATGTTCATGCGGGCCCGGCCTTCGAAGGTGGCCGGAACCATGTGGACCCAGGTGATCTGGGTGCTGCGCCGGCCCTCCCGCATCACGATCATCTCGCCGCCGTTTGGATCCGGCTGGAGGACAAACGCCTTCCGACCGCGGCGAACCCAGCGCTCGACCAGCGCGTTGTCCGGACGCATCGAGAAGAGGGTCACGGAGCCGCTGCAATGGTTTCGCATGTCGGCGACCAGCTCGTCGTCGGCGTTGAGCACGGCCGTGCCGTTGCGTGGCACGGCTTCCACGATGACCCGCTTGATCGCGGCCAGCTGCTGAAGGGAGTTGACCTCCTGGAGCCCGAGATGGTCCCCGGTCACATTGAGGACGACGGCTACGTTGTTCGAGCTGTAACCGAGGCCCTCGCGGAGGATGCCACCGCGCGCCACCTCGAAGACGGCGAAGTCGACGCGGGGATTCTGTAACACCATTCGGGCTGAGCGGGGGCCGCTCGCATCTGCTTGCCGGACCAGGCGGCCGTCGATGTAGATGCCGTCGGTCGACGTCATGCCAACCTTGTGTCCGAGGCCCTTCATGATGTGGGCGATCATTCGCGCGGTGGTCGTCTTGCCATTGGACCCGGTCACCGCCACGATCGGGATCCGCGCCGGGGATCCGCCCGGAAAGAGCAGGTCGATGACGGCCTTGGCGACGTACTGCGGCTCGCCCTCGGTCGGGTGGGTATGCATCCGGAAGCCGGGGGCGGCGTTGACTTCGACGATCGCACCGCCGGTTTCCCTGACTGGCTGCGCGATATCAGGGGCGAGGAAATCGATGCCCGCTACATCGAGGCCGACCACGCGAGCGGCCTCTTCGGCGATCTCGATGTTGTCGTGATCCGCCTCCCAGGTTCGGTCGATGGAGATGCCGCCGGTTGACATGTTTCCCGTGGCCGCCAGCTTCACGATCGCATCCTTGGGCGGGACGTCATCGAGACCGTAGCCCTGGCGCCGCACGAGTTGCTCCGCGGCATCGTCGATCTTGATCCGGGTCAGCACCTTCTCATGGCCGATGCCGCGGCGCGGATCGTGGTTGGTGATGTCGACCAGCGCACGCACCGTGTGCTCGCCGTCGCCGACGACGTGCGCCGGCATCCGCTGGGCGACGGCCACCATGTGCCCATCGACGACCAGGACCCGATAGTCATTGCCGGTCACGAAGCTCTCGACGACCACGACCCCGCTGCGCGTCTGCCGGATCGCCTTCTCGAAGCCGTCACGCACATCCGCCTCATTGCGAAGGTCGAGGCCGACACCGCGGCCGTGGTTGCCGTCGAGTGGCTTGGTCACGACGGGGTAGCCGATCCGCGCGGCGATGGCCACCGCTTCATCCGCCGTGCGCACCATCTCGCTCTTCGGAACCGGCAGGCCGGCCGAGGCCAGCAGCGAGGTGGTCAGCTTCTTGTCACCGGCGATGTCGACGCCGAGCGCCGAGGTGCGGGAGGTCATCGTGGCGCGGATCCGCTGCTGGTACTTGCCCTGGCCGAGCTGGACGAAGGACTGCTCATTGAGCCGGATGTACGGGATGTCACGGCGCGCTGCCTCGTCGAGGATGGCCTGGGTCGAGGGGCCAAAGGCGGCCCGCTCCGCAAGCAGGACCAGGCTCTCGAGCTCGGCGACGAAGTCGAAGGTCGGGTTGGCTTCGACCAGGTGGTTGACGAGGCGCACGGCCAGCTTGCCGGCGGCGATGCCGACCTGCTCTTCGTTGTAGCCGTAGATGACGTTGTATTGCCCGACCGCGCCGGCCTTGCGGGTCTTCCCCCGGGTGGTCGACCCGCCGGCTTCCCGTTCCAGCTCGATCGCCACGTGCTCGGCGACGTGGCCCAGCCAGGTCCCTTCCTTGAGGCGCTCGATGAACCCGCCCGGGCGGTTCAGCGAACAGCCATGGTCCTTGATGCCCGGGAGGAGGTCGATGAGGGCGTCGTTGAACATCGGAAGCGTGTTGGACGGCCAGTTCTCGAGCGAACCAAGATCGACCAGGAGGCGAATGGCCGGCTCGTACGACCAGTAGTTCGGGCCACGCAAGACCTGGCTTTCGAGGATTCGCAGGTCGGCTTTGGCTGCGGGCTTCGATTCCGCCGGGTCGCTCACTCCGACGCCTTGCGGTCCTCTTGACGGTAGCGCCGGCGCTCAGGCGCGCGACTGTCGGCGCCTTCGGCGGCGACCTGGCGGGCGAGCTTGCCGATCCGTCCTTGGGCAAGGGCGGCGATCCGTTCGTTCTTGCTGACGTCGAGCGGAAGCACGCGACGGGTGCGGAGATCGAATCGATATCCGGAGGGCAGCGAATGGAGCCGGACGTTCGAGACCATCATCGGCTTGTGCCCACTGGCATGAAAGGCATCGGTGATGACATCCGATCCGTCCACGACGGTCACGGATCCCCGGCCGATCACCTCAAGCACATCGTTAGCATCAACGATGGCAGCGGTGTCCTCGTCGAGGCCGAGCCCAATCAGCGCCGGCGACTGGGCGACGACGGCCAGCAGGCGACCAAGCCGGGTGCGCTGCTCGAAGTGTTGATCGACGACGACGTTCACCAGGAGACCGAGCCCGACGGATACGTGCGCCATGCGGTGCTTCGGCGTGGCCCCTGAGCTGCCGAACGCCATCATGTGCGTAGCGGCCGCGCTGGCGCCCGCCGAGGTGCCCGCCACGACGGCACCCCGACCGTGGGCCTCGAGGATGGCGGCGCCGAGCTTGGTGCCCCCGATCACCGACGAGAGGCGTAGCTGGTTGCCGCCGGTCATGAAGATGCCGGTGGCGTCCTTGAGTATGGCTACCACCTGGGGGTCGTTGGCCTCTTCGCGCGTCTCGGGCCGAAGGCCCCGGACATCCCGGACGCCAAGCCGGGCGAAAATCTGCCGGTAGAGTTCGGTAGCCGCGTCACCGAGGGTGGACGCCGTGCTGATGACGGCGATCCGGGCATCCGGGCCGCCGGCGAGTTGGACGAAGCGTGCAAGAATGACCCGTTCGCCAAGCTTGTCCTCGGCTCCGCCGACGACCATGACCGGCCCGGGAGAGTTGCCTTCACGGCCGGGGGCCAGCCGAATTGAATCTCGAGCGTCTTCCATCGTTCCAGTCAGTCTAGCTTTGAAGGGCTGGATCGGCGGGTTTTTGTTACCTCGGACCACCTAGGTGGTAGCCGTGTTCCCCTCGAAGCTTATATACTGGGTATCACGTATGCAGCCCGGGAGAGCTGCGAAGGAGTGAGGCATTGGGTGGCAACGACCAGCACGCGACCGGCACCGAGCGTAGTGCTGTGATGGTCCAGAGCCAGGAGAAGATGCGCGCGGAACAGGTCGGTACGGAGGGGGCGGACCCAGACCGCTTGCTCGACGGCGAGGATCCCGAAACGCTCCAGGTACACGACGCCGATCACTGGATCCGCGTCTACCAGGATCTGCTCGCGTTCAGGCGTCAGCTGCTGGCCACCGCCGACGAGATCATCCCCGACCTGGCCGACGTGGCGCGTGATGCGGTGGGCAAAACCGATCTCACGGCGATGGATTCCGAGGCCAGAAAGTTTCAGCGTCGCCTGAACTTCTGGACCGAGCGTCGTGAAGAGCTGGCGGTCACATGATAATGCAGCCAGAGCTCACCCCGCGGGAGCAGCAGTACCCGGACGAGCCCGACCAGCACCCTGAGCCGGCACTCCTGCGCGATGTCCTCGACGCCCTGCCTGTCGGCATCGGTCTTTTTGGGGCGGACGCCGAGGATTTCGTTTTCGTGCACGGTAACCGGGAGTTCACTCGCCTCCTCGCCCTGGACGAAGAGCCACGCAGCGGGCAGCTCCTTGATCGGGTCTTCGACCGCGGTCAACGTGACGCGGTGATGGAACTGTTCCGCCGCGTCAAGGCCAGCCGTGAGCCGCGTAGCTACTTTTCGTCCGAGGGTGCGGAGGCTGGTGAGGCGGAGCGGATCTGGAACCTGGACGCCTACCCGGTCCACCACGGTTCCGGCGCCATCAGCCACATCATGGTGCTGGTTCAAGAAACCCGCGAGAAGGCGGGGATGCGACAGAGGCAGGAACGCGAGGCCAACCGGCTGCGCGCCAAAGCCGATCAACTCGCGGACCTGGAGAAAGCCAAGTCGGAATTTCTCCACCTGGCATCGCACGAGTTGCGCGGTCCGGCGGCCATGCTTCGCGGCTATCTGTCGATGATCGAGGATGGTTCGCTTGGAACCCTACCCCCCAAGATGATGCCGATCCTGCCGGTACTGAAAGCGAAGGCCGCCCAGATCAACATGCTGGCCAACGAAATGGTCGAGGCGGCACGCCTCGAGGACCGGCGGTTGCAGTTGAAGCTGAAGCGGGTCAATCTGCTGGACGCCGTCCGCCGCAGCATGCAAAGCGTCCAGGCGACGATGACTCCGAAGCATCGGATGACCCTCGAAGATCAGGCACCGGGCGGGCTCTTCGTGCTGGCGGATGTGATGCGGCTCGACATCATCATCGGGAACCTTCTCGACAATGCGGTCAAGTATTCGCCGGATGGTGGCGACATCGTGATCCGCCTCGCGCCCGCCGGCGGCATGGCCCTGCTGAGTGTCCGCGACCACGGCATCGGCATTGCCCCGGAGGACATGGAACGGCTCTTCGTGCGCTTTTGCCGCCTTGCGCCGCGTAGCGATGTGCCGGGGACCGGCCTGGGCCTGTACCTGGCGCGTGAACTGGCCCGCCTCCATGGCGGGGATATCGTGGCCGTCTCGCGCCCCGGTGAGGGCAGCGAATTCACCCTGAGCCTGCCGCTTGACCCCGCCAAAGACTAACCCGCTAAAGAGCCCGGCTTGAACTCCCTTAGCGAAATAACCAGCGCCAGAGTCCGGCACGGCCAAGCGCGCGCCCGATGATCTTGTTTTTGGCTCGCCGGGCGATGCGGTGGGGATTTCCAGACGCCACGGTCGAGACATCGTTGGCCAGCCGCGCGGCCGCATACATCTGAGAGACGAGGCCCCGCCGTTTCATTCGAAGACCTGGTCGATCAGCGCCGTAGCATCGCGGGCCAGCTCGCCCCGTTCCGGTTCGTGCGCCTCAATCACCTGGAGCAGGTCGCCGGCCTGTTTGGGTTCTCGCAGCCCCAGCGTGAGGCCGAGCGAAAGCCAGTAATCGGCTGTCTCGAGGAGGTTCGCGTGGGTCTCGTCGGGGGTCTCGCTGAGCACCTCGCTCATGGAGGCGATCAGCGCCCGGCCGTAGCGCGCCCACCGGTCGTCCCGGGATTCGAGCATGGAAACAGGGTAAACTGCGAGGGCCTCGCGCGGGGAGGTGGCAGAGTGGTCGAATGCGAGCGCCTGCTAAGCGCTTGATCGGGTGTTTCCGGTCCCCGGGTTCGAATCCCGGCCTTCCCGTTGAACTCCCAGGAGACCTTTGAGCGTCTCCGCGTCTTTGATGGCGTAGCCCTCCATGTCGTTGTTGAAGTAGGCAAAGACGTCGAGCCCGCCGGGCTCGCCAGACCCGGATCCGCTCGGCCCAGGTTTCCAGCGCCGTCTTGCTGTAGCCAATTCCGCCGGCGCCCAGGTGAAAGCGGATGTAGGTGAAGTCGCTGGTGATCTCCAAGGACTTCGGCATCGTTGGATGGTCCGGGATGCAGAGGGCGACGTGGTGCCGGCCTAACAGTTCGAAGACCGGCGCGATGAGCCACGACTCGTGGCGGAATTCGAAGGTGTAGCGGTGCTGGCTGGGAAGCATCGGGAGAAAGGTCTCCAGGCGTGCGAGGTCGAGCTGGAAATTTCCCTGGAGTTGGAAAAGGAATGGCCCGAGTTTGTCGCCCAGTCCCTCGGCGGACTCGACCACCATCTCGACGGATTTATGCTCGACGGCCATGCGCTTGATATGGCTGACGTACCGGCTCGCCTTCACCGCGAATAAGAAGTCGGAAGGGGCCTGCTGCGCCCAGGCCACGAATCGTTCCCGCGGGGGCTGGCGGTAAAAAAAGTTGTTCAATTCGACGGTGTCGAAATGCTGAGCGTAAAAGTTGAACTGTTCGCGCGCGGGCATCTTCTCCGGGTAAAAGCGACCCCGCCAGTGGGCGTACGACCAGCCCGAGCATCCGATCCGAACCTGGGCCGCCATGTCCCGACTGTACCGCCGAGGATCAGGACGGTGCGACGATCGGCGTCAGGCGGCGTCGAATTCGTCGGGCGCCCGCGGCGAGGGGACGTACTCCGTGTCCGGCGGGATCGCGATCACGCGGTCGTCCCCGGCCAGCGATAGTCGCCAGCTACCTTCGTGGACCATCCAGTGGTGGTGCTGGCAGAGCAGGATCATGTTGGAGAGGTCCGTCTTGCCACCGTTTGCCCAGTGGACGACATGGTGGGCCGAACTCCAGGAAGCTGGACGCTCGCAGCCGGGCCAGCGGCAATGACGATCGCGCGCGTCGAGCAACCGGCGTGTCCCGCCGGACACGACCCGTTTCGCCCGACCGGCATCGATCACGGCCGAGTCGGCTCCCAAGAGGACCCGGGTGATGGAGCTATCACAGGCGATCCGCTGGACGGTTTTAGCCGAGATGGGCAGCGAGAGCGCCATCTCACCCGCTGGAGCGCCGATCAGTCCTTGAAGGGTTTCCAGCGTGGTCGTGACCTGCACGTGTGGCCGCTGACTGGCGTGTTGCGGCACTTGCCCCGTGTCCAGCGTATGGGTTGCGAGTTCGACCATGGCGTCAGCCTGCCGGCGCTCGCGGCAGCGGCCGTCGTGATCGCCGGAGTGTTGCGCCAACGGCTCGATGGCCGTCCGAATCGCGGCCGCTCCGACGGCATCGAACGCGCCTTTGACGAAGAGCCAGCCGTCCTCACCGTCGGTGAGCTGCAGATATCGCGCCTCGGCATCTTCGCGTTGCTCCCGGGCGACACCTTCGGCGTCGGCGCGGTGGCGGACGTGGAGGCAGCGGTACCAGAGTCGTCCCACGCTGCTGTCCTTTGCCGCATCGAGGAGTTGCGTTTCGTCGAATGGCTCGGCGGTCGGGGATTGCGTGAGCGCCTCGGCGGTCCGCGCAATGACCGACAGGTGACCGAACCCGATGTTGCCCGCGCTGACGGCCTCGACAGATTTTGGAAGCCTCTCGAGGTGCTCGCCGACGTTGACGCGATCGGCCGCGACGCTAGACGACGTTTTGCAGTAGTGCCGGATCCAGTGAATCGGCGAGGTTGAGCCCCAATCCGACCAGAGATCGCTTCGGGCCAGGAGCGCGGCATTTTCCGAGAACTCGAGCTCGAATTCATCCATGAGGCGTCGCTCGAAGATCATGTCGAAGGCAATCTGCTCCCGCGATCTCCCGGCCTTCGGACGCCTTCGGTACGCCATGAGGCCGTCGAGAAGGATCTCTCCGTGGGGACACGCCCTGGCTCCTTCGATTGACTCCATCTGCTCGGTTATTGAGGACGACAAAATACCGGCTCCGTTTGCCAGCGACGAAGTTCTTCGCGGGCGCATAGTCGGCGGATGGTGCGGACCTCGCGGTGCGTGTTGATGAAGAGCTGATCGACGTCGCGCTGGAACACGTTGGCCGCGTCAAGGAGGTCGTTGAAGACCCGTCGAAAGACCGGTGGACCGTCATCCTCTTTCAGAACTGTCGACGCCCGGTCCATCGCGCGATAAAAGTCGGCCTCGCGATCGCTTATTGACGCGGAGACCCCTTTCCCCACCATCGCTCGATCATTATCGAACATATGTTCGTATAAGTCAAGTCTTTTCTATCTGGCCGCAAGCTCCGTCAGCCGAGCCTCCCACAGGTGCAGACGCCCACGAAGACGATCGAGATTTTCTCGCAGCAGTACGAGGTCCGGGTGGCCCTGACCATCCTGAGCGGCTGCGGAGATTAACGCTGGGGTAACCGCATCCAGTGCAGTAGACGTGAAGCTGACCAGGTCCAAATAGACCCGCACCCAGTGGTCCGCATCCTCCTGAAACACGGTCTCGGGCACTTCGCCTGGAAACAGCCGGGTCCGATCCGAGGCCCAATCGACGGGGGACGAATCGTCGGCTTGGTTGCCCTCTCCAACCCTCATGCCGATAAGGGTAGCTAATGCTGCCTTTAATGTCAAATGTGGCTTTGCGGGCTTTAATGTGCTACGCTGACCTGGCGGTGAAGTCAAATCGAGGTTCGAAGGCGGCGGATAGCCTGCGCGAACCATGGCGACGACCATCTGAGCCCAGGCATCCGAGTCCGCAGGGCCGGGCGACATTTCACCTGCCAGGTGACCTGCTGAACGAGATGCGCAACACCGTCGTGGCCCTCGCGGGACCGCCGCATCGGTTGACCATGTCGAAGCTTGCCGAGGTCGCCTTGCGACGGGAGTTGCAGCGGCTGCGCAATGAACAGAGCGGCACCCGAGGGAAGGCTTTTGGCCAGCGGGCAGACGAGGTCACCAGGGGCCGGCCGATCCGTTAGACGTCGCGAGCCGGCTTCATTGCTCCGGCAACCGGGCCAGAAAATCACCCAGGAGACGATCGGTCAACGCAGACACATCGGCATGGTGCGCTGTCCATGCGTGCCAGACAGCCGTGGCCCAACGCTCGATGGAGGCGGCGTGCCCCGATACGGAGTCGACCTGCATGCCGGCGTTCGCCACGTCGACCACCGTGATCCCGCCGGGATCCGCCGGTCGTATGAAGGAGGGCCACGTGTTGTCCGGTTTGCCCATTCGTTGGTGTGGCGAACGCACCTGGACGCCGGTCAGTCCCCGGTCGAGCGCGAGATGCAGGCCGACCAGCGAGTAGGCGGCGCGGATGCCTCGTCCTTCGCCGGTGACGTGCTGGGCGCCGTAGGTATCAACGGTGATCTGGTGCAGCCGCAGCAGCTCGAGATGATTCAATTCGAAGCCGGTCACCTCGCCATAGCGCTGCCAGCATTCCGGTGAATAGTTCTGGTTCGGGTCCTTCTCCCAATTGCTGGCCGGCAACTGGGCTCCACATCCCGGACAGATCGTCGACGCCGCCATCCGCCAATGATGGCAGCGGAGCTCCAGTGGTGAGAGAATCGTCCTGTGGTCACCGCCATCGTCCTGATCGAAGCCGAGCGTGGGGCGATCGCGCGGCTGGGACCGGCCCTGGCTGACGTTCCCGGTGTCGCCGAGGCTTACTCGGTCACGGGCGAGTTCGATTTCGTCGCGGTGCTCCGCGTGAAGGACCACGAAGAAATTGCCGAGGTCGTTACCAACAGGCTCTCGCGGGTGCCCGGCATTACGAAAACGCACACGCACGTGGCCTTCAAGGTCTACTCGAAGCACGACCTCGAGGCCATGTTCAGCGTCGGACTGCCGGGCGAGTACAAGCAATAGCGTCACCCGACGCGGCCGCCGAGGTCCTGACGCTTGTCAAAGCCACCGCGGGTCACTATTGTTTCGAGTCCGGATATCACGGCGATACCTGGCTTGACCTCGAATCGCTTTTGCTCCGGCCTGACCTGGTGGCAGGCATGATCCGGGACCTGGCAAGCAGGCTCTCGCGACTTAAGGTCGACGCCGTCTGCGGTCCCCTTACCGGCGGCGCCTTCATCGCCCTTCTGGTCGCGACAGAGCTCAATGCCGAGTTCTACTACTCGGAACAGGTTACGGCGATCCTGAGCGACGACTTGCTATCTGTCAGGTATCGTGTCCCCGCTGTTCTCCGTGGAAAAACTCCGGGGGAAGCGGGTGGCGATCGTGAATGATGTCACCAGCGCCGGCTCCGCTGTCCGCGGAACCCTTGCTGACCTCGAGGCCTGTCAAGCACGCGTTGTGGCCATCGGGTCCCTGCTTACCCTCGGTTCGGCGATCCAGTCGTTCGCGAAAGACAGCGGCGTGGCGATCGAGACGCTGGCGGCCGCCGATCAAAATCTCTGGGACCCGAAGGCCTGCCCCCTGTGTGAATCGGGAGTGCCAGTCATGGTTCCGTCCTACGGTCCGACCGCCCGAGCCTGAGTATCGCTAAGCCTTGACGCGATGATGGAGCATAGCGTGGCAACTCTTCCTCGTCGATCGAGCTAAGAGGTCTAGGATCACCCGATGGACTTACCTGAGGAAGAGGAAAGGGATGATTTCGAGATCTCCGATGACCCGGAGACGGGCATTGTGACGAGCGTGTGCCTTCGGTGCCCCGACCTGCAGACCCTGCTCCAGTCAACTCGCACTGACTGGTTTCGAACTGTCTGGCACCACCGATGGGTAGAGCTTGAGTTATGCCGCCAAGGCTCCCATTTGGAATATGCCGGTCGTCTCTTGACTAGCGAACATTTGTTCGATAGCATCTAACCAGCCTCAGTCGGTCTGGTTCGCGTCCCCAATCGGAGGCCTGATGTCATCGCGGTGCCGTCGTCATCTCGCTAAGCGGGGCGTGATCATATGCCGGATCGTCTCCAACAAGCTATTACCGTTCTCCAGACCCGTTTCGGGAGCGCCGCTCCGCGGCCGGCGCAGCCGGAGCATCCGGCCCGCCCTTCCGGGATTCCCGAACTCGATGCCTTAACCGGGATCGGTGGCTGGCCGGTTGGACGGCTGAGCCTGCTGGCGGGACCCAGAGGATCGGGCAAACGAACCATCGCGCAGCGCAGCGTGGCGGCGGCCAGCCGGGAAGGGTCCGTGGTCTACATCGATTTCCCCGGCCGCCTGGATCCGGAATTCATGAGCCGGCTCGACGCCGATCTCGGGCGCCTGCTGATCGTGCGGCCGAAGAACCTGAAAGAAGGGATGGCCAGCGCGCGGGTGCTGGCGCGGGCCGGTGCCGACCTGGTCTGCCTCGACCTGCCTCGCGCGCGCGCCGCCGGTCTCGATGCGGAATTGCCGCACCTCCTGCACCGGGCCGCCGAAGCCACCTGCACGTTGCTGCTGATCCACGATGCCGACGCCGACGATGCGATGCGGTATTACGCCAGCCTGATCCTCGCCTTCAACCGCAGCACCTGGGTGTTCGGTCGTGATGGCGACCTCAAAGGCTTGCAGGTGGAGGCCACCGTGATGAAGAACCGGCTGGCGCCCCCGGGGCATCGGTCACGCTGGCTGCTGTCCTATCCGATCCCATGATCGCCTGTGTTCGCACGCCACACCCGTCGCTCAACGCCGCCTGGCTGACCCAGCCCGTCTTGCGCCATCAACCCCTGGTCCTCGGCGGTCTTGCCCACGAGCGTGGTTTCGTGGTCGCCGCCTCGGCCGAAGCGCGGGCGCTGGGGGTGATCGAGGGCAAGTCGCTCGACCAGGCGCAGCAGGTGGCTCCCAATGCCATCTTCCAACCGGTCGATGAACACGCGACCGCCCGCGTGCGTGCCCGCCTGCTGTCGACGCTGCACGGGATCACCTCCGAAGTCGCCGCCGCGGATGAGCCCGGTTACGCCTTCCTTCAGCTTGATGGGCTGACGCTGCGCTGGCCGGACCGGGCGCGATTGCTACAGGAGATCGCCCGGCGGGTCGAGGCATCGATCGCGGTGCCACCCGCCATCGGCGTCGCGGACACGATGTTCGTCAGCAAGGTGGCGGCCGATCGGGCCATCTCCGGCGCCCCGGTGATCGTCGAGCCCGCGCGAACCCGTGCCTACCTGGCACCGTTGTCGATCGATCTCCTGCCCATCGATGACGACCTGCAGGAATACCTCCTCCTGCTCGGGTTGCGGACGCTGGGCGGACTGCACACGATCTCACGGCCCGCCTTCCGCCGCCAGTTCGGCATCAAGGCACTCGAGGCGTACGACCTGGCCCACGGCATCGATCGCCGGCGGTTGCGACCCTGGCGCCCGCCTCACCGAGTCGAAGCGACACAATCCCTTGAGCCGCCGATCGATGACACGCAGGCACTGCAGTTCATCGCCCGGGCGCTGGCGGAGCGGATCAGCGCCTTAATGCTGGCCAATGGGCTTGGCACGCGGATCATCCGGATCCAACTCGACCAGGAGGCGGCGCCGCCGCTCCGGATCGAGGTGAGCTTCGCCTATCCGCTCACGATGACCGGCGACATCTTTGATGGGATCCGCCCGCGGCTGCTCAAGGCATCGATCGCGGCGCCGCTGGAACGGATCACGCTGCGGGCCGGGCGGCTGGAGCCCGGCTATGTGCGGCAACCCGGCCTGCTACTCCGGCGCGATGGCTTCCAGGAATCGCTCGCCGATGCCATCGCTCGGCTGCAGGAGGAGTACGGGCCCGGCCTGGTGCAGCGGGCCAGCCTGCGCGAGGATGCGCCGCGGCTGGCCGATCGCCGGATCCTCTGGAAGCCGGCATGACCGAGTTGCTGGCGCCGCCGCGACCGGTCCGGGTTCGCCTCGATGGGGAAGGCCTGCCAACACACCTGGAGTCCGCTGCCGGCTGGCAGCCGGTGACGCGGGTGCTCAACCGCTGGCGGATCGACTGTGACTGGTGGCGAAGCCCGGTCTCGCGCGAGTACTGGCGGTTGCTGATCGACGACGACCTGGCGCTGGAATGCTATTGCAACCGCGCGACGTCGGAGTGGTTCGTCGAGCGCGTCTATGACTAGTCCGTATGTCGAACTGCACTGCCACTCCAACTACTCCTTTCTCGAAGGCGCCTCGCATCCCGAAGACCTGGTCGCCCGGGCGCGTGACCTCGAAATGCCGGCGCTCGCCATCACCGATCGCAACGGCCTGTACGGCGCGGTCAAGTTCTTCAGCGCTGCGCAGCGCGCCGGGATCAAGCCGATCATCGGCACGGTGCTGACCGTCGACGACGGCACCACGCCGCCGAAGGACCGCGTCGACTATGACCGCTGGGGCGAGCGCCTGCTACTGCTCGCCGAGGACAAGGTCGGTTATAGCAACCTGTGCCGGCTGATCAGCATGGCGCAGATGCCGAACGCCAAGGGGATGGCGCGCCTTCCAGCCGATGAGCTGGTCGGTCACAGCGGTCACCTGGTCGCGTTGGTCGCGGACCCGAAGGATCGGCTGCCCTTCTACCAGGAGGTCTTCGGTCGCGAGCGGGTCTATCTCGAGCTTCACGACCACCTCGGACCCTCGGACCGCGGGCGCAACCAGGTTCTGCTCGACCTGGCGACCGAGCACCATGCTCCGCTCGTCATCACCAACGAGGTTTTCTACGCGACCCAGGATGGCCACCGCCTGCACGACGTGATCACCGCCATCCGCCACCGCACCACGCTCGATGAGGCCTATCGCTACCTGCACGGCAACACCGAACACGCGCTCAAGTCGGGTCGCGAGCTGCGCCAGGTCTTCAGCCGCTATCCCGCGGCCGTGGTCGAGGAGGGGATGCGTAACGCCGGAGAGATCGCCGGTCGATGCCAGTTCAGCTTCGATCTGGTTGGCGCGCGATTCCCCGGATTTCCGGTCAATGCCGGCGAGACGCCGTTCTCCTTCCTCTATCGCCTCTGCCAGGAAGCCGTGCGTGAGAAATATCGCCCGGTCACGCCCGAGGTGGCGGCGCGCCTGCAGAAGGAGCTCGGCGTCATCGACAAGACCGGGTTCAGCGAGTTCTTCCTGATCAACTGGGACCTGATGCGCTTCGCCAAGGCGCGAGGCATCCCCGGACAGGGCCGCGGGTCGGCGGCGGACAGCATCGTCGCCTACCTGCTGGGCATCACGCGGGTGGACCCGATCGAGCACAACCTCCTCTTCGAGCGATTCCTGCACGAGGAGATGACGACGACGCCGGACATCGATATCGACTTCTCCAGCGAGCATCGCGAGCAGGTGATCCAGTACATCTACGAAAAATACGGCCCGGAGCGCACCGGCATGGTCTGCAACGTGGTGACCTACCGGCAGCGGTCCGCCATCCGCGAGGTGGGCAAGGCACTCGGCTTCAAGGAGGACGTAATCGACAACCTGGCCAAGTCGGCGTCGGCCTGGAACCCGGAGAGCCCACAGACGATCGCGCAGGCCGCCGGTTACGAGAAGGTGGCGCCCGGCCAGCCCTGGCAGCAGCTCTTCGACCTCTCCACCCAGATCCTCGGCTTTCCCCGCCATCTCTCGATCCACGTCGGGGGGATGCTGGTCACCGGCGAGCCGCTGATCGACATCGTGCCGGTGGAGCGCGCGACCATGCCCGGCCGGATGGTAGTGCAGTTCAACAAAGATGATGTCGAGGAGCTGGGCTTGATCAAGATGGACATGCTCGGCCTGCGCATGCTCTCGGTGGTGGCCGAGGCGCTCGACCTGATCGAAGCCGACACTGGCACGCGGCCCGACCTCGACGCCCTCGACCTGAAAGATCCAGAGGTCTACGACCTCTGTCAGCAGGCCGACACCATCGGCGTCTTCCAGATCGAGAGCCGGGCCCAGATGCAAACGCTGCCGCGCTCGCGCCCGGAGACCTTCAACGATCTGGTCGTCGAGGTCGCGATCATCCGGCCGGGACCGATCCAAGGCGATGCGGTGCACCCCTACCTGCGGCGCAAGCAGGGTAAGGAGCCGGTGATGTACATCCACCCGCGCCTGAAGCCGATCCTCGAGGAAACGCTCGGCGTCGTGCTCTACCAGGAGCAGATCCTCAAGATCTCGATGGAGTGCGCCAGCTTCTCCAGCGCGGAAGCCGACCGCTTCCGCCGGGCGATGAGCAGCCACCGCTCGCACGAATTGATGGAGGCGATCCGCGCCCGCTTCCTGGAGGGCTGTTTGCAGAACGAGATCCCGCACGGGGTCGCGGAAGAGATCTTCACCAAGCTGGCGGCGTTCGCCGAGTTCGGCTTCACCAAGTCGCATGCCGCCGCCTTCGCCCGCACCTGCTACGAGACCGCCTGGCTCAAGCTGCATCACGCCCCCGCGCTCTACGCCGGTCTGCTCAACAACCAGCCGATGGGCTTTTACCATCCGCATGTCCTGGTGGAGGACGCCAAGCATCACGGTGTGAAAATCCTGCCGGTCGACATCAATAAGAGCTACGTCCGCTGCAGCGTGGAAGATGGCGCGCTGCGGCTGGGCTTCAACTACGTCCACGGGGTGGGCGACAAGGCGCTCGAGGCGATCGAAGAGGCGCAGATGAAAGGCCCGGTCACGTCGCTGGAGGATTTCTGCCGGCGGGTGCGGCTGACCAGCACGTCGCGCAACGGGCTGACGCGGGCGCAGGTCCAGAACCTCATCCTGGCCGGCGCCTTCGACGCCATCGATCCCAACCGGCGCCAGCTGGTCTGGCGCTTCACCGAGCGGGCGGAGGACTGGCAGCGCCCGCCGATGCTCGAGGAGCCCTCCGAGGACGTCGCGCTCCCGCTGATGAGCCACCGGCAGCGGGTGGCGACCGATTACCGGCTCCTTTCGCTCTCGACGACGGATCACATCATTCATTTCTACCGGCCGCAGTTCGCGCAGATGCGCGTGATCGACTCGAAGACGCTGCGCCAGAGGATCCGCGACGGGGCGCGGGTCCGCGTCGGCGGGCTGGTGATCACGCGGCAGTCGCCATCGACCGGCAAGAACTTCAAGTTCTTCACGCTCGCCGACGAGTTCGGACACGTCGACGTCATCCTGCGGCCGCCGATCTACCTGCGATACCGGCAGGTCGCCAACCTCGAGCCGATCCTGATCATGGATGGCACCTTGCAGAAGCAGGATGGGGTCCAGAGCGTGCTCGTCGACCACATCGAAGCCGCACCCTCCCTTCCCGAAGAGGACGTCTTCCCGACCTCGCGCAACTATCGCTAGCCCAGGAGTCCGCTCCGTAACATTTAGTGATGCTTCCCAGGCGGCCTGTTCGGAGTTGTGGGTCCGGCGCACCTGCCCAGGACTCCCCATCAATGTCGGCGGTGCGGTCGGGACGAGCCGACGGACACAAAGTGAGGTCGAGCCGGACGCTGTGCGCGCGATGAATCCCTTCGAGGCCAAGCTACGCGCCTTCGCCCTCAGCTATCCCGATGCTCACGAAGACTTCCCCTGGGAGGAGGACCGGGTGATCAAAGTGCGCGGCAAGATCTTCGTCTTCTTGGGGAGCGGCATCGGGGTGAAGCTCACCCATTCCAACCAGGCCGCACTTGGGCTCCCGAACGTCAAGCCGATGGGCTATGGGCTCGGCCGCTCCGGTTGGGTGACGGTCGACTTAGCGAAGGGACGCAAGCCACCGATCGACCTCCTCAAGGCGTGGATCGATGAAAGCTACCGCACCGTCGCGCCGAAGAAGCTGATCGCCGGGCTCAACGCGATGAAGCGACCGGGAACTTTCTAGCCTTTTCGCCGTTGAAGGAACAGGATGCGCAGATCGGCAGTCCTTGCAGTCGTGGTCACGGCCTCAGTCGCACTAACGGCGGGCGCCTACTTTCTAACCCGGCCGAACACCTCCAGTGTAAGTGCCGCGTTCGACAATCCGCCCGCTTATCCTGGTTATCAGTGGACGCGTCAGGGCCGGCCGGTAAGCAATCGCGAACTTGGCGCTTCGGCAGGCCCGAATCACTGCGACTGGCAATCCGCCACGATCCTGACGATCGGTTGGCCGCCAGGAACTGTCTCTTCCAGCGCCGGTGAGGCGAGGTTCTACATTCGGGATCCGAAGGGTGTCATTCCCGGGACATTTCAGAGTCGCCTTGACCAACATGCTCACTTGCCGCCTGACGCTCGAGCCACCGGCTACAAGGTAGGATCGATCGAGCTGTACTTCAGTCCGACCGATCAAGATCAAGCTACCTACCTGGTAGCGCCCTCGGGTGCCGAGCGCTGGCCACGAGCCGATCCCTTCAACGCCTGCCACTAAGTCAGGCGATCCGGCGTCGAAGGGTCGCCGTCCCCGCCACGATGACGAGCACGCAGAAGCCGAGCATCACGCCGAAGTCCAGCTGAAGCGACGACCAGGAAAGGTCAGCGCCCTTGATCATGATGTCGCGCATCCCATTGACTGCATAGGTCAGCGGCAGCACGTGGGAGACCACCTGCAAGGCGCCGGGCTCTGTGCTGACGGGAAAGATGATGCCGGCAAGCAGCATCTGCGGCACGATCACCAGCGGGATGAACTGCACCGCCTGGAACTCTGTCCGGGCGAACATGCTGAGGAAGATCCCGAGGTTGACGGCGGCGATCGCCATCAGGGCCTCGAGCAGGAAGATCAGACCGATATTCCCCGTGTTGTGGACGTGCAGTACGACCAGGCTGAAGGTGAGGACCTCAACGGCTTGCACCAGGGCGAGCACACTGAATCCGAGCATGTAACCGAGCACGATCTCCGGTCGCCGTAGCGGGCTGGCCATCAGCCGTTCCAGGGTGCCCTGGCCTCGCTCGCGAAGGAAGGCGACCGCCGTGATCACAAAAACGAGGAAGAAGACGACCAGGCCGATGAAGGCCGCGCCGAAGTAGTCAAGGGTGTCGAAGCCCGGGCCGCCGTAGCGGTAGGTCACCTGCGGAGCGAAACGAATCGCGGCCGTGCCTGGGACCTGTGCGGCGAGCGTGGCAAAGGATTGGCTCAGGGCTTGGAGAATCGTTCCGGACAGACCAGGCTGACTTCCCTCGAGCCGGACCAACGGTTCCACCAGGTGCGATTGGCGAGCGACGGCCGTGAAATCCGATGGCAGAAGGAGGTAACCGCCCAGGTCGCCATTCTTCACGCCGGCATCGGCCTTGGACAGCGACATCCCGGCGGCTGACACCGTCTGCGAACGCTCAATAGACGCCGCGACCAGCTGGCCGAGCGGGCCTGAGTCCTCGTTTACGACGCCGATCTTCGGGACGCTGCCACCACCGCGAAGGAGGTATCCCAGCAATCCGAGGATGATCAGCGGCGCTCCGAAGAGCAGGGCAAGCGTGCGCCGGTCGCGCCGGAATTGCTGGAGGATGCGCACCGTGATGGCCGCGACTCGCCGGCGACTCATAGCGCCTTCTCCTCGGATAGCTTGATAAAGGCGTCTTCCAGTCGGTCGACGTGAGCCATCTCCTTGAGCTGCTTCACACTGCCCTCGGCCAGCAGATGGCCCAAGCGGATTAAGCCCAGCCGGTCGCAGCGCTCGGCTTCATCCATCACGTGGCTGGACACGATGATCGAGGTGCCTTCAGCAGCCATGCGTTGAAAGCGGTCCCAGAGCTGGATGCGCAGCTGCGGATCGACACCGACAGTCGGCTCGTCGAGGAGCAACAGATCAGGGCCGTGGACGAGGGCGCAGGCGAGCGAGCACCGGGTCCGCATCCCGCCGCTCAGCGTGCTGACGACCGATGCCCGGCGAGGCCAGAGGTCGACGAAATCGAGGGCCTCGCGCACCCGGCTCTCGCCGCCGCTGATGGCGGCGAAGAATCGCACATTCTCTTTCACGGAAAGATCCGGATAGAGGGCCGCCTGCTGGGTCATGTAGCCGATTCGACCCAACACGTTGAGCTCGGGCATTCGGTGCCCGAGGACGGACACCGTGCCGCTGTCGGGCGCAATCAGGCCGACCAGGGCACGGATCAGTGTGGTCTTGCCGGACCCGTTGGGACCAAGGAGGCCGTAGACCTGCCCGCGCGGAACCCGAAGCGTGACCGCGTCGAGCGCCGTCAGGTCGCCGAACCGCTTGGTCACCTGGTCGACGTCGATTGCCAGCTCGCTCATCTCGTCCTCCCTTACTCTTCCGGTCTCATCCCGCGAAGCCAGGTCTCTGCCATCTGCATGACGGCCTGCTCGCCGTCGATATCCATCGGCGCGCCCAGTAGTGGCTCGCTGAGGAGGTGGAACATGATTCCGCCGATCAAGCTCTGCAGGGCGATGACCGGCGGCACGCGGCGGAGCCGGCCCGCGTCCATCTGGCCGCTCAGGTACATCCCCAGCATCCCGAAGGCGCGCAGTCCAGTCTCCCCGAACGCCCGCTGGGATTCCGGCGTCATCGAAGTGGCTTCGAAGAGGAGGGTCCGCACGATGCCGGTTCGGCCCGCCATCGTGCGATAGGCCGTGCGGACCACTTCGGGGATCAACTCGTCGGGTGGCCGATCGCCCAGCCGCACGAAGACAGCCATCACCGGTTCGAAGGGGGAATATGCCAGCAGGATGGCTTTGAAGAGCGCCGACTTTCCCGGAAAGAGCCGGTAGAGGTTGGCGCGCGAGACGCCGGCCCGGGCGGCCAGCTCGTCCATGGACAGGTCGGCCAGCGACTGGGTTCGAAGCACGATGATCGCCGCCTCGAGGACCCGACGGCCGGTTTCAGGTTCGGGGTCGATCTGGAGCGCTGCCAGTAAGGCCCCTCGGGACCGAAAGCTCCGATAGAAGCTGGTCCGTGAAACGCGGGCTGCGCTCGCAATTTGGGCCACCGATGCCTGTCCGTCCTGGGTCAGCACGCGGGTCGCCTCCTTCAGGATCCGTCTCCGCAGCGCGGAATCTGCTACCACTGCGACGATACTAGACTGGACGTCCAGTCCCGTCAAGTTACATGAACGCCGACGAGAACGGGGCGGCTCCAGTAGCCTGAAGCGATGCCTGAATTGCCCGAGCTCGAGGTGCTCCGCGAATACCTCGGGCCCCGGTTGGAAGGCCGGACCATCTCCGAGGTCTGGACATCGCCCAAGCTCAGCTTTCTCCTCCGCACCCCGGCGGACGATTTCGCCCGGCAGCTGACCGGCGGGGCCTTCGAGCGTGTCTGGCGGCGGGGAAAATTCGTGATTTTCGACATCGCGGGCCAGCAGCTGGTCATCAACCCGATGCTCGGGGGCCGATTCCAATGGACCACCGCGGCGGAGAAAGTCCCGGCCGCCACGGTCTTCCGCCTGACTCTTGATAGCGGCCATGAGCTGCGCTTTCTCGATACGGTGAAGATGGGTCGGGTCTACTGGGTCTCGCCCGGGGCTTTGCCGACCATCCCCGGCTGGGCCGAGCTCGGCCCCGATGCCCTCACCGTGGAGCTGTCGGACTTCGCCCATCGAATACGACGCCATCCCGGTGAGGTCAAGAACCTGCTGCGTAACCAGGCCTTTATCGCTGGCGTCGGAAATGCCTACTCCGATGAGATCCTCCACGAGGCGGGGATTCTGCCGCTGCGCAAGCGGCCGACCCTCAAACCTGATGACGTGCAGGGCCTCCATGCCGCAACGCGAAAGGTGCTCCAGAACGCAATCGATTCGATCCGCGCCCAACCAAAGTACGAACCGCATAAGCAGGACCGCAGCTTCATGGCTGTCCACGGAAAGGCCAAGGAAAAATGCCCGCGTTGTGGCCACCGGATTTCGGAGCTGACGGCACGGGGCGAGAACACCGATTTCTGTCGGGGCTGCCAGCACTGAAGCTGCAAGGGGCCCACGTCATCGTCACCGGCCCTTCAAGTGGGATCGGTCGGGCGATTGCCATCGAGTTCGCGCGCCGCGGCGCCAGCGTGGCCCTCGCCTCCCGGAATGCCACGGCCCTCGAAGAGCTGGCGACGCTGATTCGCGCGGATGGAGGCCATGCGGTCGTCATTCCGACCGATGTGAGCGCCGAGGGAGCCGTCGATCGCATGGCCCAGGAGACCATCCGCCAGCTGGGCGGGATCGACATCCTGGTCAACAACGCCGGGATCGGCTTCCATAGCTCGATTGCTGACGCGAGCGCAGCCGATGTCGAGGCCCTGTTTCGCCTCAATGTGCTGGCCGCCGCCGCGGCGATTCGTGCGGTCGTGCCCACGATGCGGGCCCAGCGCTCGGGCATGATCATCAACATCTCCTCGATTGCCGGACGCATCGTCGTCCCCCGGATCGGCTACTACTCCGCTACGAAGTTCGCACTGACCGTGATCGGCGACGCCCTGCGCATGGAAGAAGGGCACCGCGGGATCAAGGTCATGAACGTGTTTCCCGGGACCACGACCTCGGGGTTTTCCAAGAACCGCCTTGGCGTGCCGGGTCGTGCCTCGCACCAGCGCATGCCGCCGGTTCCGGCGGAAAGGGTGGCGCGTCGGGTCGCCGACGCGGTCGGCCGGAATCGCCGGAGCGTGTATGTCTCATGGTTCCCCGACCGGATAGGAGTCGCCACGAACTACGTTGCCGGCCGTGCCATTTCCACCGTGCTGAGCCGCTGGGCCCGAAGTGACGAGCGCTAAACGCCGAGCGGTGCTCCAGATCGGAGATCGGGCCTATTTACGGCAACCCGGCGCCCACGATCGAAAGGAAGTGCTGGAACGTGGTCGCGCCAGCAAGCGGGTGCATCGTTCCTGGGTCTCCGCCCCCACCACTGACGAGCAGTTCGAGTCATGGCTCGCACGGATTAAGCAACCCGAGGTCGAGGCGTTCCTGGTTTGCCGGATCGAGGATGATGCCATCGCCGGCGTCTTTACCCTGAGCCAGATCTTCCGTCGAGGCTTTCAAAACGCCTACATGGGCTACTACGCGTACGAGCCATACGCCGGCCAGGGCTACATGCGGGAGGGGATGCAGCTCGTCCTCCGCCACATCTTCAGCACGATGAAGCTCCATCGTGTGGAAGCCAACGTCCAGCCCGGTAACGACCGTTCGATCGCCCTCGCAAAGAAATCCGGGTTCAGGAGGGAAGGGTTCTCGCCCCGCTACCTCAAGATCGCGGGTCGCTGGCGCGACCACGAGCGTTGGGCGATGACCGCCGAGGACTGGGACGCTCGTCGGTTGGGGCAACGTTAGCCCCAACCGACCGCCAAAGCTACTTCTGGGCTTGTCCCGCCGTCGTGCCGACCAGCGACCGGACCTTTTCGATGTCGCGGGCACCGATGACGATTCGCGTCTTGGTTGCCAGGTAGACAGCGTTGACGCTGACGCCGGCGCTCGCGATCTTCCGGGTGACGCTTCCCAGCGATCCAGGTTTGTCGTCGATCTCGAGGACGACGGCCTGCTGCTCACCGGTGACGCGCGTGCCGGCGCTCTGTAGGGCCTGTCGGGCCTTTTGGGCATCTTCGACCAGGACGTGAGCTATGCCTTTACCACCCGTCTCGAAGCCGGCGAATCCCTCGATGTTGACGCCGGCTTTGCCAAGCGCCTCCGCGGCCGCCGCCACCGTCCCCGGCTTGTCCTCCAGCTCGATTGTCAGGTCGGTCAGATGATGAGCCATCACGGACCTCCTTACTGAACGGCCCCTGCAAGGGGCCAGAAGGGCATTATCCCAGCAGGCGGGGTTCGATCACGCGTTCGATAACGCGGCCATCGCTGAGCTCGAGCTTGTAAGCGTGCCCTTCCTTCCGCGAGCTCACGGTCTCATGGAGCGTCGTTCCCACAAAATGCAGGGCCACGCCTTCATCGGCGGCGTAGCCACCCGGAAATCCCTCGCCGACGAGTCGCTGATAGACGGGCCGCCGGCGCTCCTCGGAGTCGTAATGGGGGCAGGCGCTCCCGGGCAGGAATCGCAGCCCGTCGTTGAGGGCGGCAAGTTGCGGACCAAACGAATCGGTCACGGCCGCCTCGAACCAGCAGATGGCGCCGGCGCTGATCCCGGCGAGCACGACGCCGGATTCCCAGCACCCCCGCAGGATCCCGTCGACTTCATGCCGGCGCCAGATGCCGAGCATGTTGGCGGTGTTGCCACCGCCGACGTAGATGACGTCCTGGCCGAGGAGATAGCCGCGCAGGTCGACCACCGTCCGC
This sequence comes from Candidatus Dormiibacter sp., assembly GCA_039922495.1. GTDB lineage: Bacteria > Chloroflexota > Dormibacteria > CF-121 > CF-121 > JALYYC01. The sequence goes on from JBDTEO010000025.1 coordinate 23,028, forward strand.
CTGAACAGGGCCAGATCGCTCGGCCGGCACGTCCGACGGGCAAAGGCCCGGTAGAAGTTGGCCACGTAGGTATCGCTGTCGCCGCTTGCGGTTGGCAGGAAGCAGATTCTGGGATTGCGCTCGCGCGCGAGCCCCATAATGAAGTCGTCCAAGGGCGACGTCATCTCCTCGGATGAAAAGCCGCCCCCGCCAAGCGCGACGATGTGCCGGTCAGACAATTCGAGTCGGATCGTACAGCCAGTTGATGCCGAAGCCGAGGATGGCGACGGCGAACGCCATGATCGCTAGCAGGACGATCAGCCTGCCTATCGTCCGCCATGGCATTGCGGATGCTGACAGCGGCCGTGATCGGTCGAACCAGAGGGTCCAAATCGCGGCCGGTAGCGCCGGCGCCGTCCGGAGCACGATCCGGAGCACGGGGCTGGGATTGATGAACGACTCGATCACGTAGTAGCCCGCGATCGGTGCCAGCAGGAGCGCGAGAATGATGAGCTGCGGCCGGGTCAGCGAGCGAAGCCTAATAGGTTTCGAGGTAGGCTTCCAGCTCCCAGGCGCTGACCTGTTTCTCGTAGCTCTGCCACTCCATCTCCTTGACCTCGATGAAGCGTTCGAGCAGGTGGTCTCCGAGCGCCTCGCGCATCACCGCATCCTGGCGCAACTCGCGCAACGCCTCGTCGAGCGAACCAGGGAGCAGGCCCATCTGATACCGGGCGAGGCGGTCCGGATCGAAGGCGTAGAGGTTCTCCTCGACCGGTGGTGGCAGGGGGAGCTTTTGCCGAATACCAGAGAGCCCGGCGTGGAGCATGACGGCGAAGGCGAGGTAGGGATTGCAGGAAGGATCGGGGGCCCGGAACTCGACCCGGATCGCGGCGCGGTCGCCGCTTCCAGCTCGCGGCACGCGGATCAGCGCCGAGCGGTTGGTCTGGGCCCAGCTAATCGCGACCGGCGCCTCGAACCCGGGCACGAACCGCTTGTAGGAGTTGACCAGGGGCGCGACCACCGCGCAGAGGGCGGCGGCGTGCGCAAGCTGGCCGGCGATGAAGTGGCGGGCGATCGGTGATAGATGATATTGATCGGCGCGATCGTAGAAGGCGTTGGCGTCCTTCCCGGCATCAGTCAGCGTCTGGTGCGTGTGCATCCCGGAGCCGGCGGCGCCGAAGATCGGCTTGGGCATGAAGGTGGCGTGCAGGCCCCGGCGCTGGGCCACGGACTTGACGGCATATTTCAATGTCACCAGCTGGTCGGCACTCCGGAGCGCGTTCCCAAGCGCGAGGTCCAGCTCGTACTGGCCGGCTCCAACCTCGTGATGGCTCGCCTCGATCACGATGCCGCGGTCGTCGAGCGCCGCGACAATCTCCTGGCGGACCTCGCTCCCGACATCGAGCGGATGGTCGAAATAGCCTGCGCTGTCGTGCCGGACCGGATGGAGACGCCCGTCCGGACCGTCGGCTTTGAGCAGGAAAAACTCCAGCTCGGCCGCGACACTGTAGTCATACCCCATCGCCGCGGCCTCCGCCAGCGCTCGGGCCAGCACGCCGCGTGGATCGCCGGCGAATCGCTCGCCCTCGGGGGTGAGGATGTCGCAGATCACCTGCGCGGTGGCCATCCCGTTGGATCCGGCCTTCGCGAGGGAAAGCGTCTGCAGGTCCGGACGCAGGAACATGTCGCTCTCGAAAACCCGGGCGAACCCCTCCACCGAGGAGCCATCGAACCACTCGCCGTTCTTGACGGCGTGTTCGAGGCGCGAGGCGGGGATGGTGATGCTCTTCACCGTTCCCAGCACGTCGACAAACTGCAGATCGATGAACCGGATGCCGTGCTCGGACAGCTGGTCCATCGCGCGATCGAGGGGAGGGCCGGCGGCGCGCGTCCCGGTCGCCTCAGTCTTCGGCGTCAGGAGTCCCTCGGTGTTCCGGCGTGTCCTTCAGATCGCGGGTCTCCCAGGACGGACCGGGTGCGGGATGATCGGCGGGTCGCCAGGGCTTGTCGCGTTCGACCGGCGTATCCATCTTCCTGCTCCTTTGCTGATTGTCAGGGTTGCGGGATTTCCCGCATGTGATGAACGGGGCGGCTGCCAGGGCGAGTGGCAGCCGCCAACGGAGGGTCGCCGAACTTAGATGTCGTGGTAGAGCATGAACTCCCAGGGGTGTGGCCGCAGGGCGACTTGGTCGTACTCTTTCACCCGCTTGTAATCGATCCAGGTCTCGATCAGGTCGTTCGTGAAGACACCGCCGCGCGTCAGGTACTCGTTATCGATCGCGAGCGCGTCGAGGACCTCGGCCAGCGAGCCGGGCGTGCTCTTGACATGCACCTTCCGCTCCGGGGCAAGCTCGTACAGGTCCTCATCGATTGGTTCCGGCGGCTCGATCTTGTTCTGCACGCCGTCCAGTCCCGCCATCAGGCAGGCGGCGAAGGACAGGTACGGGTTGCAGGATGGGTCCGGGGTGCGGAACTCGAGACGCTTCGACTTCGGATCGGTGAAGTACATCGGGATGCGCACGCAGGCGCTGCGATTGCGCTTGGAGTAGATCAGGTTGATGGGCGCCTCGTACCCCGGGACCAGCCGGCGGTAGGAGTTGGTCGTCGGGGCGGCGAAGGCCAGTAGCGACGGCGCGTGCTTTAAGAGCCCGCCGATGTACCAACGGCACATGTCGCTGATGCCCGCATAGCCCTTCTTGTCGTAAAAGAGCGGCACGCCATCTTTCCAGAGGCTCTGGTGGGTGTGCATGCCCGAGCCGTTGTCCTGGAAGAGGGGTTTGGGCATGAACGTCGCGACGAAGCCGTTCTGCGCACAGACGTTCTTGACCACGTACTTGTACATCATCACCTGGTCCGCCATCTGGACCAGGGTGCCGAAGCGCATATCGATCTCGGTCTGTCCGGCGGTCCCGACCTCGTGGTGGTGGACCTCGACATCGATGCCGGCCTCAATCAGTTTCAGCACGATCTGCGAGCGCAGGTCCTGGAGTTTGTCGGTTGGCGGAACCGGGAAATAGCCTTCCTTGTAGCGGGGCCGGTAGGCCAGGTTCGGCTCATGGTTGTTCCCGGAGTTCCAGATGCCTTCGACCGAATCGATCTCGTACATACCGGAGAACTGGTTCTGGTCGAAGCGCATGCTGTTGAAGATGTAGAACTCGCACTCGGGGCCCCAGAAGCTGGTGTCGGCGATCCCGGTGGTGGCCAGGTATGCTTCCGCCTTCTTGGCGACATAGCGCGGATCGCGCGAGTATGGCTCGCGGGTGATCGGGTCGAAGACGTCGCAGGTGATCGTCATGGTGGGGACGCGGCAGGCGGGATCGACCATGGCGGTCGAGGCGTCGGGGATCAGCAGCATGTCGCTTTCGTGAATGTGCTGGAAGCCGCGAATGCTGGATCCGTCGAAACCGATCCCGTCTTCGAATAAGCTCTTCGCGAGCTCCTGGACGGGAATCGAGAAGTGCTGCCAGGTTCCGATCAAGTCGACGAACTTGAGGTCGACGATCTTCAGCCCCTGCTTGCTGGCCAGGTCGATGACGGACTGCGCGTCCGCCTTGCTTCCCTTCTTGGCGCGGACGCCCTGATCGATCGCCATAAAATTGGATCCCTCCGTAAGCGCGATAATCCGACGTGCGACTGTGATGGTAGGGGTCGCCAGCAACGCCGTCATCGGACGTGTGCGACGAGTTCCCGACACCATTTTTGTGCACCCCGCCCAAACGGGTCGGAAGGAGGGAAGCGTGCAGGAACCGGAGGTCTTTAACCTCGCCGATCAGGCGCTGAACCGGGTGGTTGCCCAGATCAAGCCCGACCAATGGGCGCAACCCGTCCCGGAGGACTTTAGTCGGCGCGACCCGACCAAACGTCCGAGCTTACGCGAGGTCGTCAATTACCACGCCTATGAGGACGCCTGGGTCCCCGACATGCTGGCCGGTCGGACGATGGACGAGGTCGGCAAGGAGAAGCACAAGGGCGACCTCCTCGGTGACGACCCTGCGGGGAGTTTCGCGACATTGGTCGAGCGAGCCTGTGCCGCGGCCCGGGCGGTGACCGATCTGGACCGCCCGGTTCACACGTCGTTTGGGGATTTCCCAACCCGGGGCTATCTCTGGCAGACCAACATGTTCCGCGGGCTCCGGGCGCACGACATCGCGCGGGCCATCGGCGTCGACGCCGCACTCCCGCCTGACCTGGTCCAGGGCCTCTGGGATGAGATCAGCCCAAACGCCGAAGCCTGGCGAAAGATCGGCGTCCTTCCACCGGGGATCCCGGTGCCACCGGATGCCCCCTTGCTCGACCGCCTCCTCGGACTGACGGGTCGCCAGCCCGAGCGCAGCTACGGCTCAGGGTGATGCGGTTGCGGACGGGGAAGGCGAGCCGAGCAGGTCCTGCGTCAGGTGGTCGACGATCACCGAGAAGTCGCCCTTTCCGGTTGGCTGGTCCGGCACCACCGTGATCCGATAGAGGCCCTTAAAGAAGCCGGCACTGCCGGTCCCTGCAGTTGAGGAGTCCGAAAGCCACCCGGAGGCTTCGAGCGTCGTGGTGTAGAAGGGGATCACCCCGGCAAGGTCGTTGGTGCTGAAGTCGCCCGAAATGCTTTCGGTTCCCGCCAGGCCCGGGCGCTCGTCCAGCAGCTTCGCCCCGGGTGGCCGCGGCAGTGAGTCGAGGATCGGTCGGGTGAGGTGCACGTCGGCGCCGCTGATCACCGAGTTGAAGGAGGCGGCCTCGACCAGGGCGTAGACCGTGACCAGGCTGAGGAGGACGGTCGCGATCGCGCCGGCGCCCCAGAGGGCGGCCCGCCGATCGAGCGCTTCACGATGGCGGCGCCATCCGGTGCGCACCAACAACCAGGTCGTGGCCAGGGCGACCAGCAGAACCGCCCCGCCGAGCACATTGAACCAGGGACCCTCGACCTGCGTCACCAGCTGGTCGACCGCGATGGCGATCATCCCGAGGGTCACCGCATAGAAGAGCCCGATCGCCGGGATGAGGAAGGACGGGTCGTGGCTGCCGACTTCGCCGGCGAGGACCGGGGCCCGTTTCAGGCCTCGGCCGGCTCTCCTGCTGCTTGCTCCCATGCCTCGTAGAGCGTACGCAGTCGCTCGGTCCCCTCCTGGTGCGCCCGCGACAGCTCCTCGACCCGGGCAGGGTCGTTGTAGGTCTGGTGATCGGCGAGCTGCTCCTCGATCCGGCGGAGCTCCGTCTCCAGCAGGGCGATCTGCCCTTCGACATCGTCAACGATCGCCGGCTCCGATGGTCGTGCCGGGCCTTTGGGGCCGCGGCCAGATCGGACGAGGGGCGCGTCTGGGGCCGAGGGGCGCCCGGCGAGGCGCTGACGGCGGCGCTCGAAATCGGTGTAGTTGCCCAGGTGGGTCGTCACCACCCCACCTTCGACACTCCAGAGCCGGGTGGCAATCGCGTCGATGAAGTAGCGGTCATGGGAGACGAAGACGATCGTCCCCTGGAAGGCGAGCAGGGCCTCCTCCAGCATCTCCTGGGCCGGGATGTCCAGGTGGTTGGTGGGCTCGTCGAGCAGCAGCAGGCCGGCGTCATCCAGCATCAGCTTGGCCAGCGCGACGCGGCTTTTCTCGCCGCCGCTCAGGGAGCGGATCAACTTAAAGGCATCGTCGCCGCTGAAAAGCAGCCGGCCAAGAAAGGTCCGCAGGGTTTCCTCGGGCAACCCGAACGCGTCCTGCAGTTCCTTGAGCACCGTTTTGTTAGGGTCGAGGTCGGCGAGGTGCTGGTCGTAATAGCGTGTCGTGACCCGAGGGCCGGTTTTGACCCGCCCGTCGAGGGGTCGCAGCTCACCCAGCAGGACCTTGAGGATGCTGGTCTTGCCCGAGCCGTTGGGCCCCATGATGGCGACACGTTCCTGCGCGGAGATGTTGAAGGCCGGGACTCGTAGCAGCTCCTTGCCGCCGTATCCGATCCGCAACCCCTCGCTCTGATAGATGAGCTCGCTGGTGGTCGACGCTTTGAGCCGGATCTTGATCTGCTCATCGTTCGCGGGCGGGGCGACGCGCGCCAGCCGGTCGAGCTTGGTCTGCCGGCCGCGGGCTTCCCGGGCCCGCTGCCCCGCCTTGTACCGGCGGATGAATTCCTCGGTCCGTTCGATGTACTCGCGCTGGGCGTCGTACTCCTTCTGCCGAAGCGCCCGCCGCTCCCGGCGGAGGCGAACGTACTGGCGGTAGTTTCCCGGATACCACTCGCCCGCGCCCGCCTGGAACTCGATGATGTCGTCGGTCACGTGCTCGAGGAAGCGGCGATCATGGGAGACGACCAGCATCCCGGCCCGGGAGAGGCGTAAGAAGTTCTCCAGCCACTCGATCGCCTCGAGGTCGAGGTGGTTGGTCGGTTCGTCGAGCAGGAGCAGGTCGGCGTCCTGCAGGAGGAGCCGGGCCAGGGCCAGCCGCCGGCGCTGCCCACCGCTCAGCGCGCTGGGGGCGAGCGCCTGGTCGGCCTCGGTCAGGCCAACCCCGAAGAGCACCTCGGAGACCCGGCTGTCGTAGGCGTAGCCGTCGAGGCGCTCGTATTCGTGCTGGACGTCGCCATATTCCTCGAGAAGCGCCGCCATCCCGCCATCCGCCGGCCTGGCCATGGCCGCCTGGAGCTCCTCGAGCCGGACCCGGAGGTGCATGATGTCCGCCCGGCTGTGTAGCGCGTCCGCGTAGACGCTCTCATGAGGGCCGGCTTCGAGCTCCTGGGCGAGATAGGCCGGTCGGGAGCCGGAGGCGACGACGATCGAGCCGCGGCTGGGCTGGAGCTCGCCCGAGATCGCTTTGAGCACACTCGACTTGCCGCTGCCATTGGCGCCCACGATGCCCACCCGTTGCCTGGGCTCCAGCTGGAAGCTCAGATCTTGAATGACATCGGTGGCGCCGTAGGAGATCCGCAAGCTGTCGACGCGAAGCAGGGGCATAGCACTGGAAGTCTAAGTCGCAAGCCGGGAATAAAGCGTCCGGACGCCGGGTTTCCGAAATCGAAACGGAGAAGAGTGTCACGAAAAAGGGCAACGCCATGAATGGATTACTCGCGCAAACGAACGCCACCATCCGTGAAGCCGAGCGCCGGCAGCGCGAAGCGCGCGCCCGGGAGCTCGAGGTTCGTCGCCCGGTGCGCCTGATCGACGGGCTGCTGCAAGAGCTCGAGGAGCTCAACCTCAAGGGAATGAAGCGCGTCCCGATGGCCTACGAACCCCGCCTGGAAGAGATCGTCAGCCTGGTGGCGCCCACGCCGGCCGTTGGCGACTACCTGAGCAACGTCAAGGTCAAGGTCGCCATCCCGAAGCTGATGGACGCGCTCTACGCCATCGAGGAGGCGGTCTTCACCGAGCGCTTGGGAGCAGCCGTCGAAGCCGACGCGGCCGAGTTTTCGAGCGACCTGTTTACCGCCGCTTAACGTTTCCCGGCGACGCGGGGTTACCATAGCGCCGTGCCGAACGCGCTCGATCTGACCGTCCGCTTGCTGGTCGCGCTCGTCCTGGGCGGCGCCATCGGGTTGGAGCGGGAGCGGCAGGAACGGGCCGCCGGGCTGCGAACGGTCACCATGGTCTCCCTCGGTTCTTGCCTGTTCACGCTGCTGAGTGCGTACGGCTTCGAGCACACCGACCCCTCGCGGGTGGCGGCCCAGATCGTCACCGGCATCGGCTTCCTCGGTGCGGGCACCATCTTCCTTCGGAAGGACCTGGTGCGTGGCCTGACCACAGCCGCCACGATTTGGGCGACGGCAGCGATCGGGATGGCAGCGGCGACCGCGCAATACTTTGAGGCCGGCTTCACGACCTTGCTGGTGCTCGCGGTGCTGATGGTGCTGAAGCCGATCGAGCGCCGGCTCTTCAAACGCCCGGACGAGGCGACCCTGTCCTTGCTCGTCCCCCGCTCCGAGACCGGCGTCGAGCAGGTGACGGCCGCCCTCCGGAAGATCGGGGCAGCGGCCCAGTCCGTCCGCTTCCAGGAAACTCCAAGCGGGGACGACCGCCTGGAGCTGGAGCTCGAGCTTCCCCTGAGCGTTACGACGACCGACATCGTGCGACAGCTGCGTGAGGTCCCAGGCGTGCATTCGATCACCGTCGGGAGGGAGCTTCGGGAGGACCGCAGCCGGCTGGCCACCTGATAGAATCGCGGGGAAGATTACGGAGGTGGTGCCCATGGCAACATTTGACTTAAGAGAGAGCGGCGCCTGAGGGCGCCGCTCTTTTTTTATCCCTGAAAGACCGGTTTGCGCTTCTCCAGGAAGGCCTTCACCGCCTCGCGGTGATCCGAAGTCGAGGCCGCCAGCGTCTGCAGGTGAGCCTCCAGCTCGAGGGTCTGCTCCAGGTCCAGGTCGAGGGCGCGATCCAGCCCGCGCTTGATCAAGGCGTAGGTCTTGATGGGTCCCGCCGCCAGGCGGGTCGCGCGTTCCATGGCCGCCGCCATCAACTGCTCCGGGGGTAAGACCGCGGCGACCGCGCCCAGCCGGTGCGCCTCCTCGGCCGACATCGGCTCGCCCGTTAAAGCCATCTCGGTGGCCTTGCCCAGGCCAAAGATTCGCGTGAGGTAAAAAAGGCTTCCCGCGTCGGGCACCAGGCCGACGCGGATAAACACCACGATCAGCTGCGCCACGGTCGACGCCAGCCGGATGTCGCAGGCCAGCGCGAGGCTCAGGCCGGCGCCCGCCGCCGTGCCGTTGATCGTGGCGATCACCGGCTTGGCACAGGCCCGAATGGCGCGGATCAAGGGGGAATAATTTCGCCGCAGGTCCTCGCCAAGTTCCGTGTCCCCTGCGTCGTACCGTCCGCTGACCTCGCGCAGGTCGGCGCCGGTGCAGAACGCGCGTCCGGCTCCGGTCAGGATGACGCAGCCCACACCCGGGTCGCGCGAGGCGGCCTCGAAGGCTTTTCGAAGCACCCGGATCGACTCCTGGTTGAGGGCGTTGAGGGCGTCCGCCCGGTTCATCGTCAGCGTGAGCACGCGGCCCGTCTGCTCGCTGAGCAGGACGTCGCTCATCGCCCGGTAAAGCGGCCGGGGCGCTTTTCGAGAAAGGCCTGCATGCCCTCCTTCTTGTCGTCCGAGGCAAAGAGCAGGGTGAACAATTTTCGTTCGAGGTCGAGGCCAGCGCGAAGGCCTACCTCCGCGGACTGGTTCACGGCCTCCTTGGCCAGCCGGACGGCCAGCGGCGGTCGCGCCGCGATCATCCGCGCCAGGCGCTTGGCCTCGTCGAGCTGCGCGCCGTCAGGGACGACCCGGTTGATCAACCCGATGCGTTCCGCCTCGACCGCCCGCACGGGCTCGCCGGTCAGAACCGCCTCCATGGCGCGAGCCTTGCCGGCGGCGCGCGCCCATCGCTGGGTTCCCCCCGCGCCGGGGATGATCCCAATCTTGACCTCGGGCTGCCCGAACTGCGCGCTTTCCGAGGCGACGATCATGTCGCACATCAGGGCCAGCTCGCAGCCGCCACCCAGCGCGTAGCCACTGACGGCGGCAATCAGCGGTTTGCGCAGGCTCAGCAGGCGGGCCCAGCGATCCGCGTTGTCGTCCCGGAGCAGGTCGACCGCGCCCGCCGTCGCCATCTGGCTGATGTCGGCGCCGGCGGCAAACGCTTTGTCGCTCCCGGTCAGGATCAGGCATCGAATGGCGTCGTCGCGATCGAACGCCGCCAGCGCCTCGCCGATCTCCGCGATCGTCTGCGGATTGAGCGCGTTGAGGACGGCGGGGCGGTTGATCGTCACGATGCCCAAGGGCCCATCGACCTGGGTCAAAATGAACTCGAACGCCATTCGGACAGTCTAAGCCGGAATCCGGCGGGTGCCAGCCACGGCCCGATCCTCCGTTATAGGCAGGTGAAGCGATGGGTGGCCGCCTGCCTGCCGGTCCTGGCGGCGTTACTGTTCCCGGTCGCCGCCTCGGCGGATGACCCGCCGTTTCGCACTGTCATCGACAAAATGATTCCGAATACGCCGGGGCTCACCATCGAGGGTGCCCAGGGTGGCTGCGACTTCGTGCTGAAGAACCAGACCGGCCAGGATGTCTATTTCTTCGACCAGGGCAAGCCCTCCAAGCCGATCCGGTTCGCGGCACAGCCGAAGTCCGCCCAGCCGCGGCCGCCGGTCGCGGTGCACCTCGCGGGCGCCTGGCCGTGCGCCAGCCTCCCGGCGGTGACGGAGGACCAGCGCTGGAACGATACCCCGGCCACCGTGCTGGACTGGTCGGTCGGCGGATCGGTCGGCGCGGTGGCGTTCAAAATGCAGGCCCATACCGAGTACGATCCGGCGCTCGATCCCACGGCGCAGTACATGTTCTACGGTCGGATGGCGGCCGGCGCCCTCGCGGTCGGCGGTTTGCTGATGGCGATTCCGTACCTGCTGAAGAAACGCCGCGAGATCCTCGGCGGCAGCGAAAAGAAAGCCGCCTAACCCGAAGAACGGTACATCCCCCACCACGATCCACCCCGCAAGGGGATGGAGACTGTGGAAAACTACCTCTGGACGGACAGTGAAACTACCCATATAATCCGGGCAGACACCATGCGGGGAAGGGGACGGTATACAGAAGGGTCCGATCGGCCTATTGATCTTCTGATACCGATGTTGTAAGGTCGGTGCAGCCATGATTGGGGTCAAGGCCAAGCCCGTCGCCGCGGCAGCGGCAGTCAGCGTCGGAAAGGACGTTCCCTTCTTTAAGAAGGCGCTGATCCTGATCGGCTTCTGCACCGCGCAGTTGCTCGATATCACCACCACCCACATCGGCTTGAGCGGCGGTCGCCAGGAGCTGAATGGCGCAGCCGCCTGGGTCATCGTCCATAGCGGCGAGTACACGGTCTATGCGATCAAGCTGATCCTGGTGGCGGCGCTGGTGGGTCTGCTGCTCGTCTTCGGCCGGAAGCGCAACAGCATCTGGAACGCCTACCTGATCGCGGCCTGGATCACGACCTTCGCCGTGATGAACAACGTCTACCGGATTTTGAATTAACGCTGCCCCCTTCCCAACCCTCCCCCGCACGTCGGAGGAAGAGCTTGTCGGTTACCAGCGTTTCGGTTACCAGCTAAATTGATGGCGTGGTAGTCGCGGCGATAACGTTTGCGGACATTTTGACCCCGCTGTTCTTCTACGTCGTGATCGTCGCGTACATGGCGTTCGTCCTGAGCTCCGCCTGGCAGTTTTCACGGCGGACCGAACCCGGCCGGATCATGCGGGCCATCAACCTGTCGCTGGTGCCCCTCGGCGTCCTGGTCGCGCTCGTCGGGGTACTCGCGGCCAGCTTCAACGGCTTTTCCCACCAGGAGGGGACGCCGTCGACCTTCTGGGCGATCGTGATGGTCGCCCTCGGGCTCGGTGGTGCCTCCCTGCTGCTCGGCGTCGAGGGCGTCCTGATTCGCGCTCGCGTCCGATCGTCACCCGCGGAACGGCGGGCGCTTGGATTTCGCAGCTTGAGCCTGATGACGACCACGGTGCCCCTGATCGTCCTGGGGGTGCTCTTCCTCGCTTTCGCGCTCCACATCGCGACGCTCTAGCAGTGCCAGCCCTTATACTTGACCGAGTCGATCAACATCTAGAGGCCCACAGCGTGCGGATGCGATTCTCGATGAAGACCGAGTATGGCGTGCGGGCCATCGTCGAGCTGGCCGCCCACGCGGGACGGGGCGCCCTGCAGAGCGGGGAGATCGCTCGGCGGCAGGCGATCCCCGGACCATTTCTCGACCAGGTCCTGATGACCCTGCGCCGCGCCGGCCTGATCGATTCAGTCCGTGGACCGCACGGCGGCCATCGGCTCGCGCGGCCGCCGGACGAGGTCCGACTCGACGAGGTGATCGCCTGCCTGGAGGGCGGAACTCGGGAGCAGCGCCAACGAAGCGACGCCGAAGGCGATAGCCGGGTGCTGGCATCGGTGACCGAACTGGCCGAACGCGCGGCCCAGGAGGTCTTTGCCTCCCACACGCTCGCCGATTGCGTGCGGCTTCGAGCCACGGAGCCACCGGTCTTTCACGGCATCTTTAAGCCGGCCCCCGGCAGGACGGCACGATGACGACCGAGCTCAACCAGGCGGAGCTGGAGCGGTATGCGCGGCACCTGTCGCTGGAGGAGATCGGGGACGCCGGCCAGCGCAAACTCAAAGAGGCGCGCGTCCTGATCGTTGGGATCGGCGCCCTCGGTTCACCGGTCTCGCTCTACCTGGCGGCCGCCGGGGTTGGAACGATCGGGCTCGCCGATCACGACCATGTTCGCCTGTCCAACCTGCAGCGCCAGATCGCGCATTCGACGGCCGGCGTTGGCCGGCCCAAGGTCGAGGAGGCCGCCCGTGCGTTGTTCGCGCTCAATCCCGAGGCCACGATCGAGACGGAGCCGACACGCGTCGACGAGCGCAATGCGATGAGCCTGCTGGCAAAGTACGACGTCATCGTGGACGGCACCGACTCGTTCATGGCGCGCTACCTCTTGAGCGATGCCGCCTACCTGTTGCAGCGACCCCTGGTTCACGGCAGCATCTTCCGCATCGAGGGCCAGGTAACGGTCTTTTCCCCCGGACGCGGCTGCTATCGATGCCTCTATCCGGAGCCGCCGCCGCCTGGGGCAATCGAGGCGTCGCCGGACGTGGGGGTGTTCGCCGCCCTGCCCGGCGTGATCGGAACGATCCAGGCCACCGAAACCCTGAAGCTGATCACCGGCAGCGGCGAACCGCTGATCAACCGGGTGCTGCTGCACGATGCCATGGCGATGACGTTTCGCGAGGTCCGCTACCGTCGAAACCCAGTTTGCCCGCTCTGCGGTGACCATCCCCGGATCCACACGCTGGTCGATTACGAGGCCTTCGTCGGGGCGCGGTCCGTCCGATGAATGCCGAGCGGCATCATCGCCAGCGCATCCTGCCCCAAGTCGGGGAGGCCGGCCAGGGCCGGTTGAGGCAGGCGTCCATCCTGGTCGTCGGGCTGGGCGCGCTCGGTTCGCCGGTTGCCCTCTACCTGGCCGCCGCCGGGGTCGGCCGACTCGGCCTGCTTGATGACCAGCGAATCGAGCTCTCCAACCTGAACCGGCAGGTTCTCTACCAGACGGGCGATCTTGGACGGCGCAAAGTCGAGGTGGCGCGGGAACGGCTGCTCGCGCTCGACCCGTCGCTGCTGGTGGACGCCATGGCGGAGACCTTTCGGCCGGCGACCGCGGCGCGGCGGCTCCAGGACTACGACGTCGTCGTCGACGGCACGGACGCCTTCGAAACAAAATTCCTCCTCAACGACGCGGCCATTCTCACGGCAACACCGCTGATCCATGGGGCCGCGCTCCAGTGGGGCGGCCAGGTGATCACGGTGCTGCCCGGGGGTCCCTGCTTGCGCTGCCTCTTTCACGAGCCGCCCGATCCGGAGGCGGTGCCGAGCTGCGAGCAAGCCGGCATCCTGGGCGCGGTCACCGGGGTCGTCGGCAGCGTGCAGGCCGAAGAAGCGATCAAGGTCGTGCTCGGCGCGGGGGAGCCACTCCGCGGCAGGATCCTCCAGCACGATGGGCTGCGCGGGGAAAACCGAACCATCGCGTTTCCGCGCGACCCTGACTGCCCGGTCTGCTCCGCGCAGCCACGGATCCGCGATCTGTCCCGCTACGCCGAGCAGGTGTCGGCACGCGGACACGTCATGGCGTGACCGACGTAACGGCCGAGATCGGCGTCTTCGGAGGATCGGGCTTCTACGAGTGGTTCTCCGGGGCGAAGACCATGACGGTCGAGACCCCCTTTGGTTCACCCAGTGCGCCCTTGACGATCGCCGAGGTCGGCGGTCGGCGTGTCGCCTTCCTGCCGCGCCACGGTTCGGGTCACACCATTCCGCCCCACGCGGTCAATTACCGCGCCAACGTCTTCGCGATGCGCGAGCTCGGCGTGCGTCGCATCATCGGCCCCTCGGCGGTCGGCAGCCTTCGCGGTGACCTCCACCCGGGGGAGCTCGTGATCTGCGACCAGTTCATCGACCGGACCTGGGGGCGAGCCGACACGTTTTATCCCGGACCCGAAGTGGTTCACGTCAGTGCGGCCGATCCTTACTGCCCTGAGCTGCGGCGGTTAAGCGCTGGGATCGCGACGGCGCAAGGGATCCGCTTCGAGCCAGCGGGCACGATCGTCGTGATCCAGGGCCCACGCTTTTCATCCCGGGCGGAGAGTCGCTGGTACGCACGGATGGGCTGGGACGTCGTCGGGATGACCCAGTACCCGGAGGCGATCCTGGCTCGTGAGCAGGAGATGTGTTACCTGGGCCTGTCCCTGGTGACCGACTACGACGCCGGGGTCGAGGAGCGGCCCGATGTCGAGGCGGTCCAGGCGCACGACGTCATGCGCGTGCTCCAGTCGAACATCAACCGGGTTCGGGACCTGCTCGCGGCCCTGATCCCGATGATCCCGCCGGCGCCTGGGTGCGCCTGCCAGCGGGCGTTGAAGGGGGCGCGGCTGTGACGGTGGGCAAAAAGAAAGGCCGAGATTGGGGTCTCGGCCTTCAAGGAAGGGGAAGCGGGGCTCACGATAACTTCGGCCCCGTTAAGAACTCGTGAAGGGCCTGTAACGGCCGTGTCACGGAACTTGGCCGGGTATAGTCCGGGGCAATGAAGGTCCTGATCACCGGGGGCGCCGGCTTTATCGGCCAGCGTACGGGCCAGCTCCTGCTCAAGCACGGGCACCAGGTCAGCATCCTGGACAACCTCTCGCCCCCGGTGCATGACGGGCCGCCGTCGCTCCCGGCGGGGCTCGAGCTCATCCAGGGGGACATCCGCAAACGCGAGGACTGGGTCCGTGCCCTGAAGGAAAACGAGCTGGTGCTGCACCTGGCCGACCACCACGACTATCTGCCCTCCTTCAGCAAGCTCTTCCATGTCAACGCGGTGGGGACGGCGATCCTCTTCGAGCTCCTGCTGGAGGGAAGCACCTCGGTGCGCCGCGTGGTGTTGGGCTCCACGATGGCGGTCTACGGCGAAGGGAAGTATCGCTGCGGCAAAGACGGGGATGTCTACCCCGCGCCCCGCCGGCCGGAGGCACTCGAACGCGGGATCTGGGATCCACCCTGCCCGGTCTGCGGCGGCGGCATCGCCCCGACGCTCACCGACGAATCGATCGTGCATCCCACCAGCGTTTACGGGCTCAGCAAGCTGGCGCAGGAGGAACTGGTGAAACTCCTCGGCGAACGGCACGACATCCAGTGGGTGATCCTGCGTTACGGTGCCGTCCAGGGACGTGCGCAGCCATTTCAAAACGCCTATTACGGCGCGCTCCGCATCTTCGCGCTGCGGCTGGCGCATGACCAGCCGCCGCTGCTGCTGGAAGACGGGAATCAACTCCGTGACTTCATCGATGTCGACGATGTCGCGCGCGCCAACCTGGCGGCGCTGGAGGGCCTCGCGTCCGGCGTCTACAACGTCGCCAGCGGACGGGCCCATACCGTGATGGACCTGGCCCGTACCCTGTTGCGCGTGGCCGAGCGGGAGATGGTGCCGGAAACGCCCGGCCGTTACCGGGTGGGCGACCCCAGGCATGTTGTTCCCGACGTCAGCCGGATCAAGGCGGCCGGCTTTGAGGCCCAATCCGGTCTCGAGGCGATGGCCCGCGAGTACTGGCAATGGCTGCAGGAGCAGCCGAACCTGGACACCTACTTCGAGGGTGCCGAGTACCTGATGGAGCGGACCGGCACCGTGCGCGCCGCCCGATGACCGATGCGGCAGGGCGTCGGTTTGCGATCCGCTACGCGATCCAGCGCTGGGATGACGGCAAGTGGTTCTACGGGAGCTTTCTCGTCATCCTGGTGGGGCTCACCGTGTTCAAAATCTACCGGCACCAGTCGATCATCTCGTTCATCCCGGTGCTCATCCTCGACGCCGGCATCCTGCTGCTCTTCTACCTGGCGCGCCTTGTTTCCTACGTCGAGGTCGGTGGTGACAGTTTGCGCATCCGGTATGTCTTCCGCCGAATGACGCTGCCCTACAGTGCGCTGTCCAAAGTCCGGCGCCAGGCGTTGGAGGTGGCCTTCCAGCCAGCCGACCGACGACGCTTTGTCAACCGCTTCGTGCGACGGCTCGCCCGCCAGCCCGCCGCCTATATCCGGCTCGATCGACGGAATCCCGACCTCCTGGTCGAGGCGGAACGCCGGCTGGGGGGGCGGCTCGTCGCCGGGCCAGACGTCGTCATCCCGATCGTCGACGTCGACGGATTTATCGCCGAGCTGAAAGGGCGGCTGCGCGGGGCCTGATGGCATCCCCCGGCGCTCCCGCTACCGCTCCCGCCCGGGCCTGGTGGCGCCTGGAGCGCGCCGACCTCTACTGGTTGCTGGCGCTGGTCGTGGTTGCGGGCATCCTCCGATTTGGCAGCCCGATCTTCCTCGATGTCTTTGCCCACCCCGGGTCGGGATCGCCGATCACGGCCTGGGGGATCGGCCACTCCTACCAGGATCCGAAGCTTCCCGGCCTGGGAAAGCCGAACGACATCGCGCCCAATTCTCCGTTCATCTTCGACGAGCTCTACTTCGCCAACGATGCGCACGACGACCTCCTGGGCAAGGACTACTTCGATCCGGAGCCCCCGCTGGCCAAGCTGATCATCGCCCTGGGCATCAAGGTCTTCGGCTTCAACTCGTTCGGCTGGCGGTTGATGCCGGCCCTCTTCGGGACCGCGCTCGTGCCGCTGATGTACCTGCTGGCCAGGCAGTTGCTGGCGGTGCGATTCTTTGCCATCGCCGCCGGCGTGCTGACGGCATTCGACGGATTGACCTTCGTCGAGTCGCGGACGGCGGTGATCGACATCATCCCGATCACCTTCGCGGTGGCAGCCTATCTCCTCTTCAGCGCGCACCTGCGCGCCGACTCGGCGCGGCGCCAGCGCTGGACGATCGTGTTGACCGCCATCGTGCTCGGGCTGGCGCTCGGGTCGAAATGGACGACGCTCGCCGCGTACGGCACCATCATCCTGTTGCTGGCGGCGCGGCTCATCCTGCGCTGGACCCGCTACGACCGGCGAACCGCGGCGGTGGCCATCCTCAGCCTGGCCTTCCTTCCGGGCCTGGTCTACGCGCTGAGCTTCATCCGCTACCTGACGATCATCCACGGCATCACCAACCTGCCGCAACCGCCGCTCGGGTTCGCGCCCTTCCACCTCGACCTGGGGCGCGCCTGGACTGACCTCGCCGAGTGGCACCGGCAGACCTGGCTGTATCACATCAACCTCACGGCCGACCACATCTTTTACAGCCCCTGGTGGTCGTGGCCGCTCGACTTCCGGCCGGTTGTCTACTACTACCAGGGCCAGGGATTGGGCATCGATCAGAGCAGTGGCACGGCGCTGGTCGCGGAGATCTTCAACCTCGGGAATCCGCTGACCTGGTGGGGGGGCAGCGTCGCCATCGTCGGCACCGCCATCGGACTGCCGAGGCTGATCGCCAGGTGGAGGGCGACCCGCACCGACCCGGTCGATGAGCGCCTGTGGACAAGCGTCTTCATCCTGGTCGGATTCTTCGCGGCCTGGCTGCCCTTTGCCAAGGTCCCGCGCGGCCTGTTCCTCTACCACATGCTGGGCGGCCTTCCGTTCATGTTCCTGGCGCTCAGCTATGGCCTCACCTCCGTCGCCTCGCTGCGGGGCGCGTTGCCCGGCATCGCGATCCGGCTCAATGGCGCCGTCCCGGCGATGGCGTATCTCGTCATGGTGGCCCTGTTCTTCCTCTACTTCTATCCGCTCTGGACCGGGCTGCCGCTGACCTCGGACGCGCTCAACAGCCATGTCTGGTTCGTTTTCAAGAAGCCACTCCCCAACTGGTGCCTTTGTTACTGGACCTCCCCGGGCTAGCGCTCGTCCTCGCGATCGTCGTTCTCGGCGCCGGTCTCGCATCGGGCGGGCCGCCCTGGTTGTGGTTTTCCGAGCGGATCGTGATCGGGCTGGTCCTCAGCGTCGTTACGGTGACGGTCGCCGGCTACCTGCTGGCGCTGGTGCTCGGGCTCGGCCTGCCCGTCATCCTCGCGTTGACGGTGCTGGCCACGGGCTTCGGAGGCATCCGCCTCCAGCGGCACCGCGCACGGCTTGGCGGCGACCTGCAGGTCAGGAACGCAGCCGGGTTGCTGGCGAGCGTGGCGGTGATCGCCGTCGTTGTCGGGTACCTCTTCCTGCGGGCGCTGAAGGTCACGCCCGACGGCTGGCTGGCGCAATACAACAACACCTGGTCGGATTGGTCGTTCCACGCCAGCTATGCGACGGCCTTCGTCTTCGGGCATAACCTCCCGCCGCAGAACCCGATCTTTAGCGGGACACCCTTCCGCTATCCCTTTGCCCCGGACTTTCTCAGCGCGATGCTGATCGCCGGCGGCTGGACCATCCCGGCCGCGCTCGTCTGGCCCAGCCTGGCGATGACGCTGCTGGCACTTGCTGGTCTGATCCTCTGGGCGCGGCGCCTCACCGGCTCGGTGGCGGCCGGGGTCATCGCGGTGACCCTCACCCTGCTTGGCGGCGGGTTGGGTTTCTGGTTCTTCTTTAGTGATGCCGCGCGCCTCGGCCTGCTCAATGCGCTCACGCACATCCCGCGAACCTACGATCGCGTCGACCCACCGGTGAATATCCGGTGGTACAACCCGATCCTCTCGTACTGGCTGCCGCAGCGATCGTTCGTTTTCGGGGCCGCGATCTTCGTCACGGTCCTGCTGCTCCTGACGCCCGCGCTGCAGGCGACGCCGATCGGGCAATGGCGGGAGACGATCGCGCAGATCCAGCAGTCGTGGCGGCACTGGTCATTGAAGAGCACCCCGGTCGCGTTCCTGGTGGCCGGCGCCCTGGCGGGGTTGCTGCCGCTCTTCCATGTGCACAGCCTGCTGGCACTCGGGATTGTGACGCTGGCCTGGGCGATTTGCTTTCCCCGGCCGGCCTGGATCGGCTTCTTCGCCATGATGTTTCTGCTCGCGGTCCCGCGCCTGCTGATGGCGGTCCCGGGTGATCCGGGTGCGCCGCCGGAACACCAGTACCCGCGGCTGCTAATCGGCTGGCTCTCCGGCAACGATTTTCCCGCATGGTTCTGGATCAAGAACACCGGGCTCTTCTGGCCGCTACTCTTGATCGCACTGCTGAGCCCGCTCGCGCTGCGCGGGCGGCCCCGGCTGCTGCTGGCGCCCTTCGTGCTCGTGTTCCTGGCCGGCAACCTGGTGAAGTTTCAGCCGTGGGATTGGGACAACACCAAGGTCCTCGTCTTCTGGTACCTGGGCAGCGCGGTCGCGGTCGGGGCGGTGCTCGTGCGCCTCTGGCGCGCCGGGATCGCCGGGGCGGCCGCCTCGGCCCTCGTCTGGTTGACCCTGGTCGCGTCGGGTGTCCTCTCCATGCTGCAGTTCCTGCCGCCGCAGGGCCCGAGCTATGTCTGGTTCAGTGCTGAAGAGGTGCGCCTGGCCGAGGCCATCCGCACCGCGACGCCGCCCCGCGCGGTGTTCGTCACCGGCGAACGACCGAACAACCCGGTCGCCGACCTGGCCGGCCGATCGGTGTTGATGAGCTATCCCGGATGGCTGTGGAGCTACGGCATCAACTACCAGCAGCGCGAGGCGGACATCGCCCGCATCTACCAGGGCGATGCCAACGCGATCGCCCTGCTGCACCGGTATCACGCCGACTACGTCGTGGTGGGCCCGGATGAAGTGGCCAGCTTGCACGCCAACGTCGCCTCCTTCAACGCGCAGTTCCCGGTGCTGCTCCGGACGGCGAATTACACGATCTATCGAGTCCCCGCCGCTTAAGATCTATCCGTGCTGACCCGATTCCTCGTGCACGTAGTGGCCCTCCTGATCGTCTTCTATTTCATCTGGCATTTGCAGGGCAGCATCCTGGGAGCCGCGATCGTGATGGCGCTCATCCTGGCGCTGATCAACATCATCATCCGGCCGGTGCTCCTGATCCTGACATTGCCGGTGACGATCCTGACGCTCGGGTTGTTCGTCGTCGTCCTCAACGCCTTGCTCTTCGGGCTCGCCTTCGCCGTCCTCCAGGGCGTCATGCACCTGCACGTGGCGGTGGGTTTTTTTCAGATTCTGATCGGTTACATCGTCTACGTCGTGATCAGCACGATCCTGACGCACCTCTTTCGTTAGTCGGTTAGAAGGCCCAGTAGCCGCGCGAGAAGGCGAGGCTGAAGGTCAACAGTCCCACGAAGGACAAGGCCAGGGCGATCCCTTGGACCCACTGGTTACGGACACGACCTGCGAGCAGGAACAGCGGATAGAGGCTGAGCAGGTAGCGTGGGATGCTGAGCCAGAAGGGGAGAAAGGTCACCATCACCGTGACCACGGCGGCATAGGCCGCATCGCCGGGACGCAGCTTGATCCAGCTCAGCGCCGTGACGACGTACGCGCTGAGGCCGCCGAGGATCTCGCCGGCGCCGACCGTCAATTTTTCCCAGGGCACCCGCCAGTACAGGCTGTGGATCGCCTCGGTCAGGCCTGTCCAGGGAGGCGCCAGGCGGTGCGACCAGTGGAGGCGCTGGACCGCCAGGAAGGCGAGCGGGTCGCCGAGGACGAGCCAATTCGTGGCGACATAGATGAGGAAGCCGCCGAGGACCAGGGCGGGTGCGATCGCCACCGACCAGGCGGTCTTCAATGCGCGTCGGGAGGCATAGAGCTCGAGGAGCAGCAACGGCAGCAGGGCGAGGCCGGTCAGGCGGGTCGCCGCCGCCAGCCCGCCGAGGGCTCCGGCCGCCGGCCACTGCCGCCGGCGGGTGGCGAGCACGGCGCCAAAGGCAAGGGCGCAGAAGAGTGCCTCCGTGTAGCCGACCAGCAGGAAGTAGGCGGTGGGAAAGACCGTGAAGAAGGCGGCGGCGCGCCAGGCCGACCGCTCGCCGCCCTCTTCGCGAGCGAGCTCGAAGAGCAGGATGGTCGCCACCAGCCCGGCGAGGTTGCTGACCAGGAGCGCGGCCAGCCGGGCCGGAAGCCCGGTCGCCGCGACGGCGCCGACCAGCGCCGGGTAGAGCGGGAAGAAGGCGATCAGGTTGCGGGCGTCACCACGCACGGCATAGCCGTGCGTGCTCAGATAGAGGTAGTGCTGGGCATCCCACTGATCCCACTGGCGGCCGAGGGCGGTGAGCGGATCGGGGCTGGCGCCGAACGCGACCAGGGTGACGGTGACGATCAGGATTTTGACCAGCAAACAGAGGCCGAGCAGCGTGAGCCACGGACGAAACCGCGCCGAGTGCCACAGCCCCCGGGCGAAACTTGGGGTACGATACCGACTCGGTGGGCTCTGCGCCGCCGATTTGATTGAGTTCAACAAGCTGGCTTCCCGTCTTCCGCGCCATCGGGGCGGACATCCGTGCTGCGCTGCAGCCCCTGAGCGGTACGGAACAGGGCCGGGCGGTGGTGGGCCAGGGCGCCGGCGGAGACGGCACCATCTATATGGACCAGCTGGCGGAGGAGATCGCGGTACGCCACCTCGAGCAAGCGTATCGCAGGGGGGAGCGCTTCCAGCTGATCTCGGAAGAGCTGGGCGAGCGGGCCTTCGGCGGCTCACCGCTGATCCTCGTGGACCCGCTCGACGGCAGCTTCAATGCCAAGCAGGGCCTGCCCTATTATGCCGCGGTGCTGGCCTTGTGTGACGGGGATCGGCTGGGGGAGGTGCGTCTCGGCTATGTCCTGAACCTCGTCAGCGGCGACGAGTTCTATGCCGAGGCGGGCGCCGGAGCCTTTCGCAACGGGCAGCCGCTGCGACCGGACGCGGCGCCGTTCGATGGCCGCGCGTTTGCCGTGGTCTCCTTCGACGCCCCGACCGGGGTGGACCCACGCGAGCGCTGCGGGCCGATGCTCCAACGGGCGGAGAAGACCCGGCAGCTCGGCTCGGCCGCCTTGAACCTCTGCCATACGGCAACCGGCGGTATCACCCTGCAGGTGGCGTCGGCGCCGGTCCGTGCCTTCGACCTGGCCGGACCCCTGTTGATCCTGCAGGAGTGTGGTGGCACCGCCACCAGCTTCGAGGGCAAGCCGCTGCACGATGTCTCCTGCCGGCTCGACTCGCGTACGACGCTGCTGGCGTCGGGGTCGTCGGAGGCGCACCGGGAGGCATTGCGGCTGATGCGGGAGGCGAGCTGATGCTGGAGCCGGAGCAGACCGTCTTCATCATCCTGTCCTTCGAGGGCCCTGACGTCTACTCGCAGGCGGGCGGGCTGGGCGTTCGCGTCAAGGAACTGTCCCGCGCGCTCGCAGAACGCGGCTTTGCGACCCACCTGTTCTTCGTCGGGGACCCGGCTCTTGCGGCCAACGAATCGCTGCTCGAAGGCCGCCTGCACCTCCACCGCTGGAGCCAGTGGATCAGCCGCTTCTATCCGATGGGGGTCTACAGCGGCGAAGACGACAAGGTCGCCGACCTCAACCGCAGCCTGCCGGACGCGCTGGTGAACGACTACATCAAACCGGCTATCGAGGCGGGAAACCAGGTCGTGGTCATCGGCGAGGAGTGGCACCTGGCCCACGCGATGACCCTGCTCTCGGATGCGCTCTACTTTGCCGGCCTGCGGGAGCGCTGCCTGTTGCTCTGGAACGCCAACAATAATTTTTCCTTCCAGCGGATCAACTGGGGCACGCTCGGCTTCACCACCCAGCTGATGACGGTGAGCCGCTACATGAAGCACATCATGTGGCGCTGGGGCGTGAACCCGATCGTGGTGCCCAACGGCATTCCCGGCTCGATGATTTCGCGGGTCAGTCAGGCACAGGTCCGGATCCTCCGCGCCGCGGTCAACGCGCCGGCGTTTCTCTTCAAGATCGGCCGCTTCAGCCCCGACAAGCGCTGGCACCAGGCGATCGCGGCGGTGGCGCAGCTGAAGGAACGCGGCACCGGGGTCAAGCTGTTGATGCGCGGCGGCATGGAGCCATTCGGTGGCGAGGTGATGGCGTTCGCCGGCCAGCAACGGCTCCGGGTGGCGCCGCTGTCGACCCGGGTCGACGACGTCGCGGGACTGGCCCGGCTCCTGAAGGAGAACGCCGACGCGGACATCTGGAACCTGACCGCCTTCTTGCCCGACGAGCTGCTCCCCGCCATCTACGCGTCCGCCACCGCCACGCTGGCCAACAGCGGCCACGAGCCCTTCGGCCTGGTCGGCCTGGAGGCGATGGCCTCGGGCGGCGTCGCCTTCGTCGGGGCCACCGGCGAGGAGTACGCGGAGGCCTTCACCAACGCGATCGTGATCGAGACCGATGACGCATCGGAGGTGGTCGCCTATGTCAACAACCTGGCTGAGCATCCGGAGAACGCGCGCAACCTGCGGATCGCGGCGCAGCGAACCGCGCGCGCCTACACCTGGCAGCGCGTGATCGACATCCTCCTGAAGCGGCTGGAATTCGTCGCGATCAAGCAGGGACTGCGAACGAGCTAGTCGTCGCCCGCCTGGGCTAAGACGATCCCGGCGGAGACGATCGCGGCGCCGAGCACCTGGGGCGGCTCGAGCGCGTCCTTGAAAACCAGAAACGCGATGATGCCGGCGAAGACGGGCTCGGCGGCAGCGAGGATGCCGACGATGGACGGTCGAAGCCAACGCAGAGCCGTCAGCTGGAGACCGAACGGCACGAGGGTGCCGAAGAGGCCGATCAACGCCATGACGATCCAGGTCTGGGGGCTGGCCGGGAGCGGCGGCCGCGCAACCAGGTCGATCACGACCCACATCGCCGTCGCGGCACCGAACGCGTAGAGCAGCATCGAGAAGCGGTCGACGCGGGTGACCAGGGTCGACGCGCGGAGCAGGTACGCGGCCAGGAATGCGGCGGCGACGAGTGAGAGGCCGATCCCCGCCAGGTTCAGACGGAGTAACTGCGGCCGGTAGGCGCCGACCATCAGGAAGGAGCCGCCGAGGACCAGGACGACGGCCAACCACAGCCGGGCCGAGACCGGCTGGTGGCGTCGAAAGCGTTCCCAGGCCGCGATCCCGACGATGGCGCTGAACTGGGTGAAGGTCGCGACCGCGATGTTGATCCGCGAGATCGCGAGATAGTAGGTGAGCTGGACGCCGGCGACCGCAACCAGGCCAAACAGCAGGAGATGCAGCACCTCGGACCTCGGGACCCGGAGTCGCGCCCGGCGGAAGAGCAGGACGAAAATCAGCAGCCAGGAGAAGGCGAAGCCGATCCGCAACTGGGCGAGGGCAAAGGGCGAGGACCCGCCGGCGAAGAGCACCTTGGCAACGTTGCCGCCGACCGCGTAGCAGAGGGTTGCCGCGAGGACCAGGAGGTAGGCGGATCGTCGGGGCGTCGAGGCCGGCGGGTGGCTCGGGACCGGGGCGGCGCTCACCGTGCCGGCGCGGGGCTTGGCTCCGCGGCGAGGATCTCCTCGATCAGCTCGATCACGCCGGCACCGGCCTCGCCGCGCATCACGCGGTCGGCCTGGGCCTTGAGTTCCGGGATTGCATTGGCGACCGCGACGCCAAGGCCGCAGATCCCGATCAGGGCGGCGTCGTTCTCGGCGTCACCGATGCCGGCAACCTCGGCCGGCGCGACCGCCATCGCCTTGAGGGCCGCGGTTAGGCCGGTGGCCTTGCTGACGCCGCTCGGCAGGACCATCAGCGACGCCTTGTTGAAGATCAGTTCCAGGCGGAGGTCGAGGACCTCGATGGCGTTCAGGACGGCATCGGCGTTCTCACGTGTCGTGGCGACCACGACGTCGCCGAGGTAGAGCGGCGAAGCGCCCTGCGTTCGGAGCCGGTCGATAAAGGCCGCGGGGGGAGGGTTGGCGAGCAGCCGCCGCTCGCCGGTCGCCGGCTTGAAGAGGACTGGGCCGTTCTCGGCGACCACCCACTCGAACAGCGTTGTCGTGCTCGGAAAGGCGCGTTGAATGTCGGGCAACTGCCGGCCGGTGACCAGCACCAGCTGGCGACCGGAAGCGCGCCAGCGGTGGAGGGCCCGGGTCGTCGCCTCGCCCACCGCGCCATCCGTCGCGAGGGTGCCGTCGTAATCGCAGGCGAGGACCCGGATCGACACTAGCACAGCATATGGGGGAGCGCATTTGAGAGACTATCGCCGTGCCGAACTCGCTGGTCATCTACATGGTCGCGCACCAGCCGCGGCGTGTCCGCCTCCCGGCGCAGATGATTCCCCGTGGCACCGCCCCGGAGAAGATGGATGCGCTGATCTTCGACGAGGCCATGGACCGCCGCTACTTCGACAAGGTGGCGACCTACTGCTACCGGCCGGCCACCGACATGTTCCAGACACTGGTCGAGGGCGGAATGAAGATCTCGCTCGGCTTCTCCGTGTCCCTCCTGATGCAGATGCGCCGCTTCGGGCCCGACGTCCTGGCCAAGTTCCAGAAGCTAGTCAGCCACAAGAATGTCGAGCTGATCGCCGTCGAGCCCTATCACTCCTTCATCTTCTACCTGGACATCAACACCTTCGCCGAGCGGATGCAGTGGGGCAAGCGGCAGCTGGAGGAGACGTTCCAGAAATCCATCAGCGTGACCGACACCACCGAAATGTTCATGTCCAACGACGTTTACTTCCAGCTGCAGAAGAGCGGGTTCAAGGGTGCCGTCATGGATGGGCGGCCATGGGTCATGGGCTGGCGCGAGCCGAGTCACATCTATCGGTATCCGGGCGAGGAGATGCGGTTGTTCACGCGCCACTTCCAGCTGTCCGATGACGTCGGCTACCGCTTCAGCAACCGCGAATGGAACGGCTGGCCGCTGATGGCCGACACTTACGCCAACTGGGTTCGCCAGTCGATGGGCGACGTGACTTTCCTCGCCTGGGACTACGAAACGTTCGGGGAGCACCATCGGTCGGATTCGGGCATCTTCCCCTTCATGCACGCGCTGCACGCGGACTTCAAGCAAAACGGGATGGACTACCTGACGCCGTCGGAAGCGATCACGGCGTTTCCGAAGGCCCACGACATGCCGCTGCCGGAGTACGGCTGCACCTGGGCCGGGGACGGCGGGATGGACTTCTTTCTCGGGAATGAGGCCCAGCAGGGCATCTTCCGGCTGATGCACCACATCTATAACAAGGCCAAGCTCACCGACCACCCGCACCTGCTCGACATCGCCATGTGGCTGTTGCAGTCCGACAACCTGCACCTGATCCAGTGGTTCTCGAAGACGGGGAGCCAGGCGGAGGTCTCGGCGTATTTCACGCCCGACGAGTGGTGGGAGCTGGGCCCGCTCGGCATCCTGCGCGAGCAGCAGCGGGTCTACGTGAATTTCCTGCGGGCCATGGACGAGTACGCGTAAGCGCGATCCCTCGACCGGCGTTTTGCTATCCGGGAAACCGCCCAGTATCGCTGTCGCGTAGGGCACCACGGCGGTCGCGAAAAATGGGGATACGCTCGACCCTTGCGGCTGATACTCAGCCGTCATATCATCTTCGCGCAATGGTCTGGAGGAGGGGACTGCGTGAGGGCGGTGTGCCCGCGCCCCTGTCCACCAATGACGAGCCACCCATCATCGTGGCCGATGACGACCGCGACGTCCGGTTGATGCTCAGGACGTTGCTCGAGCTCGACGGGCACGAGGTCGTGGAAGCGCAGAACGGCGACGAAGCCTGGCAGCTGATCGTCCAGACCGAACCCTGGGTGGTGGTCGCCGATATCCAGATGCCGGGGCTCGACGGTCTCCAGCTGTGCCGGAAGATCCGCGCCAGCAACCTGTACCCGGCGCTGAAGGTGATCGTCTACACGGCGGGGATGGCCACCCCGGAGGACGCCCGGAACGCCGGCTGCGACGAGTACTTCCTCAAGACCGATCCGCTGCCCAAGCTGCGCGACAAGGTCCGGCAGTTCACGAACTCGCGGGCGGGCGCCTAGCTGAAGTTCCCGTATAGATATGGCGCGAGTTACCCGACCTTGGTGAAGGCCGCGAGCCAGGGCTGGAGGTGCATCAGAGCCGGGATGTGCTCAAAGCCCCGATCGGTGAACGGAGTGCCGTT
>JBDTEO010000026.1:0-41583 GCA_039922495.1 Candidatus Dormiibacter sp.
CAACGGCACTCCGTTCACCGATCGGGGCTTTGAGCACATCCCGGCTCTGATGCACCTCCAGCCCTGGCTCGCGGCCTTCACCAAGGTCGGGTAACTCGCGCCATATCTATACGGGAACTTCACCTAGACCGTCAGCGGCGGGCGATCTGCCGCAGCGGCATCCTCGGCCCATAGCGCGGCGCCGTGATGCCGGCCGCCCCGAGCAGCCGGATCACCCGGGCGCGATGCCCTCGGTAGGGTTCGAGCAGCTCGAGCATGCGGGCGTCCGATCCCCGCGGCTCGCCGGCCAGCGCCCAGCTGACGACATGGGGCAGGTTGTAGTCGCCGACGGAGACCGCGTCCCGGTCGCCGAGCGCGACAGCCACGATCTCGGCCGCCGACCAGGGGCCGATGCCGGGGAGGCGCTGCAGCTGGCGACTGGCCTCGGCGAACCCGAGCCGGACCAGCGCCTCCAACCGGGAGGCGAGCGCAGCCGCGTTGCGGATGACGTCGGCCTTCCGCCGTTCGATGCCAAAGCGATGGAAATCCCAGTAGGGCGTCCCGAGGAGCCGCCGCGGGCTCGGCGGCAGGAGTAAGCCGCAATCGCCGGGGGCCGGCTCCCCGAGCGCGGAGACCAGCGCCGCGTAGCCGGCCCAGGCTTCGATGCCCGGCACCTTTTGCTCGAGCACGCTGAGAACCAGGGTTTCGAACACGGCGTTGGTCCGCCCCAGGCGAAGGCCGGGATGCCTCCGGTGAATAGCGCTCAGCAGTGGGTGAGAGGGATGGAATGATTCGGGCTGGTCGTCGAGTCCGACGAGAGCCGGCGCTGTCTCTATCGCCCACCCTGCCCCCGGCCCCCAGGCGCGGGCGACCAGCCGTTCCGGCTGCAGCTCAACCTCAAGCGTCGAGGCGCCCTCCGGCGTCCAGCTGGCGCGCCAGACCCGATCGGACTCGATCCGGATGGTGCGGTCGCGGGCTCCGCCTCGCTGGAGGGCGCCGAGGGTCAATGCCAGATCGAGCGAATTCGGCCGCGGCAACTCGGCCACGAGAGGGGGCACAGGGGCAGGGTACTCCGCGGCGCACGCCGGTCACCAATCACGATCCGTACGTATTTGAAGGTGATATGCGTATCGTCAATTGAGCTTATAGGGTGGGTGCCAGTCGGAGGGACGCAAATGGTTCGGTGCAAGCGCTGCGGGGTTGAAAACTACGCGATCGATATGTGGTGCTCGAATTGTTCGCACCACCTCGACTGGGGGCCGCCGGCGGCCGCCGCCACCCCGGAACCTGAGGTCGCCGGCCCGGTCGCCGAACCTGATGTCGTCGCCCCGGTCGCCAGGTCGAGGAGGCGTCGGCTCGCACCAGTCTGGATAGTCCCAGTCGCAGCCGCCGTGTTGGTTGCCATCGTGCTGGCCCTTCCGGTCGCGGGATGGTTCAAGGCCGCCCGCAATCAAGACCGCACGCCGCAGCTTCCGCTGACGGCTGGGCTGAGCCAGACGACGCCCCTCGGGACCCCTGCCGCCAGTCCCGTTGCGCCCACCCCGTCGCCGAGCGCGACTCCGGTCCAGCCGGCGCCTCAGCCCCCGATTGTTCAGCAGCCGCTCGGAGAGCAAACGGTTCCGGTGCCCGCGTACCAGACGACCGTGGGCGATCCAACTCGTAGCGTCGCCGGCTTTTACCAGGCGGTTGCCGCTCATCGGTTCGATGCCGCCGCCGCGCTGTGGAGCGCGCGGATGCAGGCGAACTATCCACCCGGGGAGTTCATCAACCACCGTTTCGCGTCCACGCAGCAGATGGGTCTGCGTCAGGACCGGACGCTCGCCAATAACGGGCAGGTCGCCACGGTGTACATCGACCTGATCGAGGTCTACGCGGGCTCAACCCGGCACTGGGTCGGGACCTGGCAGGTGGTGCGCACCTCATCCGGCTGGCTGCTCGACCAGCCAAACCTGCGAGCCGCCGGCTAATGCCAACGATTCGACCGCTACCCGGGTGGCGCCGGAACATGGTTACATCAGCGAAGGGTCGTGATTAAGCAAAAGAGCGCCATGGGCACCAGCGTCCGCTGCCCGCGCTGCAAGCACGAGAACCTGGCGATCGATATCTGGTGCGCCCGCTGCGGGACGCCGGTTGATTGGCGGGGCACCCGAACTACCGCAGACGGGGCTGGAAACGGACACGCACCTGCCGCCGATCCGGCGCCTCCAACACCAAGCCCGACCGAGGGTCGCGTTTTCTGTCCAGGCTGTGACCTCGCTAATGAAGTGACCAACAAGTTCTGCCCCAGCTGTGGCCACGCCATCGCAGCGGCCGGGATCGTCTCGCGGGTAACGTCCGGGACGCCGCAGCCTTCGCGGCTGCAGCTGGAGCGGCCGGGCAGACCGACGCGGATGCCACAAATGCCACGTCTCCGTGTGCCCCACGTGACGCTCCCCATGCTGCAGGTGTCTCGCCTGAGGCTACCCCGGATGCGGATGCCTCGCCTGCCGCTGCCCCGGATGCAGATGCCTCGTCGTTCAGTGGTGGCCTGGGCGATCGCGGCGGTCGTGCTGGTCCTGCTGCTGGCGCCCCTGGCCTACGTGCTCTCACCGTCAGCCCGGCGCCTGGTCGCTGGTCAGAGCAGACCGACGGCGACCGTGGCCCGAACCACCCCGCCCGCAGCTGGGCAGGGGAGCGCGGTTGGCACGGCGGTCCCAGGCGTCGAGGCCAAGACCGGGCTCACGTACACGACCGGCGCCTGCGCCTCGAACAAGCCTTGTCTCAAGCTTGCGCGGCAGACGACCGGCCTGGGCGCGGCAGCGATACAGTTTTCAACTGCCGGCTCTGGTGGTCGCCAGTGCGCCGGCTATGTCTACCAGGCTGCCGGTGCGTGGCATTTTCTCAACGCGACCTGCGGGCTTCCGGGGCAGGTCAGCCCGCTGGTCGGCAGCCAGGCCACGGTGCATGTTCCCGGCCAGTGCGCCAACGTGCGCGATGCGGCCGGCCTGCACGGCAGCATCGCTGCCTGCCTGAATGACGGGACGAGCGTCCGCGTCGACGGCGGGCCGAATTATGTCGACGGGAAGATCTGGTGGCACCTGGAGAACAAGGGCTGGATGGCGCACGACTTCCTCAAGAGCGCCTAGCGCGGTCGGTCAGTCGGCGTGCCGCGGCTGCTCGCTGCGCAACCGCTTGGTAACCTCGAGCAACATCTTGTAGGTGATGCCGGCGTTCTCCATCAAGAGCGGCTTGATCTCCCACGAAATCAGGGTCATACAGACCGTGTCATGCTCCGCAAAGATATCCGCGGTCCTCGGCCCGCCATCCAGGATCGCGACCTCGCCGAAGAACTGACCGGGCCCCATGGTGGCGACGGTCCGCCCATCCTTCTTCACGGAAATTTGGCCTTCTCGGATGATGTACAGCCCGTGGCCACTGCTTCCGGCCTTGACGATTTCCGTACCGGCTGCGTACCGCTGGTCCTTGACCAGCTTGGCCAGAATCGCCAGCTCCTTGCGGTCGAGTCCGCTGAAGAGGGGGACCCGTCGCAGCTCATCGGTCGCGTCGGTCTTGCCAGCCATAATCGGTAACGATACTACCGTGTCGGGCGGCTCCCTTTCGGGCAGAAAAAAAGGTCCGGCACCTCGCCGGACCCTGTCGAGCGAACCCGGCGGCTAGCGCATCTGCGCGGCCGCCAGCTCGCGCTCTTTCATCTCTTCCATCCGCTTGCCGAGATCCTTCAGCTCCTTCTCCGAAAGCACCGTCTTCTCGACCTCGGGGAACAGCCCCTTCTCCTCCTCGCCGACGTGATGCTGGACGTCCTCCATCAAGACCTTGAGCCCGGCGAGCCACTCCTCGGTGTTCTTGTCGGCCCTGGCCAAATCGGCCAGCACCATCTTGACCTGCTTGTGCTCTTCGAATGACTCCACCACGAGGTCGTGGGTCTGGGTGGCGTTCTTGACCGCGGGGTAGAAGATCTGCTCCTCGATGTCGGCATGGACGGTCAACTCGGTCATCAGCTCCTTGAACAGCTGCGCTCGGTTCCCGTCGCCCTTTTCGATCTGGGAAAAAATCTTCTCGACGTGCCGGTGGTCGTTCTTGAGTAGCGTGATCGCATCCATGAGGGCTGCTCCTTCTGAATCCGCGGGGTCCCTTCCAACACGAAAAGTGGACGGTGAGGCGTCCACCTGCGAGGTCAGCGAAACGAACTGTTAGTGGTGAAAGAACAGCAGCCAGACGATGAACAGGATCACGAGGATCGTTCCCAGGCCTGGGTGCGGTCCGTACCGATACATGCTCTTACCTCCCTGCTCGGCGGGCGCGATCCCCCCGAATGTGTCGTTTAATGATATCAACGATATCACCTTAGGGGGGAACAGAAGAGCAAGCATCGGTCGGAAGGGCGGGGGCGGCGCGAAGTCAGGGGATCGAGCCGGCCTGAAAGCGATTTCGGAGCCGCCAGATGCCGTCGACATAGCTCCGGCTGCTCGGGTAGACGCCGTGGTGCCGAGTGGCGCTCAGGCCCTGGTAGTACGCGGCGAGCACCAGCTTCGGATCATGTAGCTGGTCCAGGTAGGACCGGAGGAGCGCGGCGCCGAGTTCGGCGTTGTCGACGGGATTGTTCAGGTTCACCGATCGGTGGAGGAGCGCCGGGCCAGCCGAGGCGGCCGTGGAGGGCTCGATCTGCATCAGGCCGACGGCGCCGGTCCGGGACCGGGCGGCCTGGTTCCAGCCGCTTTCCCAGTACGAGACCGCGAGGACGAAGTTGGGGTTGACTCGATGGTGACGCGCCGCGCTGACAAGGCTGGCCTTGGCCTGGGCCCTGGTGAGCCGGACCGGAGCGGCCGCGTGCTGGGGAGGCCGCCCGGGCGGTGCGGCGTGATGGTGCCCGAGCGCGTAGGCGGGGTGGGCGAGCAGGGCGGTGGCGATCGCCAGCGTTGGGAGAAGGGCGCCGAGCGAGCCCCGGACTCGGGTCATCGTTGAGAAAACGTTACAAGCGTCGCCGGCTTGCGGTCGAGCTGCAAAAGATTGTTAAGGGGAGGGGCCGCGTCGCGGCCCGCTAACCGTCCCTTGACTTTGGGTCAGGCCCAGCATCAAATATATGAGCAGCCCGAAGGGAGTTCATTTTGTTCGGGCGAAAGGAAGGCGTAAGCATGCCGGCGGTGACCAAAGAGGAGCAAATCCGGGCCGATACGGCGCGGTTGCACCAGATGGGCTACGCGCAACAACTGTTCCGCGACATGGGTGGCTTCAGCAACTTTGCGATCTCATTCACCATCATCTCGGTTCTGACGGGGGGTCTCACGCTGTACGGCTATGGCCTGAACCATGGCGGACCGCAGCAGATGGGCATCGGCTGGCTGCTCGTCGGCGCCATGGTGCTCGTGGTCGCGGCGGCGATGGCCCAGCTGGCGTCGGCGCTGCCGACCGCCGGCGCGCTCTATTACCAGGCCGCCAAGCTTGGCAATAAGCACTGGGGCTGGATCACCGGGTGGTTCAACCTGATCGGCCAGATCACCATCACCACTGGCATCGTGTTCGGAAACGCCATCTTCGCTGCGGCGCTCCTCAACGCGCTCTTCAACTACCCGGCCGATCTCACGACTACGCCGGGCAAGGTTGGGGTGATCGCGATCTTCGCCATCCTGTTGGCGGTGCAAGCGACGATCAACCACGTGGGCGTCCGGCTGGCGGCACGGGCCGCCGATATCAGCGTCTGGTGGCATATCGGAGTGATCGTGGTGCTGCTTGTCACGGTCGGCATCCTGCACCCGCTCCACCCGCTCAGCTACGCGTTTACCCAGTCCTACAACCAGTCCGGCTTCGGCTCGCCCCTGTATGCGTTCCTGGTTGGCCTGTTGCTGGCGCAGTGGACCTTTACCGGCTACGACGCTTCCGCCCACGTCACGGAAGAGACCGTCAACCCGGCAAAGCGAGCGCCCTGGGGGATCGTGAACTCGGTCTTCTGGTCGCTCATCTTCGGCTACCTGATGCTGATCGTCCTGACGCTGGCGATTCCGGATCTCAAGGCGACCGCGGCCAGCGGCAACCCGGTGCTCGACATCGTCAAGAATGCATTGGGCTCGACCGGCGGCCTGCTCCTGTTCGCCGGCTTCGTGATCGCACAGGCCTTCTGCGGCCTGAGCTCCATTACGTCGAACTCACGGATGCTATTCGCGTTCAGCCGCGACGGCGCGCTTCCAGGTTCAAAGTGGTTGCACGTCGTCAGCAAGAAATACCGGACGCCAGCGCGCGCGATCTGGGTGGCCGCGATCATCGCGTTCATCCCGGCCCTGGCGCAGTTCCCGGTTCCCGCGATCTACTCGATCGTGGTGTCGATTTCCGTCATCGGGCTCTACGTCTCGTACGTGATCCCCGTCTTGTTGGCGCTGCTCCATCCAGAACGGTGGACGCCAGGACCCTGGAATCTCGGGCGCTGGTGGCCAATCGTCGGCTGGACGGCGGTGATCTGGGTAGCGTTCATCAGCCTGGTGCTGATGCTTCCCGAATTCAAAGCCGACTTTACCGGCGACATTGTTGGCTGGCTGACGGCGACGGGCACTTGGGCCGGACCGGCGGTGGTGATCTTCCTGGTCCTCGGCGGGCTCTACTACCTGCTCTGGGGTCAGCACCACTACACCGGTCCGATCACGATGGGCTCCGAAGACGAGATGCAGCGTCTCGAGTCGGAGACTGAAAGCGGCTCGATCTACCGCGAGCCGGGGGTGACGGAGAGGGCGCCCACGACGCGACCGGAACCTCAACGAGTCTGAGCACGCGATAGGCTGAGACGAGGCGCGAGCCAAGCTCGCGCCTCGTGAACTTCCGGGGAGGGACATGGGACGACTCGACGGCAAAGTTGCACTGATCACCGGAGCCGGTGGCGGCATGGGTCGGTTGGCCGCGCAGGTCTTCGTCAAAGAGGGGGCCAGCGTGGTGGCGGCCGACCTCAAGGCCGAGGCGGTCAACGAGACGGTGTCCGGCCTGGGCGACCGCGCCGTCGCGGTCGCCGGTGACGTCACCAAAGAAGCCGATGTCCGTCGCATGGTCGAGACGGCAACCAGCCGTTTCGGAAAGCTTGACACGCTTTACAACAATGCCGGGATTTTCGACGAAGCGGATGAGTCCGTCCTCACCACGACCGACGCCATCTGGGACCGGACAATGGCGGTCAACGTCAAGGGCATCGCGTTCTGCTGCAAGCATGGAATCCCGGCAATCATCCAGGCGGGGGGCGGGTCGGTGATCAATATCGCCTCCTTCGTCGCCTTGGTCGGGTGCACCGTGCCACAGGATGCCTACACCGCCAGCAAGGGCGCGGTGATCGCGCTGACGAAATCGCTGGCGGTTCAGTTCGGGCCGAAAAAAGTTCGCTCCAACGCCATCTGTCCGGGGCCCATCGAGACGCCACTGATGCGCGACCTGCTCAAGGACGAGAAGAAGAAGAGTTTGCGAATGAACCGCATTCCCCTGGCGCGCTTCGGCCAGGCGCAGGACGTGGTCAACATGGCGGTCTACCTGGCCTCGGAAGAATCCAGCTGGACCAACGGTGCTGCCCTCGTGATCGATGGCGGCATCACCTCCAATTACTTCTGATGATCTCCACCGAGCGATCGCGGCAATTGCTGATTGGCGGCTCCTGGCGAGTAGGCCAGGACGAGAAGACCTTCGACGTGGTCGAACCGGCGACGTCGACGGTGATGGCAACGGCGGCGGTCGCGACACCGGCCGATGTCGACCAGGCCGTCCGGGCCGCGCGTGCGGCCTTCGAGCGCGGCGATTGGTCGAACGCCGCGGCGAGCGGCCGAGCGAAGGTCCTATACCGGATCGCGGAATTGATCCGCAGCAACGTCGAGAGCCTCGCGACGCTCGAGGCGCGGAATGCCGGAAAGCCGATCCGCGACGCGCGGGACGAAGTTCTGGGCGCTGCCCAGTGCTTCGAGTACTACGCGGGTGCCGCAACCCGGATTTTTGGCGAGACCATTCCGGTCACCGCCCCGGGGCTCGACTTCACCCTGCGGGAACCGGTCGGCGTCGTAGGGCTGATCGTGCCCTGGAATTTCCCGTTGACGATTGCTTCGTGGAAGGTGGCGCCTGCGCTGGCAGCCGGCAATACGGCAATCCTCAAGCCGGCCAGTTACACGCCGCTGACCGCCCTGGAGCTCGGACGCCTGGCGCTCGAGGCTGGCCTGCCCGACGGGGTGCTCAACATCGTGACCGGCCCGGGTGGAATCACCGGCAATGCGCTCGCCGGCCACCCGGGCGTCGACAAGATCGCGTTCACCGGTGAAACGACCACGGGTGTCAGCATCCTCCAGCAGGCGGCGCCGAACATCACCCGGGTCTCGCTGGAACTCGGAGGCAAATCCCCGAACATCGTCTTCGCCGACGCCGACCTCGAGAAAGCCGCGGTCGGGGCGGTTGGGAGTGTCTTTGCGAATGCAGGCCAGGATTGCTGCGCCCGCAGCCGCGCCTTCGTGGCGCGATCGATTGCTGAGGAGTTCGACCAACGGGTGGCGGCGGGCACCCGGGAGTTGAAGGTCGGGGATCCGCTCGACGCCACCACCGAGATGGGGCCGCTAATCTCGATGAAGCAGCGAGAACGGGTCCAGGGATACATCGAGGTCGGTGGACGGGAGGGCGCTCGGCTGCTGACCGGCGGCTCGGCCCCGTCCGGTCCCCTGGCGAAGGGCAGCTATTTGGAACCGGCGGTCTTCGATCGAGCCAGTAACGGGATGCGGATCGCGCAGGAGGAGATCTTTGGCCCGGTGCTCACCATCATTCCCTTCGACGACGAAGGGGAGGTGATCCGGATGGTCAACGACAGTCCCTATGGCCTCTCCGGCTCGCTCTGGACGCGCGACATCGGGCGCGCGCTGCGTGTCGCGCGGGCGGTCAAGACCGGCGTGCTGAGCATCAACAGCACCAAAAGCGTGCACCAGGAAGCGCCCTTTGGCGGCTACAAGCGGAGCGGTATCGGGCGAGAGCTTGGCATGCACGCCCTTCAGTTGTATACCGAAGTGAAGAACATCTTTATCAGCCTGGAGTAAGGAGGCGGACATGGCGCGCACACCCGCATCGACATCGAGCGCAAGGTCGACGACGCGAACCGAGCGGTCCAATGGGCACGCGCGCCGGCCGGACAGCTCGGCGAAGCTCTCGCTCGAACAGCTCGTCCGGCAACTCAAGGCGGGCGAGGTCGACACGGTCATCATCGCGATTGCCGACCTGCAGGGGCGGCTGATGGGCAAGCGGCTCACCGGCCCGTACTTCCTTGACCACGTCGACGAAGGCCTGCATGCCTGCGACTACCTGCTCGCGATGGACGTCGACAACGAGCCCCTGCCCGGCTTCAAGTTCACCAACTGGGGCACCGGCTACGGCGACATGCACGGCCACCCCGACCTGACGACGATCCGGCGCCTTCCCTGGCTCGAAAAAACGGCGCTCATCCTCTGTGACGTCGAGACGATGGACGGCCGGCCAGTCGATGTCTCGCCCCGCCAGGTCCTCCGCCGCCAGGTCGAGCGCGCCCGCAAGCTCGGGTTCAACCCCCGGACGGCATCGGAGCTGGAGTTTTACCTCTTCAAGGACACCTTCGAAGCGGCGGCGGGCAAGGGCTACCAGAACCTGGAACCGTACGGGCGCTACATCGAGGACTATCACATCCTGCAGGGCACCAAGGCGGAGTGGTTCAACCGGCAGATCCGCAACGGTATGGAGGGGGCCGCGGTCCCGGTCGAGAACAGCAAGGGGGAGTGGGGCTTCGGCCAGCAGGAGATCAACCTCCGCTACACCGATGCGCTGGAGATGGCGGACCGGCATGTCGTCTACAAGAACGGCGTCAAGGAGATCGCGGCCCTGAACCAGGTGGCAGTCACGTTCATGGCGAAGTGGTCGATGGAGCAGGCGGGCAGTTCCTTCCACCTGCACTCATCGCTCTGGGACGTCCGAAGCGATAAGGCCCTGTTCCACGCGAACGGAGGCGAGCCGCACGGCATGTCAGCGTTGTTCAAGCAGTATCTTGCCGGGCAGATCGCCCTGGCCCGCGACGTCGCCTACTTCTACGCCCCCTACGTCAATTCCTACAAGCGATACCAGGCAACCTCATTCGCCCCGACGTCGATCGTCTGGGCCTACGACAACCGAACCTGCGGATTCCGGATCGTCGGACACGGCCCGAGCTTGCGAGTCGAATGCCGGATCCCCGGCGCCGACGCCAACCCGTACATCGCCTTCGCGGCGACGATCGCGGCAGGGCTGCACGGGATCGAGAACAAGCTGGAGCTGCCGCCGGAGTTCAAGGGGGACGCCTACACGGCGAAGGGCCTGCCGCGCGTACCGGGCAACCTGACCGAGGCCCTGGCGGCGCTCGAGCGCAGCCAGGTCGCCCGGGCCGCCTTCGGCGAGGACGTCGTCGAGCATTACCTGCATGCCGGCCGGATGGAGCTCGCGCGCTTCGACGGCGTCGTTACCGACTGGGAGCTGCGCCGGAACTTCGAGCGAATCTGATACAAGAAGGAGGTGCCTGAAGCGAGAAGCGTCGAGGCTCCGCCCGCCAACGTCTACGAATCGAATGGGCAGCTGACGGTCGCCATCCCGATGCCGGGGGCACATCATGACACGATCGAGGTGCGTCTCGACGGCCGGAGCTTGTCGGTGCAGGCAGAGGCCCGCTATGCGCAGGCTCAGCAGAACTATCACCGCCACGAGTGGTCGGTTGGAACGTCGCGACGGGAGGTGGCACTGCCGAAGTCCGTCCAGGCCGATGGGGCCAAGGCGATGCTCACCCACGGCGTGCTGACCGTCTCGCTGGCGATCGCTGAAAAGGAGACGAACCCACGGATCCGGATCGAGGTCGGGGAGCCGCCCGCTCACCAGAACCAGGGTCGCTAACCGCCGGTTCCAGCGGGGCGCCCGGGTGGCTGCTTCTCGAACTTCTCCACCCCGCGCCGTCGTTGGCGACGACCGCCGCGGCGCTCGCATTTGGCGTCCTCTTCGGGATCCATCCCGATGATCCCCGCCTTTACGGGATCGGTCTCACTGTCCTCATGACGCAGTTTTCGATCAGTGCGATGAACGACTGGGCGGATCGGGATCGCGATGCCGTCGCGCACCGTTGGCGGCCGGTCCCGCTCGGACGCATCGCGCCGCGGGTGGCCATGGGTCTCGCACTTTTCTTCGCCCTCCTCGCCGTCCCCGGAGCCCTCGCGTTTGGCCCGGTCTCGCTGACCGTGGTGCTGCTCGGTGTTGGCTTCGGCTGGGCCTACGACCTCATCTTGAAAGCGACGCCGTTGAGTTTCATTCCATTCGCGCTCGCGTTTCCGCTGCTCGCGGTCTGGGTTGGGTTGATCAGCGGCGAGCCACCGTCGAGGCTGCTCGTGTTCTTTATCGCCGGGTCTCCGCTGGCCATCGCCATTCACGTCGCCGATTCGCTGCCAGACGAGGCCGCCGACACGGCAGCGGGCTTACGACCGTTGGCGATTGTGCTCGGTCAGACGCGGGCGATCTGGGTCATGCAGGCGATGCTCGTTTTAGGCTCGCTCGTCATGGTGGCAACGTCTCTCCAGCGACCATGGTTTGCGCTGCTCCTCGGTCTGGTCGGCGCCCTCGGGACCACCCTGGCCAGGACCGTCGTCGCCACGCATCCGACACAGAGTCGATGGTCGGTCATCGCCACGGCGCTCGTCATGGTGTCCGTGTGGATGGTCCGCTTCCATGGCTGAGCGCATCGACGAAGACGCGGTCGGCCGCGAGTATGAACGGTGGTTCACGCGCGGGCTGCGTGGGGTCGGGATGCGGTACGTCTTTTCACGGCGGGGGCTGTGGCTCCTTAACACGCCGTACCGACGCATCCTCGAGGCGGCCCGGATTACCTCGGAGGATCGCCTGCTCGATTTTGGCTGCGGCATCGGTAATATCCTGATCGCCCTGGCCGAGCGGATGCCCTTCAAGGAGCCGCTGATCGGCACGGATATCGCGCCGGCCCTGATCGAGATGGGGAAGCGGGAGGTGACGCGCGCCGGTCTCGCCGGCCGCATCGAGCTGTTGGTCGCGCCCGCCACCCGGCTGCCATTCGACGACGGGCGCTTCGACGTCGTGTTGACGTCCCATACGATCAAGCACCTGGATGACACCGCCCTGGCCACGGCCCTGCGAGAAGTCGCCCGGGTACTGAGCCCCCGCGGGCGCTTCCTCCTCTGGGAATTCGAGAAGAATCCGCGCTCGGCCCCGCTCTTCTGGAGTGCCAGGGTCTCCGGTTTGCCACCACCCTTTCGCCTGCGCAGCGCCGCAGAGCTCGGTGGAGCGTTGACCGCCGCCGGCTTCCATCGTGTGACGCGGGTGCCGACCGGCGTTTTTCTCATGCCGCCGGTGCCGCGCCTGGCGCTGCTGGCCCAGCGCTGACGGCACTTACACTGGATCCATGGTGCGCACGATGACGGACACGATGCGCGCGATCGCCGTGACGCCGCGGAAAGCCGGCAGCGCTCGCCAGGTCGAGCTTCCGCGGCCTGAGGCCAGCCAGGGCCTCGCGCTGATGCACGTGCTCGAGGTCGGCATCGACGGCACCGACACGGAGATCAACCTGGGTGAGTACGGCGACGCGCCACCCAACGCCGACGTTCTCGTCATCGGCCACGAGGCGCTCAGCCTGGTCGAGCGCGTAGGCGACGGCGTCACCGGCTTTCAGCCGGGCGATCTCGTCGTGTCGACCGTGCGCCGTCCCGACGGCTGTCCAAACTGCCGCGCCGGTGAAAGCGATATGTGCCTGACCGGCGGCTATACCGAGCGCGGCATCAAGGGGGCGCACGGCTACATGGCCGACTACTACAGCGAAAAGCCGGAGTTCATGGTCAAGATCCCAGCGGCGTTGCGCGCATTCGCGGTCCTGCTCGAACCGCTCAGCATCGTCGAGAAGGCGACCACACAGGCCTGGGAGGCGCAGAAACGCTTGCTCTGGCAGCCGAAACGCGCGGTCGTGCTTGGCGCCGGACCGATCGGGATCCTGGCGACGATCCTGCTCCGGCTCAGGGACCTCGAGGTTCACGTCTATGCGAAGACTGCCGGCGACAGCCTGCAGGCGCGCGTCGCGCAGTCCTTGGGCGCTGTCTACGAGAGCGCCGAGCAGCATCCGATTGCCGGTCTGCGCCATGAGCTCGGACAGATCGATTTCATCCTGGAGGCGACTGGCAACAGCGCGGTTGCCTTTCAGGCGATGGGCGTCATCGGCACCAACGGTGTGCTCTGCCTCACCGGGGTTTCCGGCGGCAACCGGACGATCGAGATCCCATCGGACGCGATCAACCTGCAGATGGTGCTCGGCAACCGTCTCGTGTTCGGGTCGGTCAACGCGAACCGGCGCTACTTCGAAATGGGCGTGGGGCATTTGCAGCAAGCCGAGCAACGATGGCCGGGCATCTTCGAGCGGCTCCTCACGCGGCGGGTGCCGTTTGCCGACTTCAAGGCGGCGCTCGACCGGCGGCCGGAGGACATCAAGACGCTGCTGACGGTCGCCACGGGCTAGAGGGGCTCATGCCGATCCGCATCGGACCCGGGGACTGCCGTCATTTCGAGGCGGCCTCCAGCCGCGAATGGCTGGTTACCAACGGCCTCGGGGGTTATGCTTCAGGCACCGTCTCGGGCGCGAACACGCGCCGCTACCACGGCCTGCTGGTTGCCGCGCTGGCGCCGCCGGCCCGGCGCATGGTGCTGGTCAGCGGCGTTGAGGAATGGCTGCTCATCCCGGGTTCGGAGCCGATCGGCCTTTCCAGCCAGGAATACTGGGACGGCACCATTTTTCCTGATGGTTTTCGCGCCCTCGAGAGCGTCGAGCTCGAGGGCATGATACCCGTCTTCCGCTGGTCCGTGGGCGCGCGCATGCTGGAAAAGCGCATCTGGATGGAGGCAAACGCGAATCGCACCGTCGTGACCTACCGGCTCCGGCGCGGAGACCCCGCTGGGCTGCAGATCCGGCCGCTTCTCGCGCACCGGGATTATCACGAGCAGCGCCACGGTCGGGGCGCCTTCACGCTGGCCGAGTCCTCGGATGGGTGGGTGGTCGACGCCGGATCGGTTCGCAGCCACCTGCAGGTGCGTCCGGTCGGAAGCATCCAGAGCCGGCCCGATTGGTACTGGCGCGTGCTGCATCGGGTAGAACGAGAGCGAGGCCTCGACGATGAGGAAGACCTGTTCACGCCGGGGACGATTGAGTTCTCGCTCGCGGATGCCCAGGTCGTGGTCGTGGCTGGTACTGAACCGCTGCCGGCAGGATGGAATGTTGACGAGTCCTTCCGTCTCGCACGGGCTTCGACCACTCAGGCCGGCAGCCTGGCGGCGAGTCGATCGGAGCTGGTCATCCAACTGACCGAGGCGGCCCGCCAGTTTCGCGTCAGACGCGGTGAGGACGGTCTCGACGTCCACCGCACCATCGTTGCCGGTTACCACTGGTTTGTCGACTGGGGACGGGACACCACCATCAGCCTGCCCGGATTGACGCTCGTGACTGGCGCGGCAGACGAGGCCCGGCACATCCTGACCACCCTGATGAGCTACCTCGACCAGGGCCTGCTTCCCAACCGGTTTCCCGACGAGGGGCAGCTGGTCGAATACAACACCATCGACGCCACCCTCTGGCTCTTCCAGGCGCTCCATGCGTACCTCGAGGTGTC
This sequence comes from Candidatus Dormiibacter sp., assembly GCA_039922495.1. GTDB lineage: Bacteria > Chloroflexota > Dormibacteria > CF-121 > CF-121 > JALYYC01. The sequence goes on from JBDTEO010000026.1 coordinate 14,628, forward strand.
GGGCGATTGGGACTTCCTCGCCGAGCGGCTGAGCTCGCTCGAGGAGATCATCGACTGGCACATCCGCGGTACGCACCATGGCATCCAGGTCGATCCGCATGACGGGCTGCTGGCGGGTGGGGAAGAGGGGATGGCGCTCACCTGGATGGATGCCAGAGTCGGGGATTGGGTGGTCACGCCGCGACGGGGAAAGCCAGTCGAGGTCAACGCGCTCTGGTTCAACGCCTTGCAACTGACCGCCGACTGGTGTGCGCGGGCGCAGCAGCCCTCGCAACGTTACCGGCAGATGGCGCTGCAGGCGCAGCAGTCCGCCACGAGCCGGTTCTGGAATGCCGAGGCGGGCTGCCTTTACGACGTCGTCGACTCGCCCGAGGGTGACGATGGCAGCCTGCGTCCCAACCAGGTGGTGGCGCTGGGCCTCGCCTATCCACTCGTCGAGGGCGAGCACGCGCGCGACGCCCTGGATCAGGTAACCGCGCATCTCCTCACGCCCTATGGGCTGCGAACCCTGAGCCCGACCGATCCGCGCTACCAGTGCGCTTACCGGGGCGACCAGCGCAGCCGTGATGCCGCCTATCACATGGGCATGGTGTGGCCCTGGTTGCTGGGACCCTACCTCGACGCGGTGAAGCGGTTGCACGCCGAGTCCGTTCGGATCGAGGGCGTGCTCGCTGCCTTTCTCACCCACCTGTCGGAGGCCGGTCTCGGCACCGTCAGCGAGATCTTCGAACCCGAGCCGCCCTTTCGCCCGGTGGGCTGCATCGGGCAGGCGTGGAGTGTTGCGGAATTGCTTCGGCATGCGGCCGCTGCCAGGCCTTCCGCATGACAGTCCTGGACATCAGCGTCCCGATCCGTGACGCGATGACCGTCTATCGCGGTAACCCGCCAGTGCGGATTCGTCCGGCCATGACGCTGGCTCGCGATGGCGTGAACCTGAGCGAAATCTGCCTCGGCTCCCACACCGGAACCCACGTCGATGCCCCGCGCCATTTCATCAAAGACGGGCGAGGGATCGACCGGATCGACCTCGATCGTTTCATCGGCCCGGCCTGGGTGGCCGACCTGCGTCGCGTGCGCGCCGGGATCGATGCCGAGGCGCTCGAGGGAGCGGGCATCCCGCGGCGGACGGCACGCGTCCTGCTCCGGACTCGCAATTCCCGCCTCTGGCACCCAGCCCAGCCGTTCACCACCGAGTTCGTCTACCTGGCGCCAGACGGTGCCGACTGGTTGCTGCATCGCGGCGTCCGCCTGGTTGGCATCGACTACCTCTCGATCGAGGGTTTCAAGGTCGCCGGGGCCCCGACCCACAAGACGCTGCTTGGGGCGGGCGTTCCGATTGTCGAAGGCCTCGATCTTTTCCGGGCGACCCCGGGCCCATGGCAGATGATCGCGCTGCCGCTGCGGATCGAGGACGGCGATGCGGGGCTGACCCGCGCGGTACTCTGGAAGTAGGTCGGTATCATGAGCCCGATGCCCGTCACGGCCGCGGATTTCAACCTGCAGGGACGGGTCGAAAACTATCGCGAGCGCCTGACCGAACTTCTGATCGAGCTTGACCGGCTGGTTCAAGAACACTTACAGCTGGCGAACCAGACAAAGCTCAACGGCAACGGCGGCGTCAGGTACGAGCGGAAGCCGCCTCGCTGGACGCTCGCGTGGAAAGCCGACGGTCACCGCTACGAGGTCAATCTGATGGCGTTTGCGCATGGGGGTGCCTGGGTGATCCAGGGCCGCATGGGCCTCGACCGCCCATTTCGCAACCAGCGCAGCGCCCGCGAGCGAGACATCGCCGAGCTGCGGCGCGAGATCGACGACCAGATGACGACCGACCGCATACGCTAGGCCTCGCTCGGCGGCCGCCGACGGGCTGACCAGGGCGTCGGCATACTCCACAGGTTGTCCACAGATTGTGGATAAGGACGAGCTTGACAACTATATCTTGGGGTCTCAGAATGTGGTGGCCCCGGATGGAAACCGCCGTCGACGTCCAACTCCTGACCCACACGCCGGACCCGGTCCGCGTGATGTACGTCGCCTTTCGGACCTGCTACTCGCGCTTCACCCCGCAGGAACTATGGGCGGACATCGAGTCCGGCAAGATTACCGAGGAGAAGATGAAGACCTTCATCTTCGACAAGCTGAAGAGCGGCCATTCCTCGCCCCGGACCCAGGTCTATTTCACCTTCGCCGTGAGCGGCCTGTCGCGCTCGGCCAGCCACCAGCTGGTGCGGCACAACAACGGCATTACGTTCGATCAGCAGTCGCAACGCTATTACGCCTTCAAGGAATCGGATTTTCCCTACGTTGTCCCTGAAACCTGGGAACGGGCCGGGCTTCGCGATGAGTACATCGTGTTTATGCGACGTGTCGGGGAACTTTACGACCAGGCGCTCAAGGCGGGCGTCCCAGCGGAGGACGCCCGTTTTCTCCTCCCGAATGCGGCCTCGACCAACCTGACCTTCACTGTCAACTACGAGGAGTTCCTGCACATCGCGGACCTCCGCCTCTGCTGGCGAGCCCAGTGGGAAATCCGCCACATGTGGGCGAAGGCGCGCAACGCCTTGAAGGGCGAGTTCCCGGAGCTGGCCAAGCCGGTGCAGCCGAAGTGCGGCGACTTGCGGATGGGCTACTGCGATGAGCCCTACGCGGAATATCTGAAGTGCCCGCTGGGCGCCCGCCGGATTCGCCTGCACAAGGATGAGATCGTCGCGGCGGCGAAGCAGGGGCGGACCCTGGAATCGTCGGCCCTGACCGAAGAGGACATCTCGCTGCTGGCCGCCCGACCCGAGTTCGAGAAGGCAGAAGCGCTGACAAGCTAGGATTCCTTCCATGCGATCCTCGACCGGCTCTCACGCGTTAGTTCGGCATTGGGTTGGCGAGCGAACTGTGGTGACCGATCTCGGCATCGTGCTCGCCTTCAGCCTGCTGATCGGATTACTCGCGCATCTCGTAATCCCACTGCCCTTTACGCCGGTCCCGGTGACCGGACAGACCTTCGGCGTCCTGCTGACCGGCGCGGTTCTCGGCAGCCGTCTTGGGACGGCGACGCTGCTGGCCTACGTCGTCGAGGGGACGGCCGGCCTGCCCGTCTTCGCCGCGGGCACGCACGGCCCGGCGACGTACGGTTACCTGGCAGGGTTCGTGGCGGCCGCGTTCGTCGTCGGCTGGCTCGTCGAGCACGGTTGGGATCGGACTGCCCCGCGCCTCCTGGCCGCCATGGTCGCGGGCGAGGTCGCGATCTACGTGTTTGGACTTCTCTGGCTGGCGCGCTTTGTCCCCGCATCGCAGGTTCTCGCCTTCGGGCTCTTTCCTTTCCTCCTCGGCGATGCCATCAAGCTCGTCGCCGCCGCGATCGCGGCCGGCGGCGGCCGGCGGCTCGCCCGCGGCGGATGATTCGATACTGCGCAGACTGCGGCGTCGCGACGGCGGTCCAGCGCGTTGGCGCTCGGCAGCTGAGCGTCTGCCCCAAATGCGAGCGAATTTTTTTCCGTAATCCCAAGCTGGTCGTCACCGCGCTGATCGAAGAAGCCGGCCAGGTGCTGCTGGTCCTTCGCGACATCGAGCCTGGTCGCGGCCTCTGGGGGCTACCCGGCGGCTATGTCGATTGGGACGAGCATCCCGAGGCGGCCATGGTGCGGGAATGCGAGGAGGAAACCGGCGCTGAGGTCGCACCACTCGAGCTGACCGCCGTCGAGCACATCCTGATGGGGGAGGAGGGGATCGTGATGCTCGCCTACCGAGCCCAGTTGCTCGGGGGCGAGGTCCGCGCCCGGGACGAGGTGCAGCAGGTCGCCTGGTTTGCGCCCGATGCCCTGCCGCCACTGGCCTTTTCGAGTCATCGCGCCGTGCTCGAGCGCTGGTCGCGCGAGCGACTGACCCGGGGCGCCGCCTGAGCGATGCCAAAAAAGAGCATCGTGACCAGGACCGGTGATGGCGGAGAGACCGGGTTGCTCTATGGCGGTCGAGTTTCGAAAGCGGATCCGCGGACGGAGGCGTACGGGTCCATCGACGAGGCGATTTCGGCGCTGGGCATGGCCCGCGCCTTGATCGGCGATCGGGCACGGCACGCCACGATCCTGCGAGTGCAGAGCGAGCTCTTCACGGTGGGCGCGGAGCTCGCCACGGATTCCAGCGAACTGCAAAACCTGGAAAAACACTTCCTCCGGGTGACGCCGGACTTCACCACCCGCCTGGAGACCGAGATCATCGATCTCGAGGGAAGCGTCACCCTTCCTGATGCCTTCGTCATTCCCGGTGGAACGCCGGCGGCCGCTGCCCTGGATGTCGCCCGGACCGTGCTCCGCCGGGCGGAACGCCGCATTGTCGGCCTGCAGGCCGGCAGTTATCCCGTCAGCCCCGAACTTCTCCGCTACGTCAACCGGCTGTCCGACCTGGTCTTCATGCTGGCGCGCGCCGAAGAAGGCACCGCGGTCAAGCCGCTTACCGGACGACGAGCGGTCCGCACTCCTGCCGTGCCAGCCCGCACTCGTCCCGCACCCAGGCGTCGTCCTCGCGCGTGAGCGCCGTCTCCAGGTGGGCGCGGGCCGCGGAGCCGCCGAGCCGGCCAAGCGCCCAGGCCGCGTGGCCCCGGACAAGGGTCGCCTGATCGAGGAGCGCGCCCGCGAGTGCCGTCACCGCGTGCCGGTCCCCGAGGTTGCCGAGCGCGATACAGACATTGCGGAGCAGGCCTTCGCGGCGGGTCCGCCAGACCGCGCTACCTCGAAAACGGTCCCGGAAACGCGCGTCGTCGAGGAGGAGCAGGCCCTCGAGTCGTGGTCGACCGCTGACCTTGTGCGGGCCGAAGGCCGGGGTAGCCGCGGGGTCCGGCTCGGCGCGCCGCGGATACGCGTTGACCGGGCACACCTCCTGGCAAAGGTCACAGCCGAAGACCCAGTCGCCGAGTAGGGGCCGGACGTCGAGCGGGATCACCCCATGATGCTCGATCGTCCAGAAGGAGATGCACTTGCGGTTGTCGAGCACGCCGGGGGCGATCAGCGCGCCGGTGGGGCAGGCACGCAAACAGGCCTGGCAGCTCCCACAACTTTTTGCCGACGGCGAGTCCGGCTCGATCTCGGCGGAGGTGACGATCTCCGAGAGCACGACGTAGGAGCCGACGCCAGGCACGAGCAGGTTCGTGTTCTTGCCCAGCCAGCCGATCCCGGCGCGCGCGCCCGCGGCGCGATCCAGCATCCAACCGTGATCGACGTAGGTTTTCGCCTGGTGCCCCGACTGCCGGAGCAGGTCCTTGAGGGGCTGCATCCGCTCCGAGAGCACGTCGTGATAGTCGCGACCGAGCGCATAGGCGGCGATCCGTCCCCGGAGACCGTCGGGCTCGTCGACCTCGTCGGTCGCGGGCGCCGCGTAGGGAAAGGCGAGCGCGATCACCGAGTGGGCGTCGGGTGTTCGGAGCCGCGGGTCCGCGCTCGCCCGAACCCGGGCGGCGCTCCACCAGGGGAGGCCATCCATCAGCCCCTGCTCGGTTCGTGCGAGCGCAGCCGCCTCGGCCTGGGTAAAGGGCTCGGCGGTGGTGGCGCCAACCGCGACAAAGCCCAGCTCGCGGGCTCGGGTTTTGACGTCGTCCGAAAGCGACATTCGACACATAGCTTATGGAGCGCTAGCATGGAAGGGTGCAGGGGAGCGCGGTGTGGAAGGAGTTGCAGCTCCTACTGAGCCTCAACCTGCCCGACACGGCCTATTACGTCTGGGAGGGCACCGCCACCTGCTGCCGCTGCGACGCGCAGCATCTGGTGATCGGCGCCCCGACCGAGCAGGCCGCCCGCCAGCTGGTGCACGCCTACCTCCCGGTTGTTCGGCGGACGCTCGAGGCCATCCCGGATGCGCCCAAGCGGGTCTCAGTCGTCGTCGCTGCCGGTGGCCGCTAAGGGCGAACGGCGCCGGCTGAAAGCCGAAATCGTCGGTGACGTGCAGGGAGTCGGCTTTCGGGTCTTCGCTGAACGCCAGGCGCGCCGCGATTCGATCAATGGCTACGTCCGCAATCGGCAGGACGGTGCCGTCGAAGTCGAAGCGGAGGGTCAGCCGGAGGATCTCGACCGATTTCTGACGGCCCTCCGGCAGGGCCCGCGGTTAGCCCGTGTCCAGGACGTGCGCGTCACCTGGTCTCCCTATCGGGGTGACCTGGGGCCCTTCGGCGTGAGAGGATGACAGGATGAAATTTGCCCGGCGGATGGACGAGATCGGCACCGAGACCGCGTTCGAGGTGCTGGCCAAGGCTCGCAAGCTCGAGGCGCAGGGGCGAAGCATCGTGCACCTCGAAATCGGCGAGCCTGATTTCCCGACGCCGCCGAACATCGTGGAGGCGGCCGAGCGCGCCATCCGGGATGGCTTCACCCATTACACGCCCGCCGGCGGGCTGATGCCGGCGCGGCAGGCCGTGGCCGACTGGATCCGTCGTTGGTACGAGGTCGAGGTCAAGCCGGAACAGGTCGTCATGGTGCCGGGTTCCAAGAACGTGCTGCTCTTCACCATGCTGGCGCTGGTCGACCAGGGCGACGAGGTCATCATTCCCGATCCCGGGTACGCGATCTACGGGTCGGCGGCGATTCTCGCCGGGGGAACCACGGTGCCGATAGCCCTGCGCGAACGGAACCAGTTCCGCATCGACATCGAGGAGCTGGAGTCAAAGATCACCCCGCGCACCAAGCTGCTCGTGATCAACTCGCCCCACAACCCGACCGGCGGCGTGCTCTCCACCCGCGACCTCGAACAGATCGCGGAGCTGGCGATGAAGCATGACTTCTACGTCCTCAGTGACGAGGTCTATGGCCAGATCACCTACGACGGGCACCACAGCTCGATCCTCACCGTCCCCGGAATGGTCGAGCGGACCGTCTATTCGGACGGCTTGAGCAAGGCCTACGCGATGTGCGGATGGCGCCTGGGCTTCGCGGTCTCGCCGCTTCCGCTGGCGCAGAAGATGGAGACGCTCATGATCAACAGTAGCTCGTGCGCCGCAGCCTTTACGCAGATGGCCGCGATCGAGGCCCTCTCCTCGCCACGATCAGATCGCGCCGTCGAAGAGATGGTGACCGAGTTCAAGCGGCGGCGGGACGTCGTCGTCGATCGGCTCAACGCCCTTCCCGGTGTCACCTGCCACAAGCCGCTGGGCGCGTTCTACGTCTTTCCCAACATCTCCCAGACCGGCCAGGATGAGCGCGTGCTCGCCGATCGCATGCTCAACGAGGGCGGCGTCGCCGTACTGGCCGGCAGCACCTTTGGCAAGGAGGGCAAAGGCTATCTCCGACTCTCCTATGCCAATTCGATCGACCAGATCGAAGAAGGCGTCAAGCGAATGAAGGGAGTTCTCGAGAAGACCGCCGCGCGCGCCTGACCGTGTCGACGCAGGCCGCGCCAATCCTCGACCGCATCATCCAGTCGCGCCGGGCAACGGTCGCCCGGATGCAGACGTCCGCATCTGGTGGCGCGCTCGAGGAACGCGCGCGGCTGGCGCCGCCTGTGCGCGATTTCCGCCAGGCGATTCGCCGTGCGGAGATCGCGATCATCGCCGAATGCAAGCAACGGTCGCCGTCAGGGGGGGTCCTGCGAGACCCTTACGATCCCGTCGATCTGGCCCAGCGGTACGTGGCCGGCGGAGCGGCCGCCATCTCGGTCCTGACCGAACCGGAGTTTTTCGGCGGTACGATGGCGCACCTGGCCGCGGTTCGCGCCAGCGTTGACGTGCCGGTTCTCTGCAAGGACTTCATCATCGATCCCATCCAGGTGCTCGAGGCACGGGCGGCCGGCGCCGACGCCATCCTCTTGATCGTGGCGGTTCTCGAGCCTGCCGCCCTTCACGCCCTCCACGCGGCCATCATCGACCTCGGCATGCAGGCGCTGGTCGAGGTCCATACAGAAAACGACGTCGAGCGGGCCCTGGCCCTGCGCCCCGCCGTGCTCGGCATCAACAACCGGGATCTGACACGAATGACGACCAACCGCGCCACGACAAGCCGGCTGCGTCCGTTGATCCCAGACGAGTACCCCGTGGTCAGCGAGAGCGGGATTCAGAATCGCGCCGACATCATCGGACTGCGAGCGGAGCGCATTAGCGCGGCCCTGGTTGGCGAGTCCCTGCTGCGGGCTCCGGACCTCGACGAGAAAATACGGGAGCTCACCGGGCGATGACTCGGATCAAGATCTGCGGCAATACCCGGCCCGAGGACGTCCAGCTCGCCACCGAGCTTGGCGTCGACTTGCTTGGGTTCATCTTCACTCGCAGCAAGCGCCGGATCACGGTTGCGGATGGCCGGGCCTTGATGGCGGAGCTGCCCGCCAGCACGGAACGGGTCGGCGTCTTCCTCGACGAACCACCCTCGGAGATCGCTCGTGTGGTCGAGGCGTGCGGGCTCACCGCCATCCAGGTGTACCGGCCGCTGACGCTCGAGGATCGCGCCATCGGCGTCCGTTTGCTGCCGGCGGTGCGCGTCAGGGATGGGGACGAGCTTCGCCACCTGCGCTTCGAGGATGGGGACCACCCCTTGCTTGACACCTGGGCACCCGACACCGTGGGTGGAACCGGCCGGCGGTGGAACTGGCCCGACGCCATCCCACTGGCGCGACGCTATCCAATTGCGGTCTCGGGCGGACTGCGTGCCGACAACGTGGCCGAGGCGGTCGACCAGGTCCATCCCTGGGCCGTCGATGTCTGCAGCGGCGTCGAGCAGGAGCCCGGACGGAAGGATCCGGGCAAGCTGCGCGCCTTCGTTGACGCCGTTCGAGAGGCGGACGCGCCATGAGCCATCCCCTGTTCCAGGCTGGACCGGACCGCCGAGGCCGCTTCGGTGCCTACGGCGGCCAGTTCATCCCGGAAACGTTGATGGCGGCGGTGACCGAGCTGACCGAGGCTTTCGAAACCGCTCGCACGGACCCAGCCTTCGGCGCTGAGCTCGAGCAGCTGGCACAAAGCTTCGTTGGCCGCCCGACGCCGGTCTACGCGGCCACCCGCTTGAGCGAACGCGCCGGCGGGGCGCAGCTCTGGCTGAAGCGTGAAGACCTCTGCCACACCGGTGCGCACAAGATCAACAATGCCCTCGGCCAGGTGTTGCTCGCGCGTCGCATGGGCAAGGCGAGGATCATCGCCGAGACCGGCGCCGGGCAGCATGGCGTCGCGGTGGCCGCGGTGTGCGCGAAGTTCGGGCTCGAGTGCATCGTCTACATGGGCGTCGACGACATGGCGAGGCAGGCAATGAATGTGTACAAGATGCGCTTGCTGGGGGCCAGTGTCCGACCGGTGGATAGTGGCAGCCGGACGCTGAAGGATGCGACCAACGAGGCGATCCGTGACTGGGTCACCAACGTGCGAACGACGCACTACATCATCGGCTCCGCCGTAGGTCCCCATCCCTATCCCGTCATGGTGCGTGAGTTTCAATCGGTGATCGGAAAGGAAGCTCGCCGGCAGATGCTGGCCGAGGCGGGGCGGCTGCCGACCGCGGTGGTGGCCTGCGTCGGTGGCGGCAGCAACGCGATCGGCATCTTCGCGCCGTTCTATGACGATCCCGTGCGGCTCATCGGCGTCGAGGCGGCAGGACGGGGGATCAGCAGCGGCGCGCATGCGGCCTCGATCGCCGCCGGAACGCCCGGCGTCCTGCACGGGTCGTTCAGTTACCTGCTGCAGGATGCGGATGGGCAGGTGGCCGCCACCCACTCGATCTCGGCCGGCCTCGACTATCCCGGCGTCGGCCCGGAACATGCCTACCTGCAGGACCAGCACCGCGCCGAGTACACGACGGTCACCGATACGGAGGCGCTCGCCGCCTTTCACCTTTGCTCCCAACTCGAGGGCATCATTCCGGCGCTCGAGAGCGCCCACGCGATTGCCTGCGCCATGCAACTGGCCGGCGGCCTGCCGCCAGAGGACCTGCTTCTCGTGAACCTGTCCGGTCGAGGTGACAAGGACCTGGATATCGTCCGCGACGCGTCGCCCGGGTGAGCCGGATCGGCGCGACCTTTGCCCGGCTTCGCGCGGAGCGCCGCCTCGCGCTGATCGCCTACCTGACGGTCGGCTTCCCTCGCCTGAACCAGACGCCCGAGCTGGTTCGGATCGCCGCCGACTCGGGCGCGGACCTGGTGGAGCTCGGCATCCCTTTCTCGGATCCGCTGGCCGATGGTCCGACGATCCAGGCCTCCTCGCAGGCCGCCCTCAAGGCTGGGGCTACCGTCCACCGAGCGCTGGAGGCGGCGGCCGCTGCTCGTGCCCTGACCGACATCCCGATGCTGTTCATGAGCTACCTCAACCCGATCCTTGCCTACGGGCTGGAAGCGTTCTGCCAGGCGGCGCAGGGGGTAGGCATCGACGGCTTGATCGTCCCCGACTTGCCGCCGACCGAAGCCGACGATCTGCGCCGGTGCGCCGCGGCGAGTGGCCTCGAGCTGGTGTTCTTCGTCGCGCCCACCAGCAGCCCGGAGAGCATCAAGGCAGCCTGCGCCGCCTCGACCGCGTTTGTCTACTGCCTCGCGGTGACGGGCGTGACCGGCGCCCGCGAGGCCCTCGACCCAGCGGTGCTGCCACTGATCGAGGCGGTGCGGGCGGTAACCGCCCTGCCGATCGTGGTCGGGTTTGGGATCTCCCGGGCGGAGCACCTCGAGGCGCTCGAAGGTAAGGCCGATGGGGCGATCATCGCCAGCGCGCTGCTCGACGCCATCGCGCAGGCGCCGGACGAGGCCGAAACCCGGCTGGCGCGGTTCCTGACGCCCCTGCGGCGCCAACCGCGGCGGTAGCCAGATTCGGCCCGACTCCGCCGTCACACGCTGGGGATGGGCAACGCAGAGCCGGCTCGGTCACCGGAGGGCGAGGCTGAAGAGCGCCGCCTGATCGACCGGAGCGCCGCGGGGGACCAGGAGGCCTTTCGCCAGCTCGTGCTCCGGCACCACCGGTTGGTCCTCAATGTGGCCTTTCGGGCGCTGGGAGACGCCTCGGCCGCGGAGGATGTCGCCCAGGAGGTCTTCCTCAAGGTTTACCGGGCCCTTCCCTCGTACCGGCACGAAAAGCCCTTCATTCACTGGTTGCATCGGGTCGCGGCGAATGCCGTGACCGACGTCATTCGCAAAAAGAAACCCGTCATCTCCCTCGACGCGCTCGGGCAACTCCCCCTGGTGGCGGGTTCCGATCCGCAGGACCTCGCCGCCCGCCATGATCTGCAGCGGGCCGTCCGTGACGCGATCGCGGCGCTGGCGCCACATTACCGTGACACGGTCGCGCTCCAGGTGTTCGGCGAGCTCAGCTACGAGGAGATTGCGAAGGCGCTCGACATTCCGCTGGGCACGGTGATGTCGAGGCTGAACACGGCGAAACGGATCCTGCGGGAGCAGCTTCGGGCCGCCCTGATGGATGACGACCTGGCGAATACGGCATGAGGCGCAGCCGTTTGTTCTGGCGGAGGATGGCCATCAAATGTTGAGTCATACAACGGCCCGCGAATGGCTCATCCCGTATGCGGACGGGATGCTGTCCGCCGATGAGCGCGAGCGGATCGACGGCCATGTGACCGGGTGTGCCGCGTGCGGCCGGGAAGTTGATGTCCTGCGGCAGCTGAACCTCGCGCTCGTGAGCCTCCCGCCGGCACCGCCGCTCGCCTTTGCGCCCTTCTGGTTGAAGCTGCAGGCAACATTGCCGGCGCCGCGATCGGCCAAGGCCGCCGCACCTCGCTACCGCCGGGTGGGCATCGCCTTCGCGGCCGCCGCCTTCGCCGTTTTGGCCGTCGCGACCAGTGCCTTGGCCGCCGAGTCGGCGCTCCCAGACAGCGCGCTCTATCCCATCAAGCAGGTCGAGGAATCCCTGCAGCTCAGCCTGGCCCCAGCACCGCAGCGGCTCGAGGTCGAGATCCGGATCGGATCCGAGCGGCTGCGCGAGGCCCAGGTCATGGTGGCGGCCGGCAAGCCCACGCTTGCTGCGAAGAGCGTCCGCGCCTTCCGCCTGCTCATCCCGTCGATTGCGGCGGGGTTGGGGACCGGCGTCGACGCGAAGCGAGCGCATGACGCGCGGGCGACGCTCGACGTCGAGCTGGCCGCCGTCCAGGAGGCCAATGCCACTCGCGGCGATGACGACGCCGAGGTCAAGCAGCTGGTTCTGACCTCGTTGCGAGATCTCGATGATACGCAACCGGCTGACCCGGCGGTGACGGTCGTTCCGGCGGTGTCCGCGACGCCCGCGACCGTGCAGCCGACGGCGAAACCGACCGTACGTCCGACGTCACGGCCCGAGCGGAAACGAACCGACGATTAGACTGGCGCACATGGGCGCGCGTGAGGATGTGCTCGTCGTGCCGCGCTCGTCGCTCTTTTTGGGGGACGAATGGGTCGGCTTTCGCGACGCTGATCTCGCGGGCCTGCTCGGACGCGTCCGCAGCCACTACCGGTTCCGGCCTCGCAAGGAGGTCGAAGAGGACCCGACCGAGCCGCAGATCATTCCCTATGTGGTGTTCCGTCACCAGGATCGGTATTTCCTGACGCATCGCCTTCGCCGCTCGAGCGAGCGCCGCCTGCGACATCTCTACTCACTCGGGGTCGGCGGGCACATCAATCCCGAGGACGTCGCCGGCGCCGCGGACCCGATCGATGCGGGCCTGCGCCGTGAGTGGGAAGAGGAAGTCGTCTATAGGGGAGGTTTTGAATACCGCCTGATCGGGGCGATCAACGACCAGACGACCCCCGTCGGCCGCGTGCACGTCGGGCTGATTTTCCTGGTCGAGGGCGATCGTCCCGAGATCTCGATCCGCGAAGTCGACAAGCTCGCGGGCACGCTGCTGCCGTTGGACGCGATGCGCTCGTATTACCTGGACATGGAGTCCTGGTCGCAGCTGATCTTTGATTATTTGACGCGCGTCAGGGTCGGTTAGGTCGTCAGGTCCTTCGCCAGCTCCTCGAAGTTGCGGACGTAGCGCAGGGCGTCGTCCTCGGAGTGCTGGACCGAGAGCGTCCAGTTCTCTTCGGCCCCCGGGGCCATCAGCACGCCGCGGTTGCACTGGTAGAGCCAGGAGAGGTAGGCGTACTTCTTGTCGATCGTCAGGTAATCCCGGTAATTGCGCACCGGTTCCTTGCGGTAGGTGACGCAGCCGCGGGCGGCCAACGTGATCGGATGGAAGGGCAGCTGGTAGTCGCGCACCACCTTGCGCAATCCACCGTCGAGGGCTTCGGCGAGGGCGTCGAAGTGCGAGTAGGCGGACGGCGTGAGGACCGACAAGAGCGTGGCCTTGGAGGCGGCGATAGTCAGCGGGTTGCCGTTAAAGGTTCCGATCTGGACCACCTTGTGCGCATCGATCGTCCCCATGATGTCGGCTCGGCCGCCGACCGCCCCGCACGGCAGGCCGCCACCGATCGCCTTGGCCAGCGCCACGAGGTCGGGAGTGACGCCAAACCGTTCGGTGGCGCCACCGGCAGCAATCGTGACGCCGGTCTTGACCTCATCGAAGATAAGCAGCGCGCCATGCTTGTGCGCGAGCTCGAGAACCCCGGCTAAATAACCATCCTCCGGGAGGACGATGCCGATGTTCATCATCACCGGTTCGACGATGATTGCGGCGACTTCGCCGCGGTGTTTCTCCAACGTCCGCTCGAGCACCGGCAGGTCGTTGAAGGGGACGACGGTCGTCAGGTCGACGACGGCCTGCGGCGTGCCGCCGCTGTACTGGACGGAATTCGGGGCGTCGGCCGGCCCCATTTGGTCGGGCGGTGGTTCGACGGAGACCAGCAGCGCATCGTGATGGCCGTGGTAGCTGGCCTCGATCTTGATCAGCCGATCGCGGCCGGTGAAGCCGCGCGCCAGGCGAACGGCGTCCAAGGTGGATTCGGTGCCGCTGTTCGTGAAGCGCCATTGCGGCTGCTTGAAGCGGCGGGACAGCTCCTCGGCGACGACCGCGTCATCCGCCACCGGCTGGGCAAAATGGGTCCCCAGCGCGGCCCGCTCGCTGATCGCCTTGACGATCAGGGGGTGGGCGTGCCCGACCGCCATGACGCCGAAGCCGTTGTGGAAGTCCACGTATTCATTGCCATCGACATCCCAGACCCGGCTGCCCTTGCCGTGGTCGATAAAGACCGGCTGGGGCGCCGCGTCCTGGAAAGACGAGGGGACGCCTCGCGGGATGAATTGTTTCGCCCGCTTCCAGAGTTGATCGGACTTCTGCCGTTTCGAGCGGAACCGTTCCTCCTCTTTGGCGGTCAGGTCGACGACGCGGCCGGTCACGATCGGATCGGCAACAGTACTCACGGCTTCCCTCCTCGAGACTTCCTTACGGCGAGGGCCGAAATCGCATCTAGTATGCAACGGTTGGCATTCTGCGCCGTGATCTCGGCATGATCGTACGGCGGCGAGACCTCCACAACGTCCATTGCGACCAGATTTGTCTGCAGCCCGATCTTCCGGATGGCGCGCAGCAGGTCGGCCGGCTGCATACCTCCTGGCTCGGGCGTCCCGGTTCCCGGCGCGAACCCGGGGTCGAGGACGTCGATGTCGACGGAGAGGTAGATGAACTCGGGGCCATCGAGGGCCTCGGCGATCGCCTGGTCGATCACGGACTCGACGCCCCGATCGAGCAGTTCACCCATCAAATGCCATCGCATGCCCTGCGCGCCCATCCACTCGAAGGTCTCGCGCCCCGGCCAGTAGCCGCGCAGACCGATCTGGACGAAGTTCCGCCCGGGGATTGCCCCCGACTCGATCAGGCGCCGCATCGGCGTGGCATGGGAGGCGAGGTTGCCCCAGGTGTCTCGGCCGGTGTCGGCATGCGCGTCGAAATGGACCAGGCCGACCTTGCCGCGCCCGTACGCGTCCGCCACGGCCGTCGCCGCCGGGTAGGTGATCGAGTGATCGCCGCCGATGACGATCGGTACGACCTTGCGTGAGGCAACTTCGGCGACGCGAGAACGGATCGCCTCGTGAGCCTGCTCGGTCAGACCCGGGTAGCAGACGGCGTCGCCGTAATCGATCACGTTGAGGACGTCGAAGGGAGCCACTTCGAGATCGAGGTGCCAGCTGGGCGGCTGGTAATTCGCCACCCTGACCGCCCGCGGGGCAAAGCGGGCGCCCGGACGGTAGGTCGTGCCGTCGTCCCAGGGAGCCCCGACGATCGCGACATCCGGGCGCCACTGATCGAGTTCATCGGGTTCGCTCAGGGCCCGCGCCTTCATGAAGGTCGCCGGCCCGAGATACTGCGGCCCGTCGACCTGGGCATCGAGGTTGGGCGTCTTTGGCATTCGCCTACAATTCTCGCAGCGTCTGGCGTAAGGAGTTTTCCGAGAAGGGGAGGAGACACATGAAGCGTTTCGGTTTGCTCATAATTTCGGCGGCGACTGTCCTGGCCGCATGCGGTGGTGGGGGCAGCACGAGTCCCTCAGCCTCAGCCGGCGGGCCGGCCAAGGTCGCCAGCATCGCGAGCGAAGTCCCCGATGCGGTCAAGGCGCAATCGCCCCTGCAGATCGCGACGGATGCGACCTATGCGCCCAACGAGTTCATCAACCCGGAGAACGGCCAGATCCAGGGCTGGGACATTGATCTCGGGAACGCCGCGTGTAAGGTGATGGGCCTCGTCTGCACCTTCAACAATGTGACCTTCTCGGACATCATCGCGCAGCTCAAAGCCAGCACGCCGGCCGAGCAGGCCAACGGCGACAAGCCTCGCTACCAGTTCAGCATTTCCAGCTGGTCGCCAACCCAGAAGCGCGAGGACAGTGGCATCGACTTCATCAGCTACTACAAGGCCGGCGAGGCATGGATCGTCAAAGCCTCGGGGGGCCCGACGATCAGTTCAGCGGCGGACCTGTGCGGCAAGACCGTCGCCGTCGAAGCCGGAACCGTTGAAGAGAGTGACGCCTGGGGCTACATGGGCCAGCAGGTCGGCGGCACGCCGATCGCGGGGGACAAGAACAACTGCCCCTCCGGCAAGGACATCAAGGTGAGCAGCTTCCAGACCCAGACCGATGCCAACTCGGCGCTGCTCTCGGACCGGGCCCAGGTTGGGTGGCTCGATCAGCCGGTGGCGGACTACCAGGTCACCCAGACGGGCAACAAGCTCAAGACGTCCGGCCAGCCCTGCAGCGTCGCGCCGTACGGCATCGCGGTCGTCAAGGGCAGCGCGTTGGAGAAGGCGCTGACCGATGCGGTCAAGTACCTGATCGACAACGGCTACTACAAAACGATCCTGCAGAAGTGGAACGTCGCCGACGGAGCGATCGCCAGCTCCGACGTCACCCTCAACAACAACAATTCAATTGGCGCGACCTGCGTCCCGTCCTACTGAGCCCGTCCTGAGGATCTGAAAACAGAACACATCAATCCGTGAGCGAGATCACCTCCGGCCCGCAGCTCGGCGCGACGCCCGGACCGCGGCCGGAGGCGATCAAAGCGATCCCGGTCCGCCACCACTGGCGCTGGGTGTCGGCCGTGGTCGTGCTCGCCCTGGCCGCCCAAATCGCCTACACCATCCTCGTGCAGGCCGGCCTGCAATGGCAGGTCATCGGTCATTATCTCTTTCAGCGTCTGATTCTCGGTGGCATCCTCGTCACGCTGGAGCTGACGATCCTTGCCATGGTGGTCGGCGTGATCCTTGGAATCGTTCTGGCTGTGATGCGAATCTCACCGAACCCGGTTGTCTCCTGGGTGAGCTGGTTCTACATCTGGTTTTTCAGGGGAACGCCGGTCCTCGTGCAGATCTTCTTTTGGTACAACCTCAACAGTGTTATTAAAGTAATCGGCCTGGGCGTCCCGGGCACGCCCTTTTTTCTCCTCCTGGGCCACACTAACTCCTTGATCAGCCCGTTCATGGCCGCGTTGCTCGGTCTTGGCCTCAACGAGGCGGCGTATATGGCTGAGATCGTGCGCGCCGGTATCATCTCCGTCGATCAAGGGCAAACCGAAGCCGCCCAGGCGCTCGGGATGACCCGGCTGCTCTTAATGCGTCGGGTCGTGCTCCCACAGGCGATGCGGGTGATCATCCCGCCGACCGGCAATGAAACGATCTCCATGCTCAAGACCTCTTCGCTGGCATTTGTGGCGTCCGTGCCTGAACTGTTCACCCGCGGCGACCAGATTGCTAACGCCACCTTCAACGTCATCGAGCTGATCTTCGTCGTGAGTATCTGGTATCTGGCGATGACGTCAATCCTGACGGTTGGGCAGTTCTACCTGGAACGATATTTCGCCCGCGGGTCTCAACGCGAGCTGCCGCTCACGCCTCTGGCGCGATTCCGGCGGATGTTGTTCACCGGCCATGCGTCGCCGCCGGAATTCGTGGCACCGGCACCCGCGGTCCCGACGAGCGAGCATCGCTGAGATGGGTGCTGGCCCGATGGTCAAGTCGGAGGCTGTCCACAAGAGTTTTGGGCGCCTCGAGGTGTTGCGCGGCATCGACCTCGAGGTCTACCCGAAGCAGGTGTTGTGCCTGATCGGGCCCTCCGGCTCCGGCAAAAGCACCTTCCTTCGCTGTATCAATCATCTGGAGAAGATCGACGCCGGGCGCTTGTCGGTCGACGGCGAGCTGGTTGGATATCGCCAGCAAGGCGACCGGCTCTACGAGTTGCCCGAT
Organism: Candidatus Dormiibacter sp.; assembly: GCA_039922495.1. GTDB lineage: Bacteria > Chloroflexota > Dormibacteria > CF-121 > CF-121 > JALYYC01. The sequence continues at coordinate 32,162 of JBDTEO010000026.1, forward strand.
GCGGACGTGTGCAAGAAGCGTTCGGAGATCGGGATGGTCTTCCAGCGATTCAACCTGTTTCCTCACATGACCGCGCTCGAGAACGTGATGGAGGCGCCGATCCGGGTCAAGAAGCTGTACCGCTCCGTCGCCCTCGAGATGGCTCAGCAGTTACTCGAGCGTGTCGGGTTGGGGGCCAAGTTGCATGTCTATCCGAACCAGCTTTCCGGCGGGCAGCAGCAGCGGGTGGCGATCGCCCGGGCGCTGGCGATGGGACCGAAGTTGATGCTGTTCGATGAGCCGACCTCGGCACTCGATCCCGAGCTGGTCGGCGAGGTCCTCGATGTCATGCGTGGCCTGGCTGAAGAGGGGATGACGATGATCGTCGTGACTCATGAGATGGGCTTTGCCCGCGAAGTCGGCGACACGCTGGTCTTCATGGACGGTGGGGTCATCGTGGAAAGTGGGAAGCCCCGCGAGGTGCTGGCGAACCCCCAGCAGGAGCGCACCCGCTCGTTTCTCTCGAACGTGCTCTAGGGGCCCCAGCCTGCCCTCCCACGCACGCGGGGGAGGAAAAATGCGCTAGCGGCGGCGCTTGAGGTCTTTCAGGATCTCGCGGGAGGCGTTGCGGCCGTTGATGCCACTGATGCCGCCGCCCGGGTGGGTGCCTGAGCCGCACATGTAGAGGTTCTTGATCGGGGTGCGGTAATCGGCGTAGCCGGCGACCGGGCGCCAGCTGAAGAGCTGATCGAGGGTCAGGTCACCGTGCATGATGTTGCCGCCAACCAGCCCGTACTCCTGCTCCATGTCGTAGGGGCCGAGGACCTGGCGGTGCTCGATCGCGCCCGGCAAGTTCGGAGCGAAGCGCGCGTAGCCCTCGACGACCCGGTCGGCATAGGCCTCGAGCTCGGCGCGGTGCGGCGCCTGTGACCAGGATGCCGGGACGTACTGGGTGAAGCAGCTCATCAGGTGCTTGCCGGCCGGGGCGAGCGAGTCATCCACCATCGTCGGCAGGACGCCATCCGAGTAGGGCCGCACCGATGGCCGCCCGTACTTGGCGTCGTCGAAGGCGTGCTCGAGGTACTCCATCGAATCGCAGAGCTGGATGAACGAGCGCGCCGCCGTGCCCGAGTCGGCGTCGGAGAGACCGGTGAAGCGCGGGGGTTCGCCCAGCGCGAGGTTCACCTTGACCGTGCCGGAGCGCGTTTTGTAGCGGTTGATCGCCGTGACGAAGGCGGTGGGGAGCTCCTTTATCTCGACCAGGTTGTTGAAGGTGATCTTGGGATGGGCATTCGAGATGACGGAGCGAGCCCGCAGCTCGGTGCCATCGGCGAGCGCGACGCCGGTGGCGCGGCCGCCCTCGACCAGGATTCGCGCCACGGTCGCGCTGGTCCGGATCTCGGCCCCGTGCTCACGCGCGTCCGCGGCGATCGCCTCCGAAACCGCCCCCGTGCCGCCCTTGACGAAGGCCCACTCGGCCATCTGGCCGTCGATCTCGCCGATGTAGTGGTGCAGCAGGACATAAGCGGTGCCGGGCGTATAAGGCCCGCCATAGGTGCCGATCGCCCCCGAGACGCAGCGCGCGGCCTTGACCTGGGGCGACTCGAACCATTCCTCGAGCAGTTCGGCCACCGACAGCGTCATCACCTTGACGAAGTCCGCGGTTCCCTGGACGTCGAGGCCCTTCAGCTTCCAGGCGAATCGCGCCAGCTCGAGGAGGTCGGCGGGTGACTTGGCCCCCACGGCAGGCGGGGTCATCAGGAGGAGCGGCCGGACCAGCTCCGCGATCTTGGCCAGGTAGGCACTGAAGGCGGGCCAGGCGTCGGCGTCCTTCGTTGAGTACCGCGCGATCTCGGCGCGAGCCTGGGCCGGGTCCTTGGTCAGCAGCAGGTGCGAGCCGTCCGGGAAGGGAACGTAGTAGTCCGCGGCCAGTGGATAGAGCGTCAGCCCGTGCCGGTGGAGCTCGAGCTCCCGGATGACTTCGGGCGGCATCAGCGAGAGGACATAGGACAGTGTCGACACCGTATAGCCGGGCCAGGGGTGCTCGCTCACGGCCGCGCCGCCAAGCACCTCGCGTCGCTCTAAAACCAGGGTTTTGACGTCTGCCCGCCCGAGATAGGCCGCCGTCGCTAGGCCGTTGTGCCCACCCCCGACGATGATCGCGTCGTATTCAGCCGGCACCCGCGGAGTATATCCGGGGCTTAGGGACCAACGCCGCGCGAGTCGGACGACGCTAAGGCGACGGGTCGAATCGACGGGCGGGGCGGGTTTGACAAATGGCTCGGTACCATCTTTACTTCGGCATAGACCAAAAGGAGAGGGAAGGTCAGTTTGAGTCAGACCGTAGCCGCGGCGCTACCCGCGGTCGACCTGCCTGGTGTGCACGGCGATCCGGTGGTCGTGCTCGATCAGGTGGTCAAACGCTTTGGATCAGTCACGGCCGTCGATCGCCTCAGCCTGGAGGTCGGGCGCGGCGAGTTCTTCAGCATGCTGGGTCCCTCAGGCTGCGGAAAGACCACCACGCTGCGCATGATCGGCGGCTTCGAAGCGCCAACCGAAGGGACCGTTGGGCTGGATGGGCGGGATGTCACGGAGCTGCCGGCCTACCGGCGAGACGTCAACACCGTGTTCCAGTCGTACGGGCTTTTCCCACACCTCAACGTATTCGACAACGTCGCGTTCGGCCTCCGCAGGCGAAAGGTGGCTGGAAACGAGGTCGCACGACGAGTGCGGGAGGCCATCGATTTGGTCAACCTTGGCGGTTATGCCAAGCGTCGGCCGGCACAGCTGTCGGGCGGGCAGCAGCAGCGAGTGGCGCTGGCCCGGGCGCTGGTCAACCGGCCGAAGGTCTTACTCCTCGACGAGCCCCTGGGGGCCCTCGATCTCAAGCTTCGCAAACAGATGCAGCTCGAACTCAAACGAATCCAGAAGGAGGTGGGAATCACCTTTGTTTTCGTGACTCACGACCAGGAAGAGGCGATGACGATCTCCGACCGCATCGCCGTCATGCACCAGGGGCGGATCGAGCAGCTGGGCCCGCCGGAAGCGGTCTACGAGCGGCCTGCCACGAAGTTCGTGGCGGAGTTCCTGGGCGCCTCCAACCTGCTCGAGGGGACGTACCAGGGGACCGAGAGCGGCTGGGGTTTGGTGGTGCTGGCGACCGGGAAATCGGTCCGCATCCCTGCTGATCCGGTACGACAGGTTGGCGAGCCGCTCCATGTCGGCGTGCGCCCCGAGAAGCTCGAAGTCCATCCAGCCGGCGGTGCCGCCGAGGCTTCGCTGAACGTGGTCACGGGGACGCTCAAAAGCGCTGTGTTCGTCGGCGTCAGTTACCAGTACTTTTTCGAGACTCCGGGCGGGCGGGAGCTGTCGTCCTTCGACCGCAACGCGGGCAACGGCGCGGTCGCCCGTCCCGGCGAGGTGGTGCGGCTCAGCTGGCGCCCCGAACACACCTTTGTCATTCCCACAGATCGGCGTGCGAGTGTGCGACCGGAGCTAACAACCGATTCTGCCGAAAAACAGGAGGACCGATGAGTACCGATCAAGACCTTCCGCATTACGCCGATGCCTCACTGCTTCGAGGGCTGACGCAGACGCGCATTTCGAGGCGGACCGCGCTTCAGGGAGCCGGTCTCGTCGGTGCCGCGGCGGCACTGGCGGCCTGTGGAGCCCTGCCCAACACGGGCGCAACCCAGGGTCACACCAACTGGGTCTGGGATAAAGCGAAAAAGCAAGGCGTTCTCGACTTCGCGAACTGGCCGCTCTATATCGATACCAGCCAGGACGCGGCCGGCGCGACCACCTACCCGTCGCTCGAACAATTCACCAAGGACACCGGGATCAAGGTCAACTACAGCGAGCCCATCCAGGACGATGCCAGCTTCTTCGCCAAAATCGCCCCCGTGCTCAAGCAGGGCCACGCGATCGGGTATGACCTGATCGTCATCACCAACGGCATCCAGATGACCGATCTCCAGCTGAAGCACTGGCTGGTCGAGCTCGATCCGTCCAGGTTGCCGAACTTCTCCAAGAACGCCGCGCCTCGGCTCCTGAATCGTGATTTCGATCCGGGCAACAAGTTCACGATTCCCTGGCAGTCAGGCTTCACTGGAATCGGCTACAACCCCAGCCTGACGGGAAGGGAAATCACCAGCTTCGAGGATCTTTTTGATCCGAAGTTCGCCGGCAAGGTCGGCATGATGTCGGGCAACCAGGACACCGGGAACCTGACCCTGCTCGGCCTGGGCATCGACCCGGCCAAGTCGAAGCCGAGCGACTGGAATAAGGCGGCCGACAAGCTCAAGAAGCAACGCGACGCCGGGATCGTGCGCAAGTACTATGACCAGAGTTACATCAAGGCGCTCAGCGCCGGTGACACCTGGATCAGCATGGCATGGTCCGGCGACATCTTTCAGGCGAACCTCTCCGCCGGCAACGGGAACCTCAAGTTCGTCCTCCCCAAGGAGGGCGGTGTCATCTGGACGGACAACATGTGCATCCCGGTCGGTGCCACGCACCCGGTGGACGCGATTACCTACATGAATTATGTCTACCAGCCATCGGTGGCCGCGATGCTCGCCGAGAGTGTCAACTATGTGACTCCGGTCCCAAGCGCCAAGCAGTCGATCGAGCAAGAGGCGGCGCAGAGTTCAGATCAGGCGACGAAGGATTCGCTGAGCCAGACGTCCGAGAGCCCGCTGGTTTTCCCGTCCCAGAGCGAATTCAGCAAAACGCACTACTACCGAATCCTCAATGCGAGCGAAGCGACCCAGTGGAACGACATCTTCAACGCCGTGATCCTGGGGTAGCGGCGGTGGGCGGCGCGGGCGAAGGGTAGATGGCGGGAGGCGAAAAGGCGCTCAAGCGGCGGGCGAGTCCCGTCCGCTGGGGTCGCGTGCTGGCGCCCTATTTGCTGATCCTTCCGGGGGGCGGCTGGATGCTGCTCTTCTTTGTGCTGCCGATCGTGGCCCTCCTGATCACCTCGCTCCAGTCAGGCGACTTCATCATGGGCTTCGAGTTCACCTGGAACTTCGGCAACTACGCCCGCGGCTTGACGCTCTATGCGGTGCAGTACTTGCACGCGATCGAGTACGGGGGCTCGGCGACCATCCTGGCGCTCCTGGTGGCTTATCCAGCCGCCTACTGGATCGCGTTCCGCGCCGGTCCGCGGAAGTCCGCCTACCTGCTGGCGGTGCTCCTTCCCTTTTTCGTCTCGTTCGTGATTCGGACGCTCTCATGGGAGACGCTCCTCAGCGATCGCGGCCCGCTGCTTGGGCCGCTCAAGGCGGCCTCGTTGCTGCCGAGCGGCTTCCATGTCCTCGCCACACCGGTCGCGGTGATCGGGGGCCTAACGTACACCTTCTTTCCATTCATGCTGCTCCCCATCTACGTCTCGCTCGAGAAGATCGATCGACGCCTGATCGAGGCTGCCCAGGATCTCTTTGCTGACCCGGTGCAGGTGTTCCGGCGGGTGATCGTGCCGCTCTCGTTTCCCGGCATCTTCGCGGGGGTGCTGCTGATGGGCATCCCGGCGTCAGCCGATTACGTGAACCAAGACCTGCTCGGTGGCGTGGGCACGACCATGGTGGGACGGGTGATCCAGCAGCAGTTCGAGGTCAATATCAACTATCCGCTCGCCGCCTCGCTCGCCTTCGGCCTGATGCTCGGACTGCTGGCGATGCTCCTGATCTACCAGCGCATCTTCGGGACGCGGGAGCTCATGGGCGACTGATGGCAAGTACGGGTGCGGCGTTGCGCCTCGACGCGGAGAACGGGCCAGCTGACGTCAGGACGCGTGCCGCGGGCATGCCCCGGATCGGCCGGCTGCTCCTGTCCGGCTACACGCACCTGGTGATCCTCTGGCTGTTCGCTCCCATCATCGTGATGGTCGCCTTCGGGTTCAACGATACCCACGGCAAGTTCAACTTTGCCTGGACCGGGTTCACCTTCAAGTGGTTCCAGCATCCGTTCTCGATCCGGACGTTGAGCTCGGCGGTGCTCACGTCACTGGAAACGGCGGCATTGGGCATGTTGATTGCCACCGTGCTGGGCACGATGATCGCGCTCGCGACCCATCGGTACCGCTTTCGGGGCAAGGCCGTGCTGGACGCCGTCATGGTTCTCGACATCGCCGCATCCGAAGTGGTGATCGGATCAGCCCTCCTCACCCTGTTTCTCGCCCTCAACGTGCCGCTCGGCCTGCTCACGATCGTCCTGGCGCAGGTCATGTTTTCGATCCCGTTCGTCGCTATCACCGTGCGGGCGCGGTTGGTGGGCTTTGACCCGGCGCTCGAGGAGGCCGCTCAAGACCTGGGGGCGTCGCCGCTTTGGACCTTTCTCCTGGTGACTTTGCCGCTCATCTTTCCAGGTGTTATGGCAGCCGCCCTGCTTGCCTTCGCCCTCTGCCTGGACGATTACGTGATCACGAGTTTCGTGTCGGGCAATTCCCAGACCTTCCCGCTCTGGGTGTACGGGGCGACTCGGGAAGGGGTCCCGCCGCAGGTGAACGTCATCGGGACCTTCATTTTCGTTGGCGGCGGCTTGGCGGCCGTCACCGGGGCCCTGGTCAGAAGCTGGCGTAGCCGCCAGCTGGCCCGCGAAACTGGAGGCTGACAAAACCAGCCCGCCGGGCCGCCTGGGTTGGTGCACAATTTCACTCCATGGCGACTTTACCTTCAATCGGCGAGCACCTTGCCCGCGCTTTCACGTTGCCGGCTTCTACAACGTCTGCCGGCACCGAGCGGCGCAGGTGGTCGTCGCCCGGGGAATCGCCGCAGCTTGCAGGGTCCCTACGGCGGCTGGACCTGCGGACTGGACGGTCGATTGCTGGTCGCTCGCGAGAAGCAGGAGGACGTCGCGCTCTGCGAGCACGCCAGCGCGGGCTGAAGTCACGCTTCTACGACCGCGGCCGTTTCAACGCCTGGCGTGAGAATGGCGTCTACCAGCCTCGGCCCACTAACCATTTTCGACCGGGATTGGTCTGGGCGAACGCGGCGATCCGCCCCAGGATCCCGTCGACCGTCGTTTCGTCCGAGAGCTGAGGTTCCGCAGGTTGCGGGCGCCCATCAGGAAATGCACCTACGCATCATTGAAGCCCGGCATGATCAGGCCGCCGGCGGCGTCGATCCGGTCCTCGGCCAGGGCGACGGCCGTGGCCGGGCCCGCCGCGCCCCAGACGCGGCCGTTGCGGATGACGATCGAGGCGGCCTTGGCGATGGACGGATCGTAGCCGGGGGCGCCCCGGTCGGTTAGGTCATTGACGAAGTTCTGGCTCCCTGCTACGTTTGGCGGGACTCAGGAAGAGGAGGGAAACATCTATGCCTGAAAGCGGCGTCATCACGCCCGGAACCCCGGCGCCTGACCGTAGCACCCAGGACGCGGCCGACGCCCGCGACCTGGCCGGCTTTGGATACAAGCAGGAACTCAAACGGATCCTCGGTGTCTACTCCAGCTTCGCCGTCGCCTTCTCCTATATCTCGCCCAGCACCGGGATTTTCACACTCTATGCACTGGGACTGGGAGTCGGCGGGGCCTTCTTCATCTGGAGTTGGCCGATCGTCGCGCTCGGTCAGTTCCTCGTCGCTCTGAATTTTGCCGAAGTCAGTTCGCACTTTCCGGTGGCCGGTTCTGTGTACCAGTGGAGCAAGTATCTTTCCAACCGGCATTACTCCTGGTTCACCGGATGGATCTACTTGTTTGCCGGTGTTCTGACGGTTACGGCGGTGGATGTCACGGTTCCACTCGTCCTCATTCCGTTCCTCAACGGCCTCGGGCTCAATATCCCGACGGGCAGCGCTTCCGGCGCCCTTGAGGCCCAGGTCATCGTCGCGGTAATCGTCCTCCTCAGCACCACGCTGCTCAACATCTTTGGTGTGCGGTTGGTGGCCATCGTCAACAACACCGGGGTCGTCTTCGAGTTGGTCGGCATGGTCCTCTTTGCGCTCGTCTTGCTGATCTTCTTCCATCACCAATCCCCCGGCATCGTGTTCGACACGAGTAGCCTGGGCTCGGGCTTCAGCGCAACAACGGGCACATTCTTAGCGGCGATGTTCATGTCCCTCTTCGTCATCTACGGCTTCGACACGGCAAGCACGCTCGCGGAAGAGACACGGAATCCGAGGCGTGAGGCGCCCAAGGCCGTTCTCGCCTCAATCGCCGGAGCCTTCGTGATCGGGGCCATCTTCCTTTACTCGACCATCCTGGCGATTCCGGGTGATGCCCATAAGTTCATTGCAGACACGGCAGGCGCAAAGGCGTTCCCACCCGTTGATATCATCACCGGAAACTTCGGTGTCGGCAGCATCGGCGCCGAGCTTTATCTGCTGGTGGTTTTCGCCGCCATCTATGTGTGTTGCCTGGCGATCCAGACGTCCACCATCCGGCTGGCGTTCGGCATGGCCCGAGACGTCAAGCTGCCGTTCGGCGCCATTTACAACCGAGTGAGCCCAACACTGCACACGCCGGTCGGCACTTGCTTGGTGATCGGCGCCCTCTCGGCGATCCCGCTCTTCTATTACACCGGGGCCGGTCTGGTTGCGATCGCGGCGACGGGCATGATCTACCTGTCCTACCTACTCGGAAACGTGGCGATTCTTATTGCTCGAACCAAGGGCTGGCCTACCGAAGCCGCTCCGTTCAAGCTGTCACGCTGGGGCCTGATCATCAACGTGCTGGCGCTGGTCTGGGGCGGAAGCATGCTGCTGAACTTCCTGTGGCCCCGACCGGCCAGCAATCCCAATATCGGCTCCTTGCCGAACTTCCCAGATTTTCTGTCCGGGCTCGGCTGGGTCCCCGTTTTCGAGGCCACCCTCGGGATCGTTCTGATCGTCGGCGCCATCTACTACCTCGTCGCGCAGCGCGGCAAGTCAGACCGCCTGGCCCAGGTCGCATAACCGAAGGGCGGCAGACGGCCTGCCGCCCGTTCTCTACCTATAATGTCGAGACCATGGCCGTCAAGATCCGTGTCCCGGGTGCGCTGCGTCAGTTGACCCGGGGCGCCGCGATCGTCGAGGTCAATGCCACCGATGTCTCCCAGGCCCTGGATGCGCTCAACCAGCAGTACCCGGGCTTCCGGGAGCGCCTCTACGACGATAAGGGCCAGCTCCGCCAGTTCATCAACATCTATCGAAACGACGAGGACATCCGCTTCGGGTCGGGCCTGAAGACCCAGCTCAACGAGACCGACGATCTGTCGATCGTCCCGGCCGTCGCCGGGGGTTGACCGGGCATGGCGCGGGCCACGGTGCGCCTGACCTTCCGTCGTGAAACGCTGAACGTTCCCGTCATCTACCAGCTGGGGAAGGACTACAAGGTCGTCACCAACATCCGGCGCGCCGAGGTGGGGGACGAGACCGGGTGGGCGGATCTGGACCTGGATGGCGACCAGCCGGAGATCGAGCGCGCCCTCGAGTACTGCCGGAGCCGCGGGGTCGAGGTCCAACGCC
>JBDTEO010000027.1:0-23130 GCA_039922495.1 Candidatus Dormiibacter sp.
GACCGAGGACGGCGAGCTCCTCCGCGCTCTGACCATCGACCCAACCCGCGACTACCAGCCCCTCAACGGACGCTGGCCTGTCCATAATGTCTTGCGACAGGCGTCCGGGATGTCTTGAGACAAGACAAAAGCGCCCCCTGCAGGATTCGAACCTGCGGCCTAGTGCTTAGAAGGCACCCGCTCTGGTCCACTGAGCTAAGGGGGCAACGAGGAAATAATCTCATTCGCGGGCGGCCTGGGCGAGGACACGCGAGGCACGCCATCCCGGCCCTTCCAGTACGAGAACAGAGATCACGATCAGCACGCCGCCCGCGTACTGCCATCCGCCGCCCGTCTCCCCCAGGATGATCACTGCCAGCAACACGGTGCTGACCGGTTCGAACGTGCTCAGAATGGCGGCGCGGGATGCGCCCACCAGACGAAGGCCCAGAATGAACGTCAAGATTGGGATTGCCGTGCCGATGATCGCGAAGCCCGCGATCAACGCTAGTCGCGACGGCGTCCAGGCAATGGTCAGCTGCTGCGTTCCCGTGGCGATGGCGCCCCAGACGATCGCGGCAGCCGTCAAGATGGTCGCGGTGCTCCCGAGCGGCGGCAGCCCGGGCAGCAGGCGGCCGCCCAGCAAGATATATCCCGTGTAGCAGGCGGATGCGCCCAGGCCCAGCACGATCCCGATCAGCGGCGCGGCATGCAACTGCGCATTGATCACCAGCAGGGTTCCCACGAAGGCCAGCCCGATGGCGACGACTTTGGGCCATGCCAGCGACTCGTGAAACAACCAGGCGGCCAACAATGTGACCGCGACCGGATACGTGTACAGCAGCAGCGCATTCGTCGAGGCGGGAATGAAGTGCAGCGCGCTGAAGTAGCTCGCCGATTGGCCGACGTAGCCGGCGCCGCCCATGATGACCAGCCCGACCAGGCTCCGTCGCGTCGGCAGGGGCTGGCGCAAGACCAGGTTGGCAAGCCACAGCAGCACGGCCGCGAGTGCGAAACGATAGGTCAGCAGCTGCGGCGTGCTCAGGCCGAGGCGGTAGGCAAGCTTGCCGAAGACGCCGAGCGTGCCGAAGCAGCAGGCTGAGCCAATAATCAGCGCGACGCCCAGCGCATTGCGGTTTTCGGGCGACGCGGGCACCGCGCCATTGTACGAACGGGTCGCTGGCTACTTGACGATGACCGGCGAATAGACCAGTGCCAGCGGGTTATACGACTCGGCAATCGCGGCGTTGCCCTGGTAATGGATGTAGTAGGCAAGCAGCTGCCCGTAGCCCTTGCCGCCGGTGCCACCGCCGAGGAACAGGTTGTCCTCGGGCGCGAAGGTGGCGCCGACGACGCTGATGTTTCCACCACCCTGGACGTAGACCACGTTGCTTCCATTACCCAACTGGCTGGCGTCGGTCTGAGTTGTAAAGCCGGCCGGCAACGAGGCCTGCGTGGTGAAGTTCCAGCTCGAGTTGGCGTGCGCCGGGTTGACGTGCAGGACCACGCTGTGATAGCGAGGCGAAGACGTCAAGTACAGGTTGCCCTGGGCCTGAATGTGCAGCTGATTATCGCTCCCGGTGGACCCGTTCTGGGAGCAATACGGGAAGGACGCGGTCGGCCAGCTGGCCGCCGAGCAGGCCACGTCGGTGCCATGCGGCCAGAAGACCAGCAAAACGCCCATGTCAGCGCCGGCGCCGCATTTGAAGATGTTTCCGACAGCCCCCACGAGCGGGGTCAATGTCAAGCCGCAGATCGCGGTGCTGCTGCAGTTTGGGAAGGTCGGGCCGCCTGCCGCATAGCAGTCGCCAGTGACGACCGTCCCGCTCGACAGAATCTCCAAACCGCTGCCCGACGCCGTGCCTTCGAAGAAGTAGACGCCCGGCTGCAGGTACAGGACGTTGCCGCTCCCGGACACGGTCACCTTGCTGTACCGAGGTCCCAGCGGCTGGGTCGGGTCGGCCGGGATCGTGGGCGTGAGCATCTGCGTGCCGGTGACGCTCAACGCGCCCTGAACCGCCTGGGCTGCCCCACACGGGTTCGGCGTGAGCAAGCACGGATCGTCCGGCAAATGCACGCCCGGCGGAAGGAGGTAGCCGCCGAGCAGCACATTCCCCGATGAGACCGGGCCCGCGCAGGTATTTTCCTTGGTTCCGCTGAGGGTTGCGCCGTTGTTGGCGCTGTAGGAGTAGTAGTCACCGCCCCACTGGCCGGGGGCTGTCCCGGTGCAGGTGAACGTCATCGAGCCTCGGCTGGCCGTGCCGTTGGAGCCGATCCGTTTGTTGGCGGTAAGGCTCGCGCCACCGGTCTGATCGAGGTCCGTCTTGTCGTTGTGCTTGAAGGTGAAGATGGCGTAGGGAATGGCATAGTTCCGCGCCGTGGATTGCGCGTTGACGTCAATCTTCGGCCACAGTGACCCACCGATCAGCAGCGACATGTGGTGGACCAGCTTGATCTGCACCACGGCTTCCGGTTCCGCGGTCCCGAACGCAAAAGGCGTCGTGATCGAAAACAGGTAGTCGCCCGTCGTATCGGCCCAGTTGGTGCAGCATATCGTCGGTGACCACGGAGGGCTGCAAGCGCTCGGGAGGCAGCTTCCAATGCCGCCAATCAAGCGATGGACCTTGCCAGGATAGTCATTCGAAAAGCTGATCGCCAGCGACCGTTCAACGGACAGGACGGCGTCGTCCTGGGCCCAACCAACTTGCGTGCTATCGGCGCCGGGACCGATATCGGTGGCAGACAGGAGAGCCGCGGCATCCGCGGCATTCTGGAGCGCACGTTGATCCATCATCATGCGGCCGCCGTCGATCGCCAGCGCGAGCACACCGAACAGCGCCACGGCACTCAGGGCGAAGGTGACGAGGACCTGGCCCCGGCGACCGCCCAGCGTACGCAGCCTGGTAATCATCAGTACTCCACCGTCATCGCCGAGGTGGCGATGATGTAGATCGTGCCGGTGATCTGGCTCAACATTGGCGTTATTGGTCTAAACGCATAGACAGTCGAGACCTTCTTGTAGTGAGGACTTCCGGCGACATCCTGGATGAAGAACTTCATCTCACCGTTGGCGGGCGTCTGGCATGCGGAAAGTGCCGCGGGCGGCTGTGGCGGCGTGGTTGTGCCACAGGCAGCAGGAAACGTTAACGTCGCGATTCCGACGGCGTGGGCTTCGCCACTGATGAGGCTGGTCACCGCGGCGTTCGTCGGACCCGGCGAGCCGTTGTCGTAAACGGCACCGTCTCGAGCGCCGTCCCGAGCAAGGTTCGAGCCGACGACAAAGAAGAAGCCCGCTCGGCCAAGATCGACGATCCCGAGGAGGAGCAGGAAGAATAGAGGCGCGATGAGCGCGAACTCAACCATGCCCTGAGCGCGTTTTGACGTGTATTGCTTCATTTCTAGTACCAGGTGGTCATCGTGGTTGAGGCGCGGATCGTGATTGGCGAACCAATCAGCTGCTGGAGCATGATCGTGATCGGCGAGAACGTCATGGTGGCGGTCACCGTCACGGGTTTCCGCCCGGGCACCCGGTGGGGCGGGTTCGCGGTGAGATCGACCGCCGGAGATATAGTGATCGTCGGCGAGGCGCCGCTGCAGCTCAGCGTCACGTAAGATTGCGCTTCCCGGACAACGGCTGCGCAGGCCGCACTGTCGTCGAATTGATACGGATAATCGATCAGGACCCGGGCCCCCTCACGGGTGGCGTTCTCGAGCACGATGTAGTAGTAGAAGGCACGGGTCAGGTCGACCGCGCCGAGGAAGAGCATGGCCACCACCGGCAGGATGAGCGCGAACTCGACCAGGGACTGGGCGCGGGACTTCCTTGACCGGTGAACACGATTGGTCATAGGCACAGTCACGAGGATATAGACGCGTTCCTACGCGTTCTATTACGGACTTGGGGGCCGGTGCGAGGCCTGAAAGCTGTTTCGAGCTTGCGACCAGTGTTACGGACCTGTAACGCGAACCTACTGGATCAAGCCTTTCATATACGGCAGCCTGCTTGGATCGAAGGTCTCGTTGACGTTGCCGTTGCCGTTGACCGTGAGCGTCCAGGCGACCACCTGGCCGACTCCCGTCCCGCAGCCGCCCCCGGTCAGGACCATGTTGTCGGCGGGGCCGTAGATCGCCCCGCTGATGCTGTAGCAGGCGCCCCCACTGAACCGGACGACGTTCGTCCCAAGGGGCTGGCTGGTGCAGGTCGTCTGCCAGTTTGGCATCGTCTCGATGTAGAGGCTGATGTTGAAGTATTTGGGCGACGGCGTCAGAGTGATCGTGGAGTTGGCGGCCGCCGAGAAGATGTGCTTGTTGCAGGTGGTGGTGCCAGAGACGTTATCCGGCCGAACTTCGATGATGACGCCCGTGTCTGAAGGAACCGCTGCCAGCAACTGGCCGCAGACGTTCTGGCCCACGTCGGTCGCGTTCAAGGTTCGAAGTGTCCCCTGGACGTTCACGCCGTTGGCCTGCACCTCGTACACGCCAGGAGCGAGAACGGCCGTGGCTCCGTTTCCGACGCTGATCTGATTCGTGTACTGGCCCGGGCAGAGGTAGGACGTCCCATTAACCACCGTGCTGCCGTTGTAACTGGCCGCCGGCGGTGGTGGCATCGGGTAGTTGGGGAAGTCCAGATGTGTCCCGAGCCGCGGTGGGTTCGGCGTCTGTTCACCGGTCACTTTCAACGGGGTCAGGGTGGCCTGGTCACTCGCGCTTTCGTTGACGGCCCAGAGGTCTCCGGATCCGGGGGGATTCGTGAACGTGATGGTCCCGCCGGCGTTGCCGGCCGAGATGCTCGCGTTCGAGAAGATCCCGCCGCGGTCGGCGGCTCCTCCACCGCCCGACAGCGTTACACCTCCGGGGGTGCCGTTGATGAGGAAGTTCGACCACTGCGCATACTGCGGGCGATCCTGCAAAAGAACGATTGCGTAAGGCAGGTTCTCGTTCTGCGCGGTGGCCTGGACCTGCAGCTGAAGTGTCTGGGCGAAGCCATGGATAGGCGCCAGGACGACGGGGTGCGTGTGCTGGATGGTGACCTGGTACGTATACGAGGCCGCTAGGACGGTGACCTGGTAGTTGGGTGAGATCGACCATGGGCTCCCGCCCGACGGAGTACTCGTCGGGCTCACGCCCGCCACAGAAATATTCAGGTTCCTGGCGATCGTGGCCAGCGCCTGGGTGTGCATCGCGGTGTAGCTCGGCGGGTTCGACGACCAGAGCTTCTCGGCACCGGCCAGCGCCCCGGCGTCCGCGGCATTCTGTAGCTGGCGCCGCTCGAGGTAGATGCCACCGCCGTCGATGGCCAGCATCAGGATCGCCGTCAGGACAACGGCGGCCGCGGCAACCAGGACGATCGCCTGGCCAGCTTGCCTGCGCTTGAAGAACCCATGCATCAGTACTCAGTCGTCATCGTGCTGGCGACTGTGAGAGTGACGGAGCCGGAACCCAAAAACTGCTGAACGAACGGGGTGAGGGGCTGGAACTTATAGACGACCTTGATCGTAAGGGGGTAGCGCGCCGCATCGGCCGGGTTCACCGCGGCACAGGAACCGGCGGCCGGGGCCGACGCCTGGCCGCCAGGGGCGTTGATCCCGGCCGAGCTTGACGATCCGGACACAATGTAGATAACGCCGGTATTTGGAGCGGCTGAGCTCGGTGTGGACGGCGGCCACGAGGACCCGGCGTAGGCACCGTTGACGCAGCTGGCGGGGGCCAGCGACAGCCCGACGGCGTAGCGCTTGACCGCGGCCACGACGTCGGCATTGGTCGAGCGCGTACTCCCCGTCAGCGCCGCCTGCCGGGCGCCCTCGCGCACCGCCGCCGAGAGGGTCGAATAGTCGTACGCCGCCCGCCCGAAGTCGATGACGCTGACCAGCATCATGATCAGGATCGGCGCGATCATCGCCATCTCGACCAGCGACTGGCCGCGCTTTGTTCGCGACCTCATGGCTGGCCCTGGATGATCATGGTGGTGGTCGCCTGGACGTGAATGTTGCCCGACACGTTCTCGATCACCGGCGTCACCGGCGTAAAGTTATAGAGGATCGTCACCCGAATGGTCTGCCCGGCGGTGCCGCTCGTGGCTGTGTCGTTCTCGGCTCCGCCGACCGAGAAGCAGGCGAAGACATAGCCCGTGTTCGGGGTCGTGGGGTAATAGCTATCCGCGTACGGCGGCCCGGACTGGCAGTTGACGGGTGAGAACGCGGGGTTCGGCTCGACGAGCGTCAGGTCAGGGGCCTCCGCGCGAACCGCGGCAATGACGGCGGCATGGGTCGCCGAGGTGTTGCCGTAGATCGGGTCATAGCTGGACCCCTGACGCGCCCCCTCACGGGCGGCGTTGGTCACCTCGATGGAGTAATAAAAGACCCGACCGAGGTCGGTGCTGCCCATGACCAGGAGACAGAGGACCGGAAACAGCAGGGCCGTTTCGACGATCGCCTGGCCGAGCTTCCCGCGGCGGGAACGGTGCGTGGGCATGACACGCTGTAGCATGCGCTGCTGAGCCCGGCTGGAGTTCCGGTCGTTCAGCCCATTCACCATGGCCATACGACGACAAAAACCTTACGGCCGGCGTTATCTTGAGATGCTCAGTCCGTAAACTGGCGAGCGGGCGTGAGTCGTTGCTCCGGGCCGAGGAGCGGCAGGTAGAGGCTGGCGATCAGCGCCGAGAGGCCGATGATGAACGCGGCCAGCACGATGGCGATGCCCGGGTCTTTGTTGATCGTCAGGTCCGTGTACTGCTTGAGCCCGCTGAAGGTCAGACGGTAGCCGTCCGGCGTGACGACGCTGTCGCCGAGGCGGAGCGCCCCCCGCCAGCGGAGGTCCATGTTGCCGGTGTCCAGTGCGAAGACATTCTGCGGCTGGGTCAGATGCAGATCGCCACGGAACAGCCGGACGAGCAACAACGGCGTCTTGAGCTGCGGCGTCCCCGGCGAGATCGCCTGGTTCACGATCTGCGGATCGGGCATGAAGATGGCGGTCGCCCCCAGCTGCTGGGTCCCGGGTCCCGCCGACGGAGCCTTGATGACGCCGTTGGCCTGCTGCGGGTCGCCGACGAAGATCGTCGGGCCATCGGCGACCACCCGGCCGTCGGGGGTCTCGATCTTGAGCGTCGGCGCCCAGCCGTAGCCCGCCTGGTAGAGCTTGACGCCGCGGTAGTCGACGTAGTGATTGACCTGGATGCTCTTGCTCTCCACCAGGCGGCCCTGGTCGAAAATCCGGACGCGGGACGTGAAGTCTTTGGGCGCGCCGGTCGGCCAGTAGGCCGCCTTGAAGCTGTCGATCTTGACCTGGAAGCCAGCATGCCGGCCGGCCAGCACGCCCTCGCTCAGGTTGTCGTAGTTGGCACGCGCCTCGACAAAGCTGTCCCCTTCGACGATCGCCGCGTTGCCGACAAATCCCGCGGCCTTGCCGACCAGGACCCCGATCAGCAGCAGAAAGAAACTGGCATGAAAGATGATGCTGGCCACCTCGGCGAACAGGGCCCGGTTGCGCTGGTTATGCAGCGCGAAACGCCGCCAGGCCGCCGGCACGCGAATGAACATGCTGGCCCCGATCGAGACGTACATCAGGACCGCCGTGATGATGAAGGGCCACGAGCTGAAGATGTCGAAGAGCCCGAGGCGGGCCAGCCAGGGCGCGCTGTACGGATGGCGAAGCACGAAGCCCATGACCCCCTGCGGGCTCTGGGGAATTTGCGGGAGTAGCGTTCCGACGGTCGCCAGCAGGGCGAGGATGGCGAGCAGGATGATCGCCGTCCGCATCTTGCGGAGCTCGCGCCAGGCACGTCCCGGGATGCTCAGCGGCGTGATTCGAGGCCGCGACGGCGGACCGAGTGTCTCACGAACCGGAGACGGAGCGAGCACGCTACAAGTGTACGGAGGCGGCTTTGGTGGCCCAGTCCAGCACGAAGCTGGGGAAGATGCCGAGCAGCAGGGTGCCGACGGCCGCGGCGCCGAGCACGGCGCCCATCGAGACGCCGACCCGCTCGCGAGCAATCGCCGTCTCGGGCGGTGCCGCTAGCATGACCACGATCACCCGCAGGTAGTAATAGAACGACACGATCGTCATGATGATGGCGATGGCGAGCGGCAGCCAGATCTGGGCATCGACGAGGGCGCGGAAGACGAAGAGCTTGGCGAAGAAGCCGACGGTCGGCGGGATGCCGGCCAGCGAGAGCATGAAGATCGTCATCACGGTCGCCAAAAACGGGCGTCGGTAAAAGAGGCCGCGCCAGTAGTTGATGTCGGCCGTCTCCTCCCCCGCGGCGCCGATCGAGGTGACGACGGCAAAGGCGCCAAAGTTCATCACCGCGTAGGCGGCGATGTAGAAGAGGGTCGCGCCGAAGCCCTCCGTGGTCCCCGGAAGGATGCCGAGCAAGAGGAAGCCGGCGTGGGCGATGCCCGAGTAGGCCAGCATCCGCTTCAGGTTGTCCTGGGTGATCGCCACCAGGTTGCCGACGGCCAGCGACAGCACGGCGATCAGCGAGAGCGGCACGTACCAGCGACTGGCGATCGCCGGGAAGGCGGCGATGAAGACGCGGCCAATCGCCGCGAAGGCCGCCGACTTGGTGGCGACGGACATGAAGGTCGTGACGATCGTGGGCGCGCCTTCGTAGACGTCCGGCGTCCACATGTGGAAGGGCGCCGCCGAGGCCTTGAAGGCCAGCCCGATGGCCAGGAAGCCGATGCCGAGCAGGAGCAGCACATTCCCGGCGGCGCCGGCGGTGGCGACGGCCGCGATCCCACGCAGGGTGGTGCTGCCGGTGGCCCCGTAGATCAGGGCCATCCCATAGAGCAGAAAGCCGGTGGCGAAGCCGCCAAGCAAGAGATATTTCAGGGCTGATTCTTGCGAGCGCAGCTCGGCCCGGGCGAAGCCGCAGAGCACGTAGAGGCAGATCGACAAGAGCTCGATCCCGAGAAAGATCGTCATCAGGCTGGTCGCGGCCGCCAGCAGCATCATCCCCAGCGTGGCGCCGAGCAACAGGATGTAGTACTCGCCATAATCCAGCCGGAGCGCCCGCAGGTATCGCGGCGAGATGATCGCGGTGAAAATCGTCACGCCGATCAGCACGACGTTCATGAACGCGGCCAGGCTGTCGCCGGTGATCGTGCCCGAAAAGGCCGAGCGATTGTGCCCCCAGAGCGGGATGGTCGCGATCAAGGCGCCGACCAGGCCGATCACCGTGACGGCCGCCAGGATCCGCCGCTGGCCCGGGGGCACGAACAACTCGAGCAGCAGCACGACGATGGCGGTCGCCGCAACCACCAGCTCGGGCAAAATCGCGGTGTAGTCGATGCCGATCCCGCTGAGATCGATCGCCGCCGCGGCTCGAAGGAGCATCATCGCGTCAGCACCGGGAGCGCCTTCACCGTCGCCTCGACCGCGGCCGGAAAGAAAGCTGGCGAGACGCCGATGACGACCATCAAGGCGAGCAGCGGGGCCAGCGCCCCAACGTCGGAGCGGCGCAATTCCCCGAAACCGGCGGGCTCGACCGGCACGCCCTGGAACGAGCCCTGGTACATCCGCAGTACGTACCAGGCGGCGAGGATGACCCCGATGCCGGCCGCGACCGCCAGCGGCGTGAAGGCGGCCCAGGCGCCGAGCATGATCAGGAACTCGCCGACGAAGCCGTTCAGGCCGGGCAGGCCGAGGGCCGCCAGCGACACCAGCAGGAAGAGCGCAGCAAACACCGGCGTTCCGGTGGCGAGGCCACGCAGCTGGGCGCGGTCGCGCGTCCCGCTGCGGCGCTCGATCATCGCCACGATCAGGAAGAGGGCGGCAATGATCACGCCGTGGTTCACCATCTGGACCAGCGCGCCCTCGATGCCGAGCAGGTTGCCGGTGAAGATCCCGAGCCCGATGAAGCCGAGGTGGCTCATCGAGGCGTAGGCGACGAGGCGCTTGAGGTCGGTCTGGCTGAGCGCCATGAACGCCCCGTAGAGAATCCCGATCGTCGCCAGCAGCGCAAAGAACGGCGCGAGCGAGTGCGCGGCATCCGGGAAGAGGGCCAGGTTGAACCGAATGAAGCCATACGCGCCGAGCTTCGGCACCAGGCCGGCGAAGACGATCAGCACCGGCACGGGCGCCGACACGTAGGCGGGCGGCAGCCAGGTGTGCAGGGGAAAGAGCGGCATCTTGATCGCGAAGGCGAGCGCGAAGCCGACGAAGAGCAACTGCTGGACGCTGAGGCTGAGCCCGAGCAGGTGTGCGGTGCCGGATGCCGGATGCTGGACCAGGGTCACCCAGTCGAAGGTGAGCTGCCCGGTCTGCGCAAAGCTGATCGCCGCCACCGCCAGGATGGCGACGAGCATGGCAAAGCTGCCCACCACGGTATAGATCAGGAACTTGAAGGCGGCGTAAACGCGCTGTCCCTCGCCCCAGGCACCGATCAGGAAGTAAAGCGGGACCAGCATCGCCTCCCAGAAGACGTAGAACAGAATCAAATCGAGCGCGAGCAGCACGCCGGCCGTGGCGGCCTCGAGCACGAGGAGGAGCAGCATGAACTCCTTGAAGCGCGGCGTCTCCGGGTCGGTGACCGCGGTCGCCAGCAGGAAGAGCAAGGCGTTGAGCCCGAGCAGGAAGAGACTCACGCCGTCGATGCCGAGGTGATAGCTGATCCCGACGCCGGGGATCCACTGCCGGATTTCCTCGAACTGGAAGCGCAGGTTGCCGACGCCGTGCTGGAAGCCGCCAATGATCGCCAGCACCAGCAGCAGGGTGGCGACGGACGTCAGGATCCCCAGCTGCTTGACGGTGCGCCGGGCGACGGCGGGTACCAGGGCGATCATCAACGCCCCCGCCAGGGGCAGGACCAGCACCAGCGTCAGCCAGGGAACGTTCGGGGAGAGCGTGTACCAGTTCATCAGCCTGACCGGAAGGGCAAATAGCCGAGGGTCCAGGCGATCAACCCGACGATCCCGATGGCGCCGCCGAGCGTCCAGAGGCCGTAGCTGCGCACCCGCCCGGTCTGGATCAAACGCCATTCCCGCGATTCGAGCAGGAAGAAGTCGGCCACGCCATTCACCGTTCCGTCGATCACCCGCGGCTCGAAGACATTGTTCAGGAACCGGGCCAGCGCGAACCCGGGCCGCACGATGACACGGTCATAGAGCTCGTCGATGTAGTACTTGTGCTCGACCAGGGTCGCGATCGGCCCGAGCCGCGCGCGCCAGGCGACCGCCAGCTCGGGACGCCGCGCGTAGACGAGATAGGCCAGGGCGAACCCGACGCCGGCGGCCACGAGCGTTAGCAGAGCGAGGGCGATGAACGCCCCGGTCCCGATGTCGACCGCGTGGCCGAAGACCGGCTCGAGGAAGTTCGCGACCGGGAAATAGCCACCGAGCGCGGCGCCCGCCGCGAGGATGATGATCGGGATGGTCTGGATCGGCGGCGCCTCGTGGAGGTGGCGCGGGTCATCGCGCAGCCACTCCCAGCCGAACGCAATGATGAAGAGCCGGAACATGTAGAAGGCGGTCAGGCCCGCAGTCAGCAGCGCCGCCAGGCCCATCACGAACTCGATACCCGCGGCGCTCAGCGCGGCCCGGATGATCTCGTCCTTGCTGAAGAACCCGGCCAGCAGTGGGAAGCCGCTGATCGACAGTGTCCCGATCAGGAAGGTCCAGAAGGTGACGGGTAAGCCGCGCCGCAGCTGGCCCATGTGGCGGATGTCCTGGTCATCGTGGAAGGCATGGACGACGTTGCCGGCCGCCATGAAAAGGAGAGCCTTGAAGAACGCGTGGGTCATGAAGTGGAACATGCCGGCGGCGTAGGCGCCGATTCCGACGGCGAGGAACATGTAGCCGATCTGGCTCATCGTCGAGTAGGCGAGGACCCGCTTGATGTCCACCTGGGTCATGCCGATCGTCGCCGCGAAGAGGGCGGTCACGCCGCCGATGACGGCGACGACGGTTGCGGCCTGCGGCGCCCAGTCGTACAGCAGGTGCATGCGCGCCACCAGGTAGACGCCCGCCGTCACCATGGTGGCGGCGTGAATCAGGGCCGAGACCGGCGTCGGACCCTCCATGGCATCGGGAAGCCAGGTGTGCAGCGGGAGCTGGGCCGACTTGGCCACTGCACCGACCAGTAGCAAGAGGCAGATCACGTTGATCACCGTGCCACCTTTGGGCAGCTGGTGCACGCGGCTGAAGACACTGCCGAAGTCGAGGACATTCAAATTCAGGAAGATGACGAAGGCGGCAAAGACCATGCCGACGTCGCCGATGACATTCATGACGAAGGCTTTGCGCGCCGCCAGCACCGCCGCCGGCCGGTCGTACCAGAAGCCGATCAGCAGGTAGGAGCAGAGGCCGACGCCGGCCCAGCCGACCACCAGCCAGATGAAGTTGCCGGAGAGGACCAGCAGCAGCATCGCGAAGACGAACAGGTTCATGTAGGCAAAGAAGCGCGAGATCCCGCGGTCGGCCGCCATGTAGCCGATCGAGTAGACGTGGATCAGGAAGCCGACGACGGTGATCACGAGGATCATCAGTGTGGAAAGCGGGTCGACGTAGAGATTGAACGGCACGTCGAAGAGGCCGCTGGACCACCAGGTGAAGTAGGTCTGGTCCATGTGCTCGCCGCCGATGACCTGGACCAGGATGGCCAGCGCGAAGACGAGGCTGAGCCCGATACTGCCGGCACCGACCCAGCCGGAAACGCGGCGAGGCAGCATCCGTCCGAAGAGCGCGTTGATGAGGAATCCGGCGAGGGGCGTGAGGAGAACGAGCGGGGCGAGCGTGCTCATTGCTTCATCAGGTCGAGCTCGTCGACGTCCATGTCGCGGCCGGCCCGGTAGACCTGGACGATGATGGCGATCCCGACCACCACTTCGGCGGCGGCGACGGTGATGACGAGGAAGGCGAAGACGACCCCGTCGAGGGAATTCAGGTAGCGGCTGATGGCCGCGAAGGCCAGGTTGACCGCGTTCAGCATCAGCTCGATGCACATGAAGATGACCAGCGGGTTCCGGCGGATCAGGAAGCCGATCGCACCAAGCGTGAATATCCCGCCGCTGAGGAGAAGGAACGAATAGGCAGGGATCTGCATCACTCGGCTTTCCGCATCGCCAGGTAGACGGCGCCGACGGCGGCCATCAGCAGCAGAATCGACGTCACCTCGACCGGAAACAGGAACCTGGTGTAGAGCGCTGCCCCGATCGTCTGGACGTTTCCGGTTGTACTGATGGCTTCCGGCGTGAAGGGGCCGGTCCGACCGGTCAGCCCGCGGTTGTAGAGGAGCGCGCCGAAGAGGGCGGCGAACAGCACTCCCATGACGATCCCGTACAACCACTCGGTGCTGCCTCGCTGCAGGGTGAGGTCGACGCCGGGATTGAGCAGGGCAATGATGAAGACGAAGAGGACCATGACGGCGCCGGCATAGACGATGATCTGGGCGGCGAAGAGGAACTGCGCATTCAGCATCAGGAACAGGACCGCGAGCCCGAGCATGTTGGCGACGAGCGACAGGGCGTTATAGATCGGGCGGCGAAAGGCCACCACCCCGGCGGCCGTCACCAGCTCCCAGGCCGCCAGGATCGCGAAGGCGACTACCATTTCCGCGGCTCTTTTTGCGCCGACGGGGCGGCGGTCGGTAGCGCCGTGTCGCCGAGGCTGGCGCTGAGCGGTTCCAGCAGGTCTTCCTTAACGGCGATGAACTTATCCGGGTGGTCGTCGGCGAGGTCGTAACGGGGCCCCATGGTGATGGCGTCGTAGGGGCACGCTTCCTCGCACATGCCGCAGTAGATACAGCGGAGGAGGTTGATCTCGTAGCGCTTCGCATAGCGCTCACCGGGAGAGACCCGGTGCTCGGGCGTGTTCTCGGCGGCTTCGACGACAATGCACCCGACCGGGCACGCGATCGCGCAGAGCTCGCATCCGACACACTTCTCCAGCCCGTCGGCGTAGCGATGGAGGATGTGGCGGCCTCGCGCCCGCGGCGGCACCGGTTTCTGCCGCTCCGGGTACGAGATCGTCACGATCGGCTTCGTGTTGTGCTTGAAGGTCGTCAGCATCGCCTTGGCGATGTAGAGCGGCGCGGTGAAGACTTCGCGGATGCCGGCCATCAGAAGACCCCTTTGGCGGCAACCGCAACCACCGCGGTAACCATCATCATCGCCAGCGACAGCGGGAAGAGCGACTTCCAGCCGAGCGCCATCAGCCGGTCATAGCGGAGCCGGGGCAGGGTTGCCCGCAGCCAGACGTAGAGATAGAGCAGCGCGACCACCTTGAGAACGAACCACCACGGTCCGGGGAGGATGCCGAGCGGTCCCCACCAGCCACCGAGAAAGACGATAGCCGCGATCGAGCTGACGATGATCATGTTGATGTACTCGGCCATAAAGAACAGCGCGAACCGCATCCCCGAGTATTCCGTGTGATAGCCGGCGACCAGCTCAGTCTCGGCCTCCGGCAGATCGAAGGGCGCCCGGTTCGTCTCGGCGATCCCCGCGATCAGGTACAGAAAAAAGGCCGGCAGCAGTGGGATGACGAACCACCAGGTGCGCTGGGCGTTGACAATGTCGACCATGCGAAGCGATCCCGCGAGGATGAACACCGGGACGAGCGAGAGGCCAAGCGCCATCTCGTAGCTGATCATCTGCGCCGACGACCGCAGGGCACCGAGCATCGAGTATTTGCTGTTGGAGGCATAGCCGGCCAGGAAGATGCCGTACACCCCAACCGAGGTCACGGCAAAGTACCAGAGGATGCCGATGTTGACGTTCATCACGTACCAGCCGACCGAGTGGCCGAAGAGGACAACCGGCCCCGGCCCGCTGATCGGAATGATGGCGAAGCTCGCCAGCGCGGCGCACATCGAAATCATGGGCGCCAGCAGGTAGAGGAAGTGATCGCGGCCGGCGGGCTCGCTGCTCGACTTGAAGAACAGTTTCAGCCCATCCGCCGCCGGCTGAAGCAGCCCGAAGGGGCCGACGCGGTTTGGCCCGGGCCGTTGCTGCATCCGGGCCTGCACCTTGCGCTCGAAGAGGGTGAGATAAGCGAAGCCGGTGAGGAGCGCGCCGATGACGATCGCCGCCTTGATCAGGGTGACGATCACGACCTCGGTCGTCACGGCGCGCCCCAGAGTACGCGTTCGCCCAGGTTGACGGCCGCGTAGGGCGGCAGCGAGCGGAGCAGGTCAGCCAAGACGTCGTTGACTCCCTCGTAGGCCCAGCCAGCGCCCAGGGCATTCGCCAGGTCCTGGAACACGCGCCAGTCGTCGCGGATCGCGTCGGCGTCGATGGCGCGGCCGATGCGCTGGACACGCCCTTCCATGTTGGTCACCGTGCCGTTCTTCTCCGGGAAGGCGCGGGCCGGGATGACGACTTGCGCCACATCGTCGAGCGGAGACGGCTCGAAGCGATGGTAGATCAGGAGCGACACGGTCGAGAGCCAGAGTGCCTCCGCCTCGGTTGAGGCAAACGCGTGCAGGGGGCTCGGGTCGTGGAGATAGAGTCCCCTGATGCCGGCGTGCGGCCAGTCCCAGCGGCCTTTGCCCGCCTGACCGTTCAGGGGCGCGTACCCAAGGCCGGCGTGCGGCAGAATCCCGAGGTCGGTCGCGCCCCGGCCGTTCGGCCCGACGCTGACCAGCAGGCGCCGCACACTGCCCTTCACTTTCTCCGCCAGCAGACCCTGGAGGTCGATCGCCTGTTGGCGATTCGCCTCGGTGGCCAGGATGCCGACGGCCAGCGCCTCGGCCGGCACCGCGTCGAGCGCCGTCGTCCCCTCCCCGCTTTCCACCTTGACGATCTTCACGCCCTTGCGCTGGCTCTTGAAAAGCCGCAGGTGCAGGACAGGCGCCGCGTCGATGACCGCCTGGCCGCCCAGCACGATGACGTGGTCGCACTGCTCGATGTCCGCGATCGGCAGGGTCATGTCCTCGGGTGTCGTCTGGGCGAGCCCAACCGTTCGATGGTCCAGATGGGGCGACTTCAACACCTCGCGGAAGAGGCGCTGGAAGAGAAACAGTTCCTCGTTGGTCGAACCGGGCGACGCCCAACCGGCAATCGGGGTGCCGGCCTGCTTGAGCGCGTTGGCGGTGAACGCGGCCAGCTCCGGGTAGGAAACCTCTTCCAGCTTCCCGTCCCTCCGGACGCGCGGCCGCTCCATGGCGGAGCGCTGGAAGTACGGAAAACTGTAGCGGCCGACGTCGCAGAGCCAGCTGTCGTCCACGGCGACGTTCTCACGGGACTGGAAGCGGCCGATCTTGTTGCCGCGCGCGTCGATCTGGATGTTGCAGCCCATGCTGCAGCCCGGGCAGACGCTTGGGGTGCGGTCGAGGTCCCAGGGCCGGCTGATGAAGCGGTACTGGCGTGAGGTCAACGCGCCGACCGGACAGATCTCGGTCCAGTTGCCCTGGTAATTGGACTGCGCCGGCTCGTCGTTGAAGGTGCCGATGATGGTGTGGACGCCGCGCTGGATCAGCGCCAGCTCGCGCTCGCCGGAGATCTCCTCGCTGAACCGGGTGCAGCGCCAGCAGAGGATGCAGCGCTCCCGATCGAGCACGATCTTGTCGGAGAGGGGGACCGCCTTGTCGAAATGCGCCTTCTGGTAGACGTAGCGGCTGGCGCCCGGGCCGTACTGGTAGGTCTGGTCCTGCAGGGGACACTCGCCACCTTTGTCGCAGATGGGGCAGTCGAGGGGGTGGTTGATCAGCAGGAACTCGAGCAAGCCCTTTTGATACTTCTCGACCTGGTCGGTTTTGGTGCGGATGACCATGCCCTCGGCCACCTGTACGGCGCAGGCGGGCTGCATCTTCGGCATCTTCTCCACTTCCACCAGGCACATCCGGCAAACGGCGACCGGCGCCATCTTGGGATGCGAGCAGAAGATGGGAATGTCGATCCCGACCTTCTTGGCGGCGTCGAGGATCAGCGTGCCCTTGGGCACGGTGACCGATACGCCGTTGACGGTGACGGTGACCTGGTCCGTTTGCACCGCCGCCATTTACGCCACAGCCTCCTCGGCCACCTTCTTGAAGGGACATCCCTTTTCCGCGACATGCTGCTCGAACTCGTCGCGGAAGTACTTGATGACGCTGCGCGGAAACCAGGTCGAGGCATCACCCAGCGGGCAGAACGACCGGCCGTCGATGTTGTAGCCGACGTCCAGCAGCAGGTCGATGTCGGTGCTTTTCGCGGTCCCGCCCTCGAAGGTGTCGAAGATATTGGCCATCCAGAAGGTCCCTTCACGGCACGGGGTGCACTTGCCACAACTCTCGTGCTGGAAGAACTTCACGTAGCGCCGAGCGGCGTCGACCATGCAGGTGGTTTCGTCCATCACGACCATCGCGCCGGCGCCGGCCATCGATCCGGCCTTGGCGATCGCGTCGAAGTCCAACGCGACGTCCAGGTGCTCGGGCAGGAGCACCATCATCGAGGCGCCGCCTGGCTGGAAGGCTTTCAACTTGCGATTTTTCCAAACCCCACCACCGTGGACCTCGATCAACTCGCGGATGGGCGTGCCATTCTCAAGCTCGTAGTTGCCCGGCTTGTTGACATGGCCGCTGATGCACCAGACGCGCGTCCCCTTGCCGGTCGGGGTGCCCATCGCCGCGAACCAGTCGGCCCCGTTCAGCACGATGTGGGGCAGGTTGGACACCGTCTCGACGTTGTTGACCACCGTCGGCTTTCCGTACAGTCCCTTGATCGCGGGGAACGGTGGCTTCAGCCTCGGCTCGCCTCGATAGCCTTCCAGCGAGGTCAGCAGGGCCGTCTCCTCGCCGCAGATGTAGGCCCCGGCTCCGCGATGGAGGATCACCTCGAGGTCGTAGCCCGTGCCGAGTATGTTCTTGCCCAGGTAACCAGCCTTACGCGCTTCCTCGATGGCCGCTTCGAGCGCCTCGTACTGCGGCAGGTACTCGCCGCGGATATAGATGAAGGCGAGGTTGGAGCCGATCGCGTAGGCGGCGATCATGACCCCCTCGAGCACCTGGTGCGGGCTCGTCTCGATCAGGTAGCGGTCCTTGAAACAGCCCGGCTCGCTCTCGTCCGCGTTGCAGACGAGATAGCGCGGGTACATGCCCTTGGGCAGGAAGCCCCACTTGTTGCCGGTCGGGAAGCCGGCGCCGCCGCGGCCCCGCAGGCCGCTCTTCTTGACCAGCTCGACAAGCTCGTCGGGCTGCATTCCGAGCGCCTTCTTGAACCCGGTGTAGCCGGCATGGCGCTCGTAGACGCTGATCCGCTCGAGGTTATCGGTCCCGAAGTCGCGGGTCAGCACCGGCTTGAGTCCCATTACTTCTGCGCCTTCTTGCCGCGTGGGCGTGCGCCTTCGGCTCCACTCCGGACCTTCTCCCCTTTCACCGGGGCGACCGCTACAGCCTTGTGCGGCTCGCTCATTTCATGGGGGGCGGGGGTTGTCCGCAGGCGCTCGAAGATCGTGTCCGCTTTCTCCGGTGTCAGGTTTTCCTCGAAGCGATGGTCGACCTGCATCATCGGCGCGCCGCCGCAAGCGCCCAGGCACTCGATCGTCGAATGCCAGGTGATGGCACCGTCGGGGGTCGTCTGACCATCCCGCACCCCCAGCCGGCGCTCGATGTGAGCTGCCATCTCATCGGCGCCGCGGAGCATGCAGGGGGCGTTGACGCAGATCACGACCTCATGCCGACCCTCCGGCCGGGTCAGAAACATCGAATAGAAGGAGGCCGTCGCCTCGATCAACGAGGGCGGCAGGCCGAGATGCTGGGCAATCTCGCCCATCGCCTCATCCGTCACGTAGCCCTGCTCATGCTGGACCGCCCAGAGGGCCGGCAGAACGGCCGACTGCTTCGACGGATAGAGCGCGGCGGACGCGCGGATGCGCTCGACGGTTTCCTGCGCGAGCGGCATCAGCGGTCGACGTCCCCGAGGATGAAGTCCATCGAGCCCATGATCGCGATCACGTCGGCGACCAGGACGCCATGGACCAGCTGCCGAAGCGGCTGCAGGTTGCAGAACGAGGGCGGCCGCACCTTCATCCGGTACGGCTTGTTCGCGCCGTCCGAAACCAGGTAAAAGCCAAGCTCGCCGCGCGGACTCTCGACAAAGGCATAGACATCGCCGACGGGGCCCTTGAAGCCCTCGCTCACGAGCCGGAAATGATGGATGACCGCCTCCATGCTCGTGTTCAGTTCGGTCCGCGGCGGAAGCGCGACCTTGCGGTTGTTCGTGAGCCAGGGCCCGTCCGGCAGGTTGTCCTTGGCCTGTTGCAGGATCTTGAGGCTCTCGCGCATCTCCTGCACCCGCACCTTGTAGCGGTCGAAGCAATCGCCGTTCACGCCGAGCGGAACATCGAAATCATATTGTTCGTAGCCGCAATAGGGGAAGGCCTTCCGAACGTCGTAATCGACGCCGGAGGCACGCAGCATCGGCCCCGTCACGCCCGCCTCGATCGCCTGCTGCCCCGTCAGGGGCCCAACGCCGCGAAGCCGCTCGAGCCAGATCGGGTTGTTGGTCAGCATCGACTCGAAATCATCGATGCGCGGCGGCATCAGGTCGATGAACCGCTGCAACTGGTCGAGCCACCCGTCGGGAAGATCCCAGGCGACACCGCCGACCCGGGTGAACGAGGTCATCATCCGGACCCCGGCGTATGCCTCGTTGAGGTCGAGAATCAGCTCGCGGTCACGCCAGGCGTAGAAGAACCCGGAGTAGACGCCGAGGTCCAGCCCGGCTGTCCCCAGCCACAGCTCGTGACTGCCGAGCCGGGCCAGCTCCATCATCATCACGCGGATCGCCTGCGCCCGAGGCGGCACATCGATCTCCATCAGCTTCTCGACGGCGCTGACGAACCCCACGTTGTTGATCGGTGGACCGAGGTAGTCCATCCGGTCGCTGAAGGTGATGCCCTGGGTGTAGGTCTTGTCTTCGAATGATTTTTCGAAGCCGGTATGCAGGTAGCCGATGTCCGCATCGGCGTCGCGCACCACCTCGCCATCAAGCTTCAGTTTCACGCGGAGCACGCCGTGCGTGCTCGGATGCTGCGGGCCCATATTGAGGTCCATCCATTCGGTCTCTTCCTCGTTGGCGCCCCGGATCCGCGGCTCGATGAAGACGTCAGCCACGGATCGCGTCGGGCTCCAATCCCTCAAGCTTCTGGTCGCTGAAGATGACCGGCTCACCGAACGACACGTAATCTTTGCGAAGTGGGAAGCCCTCCCAGCTGGCCGGCATCAGGATGCGGCGCAAGTCGGGGTGTCCGTCGAACGTGATGCCGAACAGGTCATAGGTCTCCCGTTCGTGCCAGTTCGCCGCCGGCCAGACCGCGGTCAGGCTCGGCACGTGCGGCTCGGGCATCGCCGCGGTCGTCTTGATCCGGATTCGCGTCTTCGCCTCGAGCGAGCGGACCTCCCAGACGACGGTGAAACGCGGGTCGCGGGCGGGCCAGTCGACCGCCGTGCCGTAGAGAAAGTACTTGAAGCCCTCGTTCGCCTTGAGATGGGCCGCCACCTCGACCAACGTGTCCGACTCGACCACGATGCTGAGGTCGCCGCGGAAGTCCGAGCTTTCCAGCAGCGCTCCGGGGAACGCCGCCTGGAGCCGCTGGACGAGCGCGTTGGCGGCCGATTCGCTCATGGTTGGCTGGATCGGATTGGTGTCCGTCAAGCCGAACGCTTGACCAGTGGCTCGCCGCGAATCCGGCGCTGCAGCTTGATGACGGCGTCGATCAGCGCTTCGGGACGCGGCGGACAGCCGGGCACGTAGATGTCGACGGGCACGATCTTGTCGACACTCTGGACGATCGCGTAGTTGTTGAACATCCCCGCCGAGGAGGCGCAGGCCCCCATGGCGATCACCCACTTCGGCTCGGGCATCTGGTCGTAAATCTGGCGCAGCACCGGGGCCATTTTGATCGAGACCCGGCCCGACACGATCATCAGGTCGGCCTGGCGTGGGGACGCCCGGAACAATTCCGAGCCGAAGCGGGAGAGGTCATGACGCGGCCCGACGGTGCCCATCATCTCGATCGCGCAGCAGGCCAGCCCGAAGAGCGCCGGCCAGATGGCACTCGACCGGCCCCAGTTGATCACTTTGTCGAGCGAGGTCGTCAGAATGTTGTCGCCCAGCGCATTGAGCGGGGTCGGGCCGGCGGCGCGGCCGGTCGGCGTGGGAACCGGGCGGAGGGTCAGCTCCCCCATTCGAGGGCTCCCTTCTTCCAGACGTACATCAGGGCGACGAGCAGGATGGCGACAAAGACCCCCATCTCCGCCACGCCGAACCAGCTCAGGCTCCTCAGGATGACGGCCCAGGGGTAGATGAAGATGGCTTCGACGTCGAAGATGATGAAGAGCATCGCGGTCAGGTAATAGGTGATGGAGAATCGCCGGCGCGCGCTGGAACGCGGCACGATCCCGGATTCATAGGGAAGGTCTTTGGCCGCGCTGGGCCGGCTGCCCGCCAACCACGGGGGCAAAAAGAGCGCGATCAGCCCAAAGATGACGACCGCGGCAAGGAAAATGAGCAGGGGAAAATACTCGTTCAGCACGGGACGTGGCTGATATTAACAAAGGAAAGTTTGAATACCGGCGCCGCTTTGGGCCGCCGTTTCCGAATCAGGTCCTCGCCCTATGGCCGGAGATCTTCGAGCTCCCACAAGGCGCCCGGATGATGCGCGGGCGGAAAGCGGCCATCGGGGTTCTCCTCGCGAAATTGCCGGCTGTGCTTGCGGAAGCGACACACGGTGCACATGTATTGGCCGTCGGCCGGGATCCGGTCTCCCGGCTTGAACCGATCGCCGATCCGGATGCCCCGGCCGGGTTCTGGCCGGGGCGCGGCCTCCCCCGGCTGCCAGGCACCGCTCAGCACCAACGGCCGGGGTCCGACCGTGCCGTTGGAATCGGGCCGCTGCGAATCAGCAACCCTGGCTTTCGGCACATAGGGCGGCGGCACCGTCGCCGGATTCCGGGGATCGTTCGTCCAGCGCAGGGCATTGATCTCGCGCATGAACCGTTTGAGGTAAACGGTCTCCTTGACCTCGCTGATGTCGACGATCTCCGTGCAGGGGATGAAGAGGTCGGGCTGGCCCGGGTTTCGGACCCGGAAGTATCGCTCGCTCGACAGATAGATGGACTGGGCGGGCCCCTCGAAGACGTCGTCGACGGTCCCCAGTTCGCGGTCCCGCGCCTCGGCCCGATAGCCGAGACGGACCTCCCACTGGACTACAGGCACAGCGGATCTCCAAAAACCATGGAACCGCGCGTATTCTAGTTGACCGTGGGCGACGACAAGAGGTTCGGCCCCAACGCCGACGAGGTCGAGGCGTTCCTTGGGCGCCTGCGTCGGATGACCCCGGGCGAGTGGGACCAGGTGGTCGAAGCGGCGCCCGGCGTTGGCGCGATCCCGGATATGGAGGTTGCCCTCTCCCCTGCGTATTTCAAAGCGCTCGAGGCGGCAACCCGGGCCGCGAAGAACGAGGTCTTTTTGGGCTCGGAGTCCGCCTTCTTCGATGCGATGCGGACGGCACAAATCGTGGCGGACGAGAGCGACTTCCAGCCGTCAACCCGTCCCGAGCTGGCGAGCTCGGTCGTCGTGGACGAGCGCCTCTCACCCGACGCCGAAGACGATGCCATCACCCGGATCATGTCGACCGCCTATGAAGAGGAGTCCTGGCGCCGAGTCATGAACGCCTGCATGGTCGCGGCAGGAGCGCTGGTGCTTCGAGGCTCGATCCCGGCCGGCGATTTCGCGGTGCTCTTCGGCCCTTTCGAACGGGTGCTACCAGCCTAAATCCGAGCCGCTGGGCTAGCTAACCGCGATCGCCCCGGACGTGCCAGCGGGAGAAGGGCCGCGGGCGTTTGTCGCCGTCACCGTGAACGTATAGCTGGGGTCGGCCGTCAGCCCCGTGATCGTGATGCTCGTCGTGGTTGCACCTGGGACGTCAACTGGCGTCTGGGCGACACCATTTTTGAACGGTGTAACCGTGTAGTGATCGATGGTTGAGCCACTATCGTTTGGAACCGACCAACTGACCGTCGCCGCTCCGGCGGCACCCGGGACTGCGGTCACGGAACCCGGCGCAGCCGGTGCACCGGCCGTGATCGAGGACGAGGCCGTGGACGGCAGGCTGTTGCCGGCGGCATTGCTGGCCACCACGGTGAAGGTGTACGCCGTGCCGTTGGTCAACCCGGCGACGGTCGCCGTCAGTGTCGTCCCGTCCGAGGTGGTTGCGGTCACGCCGTCCGGCG
>JBDTEO010000028.1:0-143247 GCA_039922495.1 Candidatus Dormiibacter sp.
CGTGTTCGTCATGGCGAGCGGCTGGCTCTGGCATGCCGACACCGTACTGCCGGCTGTGCCATATCTATCCGGGAACTTCAGCTAGCCAGTCACGAGGGGATTCCGGTGGACGCGGTGCGTGAGCAACAGGCTGCCTTCACCCGGCGCCAGTTCCTGAAGGGCGGCACGGCGGGCGCCGCCGGCCTCGCCCTGGCCGGGCCGTGGAATCTTGCCCAAGCGGCCTTAGCGGCCAGCAACCCACGCATCGGAATCATCGGCGCCGGCATCTCGGGGCTGACCGCCGCACTGACGCTGCAAGACGCCGGCATCGCCTCGACAGTCTACGAGGCATCCAATCGCATCGGCGGCCGGATGCACTCCGACTCGCCGCTCCTGGGCGGCAACACCTGGGACAACAGCCAGGTGAGCGAGTGGTGCGGGGAGTTGATCGACCAGGGCCACGTGACCATCCTGCACCTTGCCCAGCGATTTGGGCTGGCAACGGCCGATCTTCTTGCGGGCGAACCCAATGGGTCGCAGGACACGTACTACTTCTCAAACCAGTACTATCCCCAGGCGCGGGCGGACACCGACTTCCAGCCCGTTCACCAGGCTTTGCAGCGCGACGTCCAGGCCGCGAGCTATCCGACGACCTACGCGATCAACACGCCCGGCGGAATCGCCCTGGACAACATCAGCGTCTACCAGTGGATCGAACGAAACGTGCCTGGTGGCCATGGGTCGCCGATGGGCAAGTTGCTCGATGTGGCCTACAACATCGAGTACGGCGCTGAGACGACGGCTCAGTCGGCATTGAACCTCGTCTACCTTCTCGGTTACAACGAAAAACCCGGCAACTTCGTGATTTTCGGCGCCTCGAACGAGAGGTACCACATCGTCGGGGGCAACCAGCGCCTTCCGGCGACCATTGCCGCCAACCTCGCCAACCCGGTCCAGCCTGGCTGGCGCATGACGGCGATCGGGTTCAACCGCGACGGGAGCATCGGCGTCACCTTCTCGGTTGGCATTCAGACCGTGGTGCAGAACTTCGACCGGGTCATTCTCGCCCTGCCGTTCGCGGTGCTGCGCACCCTCAGTTATCGCAAGGCAAATTTCGACAGCCTAAAGGACACCGCCATCCAGCAACTGGGTGCCGGGCGTAACGACAAGCTGCAACTTCAATTCACGAGCCGCCTCTGGGACGGCACGGGCAACTGGCCGGGCACCGGCAACGGTAACAGCTACGCCGACACCGGCTACCAGAACACCTGGGACGTCACTCGCAGCCAGGCTGGCTCGACCGGAATCCTGGTCGACTATACCGGCGGAAACGTGGCAGGCTCATTCGCCCCGTCGACTCCGTATAGCTCCGCCGCGACCAACCCGCAGGTCGCGACCTACGCGCAGACTTTCCTCAAGCAGATCGAGCCGGTCTACAACGGCCTCACCGCCCGGTGGAACGGGAAGGCGACCCTCTCCGTCCCGGCGCTCGATCCCAATCTGAACTGCTCGTACTCCTACTGGAAGATCGGCCAATACCACTCGTTCGGCGGCTACGAGAAAGCGCGCCAGCCCTATCCAAATGGGCGGATCCACTTTGCCGGGGAGCACTGCTCCCAGGACTTCCAGGGTTTTATGGAGGGAGGCGCATCCGAAGGCGCCAGGGCCGCGAACGAGATCCTGGCCGACTACAAGAAGGGGATTTACCCCTAGATCAAAGGCCGCGCACGGCGGCCGTTAGATCACGGGTCAATTCTCGAAGTTGTTGCTCTTGCGGACCACGTAGCCGCTTTTTAAGACGTCGGCCTCCGACCGCAGGCTGTTCGGCTCGTAATTCCGGGGAACCATCACGTAGTTGAAGCGCCAGATCGGGCTGTACTTCTTCATGCCCGGGACGGAGTCATAGATGTTGTACTGGCCTTTGACCTCGTCCTTGGGCTTGCCCCTGGCGTCGAGGCTGTAGACGACCTGGTACTCCTCGGCAATCTTGACCTGGTCGGGGTCGACCTCGACCTCGCCACAGTCGACGGCGTAGACCAGCTTGCCGTCGAACCAGACGCGCTCGACCGACTGCTTGAACGGATTGTTGTAGGTGAGGGCTTCCCGCGGCCCCCGAAATTTCCTGGCGCCGGCCCCGGTGCCCAGGGATCCTGACCGGACGGTCCAGTCGCGGCCCTCCTGCTTGTGCGGATCGATTTTTCCCATCGCAGCCTCCTTTTTCCTCTGCCGCCATTGTGCCTCGATTTGGCTGCAACATGCCGGAGCCCCTCCGTGATAGAAAGAGGTCATGCCAATTCGATTCGGTGTCTTCGTGCCCCAGGGCTGGCGGATGGACCTGGTCGAGATCAAGGATCCAGTCGAAAAATACGAGGCGATGACCCGGGTCGGGCAGGCCGCCGACAAGGGGCCCTGGGACGCGATCTGGGTATTCGACCACTTCCATACGGTGCCCACGCCCGAGCTGGAGGCCACCTTCGAATGTTGGACCATCACCTCGACCCTGGCCCGGGACACCAAGCGGGTTAAGGTCGGTCAGATGGTCGGCTGCAACGGCTACCGCAATCCGGCCCTCTACGCCAAGATCGCTTCGACGGTCGACGTCGCGAGCCATGGGCGCCTCTACGCTGGGATCGGCGCCGGCTGGTACGAGCACGAATGGCGGGCCTACGGCTACGGCTTTCCGGAGCTGAAAGTGCGGATGGCGATGTTCCGTGAGGCCTGCGAGATCATCCACAAAATGTGGACCGAGGATTACCCGACCTTCAAGGGCACCTACTACTCCATCGACCGGCCGATCAATGAGCCGAAGGGCGTGCAGAAGCCGCACCCGCCACTGTGGATTGGCGGCTCCGGCGAGCGGGTGACCCTCAAGCTGGTGGCGACCTGGGGCGACGCCTGCAACATCGGCGGCGGACCCGACGACATCCGTCACAAGCTAGGCGTGCTCCGCCAGCACTGCCAGGACGCCGGCCGGAACTATGACGGCATCACCAAGTCGACCAGCATCAACGTCTATCCGATCGAACACGGCGCGGACCCCGAGCGGGCTACCGCGCGCGTGCGCGACACGATGAGCTACGAGGACTTCGCGAAGCAGGTCACCGTCGGCGACGCCCAGGTGATTCGGGACGAGATCGAGCCGCGAATCGAGGCCGGCATCGACTACCTGATCACCTACATTCCGGGCGTGGCCTACGACCACGAGCCCCTCCATCGGTTCGAATCCGAGGTCATCCCGCGGCTGGAGCAGGCGCGGCCGGCGGTGGCCAAGCGATGACGCCCAGCGAGGTCACGGTCTACATCGACTTCCTTTGCCCCTGGGCCTATCGCGGATCGATGTGGTTGGCCGACGCCGAGAGGGCCGGTCGGATCCACGTCGCGTGGAGGTTTTTCTCCTTGAGCCAGAACCATCACGCTCGCGAGGGCGTGGCGGGGCCACCGGTGTGGGAAACGAACGCCAAGGCGGCCGGATTGCCGGCTTTCCTGGCCGCCACGGCCGCGCGCGCGCAGGGCGACGATGCCTCCAATCGCTTTCGCGAGGGACTGCAGCGAGCCCGCCATGAAGACCACCTCCCGGTGGACGACCCTAAAACACACCGGCAGGTGGCGGAGCGTGCCGGCCTTGACCTCGCGGCCTGGGATCAGGCGCTACGGTCAGCGACCTTTGACACCCTGGCCGAGGAGCACCGCCAGGCCGTCATCCGCGGGGTGTTCGGCGTCCCCACCCTGGTCTGGCCGGAGGGGCGCAGCTACTACCTGAAGATCACCGATCTGGTCAGCGCCGAGCGGGCCGTGTCACTCTACGACGCGATCGAAACCGTCCAGCGATTCGCTGAGGTCGTCGAGATCAAGACCCCGGAGTCCGAAGGCACGCTGGCGGGATAACGTTTCTTCCGGCGACCCGGCACGAAGCCTGAGGCCGGTGCTGTCATCTATTTCAGCGGGTCGGTATCAGGCTCCAAAAATTCGGCGAATACGTTCTTGACAACCTCCCTGGGACACGCGACGCTATGCTCCAAGAGGGCGTTGATGAGAGGGGATCCGACCGTCAGCGAGCTGGCCATGTTAGGCCACAATCTCCGGACGCCATTGACGATTATCAACGGCTATGCCGACCTACTCAAGGCCGAGGACCTGAGCCCGGAGGCCCGCGAAACGGCTTGCCGGCTGATCCTCGAGAAATGCGCCGAGCTGAACGCCCTGATCCGCGACTTCGTGGATTCGGACGAGGCCCTGCTCACCGCCGGCGTCCGGCGCACCGCCTAGCCGACCCGGGCTACGCGTCCTCGAACATGACGTCGTCGACGTAGCAGTACATCCAGTCCTCGCCAGGCTGAAAGGACTTGACGATCGG
The DNA here is from genome assembly GCA_039922495.1 of Candidatus Dormiibacter sp. Taxonomy (GTDB): domain Bacteria; phylum Chloroflexota; class Dormibacteria; order CF-121; family CF-121; genus JALYYC01. Next base: position 4,334 of record JBDTEO010000028.1, read on the forward strand.
GTGATGACTCGCCCGGAAGTGCTTGGTCGCATGCTTGTTCTTGGAGCTATCGCAGCAGCCGACGTGGCCGCAGGTCTCGCATACACGCAGGTGCACCCATGTCTCGCCGGACTTGAGGCATTCCTCGCATCCACGCGAGTGGGGCTTCGGGTTCATGATCTGATCGAGGTGGGTGCACGGGATTGCCGTCGCCATGATGCCTCCTTTGCTCTCGGACCAGCCTAGTCGCGGAGGACGTCGCCGGGCAAGTCTGAACGCGTCCTCGTAACGGTTTCCTTACCTGACCGTTCCCTCTGCATCATCGTCATCATTCAGTGGAGGACATCATCATGCTTGCGCGAAGGGGTTATTTGATCGCCATCGGCGCGCTGATTGCCATTGCCGCCTCGGCTCTCACCGCGCTCGCCGTCCGCGCGGGCGTTGGAGGGAGCGCGGCCGCCGCGGCGCCGAGCAGCGCCATCGGAGGCCCGAGAGACACCGTCACCGTGATCGGCGAGGGCACGCAGCACGCCACGCCCGACAACGCGGAGATCAACCTGGGCGTGTCAACCAAACGCGGCAATGCCAAGGACGCGATGACGACCGCCAATACCGAGATGACCGCGGTGCTCAAGGCCATCAAAGCGAACGGCGTCGCCGACGAGGACATTCAGACGACGTCGATTTCGGTCAGCCAGGAGCAGAACGGCTTTGCGGTCACGGGCTACCGGGCCAGCAATGGCGCGAACGTGAAGATCCATCACCTGACCAATGTCGGCCTGATCGTGGCCGCGGCGGCCCAGGCAGCCGGGGACGACATCCAGCTGAACGGCATCACCCTGGAGCTGAGCGACAACACGACGCAGCTCAAAGGCGCGCGGCAGACGGCCATGAGCGCCGCCGCCGCCCGGGCCAAAGTGTGGGCTGACCTGGCCGGCCGGCACCTGGGAAAGGTGCTGTCGGTTTCCGAGGTGATCTCGAATGGCGGGACGACCTCGCCATGCGGCGGCGCCGGGGGCGGCTGCGGCGGGGGTGGTGGCACACCGGTCCAAGCCGGCCAGGCGGCCGTCACCGTCGACGTCGCGGTCGTCTACGAACTGACCAGCTAAACCCGGTGGCTGGCGACCTCCTGGTCGCAGTCCGGGCAATCTTCATCGGCCGAGGGCACCCGCGCCGGCGTGGGGGCCTTCGGCTCCATTGGATAGCCGGCGGTGCGCCAGGCGGCCAGTCCCCCACGCAAGGCCCAGGCCTGACGGCCGTGGTTGCGGAGGAAATGCGCAATCCGCGCGCTCGTCTCCTCGTTGGGGCAGGTGCAATAGGCGATGATGTCGCGATCCGCCGGCAACGCGCCGAAATGCGTCAGGATCTCCGCCGCCGGTCTGGCCGCGTCCAGCGCCCGCAGCACGGGCTCGGGAAGGATGCGGACGGATCCGGGGATCCGATGATTGACGGCGGGCCAGATCAGGGCGCTGGTGACGTCAAGGGCGACGGCCTCGCCATTATCCAGGCGCCCTTTCGCCAGGCGTGGTTCGATGCGGACCCCGATCATCGGCGTCGGGGCTCCGGAAGTGCCTCCGGCAGTAGCCACGGGAGCGCCTCCGCCATGGGACGAACGAGGGTGACGTAGTGCGCGTGGTCGATCTTGTCCTTGACCAGCAGGCCGAAGGCGGCACCGAGCAGCGCGTGTTCGGCCTTGTGCCCTTTGTCGCCGTGCTCGACCTTCCAGGACACGACCGACGAACGGCCCTCGGTCAGCTCGAGGAGCGCGCGGCGCGCCTCCTCCCATTGCGCCCCCCGATCCGCCTGCTCGATCGCATGTAGGGCCATCTTCTCCGCCTCGCGGAATCGTTGCATGTTGATCGGGTCCTCATGCCGGTCCCAACCCCACGCGGCGCGCTCGATGCCTGCCGGCGAGAGCGTCCGCGCATCTTCGAGCACGCGTTGGAGGCCTTGTTCGGTTGCTTTGTACCCGTAGCCGTCGCTATCCATCCCCTACTCCTTTACTCGCGTGTCATACGAGGATCCAACCCAGTCCGATCGCCCGCGCCACCGCCTCGGCCCTCGACCGCGCACGCAGTTTGCCGAGCACGCTGCCCGCGTGAAACTTCACGGTATGTTCGCTGATCGCCAGCGTCCGCCCGATCTGGCGGTTGGTCAGGCCGCGCGCCATCAACTGCAGGACCTCCAGCTCCCGACCGGTCAGCGACTCGGTGGTCACCTTGACCTCCGGGTCGGGCACTTCTTCACGGGGCAGAACGGTGTTGAGGTCCTGGCGAGCGATCGTGACCAGCCCTTGGGCCGAGGCCAGGAGCGCGAGGCGGAGTGCTTCCACCTCGACGGCGGCCGGTAGTAATGCCGAGGCGCCGAAGGCGAGTGCCTGCGCGACCGCGTCGGCATCGCCGCCGACGGCGACGATTGGCAGCCCCGGCTGGGTGGCGGACAGGCGGGCGATGGCGTCGAGATCCTCGAGCTCGCCTTCCCCGACATCGAGCAACAGGACTTCCGGTTGCAACTGACCAGCCAACGACGCCGCGTCCGGCAGGGCGCCGGAGCCCACGACGCGGATCCCCAGCATCCCGTCAACCATGGCGTCCATGCCGCCGCGAGCCAGCGGGTTGGAGGACACGATCAGCAACCGGAGCTCGGTCATCATCATGGTTTACCCCAAGATACGCTGCGAGGTCGGCTCCGAAGGAGAATTGAGCCAGTCGCGCGTCAGAAAGAGCCAGAAGGCGAGCCCCGCATACGGGCTGTAGCGTCGGAACCGGCGCTCGATCATGCGATCGCTGACCGGCCGGCGGCGACCGAGAAGCCGGGCATAGGTGGGGCGGGTCCAGGAATCGAGGATCAGCCGGGAGTAGCGCCCGAGCATGAGCATCACGTGGGCGGCCGCATACGGGCCGACACCGGGAAGAGACAGCAGGCGCGCCTCCACCGCCTCGTCGGAAAGGGCCTCGCGTGACACCCGGCCCAGGCTTTCCAGCTCGACCTCGCCGTCCACGACCGAGGTCGCCAGGGCGCGGAGGTAGGCCCCCCGGTAGCCGGCACCGGCCACCGTTCGATAGAAGTTTCCTCCCGCCGCGGCCATCGCCGCCGGACTGGGGAAAGCGCGCCCGAGCGGTCCGTTGGCCGGCCCGCCGGGCGCCTTTACGCCGAGATGCTCGATCAAGGCGTGCACCATGCGGGTCGTTCCCGCCCAGGAGGTGTTCGTCGTACAGATCGTCTTGACGACGTCCTCGAACACCGTCGGGCTCCGTACCATCCGGCCGGCGCCGCTCGTCGCCCAGGCGAGATCTGGATCGTCCGCCGTCAGCGCATAGAACGGACTCAGATCATGATCCAGGCTGAGCACGTGGCGTGTCGCGGCCATCACCAGCGTCGCAACCTTCTCCGTGGGGACACCGCCGGCTAGGCTAACGACGCCATAGCCCGGCCCGGCCGGGCCGATGGTGAGGGTCCGCGCTCCGGTCCCGATCGGGACGGTGATCTCGAAGATGCCGGTCTGCTCATCGAGACGCATCGGCGCCAGCGCCGCCAGCCCGTGCGAGAGGAAGACCCGTCGCAGATCGACTGGCTCGCCGCCCGGTCCGACCAGCCGAAACTCGGCGCGCCAGCCGGTCAACGCTTAGCCGATTTCATCCAGATCCACATCTCCCCCACCGTTCGGAAGCCGAGCGCCCGGTAAAAGCCGGGCAGAAATGAATCCCGGGTGCACTGCAGGGTGACGCGCTCGCAGCCAAGGGCACGCGCTCGCTCTCCAACCGCCCAGACGAGCGACGATCCGACGCCGCGCCGCCGGGCGGAGGCGCGCGTGTACAGCGCGTGCAGGTAACCGACAGTCCCGTGCTGGTAGAGGCCGACGCGGCCGACCGGATCCCCGCTGGCCCGGGCAAGCAACCAGCTCTGCGGTTGGTTGGCAGCCTGCCAGCGGTAGAGCGCGACCAGTTGCCCAGTCATGGCCGGCGTCCAGCCATGTTCTCGAGCGTCCTCGCCGACCAATTGCTCGAAGGCGCGCCAGTCCGCGGCGCTTTCAATCAGGCCGACCTCGGGGCCACCGACCCCAGGCCCGTCCGGCGGAGCGACCTGCACCATGGCGACCCGGCGCTCGGCGTCGGAGCCGGCCTCGGCCAGCCGCGGCCCGAGCCCGGCGATGGTCGCCGGGTCACGGCTCGAGACCCGCACCCGGGTAAGGCCTGGGAGATGCTCGGCGATGATGCGCTCGAGATCGGTGACCGTCCAGTCCGGCGCCCGCAGGTCGGCGATGCCATGGAGGAAAAACAGGTCCGGATAGGCGGGATTGCGCCGCACCTCGCCGAAGAACAGTCGCACAGCATCGCCCTCGCCTCGCGCCTGCGCGTCGGCGGCCGAGAAGACCTCGTCGGCCAGCGCGTCGAGGTGGACGCTCATGCCGAAAGCGCGGGGGCCTGGTCCTTGTACTGCAGCTCATAAAGGCGGAAGTACACGCCGCGACGCGCCAGCAGCTCGGCGTGACTCCCGGTCTCGACCACGCGCCCGCGGTGGAGCACGACGATCCGATCAACATGACGGATCGTCGAGAGCCGGTGAGCGATGATGATCGAGGTGCGGCCCTCCATCAGCGTGACCAGCGAACCCTGGATGATCGCTTCCGTCGCCGTGTCGACGTTGGCGGTGGCCTCATCGAGGACCATCAGGACGGCGGGGTCAAAGGCGAGCGCGCGGGCGAAGGCGATCAGCTGCTTCTGGCCCGTAGACAGGTCGGAGCCGCGCTCATGGAGCGGCTGGTCGTATCCGAGCGGCAGTCGCCGGATAAAGCGGTCGGCGTTGACCGCGCGGGCGGCGGCCTCGATTCGGCTGCGCGGCATCGGCTCACCCAGGCCAATGTTCTCGGCGACGGTGCCGGTAAAGATGAACGGATCCTGCAGGATCACACCGATGTGCCGGCGGAGATCGCTCCGCGCGAGCATCCTCACATCATGTCCGTCGACCGTTACCGCACCCTGCTGCACCTCATAGAACCGCGTCAAAAGGCTGATCAATGACGTTTTCCCCGCGCCGGTCGCGCCGACCACGGCGACTTTTTCTCCGGGCGCGATCGTGATCGAGACATCCCGGAGGACCCAGTCCTTGTCCTGGTAGGCAAACCAGACGTGGTCGAGCGCGATCGCGCCCTGGATGGCGGGAAGGCGGACGGCACCCGGCTCGTCGAGGTCGCGGGCCGGCTCATCGAGGATGCCGAAGATGCGTTCCGATGCCGCCATCGCCGCCTGCAGGATGTTGTATTTCTCGGACAGATCGCGGATCGGCTGGTAGAGCCGGTCGGAGAGCTGCAGGAAGAGGACGAGGGTTCCCAGCGTCAACGCGCCCTGGATCACCCGACCGCCGCCCACCCAGAGGATGAGCGCAAAGGTGAGCGAGCCGATAAAGCTCATCAGCGGCATGAAGATGGCGAAGAGCGCGACCGATCGGAGGTTCGCACGCAAATAGTCGTCGTTGAGCCGGTCGAACGCCTCGACGGAGCGCCGCTCGTGGTTGAACAGCTGGATCGTGAGCACGCCTGAGATCGCCTCCTGCAGGAAGCCATTGATCCGCCCGATCCTGGTCCGGATCGCACGGTAAGTCTCGCGCATCTGGGTTCGCATCACCGCGGTGATGGCGATCACGATCGGCATGATCGCGAAGACGATCAGGGCCATCTGCCAGTTGACCCAGAGAAGAAATCCGGCGATAACGACGAGCGAGAAGAGGTCGCCGATCACGGCCACCACGCCGGAGGTCAGCAGCTGGTTCAGGGCGTCGACGTCATTCGTCATCCGGGTCACCAGGACGCCGACCGGAGTGTGATCGAAATAGGCAAGCGACATCCGTTGCAGGTGGCTGAAGATCGCGTTCCGGAGGTCGAACATCACGCGCTGGCCGAGCAGGTTCATGGCGAAGCTCTGCCAGTAGCGGGCGCCGAAGTTCAAGACGATGACGAGCGCCCAGAGCGCCGCCAGGTGCCCGTAGCCGTTGAGGCGTCCTGGCCGGATGTAGTGGTCGATCGCCTGCTGCGTGAAATACGGGCCGGCGAGGTCGTTCAACGAGCTGAGCAGCAGCAGGACCAGGCCGATGACCGCCAACATCCGATGCGGCTTAACGAAGGACCAGAGGCGTCGCATCAGCCGCGCATCGTACGCCTTGCCGAGGACCTCGTCGTTACCCCCGGCCCATCGGGCTCCGCGGCCGCCGCCTCGGGCGCTCACGGCTGCAGCGACGTCGGATCGATCCCGGCGTCCTCCTCCAGCTCGCGACGAAGCTGCTGGCGTTCATAGAGCCGGGCATACTCCCCGTCAAGCGCGAGCAACGCGGCATGCGTGCCCTGCTCGATGATCCGCCCGTCTTCCAGCACGATGATCTGGTCGGCATCCTTGACGGTCGAGACGCGATGCGCGATGACGAGGCTGGTGCGTTTCCGGATGAACTCGCGCAAGCCCTTGAGGATCTCCTCCTCGGTCCGTGTGTCCACGCTGGACAGGGCATCGTCCATCACCAGCACGGTCGGCTCCTTGATCAGGGCTCGGGCGATCGCCGTGCGCTGCTTCTGCCCTCCGCTCAGTGTCACCCCACGCTCGCCGATCATGGTGTTGAAGCCGTCGGGAAACTGCTCGAGATCGGCGGCGAGCTGGGAGCGCTGGGCGGCCTGCGTCATCGTCCCCGCCGATGCATCGGGGACGCCGAGCGTGATGTTCTCCGCGAGCGTCTCAGAGAACAGGAACGCCTCCTGCGGCACGTAGCCGATGTGGCGGCGCAGCAGCGCCACCGGCAGGTCCCGGATGTCGACGCCGTCCAGCAGGATCCGGCCACCCTGGGGATCGTAGACACGGGTCAGGAGACGGACAAGAGTGCTCTTGCCACTTCCGGTGCTGCCAACCACGGCCAGCGTCGAGCCGGCGGGGATGTGCAGCGTCAGGTCGTCGAAGATCGGGACCTCGTTGTAGGCAAACGTGACATGGTCGAAGGTCACGTCCCCGTGGATCGGCGCCGGGACCATTGGGTGGGCGGGCGAGGCGATCGCCGGCGCTTGATGAAGAATTTCTTCGATCCGGCCCATCGAGGCCGCGCCCTGCTGGAACATGTTCGCCACCCAACCGAGCGCGATCATCGGCCAGGACAGCAGGATGAGGTAGGTGTTGAACTGGATAAACTGGCCGATCGTGATCCGGTGCTGGACGACGTGCTGACCGCCGACGTACAGGAGGACGACCGCCGCCAGACCCGCCAGCAAGCCGAAGAGCGGCCAGAGAGCGCTGTTGATCCGCGCCCAGGCGATGTTGGCCTTGATGTATTCCTGATTGACCTCGCGAAAGTTCCGCTCCTCCGCCTCTTCCTGGACATAGGCTTTAACGACGCGGATTCCCGAGAAATTCTCTTGCGCCTTCGAGGACACCGCCGCGAACTCCTGCTGGACTTTGAGGAAGCGCTTCTGGATCTGCGGCCCGAGCAGCAGGAAGCCGAGCGAGAGCAGCGTCAGCAGCGAGACCGAGAGGATTGTCAGCTGCCAGTCGATGAGCACCATCAACGTGACCGCCGCGACGAAGATCACGAAGGTGTTGGCGATGTTCATCAGGCCCATGCCGAGCAGTTGCTGGACGGCGCTCAGGTCGTTGGTGGCTCGCGCCATGACATCGCCAGTGCGGATCTGCTGAAAAAAGCGTTGGTCAAGCCGGAGGAGATGCTGGAAGAGATCGCGCCGCAACTCGTTCTCGATCTGACGCGAGGCCTGGTTGATACTCAGCCGCTGGGCGAAGCGGAATGCCGCATCGCCCGCCGCCGCGCCCAGGATGGCGAGGAAGATGAATGGCAGGCGCGTTGCCTGGTGGCGGGTGACGGCATCGACGCCGCGACCGAGCAGAAACGGCTGCAGGAGCGCAAAGCCGTTCGCCACCAGGACGGCGACCAGACCCACCATCCAGGCGGCGCGATGCCGCCAGAGCGCGGCCCTCAGCCGCGTCGACTTGAGCACGATTCAATGCTATCGAGCCAGGCGCAGCGGTCGGCCTTGGAACGCGACCTTTTATGTTGTTTATTTCGTTTGTATTCGACTCGTCGTATTCGATCTAGGGCTAATGCGATAGCGCCGCCATAACGTCTGGCCTGCGGGAACTGACCGCAACCCACTGTTCATGGAGGCGATGCGCATGCAGTATTTCACTCGCGACGCGTTCGACCTCCGGACCATCCTCAGGGGCGCGAGGGCGTCGGCACTGGCCGGCGTCGCCGTGGCTGGCCTGGTGGTGGCCGGAGTCTCACCGGCATTTGCCGACTCAACGGCAGCCATCGGCGGTTCCGGCTCGACGGCCCAGACAACGACCAGCGGGACGACCGGCGGCGCCGGGGCGACAGCAACCAGCAGCGGAAGCGGCGGAAGTGCAAGCTCGAACTCGTCTACGACCGGCAGTACCACCGGCGGCTCTTCGAGCTCGACTTCCTCTCCTTCGGCCACGGGCACCTCACAGGTCGGCAACTCGACCGCGACCTCGTCACCGTCGTCGACCAGCAACGTGACCGGCGGCAACGTGACCATTGACAATTCGCCAGCCGCGTCCGGAACGGCCTCGGGCGGTGGGAACACGACTACGGTGTCGCCGACCCAGAGTGGCAGCGGGTCACAGGGCGGATCCAGCGCGACCCAGTCGTCATCCACGAGCAACAGCACCAACGCGAGTGGCGGCAATATCTCAGTAACCGTCAACAATGGCGGCTCGGCCACGACTGGCGCCTCCAGCGCCGAAGCCTCGCCAAGCTCGACAGGCTCAGCGAGCATCACCAACTCGGGGTCGAGCGCCTCATCGACGACGAACGGCAGCACGACCGGTAGTGGCGCAACCGCAACTGCCAGTTCATCCGGAAGCGGTGACAACAGTTCCGGATCCAGCGCCAGTGCCCACTCCAACACCGATGGTTCGACCACCGGTGGCGACGCGACCTCGAGCTCCAATCCCTCAGCCACCGGCTCATCGATGGTCGGCGATTCGAACGCCACCTCCTCCCCGTCGGCGTCGAGCACCGTGCACGCGGGGAACATCACCATCACCTGCAACCCGATGGCCGACGGTACCGCGAACGGCGGGAACAATAAGGTAAACGTTTCGCCCTCCGGGAGCGGCAGCGGGTCGCAGGCGGGCTCCGGCGCAACCCAGTCCGCATCCACAACCAACGGCGTGACAGCCAGCTGCGGGACCATCACGGTTTCCTACACGCTGAACGGTCAGGCGATCACCGGCCTTTCGAGCGCGGAAGCGGAAGCTATCTCGAATGCCGCGGCGGCGATCACGGGCTCCGGCTCGAGCGCCAATTCGGCGACCACCGGCACCACGAACGGCAGCAGCGCCGGCGCCAACGCGTCGGGTTCCTCAACCACCGGCAGCGGAGGAGCCTCGAGCTCGAGCGCCAATTCGAGCAGCAGCAACACAACGAACGGCGGCAACGCGGACTCGTCATCGTCCCCTAACGCTGACGCCACCTCGACCGTCGGCGACTCCAACGCCACATCAAGTCCTTCAGCGACCAGCGAGATCTTCGCCGGGAACATCGACATCACCTGCAATCCAACTGCGATGGGCCAGGCGAACGGCGGCAGCAACGATGCCAACGTCACGCCGACGCAGAGCGGCGACGGATCCCAGGGTGGATCGACGGCAACCCAAATGTCGACCACGGCCAATACCGTCATGGCCACCTGCGGCGTGATCAGCGTGATCTACCAGATCACCAGCGCCGCGATGACCGGCGCTTCCAGCGCCGAGGCCTCGCCGAACTCGAGCGCGTCGGCATCAGTCTCCAGCTCGGGCTCGACCGCGTCCACGACCACCACCGGCACCGTTGGCGCAGGCGCATCTGGCTCTGGTAGCGGCGGCACCGGCTCTGGCAGCGGCACCAGCGGCACCGGCTCCGGAACAACCAGCGCCAGCGGCGATGTTAGCGCGGCTGTTGTCGACGGCCTCTCGGGCGCCAACGCGGCGGCATCCGGTCCTCTGACCCTCGCGACCACCGGCGGCGGCCTGCTGTTGGGCTCGTCGAGCGGCGGCAGCGAGACGGCGATGATCCCGTTCCTGCTCGGCTCGCTGGTGGGGGCCGCCGGGGTCCTCGGCATTCGGCGCCGGCAGTCGATCGTTCGCGGCTAGCCCTCTCCCCTCCCCGACCGGCCGCTCGGGCGAAAGCCCGGGCGGTCTTTTTCCACGCAGCGAGGCAGCTTACGAGATCGGTTCGTAGCCTGGCGTGCCAACCGAATGGCTGGCTCTCTTACCGGCGCGTCGCTCGGTGAACTCGCTTGCCCTTCGCGCAAGGTCGGCGAGGAAATTCGCCAGCTCTTCGCGCGCGCGCTCTGCCGCACTGTCCAGCGAGCCGATTTCGAAGATCCGCCAGAAGCGGAGAAGTGACCAAACCACGTCGTCGTGGTGGATGCGCAGGTCGTAGATACCCGCCGTCGCGATCTGGGCCGCCTTGCGCGCGAAGTTCTGAATTGTAGCGCCGGGCATCTGAAAATCCCTGACCTCGGCCGCCACCGCCATCACCGCAGCTGACGAATCCAGCTCCAGCGCTGCTGCGAGAGCATCCCGGTAGAAGACCATGTGCAGGTTCTCATCAGCGGCGACACGCTCGGAAATCCGGTTTGCGACGGAGTCCCGTGAAAAGCGTCCTGTGTTCGCGTGCGAAATCCGCGTTGCCAGCTCCTGGAATGCGACGTACGCCAGCTGCCGCAGTGGATCCGCCGTCGGATGGGCATAGCCAGCCTGCACCTGCGCCATGCGGGCCCGCTCCAACAGGACGGGATCGCAGTTACGGGTAACCGTGAGGTAGTCCCGCAGCACGATGGCGTGGCGCCCTTCTTCCGCTGTCCAGCGGTTCGCCCAGTTGACCCAGGCACCGTCGCCCTTTCCGAAGAAGGTGTGGATCAGACGGTGGTAGCTGGGAAGGTTATCCTCGGTTAGAAGGTTGACCTCGAAGGCGACCCGCGCCACACCGCTCAGACGCGGCTGGTCTGGCGTCCATGGTTCGGCCTCGTAGTCGCGTCCCAAGCGGTACGGAATGAACTCGTGTGGGAACCATTCCGTGGCCATGCTCAGGTGACGATTCAGGAGGGCTTCGGCGGTCGGCTCAAGGGCCCGCAGTATGTCTTGAGCGCGAACGACGCCCTTCGGATTCGAGGAGTAAGGCGTCTTCACCCTGCGTATACGGTATGCCATCGTTGCTGGATCACCCCGGGAGCTGGTGACGGCGCAAGGGCTGAATCCCAGATTTGGAGCCCTTATGGTTAAGGCCCATGGAAGAACGCAGGCCCGATGTCGACGTCGTGGTGGTCGGCGCGGGGCCCGCTGGCTCGGCGAGTGCGCTTTTCGCCGCTCGGGCTGGTAAGCGGGTCGCTGTCTTCGACCAGGCATCGTTTCCGCGCGACAAGCCATGCGGTGAGGGGCTGATGCCCGGCGGTCGCGCCCTTCTGCGTGACCTTGGCCTCGAGGAACGCGTGGTCGAGGGTGGGGCTCCAGCCCTCCACGGCATCCAATTCGGCCTTACTGGAGAACCGCCCAGGGCGGTGCCGTTCCCCGCATGTGACCGGGGCTCACTTGGCCTCGGCGTGCGACGACTGCGGTTCGACGCGCTTCTGGTCGAGGCCCTCACGAGAAATCCGCAGATCACCTTCTACCCGGAGACGCGCGTCAGCGACGTTCGACACGAGCCGGGACGGTTTCCCACGGTGGTTACCTCAAATGGCGAGTTTTCCGCCCCTGCGGTCGGTATTGCCGACGGGCTCCGATCCCCTTTGCGTCACAGGCTGGGCTGGACCAGTGGCCCGCGGCCGCCCCACAGGTTCGGGATCGTTGGGCATCTGGCCGTTGAAGGCCCGTCCGACCCGTGGGTACGGATTACCATCGATCGCGGCGTCGAACTGTACGAGGGCCCGGTCGAAAACGGTGAGCGACTCGTTGCGCTGCTCTGTGATCATCGCCGCATGAAGGAGTTCGCCGGTCATCTCGAGGCGCGCTATCGTGAGATCGTGTCGGAGCTCCGGCCCAATCTGCGGCAATGCCTTATGGTCGGCCACGTCACGGCCGTTGGCCCGTTTCGTTATCGGGCGACGACGGTGGCTGCCGACGGTGTATTCCTGGTCGGCGATGCGGCCGGCTTCAGCGATCCGATCACCGGCGAGGGTCTCGCGGCCGCCTTTCGCCAGGCGCGCGCCTTCGCGGCATCGCTTGACCGGCCATCGCCGGCGCGCTCCTACCGGATTGCACACCGACAAATAGCGCGCGATCCGCGTCGAGTGGCGGCCCTGCTGCTCTACCTACGCGCAAAGCCGGCTCGCGTGCGACGGGGCGTTCGCGGCCTCGAGTACGCTCCGCAGGCCATGACCAAGCTGCTAGGGGTCAATTTCGGCTACTGGGGCTTCGGACGGATCACGCCCCGGGAATGGTTCGCCCTCTTCAGCGGGCGATGACCGTGCGCCATCGCGGCAGGAAGCGGCCCTTCCACCCCATCTGTTGGTGGTAGCCAGGAATCGCGTCGAGCAACCGCTCCTCCGCCGCGATCCGGCCCCCGAGCAATCCGGCGTTGATGATGCTGAGTCCGACGGCACTCCAGTAGGCTCCACCGATGAGGGGAAGGCCGGCGAATTCGAGGCCCAGCGCGACGTAATTCGGATGACGAATGAAGCGGTACGGTCCACGGTCGATCACCGCGAGATCCGGGGGGACCAGGGCGCGAGCTGTCCACGCGCCCCTGAGGCTGACGACCACACTGAGGCGGAGGGCTAGAGCCGAGAGCGCGGCGACCCAACCGATGGTCGAGGCCAGACGCGAAACGCGACCGCCACGAAGCAACCGCTCGAAAACGGGCAGTGAGAACAAACCCACGTTGGTGAGTACGATCCACCGGAAGAGCGGCGCAGCCGCCTGGGGCACCGGGCCCGCCCGGACTCGGATCCGGCGTTCATTCCGTCGCGAATAGGCAAGCTCGGCCAGACGTGGAAGCCCGAAGGCGCCGAGGACCGCGGCGTACCGCGGGGCCGAGATCACTGAAAACGGATTAGGGCCAGCTCGATCGATAGGCCAGGTCCGAAGGCGATCGCCAGGCCGCGGGCGGGCCGTCCTGAAGCATGCATCGCCTCGAGGACAAAGAAGATCCCTGCGCTTGACGGATTCCCAACCTTCCTGAAGACGGCTCGTGAGGTCGCCAGCGCATCCGGGGCTAACCCAAGCGCCCGTTCGATGGCGTCGAAGATTCCGGAGCCGCCCGGGTGGGCCGCCACAAAATCGAGGTCGGCGATTCGAAGTTGGGCCCTGTCCAGAAACGCCTCGACGGCCCCACGCAGGCGGGCCTCGACGATCCCCGGCAACTCGCGGCTGAGCACGACACGAAGTCCACCGTCGCGCAGCTCATACCCGAGCTGCCGGGCCCCCTCCGGGACGAGTAAGGAGGTACTGTCCTCCATCACCAGGCCCGGCAATTCTTCATCCGCCCGGACCACGGCGCCGCCGGCGCCGTCGCCAAAGACCATCGCGGCAATAAGATTGTCCGTCGATTGGTCGTCGGGCTGGAACGTCAGCGACGGCAGCTCCACCGCGAAGACCAGGACCGCTCGCTCGGGATACGCCCGCAGATAGTCCTGGGCTCGGGCGAGACCGGCGACGCCACCGCCGCAGCCTAGCTCGGTGATGGGAAGGCGGGCGACATCGGCTCGAAGTCCAAGCGCTGGAATCAGCTCGGCATCGAGGGAGGGCAGGATGAGGCCGGTGCAGGAGACTCCGATTACGAGCCCGATCGAGTCGCGATCGACACCCGACCGCTCGACGGCATCGACCGCGACCTGGCGGCTGAGCAAGCGAGCATGTTTCAGGTACGCGTCGGTCTGTTGACTCTGGCTGCGCGACTCGATGACGGTGCTCAAAGGCTCCGCAAAGTAGCGCGTCCGTGCGCCGTCTACCGGCGTCGGAAGATGGCGCAGACGGCGGCCCCGAACTCGACCCATTGCCTCCCAGATCTCATCCGTCTCGACGCGTATGGGCGGCAGGGCGGTCGACAAACCGGCGACCGCAACCCCGCGGCGGTGCGAGGCCAGCTTGACGAGGTGCTGCTGGACGGCGAGTTGAGCCACTAATAGAAGGTTACGGCCGGCGGCTACGGCATGGCCTAATCGATCCTGTTTGATCGAGGTCACTATTGCCTGCGACGGCGGTCCACCCAGGCACGCCGGTGGACGGCCGTTAACTACCGCCGAGGCATTTCGGATAGATGTGATCGGTCTCGCACGGGCCGACGTAAGCGGTCACCCGGGCCTGGCTGAGCGTGCGGGCGAGCGCCGTGGGAAAGCCCTTCGGGTCCTTGAGGCTCAGTTTCTGCTCTAAGAGCGTGAATCGCAGCTGGTCCTTGAAGTCCTGCCGGTTCAGGTGGTCGAGCGACAGTTGACGATCGACGACTGCCGCGCCTCCCACGCCGGCCTCGATTCTGCGGACGGCGATATCGAGGTCGCTCACCGTTACCACGATGTGGCGCTGTTTGGCCAGCTCCTCGAGCGCCGCATCCCGAACCAGCTTCTTGATGGCAATGGACTGGACGCCCTTGAGACGAGCCGCACCTGCGCTGCTGCCCGGAGTGACCTGCAGACCCGCCCGCTCCAGCCGAAGCTGGCCTGAAAGGACGAGCACGTCGTAGAGATGCATCGGGACATTGAGATTGTCGACCCTTATGGCCGTGTTCGGCGGCGCGCTGCCGCAGGCGCTCAACGATATGGAGGCCATGGCCGCCAGGAGCCCTATCCGCATCCCATTCCGCATGTCAGGCGCCCCGACGGCCGTCGCCATCCGAAAACGACTCGAGCCGGCGGAACGTCCCGTCCATCGCCCGGCGAGCGCCGGCGTCCTCTCGTAACTGCAACCGCTGGGATTCACGTTGATCGGCCCGCCACTGCACGTACTCCTCGCCCAGACGATTGGCGTCGTAGCCCATCGAACGAAGCGCGCGCAGAACCGAAATCGGCCTCGCGGTGCTCCCTTTTTCAGCCGCCCACAGCGTCGGCAGGCTCACCCCCAGGGTCCGGGCAAATTCGGCCTGAGGGATGCCAAGATTGCGGCGCACGGCCAGGAACGGATTGTCCACGGAGCCTCCACCAATCAACCGGCGGTCCGTGTCGCAACCTGGGCCGCCCCGCCAGTTTTTCTTGTTCTTTATTTACCCTACGGTCGAGGGCTGCGATTGGATGAGTCGGGCGGAAATTTCGCCAGACGTGACTACCGCTTTGTCACAAACTCCAGCGCCAGGACATAGCCCTGAACTCCGAGGCCGGTGATCACGCCGACGGCCGAGGCGGCGGTCACCAACTGGTGCCGGAACGGCTCCCGCCGGTGAACGTTCGAGATGTGGACCTCGATAACCGGCTTGCCGGAGCCCCGTAAGGCGTCCGCGAGCGCGTAGCTCGTGTGAGCCAGGGCACCAGGGTTGATGATGATGGCGTCACTCGCCTGCCCCTCCCTTTCGATCCAGTCGATCAACTGGCCTTCGTGATTCGATTGCAGACATCGAATGGTGCACCCCAGCGTCTTGCCGCGTTCCGTCACGAGCTGCTCGACGTCGGCGAGCGTCTGGGTGCCGTAGATCTCAGGCTCGCGCTGCCCCAACCGGCTGAGGTTCGGCCCGTTCAGGACAAGGATCTTCATGCCTCGAACACCCTATCGAGCGCGGCGGTCACGTGGTGGGCGCCCACCTGGCATCCCCACTCGGCGTCGCCAGGTCCCCGCAGCAAGACCCAGCGCACGACGCCGTTTCGCGCCTTCTTATCGTGCTCCATCGCGTCGAGTAGATCGTGGCGCGACACCTTCGGGCGCGTTGCCAGCAACCCGGAGGCGCGGAGTAGCGCGCGCTGTTGCTCGATGAGATCCGGGCCGCACCGACCCGTGATCAGGCTCAACCGGGCAGCCACTTCCATGCCCCAGGCGACTGCCTCGCCGTGGCGAATCGTGCCGTAGCCAAGCGCGCGCTCGAGCGCGTGGCCAATCGTGTGGCCGTAGTTCAGGATCGCGCGGCGGCCAGTTTCGTTCGGGTCTTCGGAAACGACGGCTGCCTTGACCGCCGCGGCTCGCCGGACCGCGGCCCGGATCGCGGCGCGATCCCGTGACTGCAGCCGTGGCGCCGATGCAAGGAGCCAATCGGCAAGGGCCGGCTCCGCGATGATCGCCGCCTTGCAGACTTCCGCCATCCCGGATCGAAACTCCGCTTCGGGCAAGGTGCCGAGGTACTCGAGGTCACACACGATAGCGGCGGGTTGGTGAACGGCGCCCACCAGGTTTTTTCCGCTGGGCAGATTGATCGCCGTCTTGCCGCCGATGCTGCTATCCACCATGGCCAGCAGCGTCGTCGGGATGTGAACGTAGCGAACCCCTCGCAACCAGGTGGCGGCGGCAAACCCGGTCAGGTCTCCGACCGCCCCGCCTCCCAGCGCAATCAGCGCGCCGTCGCGATCCAGGCGGAGAGCCGCCAGATACTCGTAAAGGCGGGCGAGCTCGTCCATGTGCTTGGCCGCCTCGCCCACGGGCACGCTGAACAGCGCCGGCGCAAATCCGGCCTCGCGCAAGGCTTCCAGCACCTGATCGGCATGCGCCTTGCCGACGTTCGGATCCGTCACCAGCACCACCGTGTCGCCGGCACCGGATCGGCGCAGTGCCGGTCCCGCCAGGTGGGCCAGGCGGTGGCCGATCACGATCTCGTGCGCGGCGCCGGGGACCTTGACCGGCACCCGTTCGACCCCCTCGGCCGGGAGGCGACCAGCCAGCTGCTCGGCCACGGACCCGACGGATCGGTGATCGGTTGCCACCACCAGGTCGGCCTCCAGGTAGCGATGGACGCGCCCGGGCAACAGGGTCGCGATGGCGGTCGGGGTGTCTGGCTTGAGCAGCGGCCTGGAGGTGGCGCCGTTCAGTCGGCTCGCGAGTTCGGCCGGCTCGGCCGTCAGGGCGACGACGCAGTTGCCATCCCGGATTCGTCGCCAGTTATCGTCGTCGAGGGGGGCGCCGCCGCCCACGGCGACAACCTGGCCGTCGGTGGCGAGCACCCGGTGAAGGCAGTCGGCCTCGCGCCGGCGAAAGCCCGATTCGCCCTCCGCGTCGAAGATAGCGCTCACCGAACGGCCGGCGGCCCCGGTGATCTCGTCGTCCAGGTCTTTGAATGGCCGGCCCAGGTGCTGCGCCAGCAGGACCCCCACGCTCGACTTGCCACATCCCATAAAGCCGATCAGCACGACATTGCTCACCCCGGCAATCCCCGCAGGTATCCCTTGAGGTTGCGCTCCACCTCGGCCATCGAGTCGCCGCCGAATTTCTCCAGGACGGCGCTCGCCAGCACCAGCGCGACCATCGCCTCCCCCACCACGCCGGCGGCCGGCACCACACAGATGTCGCTGCGTTCGTAGTGCGCCTTCGCCGGCTGGCGGGTCTTGAGGTCAACCGTGCGCAGCGGCTTGAGCAGGGTGGAGATCGGCTTCATCATCCCGTGGACCACGACCGGCTCGCCGTTGGTTACGCCGCCGGTGACGCCGCCGGCCCGATTGGTCTCGTGCCGCAAGCCGCGTTTGCCAAACACCGGGATGTCATGGACCTCGGATCCCGGCTGGCTCGCCGACTGCACGCCGTCCCCGAGCGCCATCGCCTTGCAGCCCGGGATGCTGACGATCGCCTGGGCCAACAGGCCGTCCATCCTGGTGTCCCACTGGCGGTAGCTGCCCAGTCCGGGCGGCACCCCGGTAGCGATCACCGTGAAGACACCCCCGAGGGTGTCGCCCTTTGCGCGCGCGGCATCGATGGCGGCCACCATCGCTTCGCTTGCGTGCCGATCCGGAGAGCGGACGGAGGATGCCTCCACCGCTTCCCAGCGGATGGGTGCCGGCATCGCTGCCTCGATCGGGCCGATCGACCGCGTGTAGCTGTGTACCTCGATGCGAAACACCGCGAGCAACCGCTTCGCCACGCCGCCGGCCGCGACCCGGGCCGCCGTCTCTCGCGCGCTGGCCCGCTCCAGGACATCACGGGCGTCGTCGGCGCCGTACTTCAGCATTCCGGCCAGGTCCGCGTGCCCGGGCCGCACCCGGGTGATTGGCTTGCGCTTGACCCCCTCCGCCTCGACCCGCATCACGGCCTGCCAGTTCTCCCAATCGCGGTTGGAGATCTCCAGCGTGATGGGTGACCCGAGCGTCCGGCCTCCGCGCACGCCCGAGACGATGCGCGCTTCGTCGCGCTCGATTTTCATCCGCCCGCCGCGCCCGTGCCCGCCCTGGCGCCGTGCCAGGTCGGTCCGCAAGTCTGCCCCGGCCAGGTCGAGGCCGGCCGGTACCCCATCCAGGATGACGGTCAGCCGCTCCCCGTGCGATTCGCCCGAGGTGAGAAAGCGGAGCGTCATGCCGTGGCGCCTTCCGCCGCGCGCGCCAGGGTCGCCCGCATGGCGGCGGCGGGAGGCGGGTCCCCGGTCCAGATCTCGAAGGCGATCAGGCCCTGGTGAAGGAGCATCAACCGTCCGGTCTGCGACTGCCTGGAGCGAAGGTCGAAGTACAGGCGCGACGGGGACGCGGGCCCCGTGATGTCGGCCGGTGTCGCATTGACGATCAGCTCCGCCGTCCCGACGATCCGATCGAGATCCGTGAAGGGCACTGCGCCGCCTCGCGCGACCTCCAGGTCGGCGCAGAGCCGCTCCGCTCGCGCGAGGTTTCGGTTGACAACCCAGAGGCGATCCGCCTTCGGCTGCAGAACGGAAACCACCGCCCGAGCCGCCCCCCCGGCACCGATCACGACCGCCGTCCTGCCCGCCGGATCGTAGCCAAGCTCCGCGAGGGCCGCCGCGAATCCCGCGGCATCCGTATTCGATCCAACAAGCCGCGCCCCATCGCGGCTGATGGTGTTGACCGCGCCGATCGTCCGCGCCGATGGATCGACCTGGTCGAGCAGTGGCATGATCGCTTCCTTGTGCGGGATGGTCACATTCGCGCCCAGGATGGTCGGGTCACCACGCATCGACGTGACAAACGACGCCAGCTGGTCGGGCGAGAGGTCGATGGGCTCGTAGCGGCAGTCGAGACCAGCCGCCTGGAAGCCGGCATTCTGTAATGCCGTCGAGAGACTCTGGCGGACCGACGCGCCGATCAGAACGACGCGCCGTTGCCCCTCAGTCACCGGCGACCAGCTCCAGCTGCCTGAAGAACCCGGGATACGAGACGTCGGCACTGGCCGCCCCGACGATCTGGATCGAGCTCTTCGCCAGCAGTCCGGCGACGGCCAGGGCCATCGCGACCCGGTGATCGCCGGCGGCGTCAACGGTGGCAGCACGGAGGGGGGTCGGCCCGATGATCCGAACCCCGTCCCTCAGCTCCTCCACCCGGGCACCCATCCGGCGCAGGCCTTCCGTCATGCTGCGAAGGCGATCGCTCTCCTTGACCCGGAGCTCGTCGGCGCCATCGAGCAACGTGGTTCCCTCCGCCTGGGTCGCGACCACCATCAGGATCGGGATCTCGTCGACCGCAGAGGCGACGCCTTCGGCGTCGACCCGCAGGCCCCGCAGGGTTCGCCCGGTCACGGTCACATCACCAGCCGGTTCGACCGCCGGACCCGGTTCATGGTCGACGCGGACCTCAGCGCCCATCCGCTCCAGCATCACAAGGAACGCCGTGCGCGTCGGGTTGAGCCCGACCCCGACGACCCGGACTGAGAAGCCCGGTCTCATCGCGGCCGCCGCAAGCCAGAAGGCCGCCGAGGAGAAATCGCCTGGGATCGTCAATCGCAGCGGCTTCAGCGGTGCTGCCAGTGGCTCGACACCGGTGCGGGCTTGATCGGCAGTGATGGGCGCGCCCATCGCCCGGAGCAGGCGTTCCGTGTGGTCACGCGTTGGCATGGGCTCCTCGATGGAGGTCGGGCCCTGCGCGGAAAGGCCAGCGAGCAGCAGGGCGCTCTTCACCTGCGCGCTCGGGATCGGCAATCGGTGGTGCCGACCGGTCAGCGCGGTGCCCTCGATTCGAAGCGGTGCCATGCCGTCGTGGGAGGTGATCCGCGCGCCCATGGCTCGCAATGGCTCGACGACGCGGGCCATCGGCCGGCGTCGCAGCGAGGCATCGCCGGTCAGGCTGGCGCTGACGCGGCTCCCGGCGAGCACGCCGGTGAGCAGTCGCATGGTGGTCCCGGAGTTCTGGCAGTCGAGTGGTGCCCCGGCAGTTTGCCACGCGGCGAGCCCCGCGCCTCGCACCCGGACCCGGCCATCGGTCCGGTCGATCCCGATGCCCAGGGCGCGAAGGCAAGCTTCAGTAGCGAGCACGTCCTGCCCGGTCGGAACCTGGTCGATCAGGCTCTCCCCCTCGGCCAGGGCGCCCAGGATCAGGCCCCGATGGGCAATCGATTTGTCGCCGGGGACCCGGATTTCAAGCACGGGCACGATCGGCCTCCGCGAACAGGTCGGCAAGCTGGTCCTGCGCGGCGATGCGCTGGCGATAGCGGGCGAGCGTCTCGGTAAATCGATCGATCGCCTGCAACAGGGGTCCCTGGTTGGCAGCCACGATGTCGCCGTAGAGGCGGGGATCCCCGGCGGCCAGCCTGGTCATGCTTCGAAACCCCGGACCGGCGATCGCCTGACCCCCATTCGCCTCGACCGTGGCCGCATAGGCAGCGCTCAGCGTAAAGGCGAGATGACTGACGAAGGCGGCGCGCTGGTCGTGTTCCCGGGCGCTCATCAGCAGCGGCTGGGCCCCGATCTCGCGCACGAGGTCGATCCACCAGCCGAAGGGGCCAGGGTCCTGCCCCTCGCTGGGCGTGAAGACCCAGGGTGATCCGGCAAACAACGAGGGATCGCCGTGACGCAGCCCGCTTTCCGTTTTCCCAGCCATCGGATGGCCACCGAGAAACCGGCCAGGGGATGGCAGGCGCCGCGCCAGCTCGAGGATGGGCTGCTTGACGCTGGCAACATCGGTGATGAGGGTGGTCTCGGGCAGGACCTGGCCCAGCTGTTCAAAGGTTCTCGCTGCCTGCGAGATGGGAGTGGCAACCACAACCAGCTCGCAATCGCGAAGTCCTTCCAGCTGGGTTCCGCTGCGATCGGCCGCGCCTCGTGCCGTTGCCGCCTCGGCGTCCGCCTCGGTTCGGGTGACCGCCGTGACGTGGACGCGGTCCTCGAGCCGGCGTAGGGCCAGCCCCAGCGAACCGCCGATCAAGCCCATCCCAACAATGCCTACTCCCCTCACGGGACCGCGACCGCCTTTCCCAGGGCCGCCGCCAGCGGGGCGAGCTGCGCGATGAGGTCCTTGAAGCCGGACGGCGTCAGCGACTGGGCGCCGTCGGACAGTGCCGTCTCCGGGCGGGCGTGGACCTCGATCAAGAGCCCGTGGGCCCCCGCGGCAATCCCCGCCAGCGCCATCGCCGTCACCAGAGAGCGCCGCCCGGTACCGTGACTGGGATCCACGATCACCGGAAGGTGACTGAGCTCGCGGATCAGCGGGACGGCGTTCAGGTCAAGCGTGTTGCGCGTATACGTCTCGAACGTCCGGATGCCCCGCTCGCAGAGGATGACGTCGTAGTTGCCCTGCGACAGGATGTACTCAGCGGAGAGCAGCCACTCCTCGATCGTGGCCGACATCCCGCGCTTGAGCAGGACGGGCTTACGGGCGCGGCCGACCTCGGAGAGGAGCGCAAAGTTCTGCATGTTGCGGGCGCCGATCTGGAGCACGTCGGCGACGTCGGCCAGCGCCTCGATGTCGGCCGCGGCCATCACCTCGCAGACGAGGGGCAGGCCGGTCTCCTGCCGAGCTCGCTTGAGGATGTCGACGCCGTCGCCGCGCAGACCCTGGAAGCTGTAGGGCGAGGTGCGCGGCTTGAAGACGCCGCCACGCAGGGCATGAGCGCCCGCTGCCTTGACCTGGTGCGCGGTCTCGAGAAAGACCGCCTCGTTGTCGACCGAGCAGGGCCCGGCCACCACCCAGATGCGGTCGCCGCCAACATCATGGTCGCCAACCCGGACGTGTGTGTCGCCGGCCCGAAACTCGCGGTTGGAGAGTTTGAACGGCTTCGTGATCCTTACCACCTCGGCAACGCCGGGGGCATCGGCGACGACGTCGCGAAGGGAAAAGGGGTCGATCCCGATGACGCCGATGACCGTGCGCTCGTCGCCGCCACTGAGGTGGGCGCGAAAGCCACGGATCTGAACTTGCGCCACCAGGTTCTGCACCTGGGCGGGCGTGGCGTCGTGCCGCATCACGATGATCACGGCGTCGCCCTCAGGTTGCGAGCGGCGCGCAGGTACACGAAGCGCATCGCCGCGGCCGGTCGCTCGGTGTTGACCAGCACCAGGACCCGGATGCAATGGGGAATGCTGCGTGCGTTGGTCGGCGGCACCTGCATCTCGTGGGCACAGAGGAGTGGCACATGCGTCCACCCCAGCCGGCGCGCCGCCGTGGCCGGAAACTCAGCCGTGAGGTCGGTTGTGGTCGTGAACCAGGCGCCCGCGATCTCCTGGGCGTCCAGCTGGTTTTCGGCCGCGAGCTGCTCGAGCAACTCGGTCGTCGCCTCCAGGATCGCCTCGGCCGAGTCGTCTTCCGTGGTTGTTGCGCCGCGAATGCCGCGTACCGCCATTCCTACCTCCTGACGCGCCAAATTTCAATCGACATGGAGGAGGCCGGGTGTCGGACGGGGCGGGAGGAGCGGCGCTAGCTCGTCCCGAGCCGGTTCCGATCCGGCCCGAGATACGTGTAGGAATACCCCAGCGTGAAACGCCCCGTCATGGTGCCACCGATCGTACACTGCCGGGGAGACGAGCGCAAGGGTAACCCGCGGGCGTAGTCATCTCCGACATCATTCACGGAGGAATTTCGGCATGGGATCCAATCGTCTGCTGATCGCCGCGGCATCAACCTTCGCGCTCTCGCTGGCCCTCGCGGCCTGCGGCGGCACCGCCGGCTCCAACGGTGGTGCGGCCCAAAGCGCGTCCGCCAGCAGTGCGCTCATCCACACGACGTCGATGAAGGTCGGCTCGAAAACCGAGACCGTCCTCAAGAATCAGAAGGGGTTGACCCTCTATTACTTCACCCCGGATACCGCGACGACGATCGCCTGCACGGGGGCTTGCGCGAGCCTCTGGCCGCCACTGACCACCACCGGCACGCCGACGAGCAATCCCACGCTGCCCGGCGCGCTTACCACGGTCAACGGCGCCAACGGCAACCAGGTCGTCTATAACGGCCATCCGCTCTACACCTACTCGAAGGACGGCGACTCCGGTGACGCCTACGGCGAGGGCATCGGGGGCAAGTGGTTCGCGGTCACGCCGGAGCTGGCCGCGACCGCGGCTTCCCCACAACCGACCAGCAGCTACAAGCCGGCGTACTGAGACTTCGCTATTACCGGACGGGCGCGGCGAGCGGAGCCGCCGTCGGCGCCGGCGCGGCGTCCGTCACCGGCAATAGCTGCATCGGGTCGACCGGGCTGTTGTCGATGCGGACCTCGAAGTGCGTGTGGGGGCCGGTCGAGTTGCCGGTCGACCCCACCAGGCCGATCAACTGGCCGCGCTTCACGACATCCCCTTCCCTGACACCGATCAGTAGGAGGTGCCCGTAGAGGGTCTTGAGCCCGGTGTCGTGCTGGAGGACGACATAGTTGCCGTAGCCAACCAGGATGCCACTGGCGTCCGTCATCGACCGCGCCAGTACCACCACGCCGTCCGCCGCGGCGAAGACCGGCGTCCCGAGCGGGACCGCGAGGTCGACCCCGGTGTGGAAGTGCGGGAAGCCGGCGTAGGCGGCCTCGAAGGCGTACGGCGTCGGACCAAATCCCTGGCTGATGGTCGCGTGCGGGATCGGCATGAGCAACTTGCCGGTCGCGGTCAGGGCCGGATCGGTCGAGATCAGCCGGGCGGTTTTCTGGAAGGTCTGCTGCGCCCAGACGGCCTGCTGGATCTGGCTCAGGACATTGTCGGTCTTCATCCGGATCAGCTTCGCTCGCCGGACGGCGACATCCGGCGTGTCCGTCTGGGTCGCATCGAGAGCCCCCAGGGCTTCGTCGATGGTCACTTGCAGCTGGGCCTGAAGCGATTGCTCGGTTTGGATCTGCTGGGCGAGGGTCGCGCGCGCCAGCGTCAGCGTCTTGCCGATCTCGCCCTGCTTGGAGCGGGTCCGCTTGAGATTGGCCTCGGCGTGCGCCAGGGCCACATCATCGGCCTGGACTGCGGACACCAGGCCTCGCTCACGGTCGACGACCACGTCGCTGTACCCGACCGACTCAAGGAAGCCGCCGAAGCCGCCGGCCCGGAGGATGCTGACAAAGAAGTTGTTTTGATGCTTGTACAGCTGGCGGACAATGACGCTGAGTTGGGCGCGGTCCGTTTGTACGCGGGCGGTCGCCTGCCGGTGCTGGCGAGTGACATCGGCGATCCGGGTGTCGAGCTGGGCCAGTTGGCGCTCGTTATCGAGGATTTGTTGGCCCAGGCCAACCAGCCCGGCCTGGGAATCGGTGAGGGCCTTCTCCAGCATCAGGGCATGCGCCTCGGCGGCCGTCAGATCGCCGATCAGCTGCGCCTGGGCCTGCCGGTTCTGCAGCGTCTGACTCGTCGCGGTTGCCGAAGGGGCGGCTGAAGGGGTGGGCGCGGGCGTCGTGGTCGGGCTGGCGATCGGAGTTGCGACCGGGGGTGGCGTGGACGATACCTCCACCGCCGGCGAGACAGCCGGGGACGCCACGGGATCCGCGACGGTGTCCGCCAGCGCGAGCGTCGGCATCAACAGCAGGCCGGCCGCCACGGTTAAAGCGAGCCCAACAATAACGACCAGGCGGCGCCTTTGCGGCGCAGCCGTCACCCCAAGTCGAATCTTTACAGCCCTTCCTAAATGTTTACAGCCGACTGCCGGAGGCCCGATCCGCCCTGCCAGAAATGCTACCGATTCGGGCCCTTCCTGCCCGCTGCGTATTCAATCCGGTGGCGCCACCTTCCCGGGCGCCAAGCGTCAAGTTTGCCCTATTTGCCGGTTTTTGTCACGGCCTTACGGCTTCGAGGTTGGCGGTTGCCCGAAAGGGCACAAACCGTCCCAGGACCTGTGCTACCATGCACCGGAAAACCAACTCGGCCAACAAGGGGGAAGTGCTCTGGCACAGAGCCGGTTTTTAACGCATACGCTTGTGCTCCTGGCGGCGGCGCTAATACCTATATTGACCGCATTCGATCGCCTTCACACCGATGTGGTGTACGGCGCGAATCCGAGCCTCCCCATCACCTCGGTGAAGGCTACCCACGTTGACGACGTGGTGCTGAGCTCAGGCGGCTACATCATGAAGGTCAGTGCCTCAACGGCGGATACGCCTACCCGTCGGGATGTCATCTACTACACGATGAAGCCGGGTGACACGGTCCAGAACGTGGCTGGCCGCTTCGGCCTGACCGTTGAAACCCTCCGCTGGGCCAACAACATCCTTGATCCGACCGGGGTCACCCAGGGGCACCGGATCGTCATCCCACCCGTCAACGGGATCCTGGTCAAGGTCGGGTCCGACACCAAGCTGAACGCCCTGGCCACCCAGTACCACGTGCAGGTCCAGGACATCGTCGATTTCAACCTGATTCGCGATCCCGACCATCTCAAGGCCGGCAACATGCTGATGCTGCCCGACGGCATCGGGCCGCCCCTGGATACGCCGACGGTCGGCAAGCGTACCGTCAAAACCGTCACCTGGAACCGCTTCGGGAAGCCCGTGACCACCTTCAGCGTCACCTACTCGAATTCCTCCACCCCCACCTACAGCAATACCCCTGTCACCGGCTCTGGTGGCAAGTTCCCCTACGGTTATTGCACCTGGTGGGTGGCGCACAAGCGCTTCGTGCCCTGGAACGGCGACGCGTGGCAATGGTGGTACAACGCCCAGCAGTTCGGCTTCGCGGAAGGCCAGTACCCGCAGGTGGGCTCGATCATGGTCCAGGGCATTAGCTGGTCCTCCCCCGTCGGGCACGTCGCCTATGTCGAGTCGGTCAACCCGGATGGGTCCTTCACCGTTTCCGAGATGAACTACGGACGCTGGGGCGTCGTCGACTACCGCACGATCAAGTCCACCGCCGGCTTAGACCTGCTGGGCTTCATCTACTAGCCGACCGACGCCGCGCCGTTCGGCCTAGGCGACGTCGAGGCCCTGCGCGCCGGCCTGAACGGGTGGCCACAGAACTCCGGTTATTTTTTGGCGAAGAATCCTCCCAGAACGCCGATCACAGCTCCGCCAATCGCCCCGGCAAGGAGCCCGACCAGGACATTCAACGCCGGCTTTCCAAAGGCAACGTAAACTAGGCCACCAACACCACCGCCAATCGCTCCTGCCAGTGAACCGGTGATCGCGCCGCTACGCAGGTCGCCCGATCGGGAAGCGCCACGAGCCCCCGCCCGCCAGAGAATCGCGACCGGCAGGAGGATGGCCATGCCAACGAGGAGGATCTCGGGGATCCAGGAGAACATCGGTGCAAGGCCGAGGATCGCCAGGACGACACTGCCGGCCCCGAGCATGCCGCCTGCCCGAAGACCGTCCCAGATGACCGTTCGATTCAAGGGAGCGTGAGCATCCGAGGTCAACTTGAGAAGATAGTGACATGGCAGACGCTGAGCAATTGCTGGAGCAGACCCGCGAGGAGGGTCTGAGGGAGCTCGAAGCCTTCCTTCGAATTCCCAGCATCTCGAGCCAGCCGGACCGGGCCGACGACGTTCGCCGGGCGGCCGCCCATCTGGTCGACCAGTATCAGCGGATCGGCCTCGAGAACGCCGAGGTCCTCGAGACGGAAGGCCACCCGGTCGTGTACGCCGATTGGCTCCGGGCGCCGGGAAAGCCAACCGTCCTGCTCTACGGGCACTACGATGTGCAGCCGGTCGATCCACTCGACCTCTGGACAACGCCGCCCTTTGAGCCGCGTCAGGCTGATGGCCAGCTCTTCGGCCGCGGGTCATCCGATGACAAGGGGCAGATCGCGATTCACTGGCAGGCCATCCACGCGCTGCTGAGCACGACCGGCGAGCTCCCGCTCAACCTGAAAGTGATCGCCGAGGGCGAGGAGGAGATCGGCAGCCCCCATTTCGAAGCCTTCGTGGAGAAATATCGCGAACGCCTCAAGGCGGACTATGTCGTCGTCAGCGATACGGCGATGGCGGCCAAAGGCCTGCCGGCGATCACCTACGCCTTGCGCGGCCTGGTCTATTTCGAGTTTCGGGTCGAGGCGAGCAACACCGACCTCCACTCTGGGAGCTTCGGTGGGATCGCGCCGAACCCCGCGCAGGCCCTGGCCGAGATCCTGGTCCAGCTCAAGGACCCCAATGGCCGGATCCTGATTCCCGGGTTCTACGACGGGGTGCGAGCGCTGACCGAGGATGAGCGGCGGCAGTTTGCCCGCGCCCCCTTTGACGAGGAAGAGACCAAGAAGACGTACGGACTGGAAGCGCTGCACGGCGAACCGGGCTTTACCCCGACCGAGCGGGTGTGGGCTCGCCCGACACTGGAGGTCAACGGCATCTGGGGTGGCTACCAGGGACCGGGAACGAAAACCATCATTCCGGCATGGGCGGCGGCCAAGGTCTCGTGTCGCCTGGTTCCGGACCAGGACCCGAGCGCGGTCTCGCAGGCCCTTCGGGACTATGTCGACGCGGTCCGACCCAAAACGGTGCGCGTCACGGTCAAGGAGCTCAGCGGCTTCGGTGATCCATGGATCACCCCGACGGATCATCCGCTGGTTGCCGCGGCGTCGCTGGCGCTGGCCAGGGTCTACGGCAAGGACCCGGCGCTCATCCGCGCCGGCGGATCGATCGGGGCGGTCGAGGCGATGAGCCGGCATCTCCATACGCCGTGCCTGCTGGTGGGGTTCGTCCTGCCGGACTGCTTCGCCCACGCCCCGAACGAACGGCTCGACCTCGAGAGTTTTTATCTCGGCCGGCGCGCGGCGGTCCATCTGTGGGAAGAAATCGCCCGCATCGGTGTCCCGGCGGGCGTTAGTCCCTAGACCCGAGGCTTGCGCCGTGCGGGCCTGACGAACCGGCGGCGCACCTGTTCGACTTCATCGCGGACCTGGCAGCCCTTCAGGTGGTCATTCACGATGCCGACCGCCTGCATAAACGCGTAGACCGTGGTCGGGCCGACAAAGCTCCATCCCCGGCGCTTCAGGTCCCTGCTCATCGCCGCCGCTCCGGTCGGCGTCGGTTCGAGGGCCCAGGCGTACGCCGCGAGGCTGCCAAATTCATCCGTGAGGTCCAGGCAACGCCGGGCATTGTTGATGGTTGCGAGAATCTTGGCCTCGTTGCGGACGATGCCCACGTCGTCGAGCAGGCGCCCGACCGTGCGGCTGTCGAAGCGGGCGATCGCCTCGATGTCGAAGTTACGGAAGGCGCGCCGGAAGTTCTCCCGCTTGCGCAGAATGATCAGCCAGCTCAGTCCCGACTGAAAGCCTTCCAGGCAAACCTTTTCGAAGAGGCGCCGATCGTTCTTGATCGGCCGGCCCCACTCGCGGTCGTGATAGCGGCGATAGAGCGGATCCCCGGTGCCCCACCAGCAACGAGGAATCCCATCCTCGCCGACCACGATCCCCTCGGGCCGCTGGGCCACCTAGCCCTTGAGCAAGCCGTCGAAGAACGCGATCGAGCGCTCCATCGCGGTGTTGAAGCTGTTCGAGATGTTGTGATTGTCGCCAGGATAGGTGAACAGCTGGGCCGGCTTGCCGGCCGCGGTCAGCTCCTTGAGCAGCGTCTGCGAGAAGGCGAGGGGCACATCCGCATCGGCGGTGCCGTGATGCAGTTGCACCGCCGTCGTGACATCGTCCATGAAGGTGTTCGGGGAAATCGAATCCCAGAAGGTTGGGTTCTGGTCTGGGGTGCCAAAGCGGTTGATGAAGTCCTGGCGCCAGCTCCGATTGAGCGAGGGGGGCGAACTGTCCTGCGGCGGTGGATGCCAGTTGAGGAGGTCGCGGTATGGGGCGACGACGCCGGCCCAGATGGCCGCGGCCCTGATCTCGTGGTTGATCACCAGCGATCGAAGCGTGATATGGCCGCCCATCGAGTGCCCCCAGAACCCGATTCGGTTGGGATCGGCCTCGGGAAACTGCTGCAGCGTGGCGAGGGCATTCAGCACGTCGACCGTGTAGTCGGGGGTCCCGTACGCGCTTGACGGTTGACCCTGCGAGCTGCCGTGGCCACGGTAGTCGGACTTGAAAACGATGTAGCCATGGCGGGCGAGCGCATCGACGTAGGCGACGTAGCGCTCGGTGGTCCGATACTGCGCCGGCGGGATATAACCGTGGTTGAAGATGATGACCGGCCAGCCCGAGGTTGGGGCCGCGCCCGACGGGACGGTCAGCAGGCCGCGGATCGTGAGCCCGTCCGACGTGTAGGTCGCGATCGACTGACGGTAGTTGCTGCCGGCCGGCAGGGCCTGGGTCATTGACAGCGCGCTGCCCGGATAGCTCCGGGCACGCATGGCAGCGATCGCCAGCGGCACTGGCGGCGGGGTCGCGGTAGCGGTGGGCGTTGGACTCGGCACGGGTGCGTGGGACGTCTTTGGCCGGCTGGCGGTCGACGACTGGCAGGCCGCCACGCCGAGCGTCGCAATGCCAAGCACCGTCATTCCGCCCGCCGAGATGAACTGACGCCGGCTAAGAGGAATGGCAGTGTGGGTTTCTGCCATTCCTCTCATCGTCCCATGTTGAGCCGGTTTACGTGTTCGATCCGTTCTCGAGGCTCGGCAGCAGCTGCTGCACGGTATTACTCGGAATCGCGAACCCAACACCGACGTTGCCGTTGACCGGGCTCTCGATCGATTCGTTGATGCCGATGATTTGGCCCTGGTTATTCAACAGGGCGCCGCCGGAGTTGCCCGGGTTGATGGCCGCGTCAACCTGGATCAGGTTGGACGGGATGTTGCCGTTCGCGCCGGAGTTGGTCCGATGCAGGCCGGACACGATGCCGGCACTCAGCGACTCGGTCAGCCCGAAGGGCGCGCCGATGGCGTAAACGGAGTCGCCGACCAGGAGCGCGTCCGAGTTCCCGAACACCACCGGGTGAAGGCTGGGCGACGCCACCGAGACATGAATCACGGCCAGGTCGGCGCTCGAATTGATGCCGACCAGCGTCGCCGTGGCCGTCTGGCCGTTACTGAAGGTCACCTCCATGCTCTGCGCACCGGAGACCACGTGCGCGTTGGTCACGATGTTGCCGGCGGTGTCGACCACGAGACCCGAGCCGGTGCCCTGTCCCGTGCTTGCGAAGCGACCCTGCACTTGCGTGGTGATGGTGACGACCCCGGGGGAGACCTGCGTGTACATGCTGGCCAGTGACGTATGCCACCGCCGGCGGTGCCGGTTGATACGACCGGACTCGACGCCACCGCAGTGGTTGGCTGCGCGCGGTTGATCAACTCCGCGGTGGCGGCCCCACTGGCCATGCTACCGGCGAGCACGGCGAGGGCGAATCCCGCCGCCAGCCGGCGCGAGACCCGCCTCGGTGGCCTGGGCGTGGCCGGCTCGGCGCTGGCCGGGGGATCAGCCGGCGGATCAACGGTTGGAGTCTGAAGATTCTCTGCGATCATGGCCTCTTCGACCTCCTCACTACTTGACTTGATACGGGTCATCATGGGCCCCGGCGCCTTGCGATCTGATTACGAAACGATAAGGGTTTCCTAAGACAAATGGCCCGTATCGCGTAAGGGTTTCGACAGGTGGACGGCGCCAGACTGCGACGGACGCGGGGTCTGCGCCGAGTTGCTCCCCGAGCTCATCCGCCTCGACGATTGGGGCTATCCGATCCTGAACGGAACGGTGACGGCGGCGCTCCTGCCCCACGCCCGCCGTGCGGTGGACGCCTGTCCCGTATTGGCGCTGCGCTTAAAACAGATGACGGAGGTTTGAAGCCTCACGCGTCGGGTATACTTCTCAATGCATCCATTGCGGATGCGCTCGCCGTGGGCCCCGCTCGAACAGGCCTCGACAACGCGAGGCAATACGTTCGGGAAAGGAGTGACCACAATGTCTGGAACCATCAAGAACTTGAATGCCGATCGCGGCTTCGGTTTCATCACTGCGGAAGACGGTAACGACTATTTCTTCCATCGCAGTGCGGCCGAAGATTTCGACCGGCTCGACAGTGGGGCGAAGGTTAGTTTCGATACTGAACCGAGCCCGAAGGGACCGCGCGCGAAGAACGTTCGCGTCGCCGTCTAGGGTCTAGAAAACCGAAGGAGCCTCGCGCCACAGGGCGCGGGGCTCTTTTTTATTGGCCCGCAGGCGCAAGCCGTAGACGGTATAGAGGCACGACGCCGCGCCCGCCACCATCAGGAGGGCGCCGGGCCACCACGTATCCCGGCCAAGAAAGCGGATCTGTTCCGCCACCGCGAGCTGCGCGTTCGGCTCGCCGGAGGCGGCCGGCGACCACATATAGATGATGGCGGCGGCCAGCACCAAGAGACATTCGATCCCCGCGATCGCCATCGTGCTCTCAGCAAGCGGCGCGCGCACCGCCGCGACGATGAACAAGGTCACCAGGGCGGGGATGAAGATGGACTCGGCGCTCGCCCAGCCGTTGCCCCAGCCATTGAGCAAGAGGGTGGTCGTCACGATCCCGCCGAGGGCGAACGCGATCAGCGGCCGGGGTGCCGGCGCGGCCGCGGGCGCGCGCCTGATCGACCGCGCCAGCAGCCGGAGCAGGAAGACAGCCCCGAGCAGGCCGACCGCCGTCCGCAGGTAGGCCACGAGGAGTTGCTGGAGCGGATTGCTGCCAAAGGCGTGAAAGGCCACCGTGATCGGCAGCGCCGACGTCAGCAGGATCAGGACGTGATCCAGCAACCAGAGCCCGGGAGTGGCGTAACCCGGCTCCGGGTAGCCGACCACCCCGCGATCCAGGCCATATTGCGCCACCGCCCAGGCATACCAGGGCAGGGCGACGAGTCCCCCGATCGCGCACGCCGTCCCCAGCGTCATCCAGCGGCCACGTTTGGTGAGCGCGTCCCAGAGCAGCAGGGCGTAGAGGGGAAGCAGGTACCCGATAAAGCCCTGGTGGGTCATCAGGGTCAGGCCACTCGCCAGGCCAAGCTGGACGGCCAGCGCGCCGGCCTGGGCCGGCCCGGCCTGCCGCAGGGCGAGGAAGCGGTCGAGCGCGACCAGGGCAAAGAAAGCCACCAGCCCCTTGGGCCAGCCATAGGTGGTGGCGAAGAGGATGAGCGGACTGAGCGCGAGGAGCGCGACCAGCCGGAGGCTCTGCTCCGCCAGGAATCGGCGGGCCAGGAGCGCCGCGGGCAGGATCCAGAGCCAGGCGAGGGCGGCGGTCGCCACCTGGAAGAGGGCGAAACGGTTGCCGAACGCCGTCAGCGGCAGACTGGTCAGCAGGTTGTACAGGGGCGTCCGGGACGTCACGCCGTAGCCGTCCTGGTAAAGCCGGTGGAGGTTTGCCGGGGCGTGATAGAGGCGAGCCAGGTCGAAGTGCTCCCACCAGTCGTAGTAGAGGTTCGCGATCCCGAAATGCGGCACGACCGCCTCCAACCCGATCGTCAAGAGCGCAGCGCCCGCCAACGCCGACCCCAGCTGCCAGGAGGCTGGCCTGCGAGCAGCATCCGGCTGGCGTTGGCGGCGCAAGCGGGTGAGGGCGACTACCGCCCCGGCACTCCCGGCGAGGGCCAGGGCCAGGGCCGCGATACCGATCATCCGGGCGGTACTGGGCGGCAAGAGCATCAGGAAGCGGCCGAACGCCAGTGCCGCCCAACCCGCCAGCGAGACGGCCGCTCCCAACGCCAGGGCCTCCAGGAGGTCGTGGCGTCGGACGAAGAGGGCCGCCGGCGCAAGGATGGCGACCAGGATGACCGGGTAGAAGAGCAGGTCCACGCCAGGAATGCAACGGTTTTGTGACGGCAAATCCTGCCGCTGCCGGGTGTAAGTTGGTTGCTACAATATGACTATCAAATTATCTGTAGCCAACGTTGACAGCCTGGCGTTCCGGCTCCCCGGACTTCGCCCAGGTCCGTCGAAGGCCTGGAAGCGCATTCGGCCCCGGCCGGCGCTCGCGGTGGTGGCGTTGACCGCCGTGAGCCTGGTCGTCTCCGCCACAGGCTGGCAGCTCGGCCTCCGGGACGCGGCCGCGCTCGACCGGGAGCGCGCGGGCCTGGCGGGCCAGATCGACCGGCTCGACGCCGGCACGCGAGCGGCAGCCACCGTGGGAGTCGAAGATGCGGATCTGTCGCCCATCCGACGCCGGATTCAAGACCTCCGGCGGCAGGAGCCCGGCGCCACGCACCCGAGGTTGCAAGAGATGGCCGCGCAAACGGCCGCCTTGTCCGGTCAGGTGCTGGCCCTGGAACGCGCGCAGCAGTTGGAGAACGCGGCCGTCCAGGCGTCGGCGCGCGAGATCAGCGCTCGATACGCTGGGCGGCTCGACGTGATGCGCGCAGCCGGACGTGCGCCGCTCGCCCGTGAACGCAACGACGCCACTGTGGCCGCCTTCCTGAAGATCCAGCTCGGCCGGACCGCAGCCGCAACCGAGCGATACGGGGCCATGCTCGGGTCCGCCGATCCATCCCAGGTCGCACTGGGGGTCGCGGGGACGGAACGCTACAGTCCGCTGGCCCACAACGCGCTGGTCGCGCACCTGCCGGCGCGCGTCATCGTGGTCTCCCTCGCCAGCCAGCGGCTGCAGGCGTTCGACCATGGCCACCCGGTTGCGGAGACGCTCGTCACCACCGGCCGGCCGGCCCTGCCGACCGATGTCGGCCGGATGCAGGTGGTGAAGAAATCCTCCCCGTGGACGATGCAGTCGCCCTGGCCCAAGGGCTCAGACTTCTGGTACCCGGATACGAAGGTCGCCATGGTGCTCTGGTTTACCAACACGGGCGAGGGCATCCATGATGCGGACTGGGAACCGGCCTCGGCGTTCGGCCCGGGCTCGCCCGCCGGACCCTTTGCCAGCCACGGCTGCATTCACGTGCCGGCGGACGTGATGCGAGTCCTCTACCAGTGGGCTCCGCTCAACACCCCGGTCGTGGTGATCCCGGGCGACGGCGCACCGGTGGCGACCCAGACCGCCCAGCAGTCGGTCGACGCGCTCGGCCGGCCGCTCGGCAGCGTCCCGTCCGGGATCTGAGCCCGCCGGCCCACGCGAGCCGCGCTCGGGGCATCGCTCCACGCGAGCGGCGCTTCAGTGCCAGGCGAGCGTTTGAGAGGTCAGTGCGATGCGAGCGTTTGATGGGCCCGCCGGCCCACGCGAGCCGCGCTCGGGGCATCGCCCCACGCGAGTGGCGCTTCAGTGCCAGGCGAGCGTTTGAGAGGTCAGTGCGATACGAGCGTTTGACGGGCCCGCCGGCCCACGCGAGCCGCGCTCGGGGCATCGCCCCACGCGAGCGGCGCTTCAGTGCCAGGCGAGCGTTTGAGAGGTTAGTGCGATGCGAGCGTTTGAGGCGTTTACTCGGCTACGAACCGATAGCCAATTCCCGGAACGCTATGGATGAAGTGCGGCTTGTCCGAGTCGCGCTCGATCTTTTTGCGCAGCCGGTAGACGTGCGCGTCCACGGTGCGAGTCTCGATCTCGACCTCGTAGCCCCAAACCTTCCGCAGCAACTCGCCTCGGCTCACGACCTGGCCGGCCTGTGAGGCCAGCAGGGAGAGCAGGTTGAATTCGGTCAGGGTCAGCGAAACTTCTTTGCCCTCGCGCCACACCTGGCGAGAGTTCATGTCGATGATGAGGCCGGGGAACTCGAAGCGCGTCTTGGGTTGCTGCGTCGTGACCGCCTGCTCGCTGCGGCGCAGATGAGCTCCAACCCGGGCTAAGAGTTCCCGTACCTCAAACGGCTTGGTCAGGTAGTCGTCGGCCCCCACCTCGAGTCCGACGACGACGTCAATGGTGTCGTTCTTGGCCGTCAGCATGATCACCGGCACCTGGGTGCCATCGGCGCGCAGCTGGCGGCAGACGTCCATGCCGGATACGCCCGGCAAGTTGAGGTCCAGGATGACGAGGTCAGGCTCGGACTTCTCGATCATCTCCATGCCCTTCTCGCCGCTGTCGGCCTCGATCAGTGTCAGGTTTTGGCCCACACATGCCATCCGGACGACTTCGCGCGTCGGACCGTCGTCCTCGATCATCAGGATTGTCTTCGGGAACGGCATTGTCGGGTCTACTCCTTCTCCAAAAAATTCGTCACTTGCAGCATGAATTTCTTCAGTTCGATCGGCTTCGCGATGTAGCCACTACAGCCCGCGGCCAGCGCCTGCTCTTCGCTTCCCTTCAGGGCATTCGCCGTGAGGGCGACCACTTTGATCTTCGCCGTGGTCGGGTCCGCTTTGAGCTGACGGGTCACTGTTAATCCATCAACGCCGGGGAGCTGCATATCCATCAGTATTAGGTCAGGTTGAAGGTGCCGAGCCTTCTCCAGGCCTTCGGTGCCATTGGACGCTGTGTCCACGGCGAAGCCGTTGCCCTCCAGGACCATCCGGGCGAGATCGAGATTGGACGGGTTGTCCTCGACCACCAGGACCCGATTCCGCTTGCTGGGGCCGGGCCTGAGCGGCATTTCGACGGTAAAGGTCGTCCCCTGCCCCGTCTCGCTGTCGAACTCGATCGTCCCCCCATGCATCTCGACCAGCTTCTTGGTTAGGGCCAGGCCGAGGCCGGTCCCGGGGTACTCCCGGTTGCTGGCACTCTGCACCTGGTAGAAGGCGCCAAAGATCTTGTGCTGGAGCTCCTTGGCGATGCCGATGCCACTGTCGTGGACGATGATCCGGAGCGCTTCATCGGCCGCCGTCGCGGCGACCGTGACCTTCCCCGAGGCGGGCGTGAACTTGATCGCGTTGGAGAGCAGGTTGTAGAGGATTTGCTTGAACTTGTTCTTGTCGGCGACCACCAGGCCGGTCACGGGCTCGACCACCGCGGAGATCTCGATGTCCTTCTTCATGGCGAGCGAGCGAACCACGTTCAGGACCTCCCGGACCGCCGACTCGGTGCCGAACTCCTCGTAGACGAGATCCATCCGGCCGGCTTCGATCTTGGTCAGGTCGAGGATGTCATTGATCAGTGAGAGGAGGTGACGGCCGCTGTTGTGGATGTTGTCGAGGCAGTCGTGGCGCTGTTTTTCGGTGATTTTGCCCGCCAGATCGTCGCGCAGCAGCTCCGAGAACCCGAGGATGGCATTGAGTGGGGTGCGCAATTCGTGCGACATATTAGCCAGGAACTCGGACTTCAGCCGGCTGACTTCGGCGATCTGCGCGTTGGCCACTTCGAGTTCGCCCAGGTGGTCCTGGAGCTGCTCGTAAAGGCGGCCGTTCTCGATCGCGATCGAGGCCTGGTTGGTGATGACCTTGAGGATGGCCGCATCAAGCTCGGTGAAGGGATCGACGCGCTCCCGCGAGATCGTCATGGCGCCGACCACCCGCTGCGGCGTCGCCAGTGGTTGCACCATCAGCGAGCGAGGCGACCGGCTCTGGTCCAGGCTCTTGAAGCGCGGATCGAGGGTCGCGTCGGTGATGTTCAACGTTTCCAGCTGCTCGACGGCGTAGCCAAGGATCCCCTCCCCCATCACGAAGCGGGCGATGTGCGGCACCTCGTCCTTGTGCGGGAAGGTGGCGCAGGCGGTCAGCTCCTTGCTGCCCTCGTTCAGTAGAAAGACGGTCGCATTGTCGAACTGGACCATCTGGGAGGTGGCCCGGAGCATGGCTTCGATGTTCTCGTTGAGTGACAGCGAAGCTGTGAACAGACCCCCAAGCCGGTTGAGCAATTGAATCTCGGGGTCGGCTGACACGTGGGCAGGATTGTAGCTCATATTTTTGAACAGGCCGATGGTTTGGGCTTCCAGCTTTCGCGACTATAACGTCACTCTCTGTGACTTCCCTGCGGCTCACTTGCGGCAGGCAGGCGGCGCCATGGCGACCGCAGGGATAATTCAGGTATCAACGCCATCCGCTTTCACGAGCACGGCGGCCCACAGGTGCTCCGCTACGAGGAAGTCCCGACGCCGGAGCCGGGTCCAGGCGAGGTCCTCGTCGCGCTTCGGGCGGCCGCCCTGAACCGCCTCGACCTGTTTGTCCGCGATGGGATCCCGGGTGTCAAGCTGCCCCACATCGGCGGCGCAGACGGCGCCGGGGTGGTGGTGGCGAATGGACCGGGCGCCGGGCGATACCCCGCCGGCACCCGGGTCTTTTTCGACCCAGGAATCAGCGATGGGACGTGCAGCTACTGCCGGCGAGGCGAGAACAGCCTTTGCGACCATTGGGAGATCCTGGGGGAGCAGCGCGACGGGACCTTCGCCCAGGCGGTGGCGATCCCGGAGGTGAACGTGCGCCCGATCCCCGAGCGCCTCAGCTTCGAGGAGGCAGCGGCCTTCCCCCTCGTCTTTCTGACCGCCTGGCGGATGCTCGTCAGTAAGGCGCGCATCCAGCCGGGGGAATCGGTGCTGATCCTGGGCATCGGCGGTGGGGTCGCCCTCGCCTGCCTGCAGATCGCCAGGCTGCGCGGGGCGCGCGTCTTCGCCACCTCCAGCAGCGACGCCAAGCTGGCGCGGGCTGGCGAGATGGGCGCCGAGGTGCTGATCAACCACCGGGAGAAGGACTTCTCGAAAGAAGTCTGGTCGATCACGGCCAAGCACGGTGTGGAGGTGGTGGTGGATGACGTGGGGGCGGCGACCTGGGATCGCAGCATCCGGGCGCTCGCCCGGGGCGGCCGCCTGGTGACCTGCGGCGCCACCTCGGGGCCCAAGCCGGATGAGGACCTGCGTCGAATCTTCGCCAAGCAGATCACGATCTACGGCTCGACCATGGGGAGCCGCCAGGATTGGCAGGCCTTGAACGGGCACCTGGTGAAGGGCGAGCTTCGACCGGTGGTCGACCGCACCTTCCCCCTCGAGCAGGCGGCCACGGCCCAGGAGACGATGGCGCGCGGCGAGCAGTTTGGCAAGCTGGTGCTCACGATTCCGGCGCTGCCATGAGGTATCGGATCGCGGTCGCGCTCGCCCTGCTGACCGGAATGGCTGCCTGCGGCCAGCCGACCGCGACATCGCCGAGCGCATCGCCGAAGGTGTCCGTCAAGCCCTCGCCAACGCCCACTCCGGCGCCGCCCCCGACCCCCCCGCCCAATCTGCCGGCGATGGGCGGCATCCAGGTACCCGCGGGCTTCAAGGCCTACCGGTATGCCGCCGGCCTGGGCACGACGACCGCGATGGCGTTTGGGCCCGACGGGCGTCTCTATGTCACGAGCGCCGCGGGAACTGTCGCCGTGGTTCCGTCTCCGGGCGCAGGGCCGCAGACCCTGGTTTTTGGCCTGCCCACCACGCTCGGCTTGGTCTGGCGCGGCCCCGACCTTTTCGTCTCGGTTCGGGGCGGCGTCCGCGGCTACCACCTCGCGGGCAGCAGCCTCGCCGGCGGCGGTGCCGTCGTTTCCGGCCTGCCGGTCGGCCGCCATCAGAATGACATCCCGGTCTTGATGCCCAACGGCGACTTTTTGCTGGGTGTCGGGTCGACGTGTGACGTGTGCACTGAAGCGAATCCGCGGAGCGCGAGCGTGCTCCGGTTCCACAGCGACTGGAGCTATGCCGGCGTCGTCGTCCGCGGGACGCGGAACCCCTATGGGCTGGCCCTGCGCAAGTCGACCGGGGACGCGTTCGTCACGGTCAACGGCCAGGACAACCTCGGCACCCAGCCCGCCGACCATCTCCTACGGGTGGTCGATGGCGAAGACGGTGGCTGGCCCCGTTGCTGGCCCAGCTATCCCGATGGCGGCCTGCACGGCAATTGTGCCGGCGTCGCGCCGCCGGTGGCGGTCTTCAGGCCCCACTCCTCAACCGACGCCATCACCTTCTACGAGGCCTCCGAATTCGGGCAGGACTATGCGGGCAACGCCTTCGTCACCCAGTGGGGCGCCAACGTGGGCGGCACCGTGGGCCGGCGCGTGGAGCGCGTCGTCTTCTCCGGGTCGGGAGCGAGCGAGCGTGGCCAGGTGAGCGATTTTGCCACCGGGTTCAGTCATCCGCTCGCCATCACCGTCGCGCCCGACGGCGGACTCCTGGTCGGCGACTACGGCACCGGCCAGGTGGTGGAGATCTTCTACACGGGCTGACCTGCGCGCAGCAAAAGCATCCGCCGCGGGTGCGTTGCGCTCGCATGCGGATTACGCGCCCCCCGCGCCGGCCTGATGGTCCATGGAGGCTTCCTCACCGCATTGGCCCTGTCGGCCTGTGGGCAGCCGGCTGCCGCGACCCTGCTGCCGGTGCAGCACCCGGGTCCGAGCCCGACGCAAATCGCGACCGTGATGCCCACGACCGCGCCTGTGTCTTGACACATACACACTTCTGTAGTAATATCGGCTCATGACGGCGGTCGACGAACCGGGGCTGGTGGCGGCGCTCGTCGGACAGCCGCAAGCCGGCCTGCCCCGGGTGCGGGCGCTGCTGGCCGAGGGCGCGGTGGTCGTCCGCAGCGAGCAGGAACTGCGGGCAGCCGGGCGGCGCCACGGCCTGCGTCCTGGACAGGTTCGTCGGCTGCTGATGGTCCGGGAGCTGGCCCGGCGCTGGCATGTTCCCGCCGATAGCGCCGCACCGGCGGTTACCTCGCCTCGGGAGGCCCTCCTGCAGCTTCAGGATCTCCGGAACAGCCCCCGGGAGTGCTTCTCGGTGCTCTACCTGAACACCCGAAACCAGCCGGTCGGCTGCGAGAAGGTGGCGGTTGGCGGCCTGAATGTGGCGGCCCTGCAACCCCGGGACGTCTTCGCGCCGGCCCTCAGCCTGGGCGCCGCGGCCGTGATCCTGGCCCATAACCACCCCTCGGGCGATCCAACGCCGAGCCCGGAAGACCTGGCGGTCACCCGGCACCTCCAGGAGGCCGGACGGTTACTGGGGGTGGAGGTTCTTGATCATCTGGTGGTGTGCGCCGACCGGTTCAAGAGCCTGCGCGAGAGCGGCGCGCTCTGAGGTGAGCCTGCTGGCCGGAGGGAAAAGACCCGAACCCCGGCGGCAAGCCACGTGACCCTGTCGTGTTAACTGATAGCGGCGGTGTCAACTGCAAACCCGACCATCAGGGAATGGCCGGCTGGTGAGAGAATAGGGGGGCTCGCCTGCCGGCGAGCGCGGCCCAACGGGGGCAGGAAAACCGACCACTGAGCGATGGTCGGTTTTCCGTTTTCAGGGGGTTTCGCGCTGAAGCTGGTCGCCCCGTTAGTGGTGGACGACGGCGATCAGGATCGCGATCACGATGATCCCCAGCACCGCGATCGCGGCGAACAGCACGAGCGCGCCCAGGTTGAGGGTGGTGTCCTTGATCGGCTCCCCGACCGACATCGCTGGACCGGGCGCAACCGGGGAACCAGCACCCGGTGGCAGCGGCTGGCCGGGTGGCGCGCCGGGACGATCAGTAAAGGCGCCGGGCGGGCCAGGCGATTGCGGGGCTGGTGGTTGCGACCTTCCGCTCGGGTCGGCGTTGCCGGGCGCAGCGGGCGGCTGGGAAAGCGACGGGTCGGGAACGCGAGGTCGCGCCTGCGGGGTGTCGTCGTTTTCTGTCATCCCTGCCACTCCGACGCCTGGGTGATGTTGTTGAGGACCCAACCGAACTGGCCGCTGGTGACCGTCGCCTTGCAGTAACTGCAGACGCCCGACTCGCTGATTGACAGGGGCGCGCCGCAGTTGGGACACTGGGTCACTTCCGCCCCCTCCCCGGCCTTGGTGCGCGCCGCCGAGCTGCGCGTGAAGGTCCAGTACTCGGTGAAGGGCTGATTCTGTTTCGACCCGTAGACCACCTTGTTAGTGGTCGTGTCGTCAACCTCATAGTCAGCAGCACTCGCGTCGATGCGCACCGTGATCGAATCGAAATTCGGATCGGTCGTGACCTTGACAATCTTGACGCCGCCGATCACCAGGTTGTCGAGGACGTTGCGCTTGTGGGCGGCGATCATCTGGTCGATTTGCATCTTCCAGCGGTGGTAGATGCCGTCCGACATGTAGACCCTGGCGGGCTCGAGGTTGCGATCCATCCACGCTTTCTGGAGGGC
Source organism: Candidatus Dormiibacter sp. (assembly GCA_039922495.1). GTDB lineage: Bacteria > Chloroflexota > Dormibacteria > CF-121 > CF-121 > JALYYC01. Next base: position 45,279 of record JBDTEO010000028.1, read on the forward strand.
GAAAAAGGTTGCTTGCGCACGGTCGAGAAACATCTGCTGGTTGAAGTTGGGGTCTTTGGCCTGGAGGGCGGCGAGATCCTCCGGGAGGCTGGAGCGCGGCGGCGCCATGGGCGCGTAGCCCGGACCCCAGGTTGTCGCTTGCATCGGCGAACCGATGTGGGAGCGGCGATACAGCTGATACAGCGCAAACAGAATGAAGAGGAAGAAGAAGAATCCACCGCCACCGCCGCCGAAGAGGAAGAACGGCAGCAGTAATCCACCGCCCCCGAAGCCACCGCCGCCGCCACTGTAGCCGCCGCCAAAGCCGCTGCCACCGCCGCCGGTGAAGCCGCCACCGCCGCCGCCGAAGCTCTGTCCGCCGCCGGCGCGCGCCAGGGCAAGGACGGGCGTGATCAGGAGCAGCGCCAGGGCGATGGCTGCGGCGAACGCGAGCCGCCGCCGTGTCATTGGGACGCCGGTGTGCCTCCGCCGGTCAGGGTTAGGCCACAGTTGGTACAGAACTTGGCCGTGGCCGCATTCTGCGTCTGGCATTTCGGACAGGTGGTGGTGGCACCAGTCGGGGCCGGGGCCGGCGACAGGGCCTGACCGCAGCTGTTGCAAAACTTGGCGGTCTCCGCATTGAGAGCGTGGCACTTGGGGCAGCGAACCTGGATCTGGCCGCCCGCGGCCAGCGTTTGGCCCGCCTGACCCGCGACGAGGCCGCCTATCCCGAGCCCGACGCCGAGAAAAGCCGGGTTGCCGCCACCCTGCCCTGGCCCCTGCGCGAGCCCCTGGCCGGCACCGAGGAGCGCCTCGCCGGCGGCATATTGCTGAAAACCGCCCGCCAGCTTGGTGTACTGAACGTCCTTGAGGAAGTTCTTGAGCTTGTCCTCATCCTCCGGCTTGAGAGTGATCGTGAAGTTGCCCAACCGGACGATCTGGAGGCCGTAGGTATTGATATTGCGCTGGACCTGGGCAATCGTCTCCGACTCGATCTCGTCGGTGTGGGCCGCGATGCCGAGCAGGGGCCACCCGCTGCTGACGACGTGCGCGGTGACGTCCGTCCGCAAGGTTTTGAGCAATTGCTCACGCATCCAGTCGGTGATCTGGTCATTGCTGGAGAGGTTCTGCGTCCCGACCAGGTTGAGGATCAGCGACTGCGGCTCAACGACCTTGAGCGAGTACTCGCCGAAGACACGCAGGCCGACCCCGAAGTTGGTTTGGGGATCGACAACGTTATCGATCACGCCCCCGAAGGGCAGGTTCGGAAATTCTCGGGTGGAGATGAAGTAGAGCTCGGTGCGAAAGAGGTTGCCGCCGCTGGCGGCGTCGACCAGACGCCCGAGGAAGGGAATCTCGGAGGAATCCAACGTGACGCGGCCGGGCTGGATCGTCCCCTGCACTAGGCCATCGCGGAAGAAGACCGCGAGTTCATCCTGCTCGACGGTGAGCTGGGTAAGTTTGCGGATATTGGTATCCGGCCATTTGAAGAGGATTTGATTCTTCGCGCTGTCAGGCCGCGCGATGAATTCGCGCCGCACTTCCTGGCTAAAGAGACCCATCGCCACAAGGTATAGCAGAAAAGAAAAGGGCCCCCGAGGGGGCCCTTTCTCTTATCAGATGGTCGACGGCCGTTACTGGCCGAGGCCGCCCGAAATGTTGCAGAAGACGTTCTTGACCTGGTTGCCAAGAATGATCAGCACGACGATGACCACGACGGCGATCAAGACGAGAATAAGGGCGTACTCAACCATGCCCTGCCCTTCCTCGCGGTTAAGCAGCTCACGGAGACGGAGATACAGATTGGTCAACATTGCATTCACCTCCTTTAAGAGAGACAGTCGATGTACGCCAGTGTGTCATCGGCTGCTGTGGAGGAGGTGGAGACGGTGAAAGAGGTTTGCAGTAAACCTGTAACGGGTCCGTGACGGCCCGGAGTCACGGTTGGGTCGCCCGCGACCGCCTGTGATTTGTGTGGCTCCGGAGCCCGGATTCGAACCGGGAACCATCGCGTTAACAGCGCGCCGCTCTACCGTTGAGCTACTCCGGAGCGAAAACTCGCCCCAGTATATCCACCCTCCTGCCCGAGCTCGGCGTGCTGCGCGTCAGGGGCTCGCCGGCTCGCGCGGACTGCGGGCCTCGTCGCTAGGCTGCGCGCCAGGAGCATCGCTTCCGCTGTTGGGTCGTCGACCCGATCGTGGTCATGGATCCCGCTGCGCTCAATCAGGCGCAGGTTCGGCAGGGCCCGCTCGAGCCATTCGATGATGACCGCCAGCGGGTCCTCCCCCGGCCGATCGTAGACCGCGTACGCCTTCGGCAGACGGCAGACAATTCCCGTCTTGACGTCTTCCGGCCCGCAAAGACCAAGCGCCATCAATTCGCGACGACCCAGGTCTAGCAAGTCGGCGTCGGACATCGCCCAGAGGTCGTCGGCATCCGTACAGAAATACTCGATCCCCAGACCCGTCAACCCCGGGTCCGCCACCATCTCCGGGCTGAAATTCTTCCAGTTGGTGACGCGCGCCATCCGGACCGCCGGATCGTGGATCGCGAGTGCGCGATCGGGGAAGACCTCCGCCCGATCCAGCACCACATTGACCGTAATGACCGCGCGATAGGCCAGGGCGTCGGCCGCACTCCGCACCACCGTGGGCGCGGCCGGCCAGAGCCGGCGAATCAATTCCCCCACCGGTAGGGTGCTGATGAAATGCGAGCCCAGCACGTCGATCGACCGTCCGCCGCTGTCCCGCACCGTGATCCCGATCACCCGGCCCCTCGCATGTCTGACCGCGACCACCTCCTGCCCCATCCAGACCCGATTGCCGGTCGCCTGCAGCCGAGTCGCCATCGCCTGCCAGAGCTGCCCGGCACCCTGCCGCGGATACCACCCCACGCTGCCCGCTGGCCCGTCCGCGCGCTGCAACGCTGAGATCGGCCACACCGCCCAATCCGCCGACAACCCGGCAATTGGCACGCCCCACACCTTTTCCAGGTAGGTTTTGCCGAAGATCGAGAACCACCGCCGCCCGACCTCGTTCGACAGCCGGTCCGCGAACGACCGCACCGGGGTAACCGGTCGCAGGCGCGCCTGGGCATAGCCAGCCAGACAACGAGCGCCGTCGGCGAGCCCCAGCGCCAGATAGGCGCTCGATGGATCGATCGGGTCGCTGAGGGTCCGGCCCCGGTAATAAATCCGCGCTGGTGGCCCGACCGGCCCCATCTCCTCGCCGAGGGTTTCGCTCCAGAGCGTCCACACGTCGTCGAGCTCGGTACTGAAAAGCCGTGACGCCCCATCGAAGCGACAGCCCATGAACTCGACGGTCCCCGCCGCGCCCGCGACTGACCCGGCATCCGTCTCGAGCACCGTCACCGGCGTCCCGCGCCGCGCCAGCTCGACCGCTGCCGACAGCCCGGCGGGCCCGGCGCCGATGACCACCACGTGGTCGGCGTCTGAGGGTCCGGGGCTGGATGTCACAACCATGTCGCGCTAAAACAACGCCGCGGCGACGCGCCCTCTTGCACGAGTGCCGGCGCTCGGCTAACTGGCGATGCGCTCCGGCACCTGCCGGCCCGACCGGTCGACGCTATCCGGACTGCTCTCTTCGTGGTACTCGGCGTCGGTGTTGACCTTCCAGGGGTCGAGGCGTGTCCCGAGCGCGATGTTCCGCGCCACCAGGAGCGCGGTCATCATCGAGTGGTCCTGGTTGTTGTAGTGGTGCATACCATTGCGCCCGACCAGCTCGAGGTTGGGCAGGTGCTCGCGCAGATACTCGCGAATCACCGCCACCTGCTGCTTGTACACGTCGTCGTACACCGGGTACGCCTTCGGCATCCGCACCACCGTCCCCCAGAGCACATCCTCCGGCCGGCACATGCCGAGCTGGGCGAGCTCGGTACGGGCCAGCTCGACGAGGGCATCGTCCGAGGACGTCCACAGGCCGTCGCCCTCGAAGCAAAAATATTCGAGACCGAGGCAGGTCGTCTCCTGGTCGGCGACCATGTCCGGGCTCCAGTTCTTGAAGTTCTGCAACCGCCCGACCTTGACCTGCGGGTCATGGACATAGATCCAGTTGTCGGGGAAGACCGTCTTCCTGTTGATGACTACTGCCACCGTCAGGAAGTCGCGGTAGCTCAACCGGTCGGCCGCGGCGCGCACCTCCGCCGGCAGCGCGGGTTGCATCATGGAGACCAGCTCGCGCATCGGCAAGGTCGAAATGAAATTCGAGCCGAGCACCAGTTGGGTGTTGCCGGCCTGGTCGCGCACCGCCGCCGCTGAGACGCGCGATCCGTCGTGATGGAGGGCCACCACCCGCTGGCCGACCTCGACCCGGTTCCCACCCGAGCGCAGCCGCTGCGTCACTGTCTCCCACATCTGGCCGGGCCCAAGCCGGGGATACCGGAACCGATCGATCAGCGTTTTCACCATGGTGTCGCGCGACTCGCCGCGCATCCATCCCGGGAGCAGCGCCGACTTGATCGCGCCGACCAGGCTGAGACCCTTGATCCGCTGCGCCGCCCAGTCGGCCGACAGTTCCTTGGTACTCATCCCCCAGACCTTCTCGGTGTAGGTCTTAAAGAAAATCCTGAACAGGCGATAGCCAAACTGGTTGCGCACCCAATCCTCCAGCGTCCGCGGCTCCTTGATCGGGGTCAGTCGCGCCCAGGCGTAGCTGCCGACGCAGGCGATCGTCTCGAACAACCCCATGTTGAAGAGCGCGTTGCTCGCCTTCAGCGGGTAGTCGAAGTATTTCTTGTTGTAGTAAATCCGCGAGAGGCGATTCCTCGTCAGCAACTCCGCGCCGAGCACCTCCGTCCAGAGATCCTCGATCTCCTGGCTCTTGCTGAAAAAGCGGTGACCACCGATGTCGAAGCGGTAGCCGCGGATCTCGACCGTGCGGGCGAGTCCGCCGACATATTTGGGATCGGCCTCGAAGACACTGCTCCGGACGCCATGCTTCATCAGCTCGTAGGCTGCGGTCAGGCCCGCCGGCCCGGCCCCCATGATCACCACATGGTCGGTGCTTAAACGGCTCCTGCCGCGTTTCTCACCCATGTCGCAGAGGAACAACTGCCTGCTGACGACCCCTCTTGCGCCGCCTGCGGCCGTGATCGGCTGGCCGGACGCCCGCGACGCAGGGTCGGCCCTTCCCCATTCGTTGCAGCATCGTGGCGAAGCTGCTGATCGCCGGCTTTGCGCTGCTCGCGCTCGCCTGGGTCTTTACGAACCCACCCGGCGCCGGCCCCGATGAAGCCGCGAACTACATCAAGGCGGTCGCGGTCGGCCAGGGCGATTTACTCGGCGCCAAGAACGGCCCTCCCCCCACCCAGGCCGTCGTGACCCTCACCACCAACGCGCTGCGCGCCGAGTGGGCCAAGTCGACCACACGCTGGCTGCGCGTGCCGGGCACCCTCGCCCCCGCTGGTTTCACTGTCGGTGATGGAACGTCGCCCAGACAGCCGAGCTACGTCGGCACCTACCAGCCCTTCATGTACCTCCTGCCCGGGCTGGCCACCCGCCTCGCCCCCGACCCGATCACGGCCGTCATCCTGGCGCGGCTCGTGACCGCACTCATCTGCCTCGGCCTGCTCGCCACCGCCGCCTGGCTGCTCTGGATGCCGGGCCACGCCGGCCTGCCCCTGACCGGGCTCGTGTTGGCCATCACCCCGCTGGTCGTCTTCCTTAGCGCGGTGGTCTCCGCGAGTGGATTCGAGATCTGCGCCGGCATCTGCACCTTCGCCGCCATCATTCGCATCGCCCGACCGCAGGCGCCTACCCGCGCCGTTTTCGTCGCGCTTGCGGTGGCCGGCGTTGTGCTCGCCCTCAGCCGTCCCCTGGGCGTCATCTGGCTCGGCCTCGACCTGGCGCTGCTCGTCATCCTCACCGGGCCCCGCCGGCTTCTCGCCAACGTGAACACCGCCGGCGGCGCGCCCCGGGTCGCCGCCCTCGCGCTCGCCGCGGCCGCCTCGCTCGGCGTCGCCTGGGAGCTCGCCGTCGAGCCCCACCACCACACCACCGTCGCGGAAATCCTCTACTACCTTCCCCGCGCCGTCGCCCTGCTCCCGCTCGACCTCAAGCAGGGCATCGGCATCTTCGGCTGGCTCGACACCTGGATGCCCGCCGGCGCCTACGTCCTGTGGACGGCAATCATGACCGCGCTCCTGGTCGTCGCGCTGGTCGTCGCCACTCGCCGGCAGCGCCTGCTGCTCGGTCTCCTCGCGCTGACGACCCTCGGCGTGGCGCTCGTCGTCGGCGCGGTCATCATCATGCCGATCGGCGGCTCGGCGCTCCAGGCTCGCTACTTCCTCGCGTTTGCCGTGACCGTCCCGCTCTACACCGGCGAGGTCATCGCCAGCAACGCCCACCGCCTGCGCCGGTTAAGGCCGGCCCAGCTCGTGGGCGGCGTCATCGCCGTGGCCGCTGTCCTCCAGGGCATTGGCTTGGTCGTCAATCTCATCACCTTCAGCGGCGACCTCCCCGACTACGCCCGCGTCTTCAGTCCTGGCGGCGTTTGGTCCCCGCCCGGCCATACAAGCCTCTGGCTCGCCCTCGGCCTGGGCGGCTGCCTGCTGCTGCTCGCGGCGGGTGCCGCCGCCTTCCGCAAGCCCACCGGCCGGCCGGCCACCGCCGCGACCAATTCGGTCGCCGCCTGACCACGACCGTGCCATCCTCTCGTACCATTCCTGCCGTGGCCCATCCATTTCTCCAGCGCCTGCGGCGCGGCCCCCTGCTGGGCGACGGCGCCATGGGCACCCAGCTCCACACCCGCGGCGTCAGCTTCGAGCGCTCCTTCGATGAGCTCAACCTGACCGAGCCGCGCATCGTCGAGGAGATCCACCGCGCCTACATCACGGCCGGCGCCGAGCTGATCGAGACCAACACCTTCGGCGCCAACCGCTTCAAGCTCGCCCGCCACGGCCTCGAAGCGAAGGTCCGCGAGATCAATCTCCGCGCGGTCAAGCTGGCGCGGGAGGCACGCGAGATCGCCGGCGAGGCGACCTTCCTGGCCGGCTCCGTGGGACCGATCGGCCAGCAGCTCGCGCCGATTGGCCGCATCAGCCTGGCCCAGGCCCAGGCCGCCTTCCAGGAACAGATCGAGGGATTGCTCGAGGGCGGCGCCGATCTTTTCGTGCTCGAAACCTTTACCAATCTGCCGGAGCTGCTCGCGGCCGTCGCCGCGGCCCGGGCGGTGAGCGACCTTCCGGTCGTCGCCCAGATGACCTTCGCCGAAGACGGCCTCACCCTCAGCGCCGAGGAACCATCCCAGGTGGTCCAGGCGCTCGAGCGCGCGGGCGTCGACGTCATCGGCGTCAACTGCGGCGTCGGCCCGCAGGTCGCCCTCCAGGTGCTCGAGACCATGCGGCCCCTGACCAAACTTCCGCTCTCCGGCCAGCCCAACGCCGGACTCCCGGCGCGGGTCGAAGGTCGCTTCTTCTATTTCGCGACGCCGGAATACTTCGGCACCTTCGCCCGCCAGGCGGCCGACCTCGGCATCGCCTACATCGGCGGCTGCTGCGGCACCACGCCGGCGCACATCGCCGCGATGCGGGCCGCGCTGCGTCCGGAGACGAAGACCGCACGATCGAGGCCGGCCCCTGCCCCGACCGCGGTCAGCATCGACCTCACCCCGGCTGACCAGCTGCCACCCACCCCGTTTGCCCAGCGGTTGCGCGACGGCGCCTTCGTGGTCAGCGTCGAGATCGACCCGCCGCGCGGCCTCAATCCCGCCAAATGCATTACCGGCGCGCAGCTGATCAAGGACGCCGGCGCCGATGCCATCAACATCGGCGACAGCCCGATGGCGCGGGTCCGGATGAGCGCCCTGTCGCTGGCCTTGATGATCCAGGCGCAGGTCGGCATCGATACGTTGATCCACTTCACCTCACGCGACAAGAACCTGATGGCGCTCCAGGCGGAGCTGATCGGCGCCCACGCGCTCGGGATTCGCAACATCATCGCCCTCACCGGCGACCCGCCGCGGATCGGCGACTATCCCTCGGCGACTGGCGTCTGGGACGTCGACTCCATCGGCCTGATCAAAGTCCTCGAGCGCCTCAACGAGGGCTACGACTGGCTCGGCACCTCGATCGGCAAGCCCGCGGCCTTCACCATCGCCTGCGCCGTCAACCCCACCGCCGAGGACCTCGACCAGGAAATTGCCCGTTTCAAGCAGAAGATCGAGGCCGGCGCGCACGTCGCCATGTCGCAACCGCTGTACGACCGCGAAACCCTCGAGCGGTTCTTCGAGAAGACCGGGCCCATCCCGATCCCGTTCCTGCTCGGTGTCCTGCCGTTGCAGTCGTCGCGCCATGCCGAGTTCATGCACAACGAGGTCCCCGGCATCGTCGTCCCCCAGGCTCTGCGCGACCGGATGCGCAACGCCGGCGAGAGCGGTATCGCCGAAGGCCTGCAGCAATCGCGCGACCTCCTGGAGGAGACGAAAGACATGGTCCAGGGCGTCTACCTGATGCCGTCGTTCGGCCGCTACGAGGTGGTCGCCGAGCTCGTCCGCTGGCTCCGGGAACAGCCGGTCCCTGCCCGCCACCGCTAACCGATGCAGACCAGCGTGCGCGACCACGCTCCGCATACTACTACATATTTGTATATGTGTCAAGACAACCGATCGAGCGCGCCCCCAGTGACCACCACCGCGTGAGCACCACGCCCGTGAGCGCCAGCCTGGAACCGCGCGCCCGCCTCGGCACCGGCCGCCTCGCGGCCATCAACGCCTTCTGGTTCGGGGGCGGTGCCCACTGGCAGCCGATCTACATCTCCCTGATTCCGGTCGGCGCCGGCTTGATCGCGAAATCCAACGCTGACCTTCTGATCGGCCGCGTCACCGCGGCGGGCGGCGTCTTCGCCCTCCTGACACCGATCGTGGTCGGCTGGCTCAGCGACCGCACCGTTTCCCGCTGGGGCCGGCGGCGCCCCTGGATGGTGGCCGGCACCATCATCAATATCGTCGGACTCGGCCTGCTCGCGCTCGCCGGCGGACCACTGGCCCTGGTCGGCGCCTACCTGGTCGTCCAGCTGTCCAACAACGCCTCGGGTGCTGCCTACACCGGGGTCATCCCCGATGTCGTCCCGGCCGGGGATCGCGGCCGCGCCTCCGGCCTACTCGGCCTGATGAACCAGCTCGGCACCGTGGTCGGGGTGGGGTTGGTCGGCGTCGCCTTCGGCATCTTCGGCGACACCCGCGCCGGCCTGCTGGCCGGCTACGGCATCGTGGCCGTGATCCTCGCCGTCACCCTGCTGATCAGCGTCGTCGCCATCAAGGAGCCGCCAACTGTGCCGCGCGCGCCGGCGCCTCGGCACGCGAATCCGCCCAATGCCGCCGCCATCATCTGCGCCGCCACCTTCGTCATCGCCGTCATCGCGCTTCTCGCGCTCCTCCTCGTCCCGCTCGGCGCGCTCCTCTGGCCCGCGGTCGCCATCTTCGCCGTCGCCGGGTCCATCAGCGTGATCGCGGGCCTCCGCCTTCCACCCCTCCGAGCATTCTTCAGCGCCTTTCGCTCCAACGATTTCTTCTGGACCTTTGCCACGCGCGCGCTGGTCATGCTGGGCATTTTTTCCATCCTGCCCTTCATGGAGCTGTACTTCCGCGACGTCGTCGGGTCGCGCACGGCTGGCGCCGCGAGCGCCTTCTGGCTGCTCGCGGTGATCGCGGGCGCGATCATCCCCTCCGTAGTCGGCGGCGTCCTGTCGGACCGGACCGGACGGCGCAAGCTCTTCGTCTATCTGTCCAGCGGCCTGCAGGCTGTGGTCGTGTCGGTCCTCCTCTTTGGCCTGGTTCGCTCGCTCACCGTCCTCTATATCCTCGGCATCCTCTTCGGCATCGGCTATGGCGCCTACTACGCGGTCGACTGGGCGCTCGCCTGCGACGTCCTCCCCGACCGCGACCACGCGGCCGGCCGCGATATGGCGCTCTGGCACGTCGCCTTCACCTTGCCCCAGGTGCTCGGCCCTGCCATCCTCGCCGGATTCCTCCACTTCCTCAACGCCCCCGGGCACCAAGTCGCCGGCCTGCAAACAGGCAACGCCCTCGGCTTCCGCTTCATCTTCGGCAGCGCCGCACTCTGGTTCATCCTGGGGACGGTGATGGTGAGCCGAATCCGCGGCGTTCGCTAGGCGAGCTGGGCCTCGGACACGTGCCGAGCAAATGCCGACAGCAACCGGCGCGACCGCGCTTGCTGCGCCTCGAGATAGAGATCTAATTCGCCTCGGATCTGGTCGGCGTTCCGCTGCCACCCGCGCTCCAGGCCGGGCTCGGCGACCCGCAACCACGCCTCGACCCCAGCCCGGTCGACCTCGAAATGGAACTGCACGCCCCACGCACTCGATCCAAACCGGAATGCCTGGGTGGTCACTTCATCGCCCGTGGCCAGCATGGTCGCACCCTTCGGCAGCTCGAAGGTGTCCTCGTGCCATTGGAATACGCGATCACCACTCTTGAAGCACGAGACCAATGGATCCTGCGAGCCGGCCTTTGTGATCGTCACCGGCGTGAATCCCAGCTCGCGGACCGGCGAGTGGTAGACCGTCGTGTCGAGCGCCCGCGCCAGCAGCTGAGCGCCGAGGCAGACCCCGAGCACGGGCACCCCGGCCTCCACCGCCCGCCGCAGTAACTGCCGCTGCGTCGGCAGAAAAGGATAGCGATCGCTCTCGTCAACGTTCATCTCGCCGCCGAACACCATCAGCCCGCCGATCGCCGCCAGGTCAGGCCATGACGCGCCCCGTTCGAAGGCGTCCAGCCGCTGCACCGGCAGGCCCGCCTCGGCGAACACCGCCGCGCTGATCCCCAGGCTGTCATCACGGTCGTTGCGAATGCATAGCACCGGCTTCATGCGCGTTCGCATCATATTCGAGTCCGGCGCGATCGGCGCTCTGGGGCGCATGATGGGTCGACTCAGAATAACTTCGTGAGCCTGACGGAGGACTTCCAATGAAGATCGGCATCCAGATCCCTGACTTCACCTGGCCGGGCGGCCCAGCCAGGCTCGGCAGCATGCTGGCGCAGATCGGCCGCACTGCCGACCAGGCCGGCTTCGACTCCATCTGGGTGATGGACCACTTCTGGCAGATCGGGATGGCGGGTCCGCCGGAGAAAGACATGCTCGAAGGCTACAGCGCGCTCGCCTTCATGGCCGCGGTGACCTCGAAGGCGAGGCTCGGCACGATGGTCACCGGGGCTGTCTACCGCTACCCCGGCGTGCTGGCCAAGACCGTCACCACGCTCGACGTCCTGAGCGGCGGTCGAGCCTGGCTCGGCATCGGCGCCGCCTGGAACGAGGCGGAAAGCAAGGGCCTCGGCATCCCCTTCCCGCCGATGGCGGAGCGCTTCGAGCGCCTCGAGGAGACGCTGCAGATCTGCCTGCAGATGTGGGATGGCCGGCGCGGCTCGGAGAAACCGATCAAGGGCAAGCACTACCAGCTCGACCGCCCGCTGAACTCTCCGCAATCGCTCAGCCGCCCCCATCCACCGATCCTGATCGGTGGCGGCGGCGAGAAGAAAACGCTCCGCCTGGTGGCGCAGTATGCCGACGCCTGCAACCTCTTCCCCACGCCCGAGCTGCCGCACAAGCTCGAGGTCCTGCGCGAGCATTGCCGGGCGGTGGGCCGCAACTACGATGAGATCGAGAAGACGGCCCTCTTCTCCTTCGATGTCGGCGACAACGGCGAGAAGGTCGACAAGGTGATCGGCGGCCTGCACTGGCTGAGCGGCATGGGCATTCAGACCGTGATCGGCAACATCCCGACGGTCTACACCATAAAGCAGATCGAGATCGTCGGGGAGAAGGTCATCCCCGCGGTGGCCAACCTGCAACCGAAGGTCCCCGTCTAAGAACCCTCTCCCTCCCCCGTTTTTTTTACGGGGGAGGGCCGGGGTTGGGGCGGCCGGCGCCGCTCTATCGATTGGTCACGTACGGAACACAAAAGACATTGGAGCAGTGGATCGCTTTTCCGTTTCCGAGGCCCTGCATGCCAAACACGAGGGGCAGGCCGTCGACACCGGTTACCGCAGCGGTGAATCCCATCGCGCTGCCGAGCACCGTCGAGGTGGTCGCGCTCGTGCATGCGGTGTCACTGCAATGGGCCACTTTCAGCAGACCGCCGGTCGAGTCGCGATAGACGGCCAGCGCGTGCCCGTCCGCACCGAGCGTCAGCCAGAGGGACTTCCCGACATCGGCGGCCGAGTGGTCGAGCATTGTGTCAGCCCCCCCGCTACAGGCCGCGTCGTCACAGTGCAGGATGACCGCGCGCTTCGAGCTCGGGAGGAACTCTCGGCGGCCGATGAGCGCGATCCCATCATTGCCGATCGTGATCGACAGGCTGTCCGAAGCTGGCCGGCTAAGAAACCGGGAGTAGGCGGAGCAATCGGCCGTCGAGCAATGCGCGACGGACATCCCCGTGCTTCCGCCATAGGCAACCAGGCCAAGCCCGTCTGCCCCGATCGCGATCGACGAGTCGGTACTACTGCTGGTCGTCGCGGCGACGGTGGTGATCACCTTCCCATCGTTGCAATCGGCGGTGGCGCAGTGGGCAACTTTCACCGAGCCCGCTTGCAAGGCATAGCTGATCAGCGGATTGCCGTCAGCGCCGATCGCAACCGAGATGGGCCGCACCCCCAGCGTCGAGGTCGCCGCCGCGGGATCGATCGACACGATGCCGCTGGTGCTGCAGCTCGCACTCGTGCACACGACCGCCCTCAAGGTCCCCGCGTCGTCGTAGACGACGAATGGAAATCCGTTCGACGCGATCGCGAGTGAGGGAACCGTGTTAAGGCTGTGCCCGATCTGCACCACCTGCGTCGACGTGGCGCTGGCGCACAGGCTGTCGTGGCAGTGCGAGACCCAGATGCCGCGTCCTGCGCTAGTCGAGGTGTTGGCCCACGCCAGCACCGGGAAGCCGTCCGTCCCGATCGCCACCGACGCGTTATCGCCCGCGAAGTCATCGTGGGTGACGAAGCCAGGCCGCGCGATCCCCGTCCCAGCTGGTCCTGGCGGTCCCGGCGGTCCAGCCGCTCCCGCGGGACCCGCCGCTCCATCAGCCCCGGCAGGACCCTGCGCACCGGCCGGCCCCTGCGCACCGGCCGGCCCCTGCGCACCTGCCGGCCCCGGTGCCCCGTCCGCCCCGGCCGGGCCGGTTGGCCCCGTCGCGCCGGCGTCACCCTTCGCACCCGGCGGCCCCTGCGGCCCGGTTGCGCCGGTGTCACCATTGGCGCCCTGCGGCCCTTGCGGGCCCGCTGGCCCCGCGGGTCCCTGCGGTCCGACCTGGTTCCAGTTGATCGCGACCTCGTGATTGCGACAACTCGCCGGGTCGTCCACGATCCGGACGTTCCCGTTGGTGTCGTTGTAACAGGCGTTTATGACCCCATTCGCCGCCGGAATGCTGGCCAGTGCCACCGATCCGGCCACCACCACGAGGCCAGTCCCGACCGCCGCGGCCCAGGAAATACGCCGAACCTTCTGCGCTACCAGCATCATCCGATTCATCCCCAACCTCCTCAGAACCTGAACACCGGGCAAAAATCCACGTGGTTCGTCCAGTCAGTGGCGACGGTAGCGCGGAAACGCCGCCGTTCGCTTGAGGGAAACCCCTTGATTTCCGTCTTGCCACCTAGCCACCGCCCATGGCATGGAGTGATGCTGGCCGGACGTGACGCCTGGGGCGCGCGCATCGCGCCCACGGCGAACCCGACAGGATTCTTATCACAGGCGTCGCTTGCCCACCCTGCAGCAGGGCCTGGCCGTGGCCGGACTCACTGACCGGGGGGTCCGGCCCACTGCCTCTAAGAGACCGGTAAAAATAGGCCGAACGGACTACCTCAACAGCCCCCGGCAGCAGCGATGATGCCTGCCGTGCCCCCTGAAACCGGAACCGCTCGAGTCCTCCTGATCGCGGACGATCCCCTGCTGCGGGAGCAGTACGCGCGAGCGCTCGAGGCCCATGCCTACATCGTCCGTCAGGCCGCCTGCTTTACCGACACGCTGCAGAGCCCGATGGTCAATCCGGACGTCATCGTGCTTTGCGAACTGGCCGTGCTCGCGCACCCGGGCCAGGCCACCCATGTGATCCGGATCACGCAGGGCACGTCGCCGGCGGCGCTGGTCCGCGAGGTGCACCGAGGGTGGCCCTGCGGGCCACCCTCGGGGCCATGACCGCCCAGGCCGCCTGACCCGCGCCCGGTCAACGAAACCGCGGCGCTGACCGAGCTCGCGGCCGTAGGCAGGCTGGGCAAGCGGCAGGATTGCGGCAATGGCGAGCGCGCCGATGATGGCTCAGGCCCGCCCAAGCGTTCTAAGCAGGCGCGATGGATGGGAACGACGACCTCGAATCAGCTGCATGCGTGAACCCTCCAGGGGCGCGTGAATATTCGCTCGTCGCGCTAGCGGCCACTCCGCCGCGTCGCTTGGGGGAAACCCCTTGATTGTGTCTTGCCACCCAGAGCCACGGCACGTAGCATGGGGTGGTGCTCCTGGGAAGGGACGTGGAGTGCGCCCGCATTGACGACCTCCTCCAGGCGGCTCGGCGAGGCGTCAGCGGCGTGCTCGTCATCCAGGGTGAGCCGGGCGTCGGGAAAAGCAGCCTCTTGCGCTACGCCAGCGACCAGGCCTCCGGCATGCAGACGGTGGCCGCCCGCGGCATCGAATCCGAGTCCGAGCTCCCCTTCGCCGGGCTCGCGGACCTGGTGCGACCGCTCAACCAGTCGCTCGGGTCGATTCCGGCTGCCCAGTCGGCGGCGCTCAGTAGCGCCGTGGCCATTGGACCGCCGGTCGCGGCCGATCGCTTCGCCGCCTGCGCGGCGACCCTCAGCCTGCTGGCGACCGCGGCCGAGTCGGAGCCGCTGCTGGTCCTGGTTGACGACCTGCAATGGCTCGACGACAGCTCGGCGGATGCCATCCTGTTCGCCGCCCGGCGCCTCGCGCTCGAGGGCGTGGTCATGGTGCTGGCGGTCCGTGAGGGCGAGACCGGGGATCTGGACCTGTCGGGGCTCCCGGTGCTTCGGCTGGCAGGCCTGGGCGAAACGGCCGCGCTCCAGTTCCTGGACCAATCCGAGGACGCGCCGGTCAGCCCGGCCGTTGGATTGAGCCTCCACCAGGCCACTGGCGGCAACCCGTTGGGCCTGCTCGAGCTCCCCAACCTGCTCACGCCGGCGCAACGCGACGGCCGGGAGCCCCTCCCCGACCCGCTCCCCTCGGGCCCGCGGCTGGAGCAGGCCTTCTTGAAGCGGCTGTCACGGCTCCCAGTAGCGACGCAACGGGCGCTGTTGGTCGCCGCCGCCGCCGAGTCGAGTGATGTCGTCACCATCCGGAGAGCGCTGCAGTTCATGGAGATCGCGGTCGATGCCCTCCACTCGGCTGAGGCCGCTGGGCTCGTTGCCACCGACGGCGTCCATCTCCGCTTCCGGCATCCCTTGATTCGCTCGGCGATTTACCAGGCGGTCGATCCGGCACGTCGCCGCGAGGCGCATGCCGCCCTCGCGCAGGCCCTGGATGCGGAGCATGTGGCTGATCGCCGAGCCTGGCACCTCGCGGCCGCCGCGACCGAGCCGGACGAAACCGTCGCCCAGGCGCTGGAGGAGGCAGCCACCCGCTCGCTCTCGCGCAGCGGCTATGCCGCCGCCAGTCGCGGTTTCGGCCGTGCCGCCGCCCTTACGCCCGCGGCCGAGTCTCGAGCTCGCCGCTACTTTGCTGCCGCGCATGCGGCCGACCTGGCCGGCCAGCGGGATGCCGTGGTCCGGTACCTCGATGAGGCAGCCGCCTCTCATCCCAACGCAGCGCTTCATTTTGAGATCCAGCGGCTTCGTGCGGTCACCGAGACGTGGGTCCGCCGACCCATGGCCGCCCACCGGATGCTGATGGCGGAGGCCGCGGGCGCCGATCCTGATATGGCCGCGATCCTCCTCGCCGAGGCGACCATCCCGGTATTCATGGCGGGCGAGATTCCGCTGGCGATGGCCACCGCCCGGCGCGCCTATGAGATGGCCTCGAGGTCAGGCCGCGAGGTGCCGCTCGTTGTCAACACCATCATGGCGGAGGCGCTGGTGCTCGCCGGGGAGGCCGTCGCGGCCTCGCCGCTCGTCGACCGATCGCTCCGCCTGGCGCTGACCCGGGGACCCGCCGCCTCACGCGAGGTGCAATACCTCCCCTTCTCGCTGGTCGCGCTCGAGCGTTACGAGGAGGCGCGCCTCTTGATCGCGGGGGCGGCGTCGATGGCGAGGGACGCGAGCGCCGTCGGCATCCTCCCCTATGTGCTGGCCATCCTCTGCGAGCTGGAGTTTCGGACGGGCAACTGGGCGGCCGCCTACGCCGCCGGGACCGAGTCGGTTCGCCTCTCCGAGGAGACCGGCCAGCGGAGCGGCTCGGCCTACGGCCTTGTCTGCCTGGCCCGCGTCGAAGCCGCCCAGGGCCGGGATGCCGACAGCCAGGCGCACCTGGCGAGCGCCATGGACCTGGCCCGCACCCACGGACTTGGATCGATCTTTGTCTATGCCGGGGCCACGGCCGGATTGCTGGAGCTCGGCCGCGGCCGGCTGGAGCCGGCGCTCGTCCACCTCGAAAACGTCGCGAACCTGGTCCGCTCGCTCGGCGGCGCGGAACCCAACGTCGTGCAATGGCAGCCGGACCTGATCGAAACGCTCGTCCAGATCGGCCGGACGGCGGAGGCCGACGCTGCCCTCGAGGAGCTGGAGCGCCAGGCCGAGTACACCGGCGGGACGTGGGCGCAGGCCGCGGCGGCCCGGTGTCGGGGACTTCAGGCGAGGGCCGACTTCGAACGGCACTTCACCCGCGCCCTCGAGCTCCACCAGCGCAAGCCGGCGCCCTTTGAGATCGCCCGGACAAAGCTGTGCCTCGGCGAGGTCCTCCGGCGCAACCGCCGCCGGGTCGAGGCCCGCCAACCTCTCTATGAGGCACTGCATGCCTTCGAGCGGCTGGGTGCCGAGCCCTGGGCGGCGCGGGTCCGGGCCGAGCTTTCCGCCACCGGGGAAAGGGGACGGCCACGGAACCTCGCCAGCTCGCGCCGGCTCACGCCCCAGGAACTCCAGATCGCCCTCGCGGTCGCCGGCGGCGCGACCAATCGTGAGGCGGCCGCGCGGCTCTTCCTCAGCCCGAAGACGGTCGAGGGACACCTGAGCCGGATCTACGACAAGCTGGATATCCGCTCACGCAGTGAGCTGGTCCGCCTCTTCGCCCGCGAGTCGCCCGCTGCCGAGCTCGCCCCGGCGCTCCAGTCCTGAGTCGCTACGCGGCCGAGTCGGCTCGCGTCAAGGTGGTAGGCGCGGCCTCTTCCGATTCCGGCGGCATCTGCCAGAGCGGGTAGGCGAGCAGCAGCCGGCTGAAGTCGAGGAAGCTGATGAGTTTGAACGCCCTCTCCGAGCGGGCCGCCTGACCGCGCAGCAAGGCCCTGATCAGGCCGCGGATTCGTTCAGCGGACGGCCCATCGTCAGCCGCGGGCTGCTCCGGTCCAACCGGCCGGCCAGCCGGTGCATCCGCCAGATGCCCACGGCGACGCCGACCAGCACCGGAATGGCCAGGACCATGATCGGCGCGAACGCCGGTGCGATCAAACCGTGGACCAGATCCTGGGTCTGCACCACCAGCGGCGCGTAGTGCCAATCGAAGGCCATCACCTGGTGAATGGCGCGGCTACCGGCTCCGGGTGGCGGGGCGCAGGAGCAGATCCCCAGCCTGGCCGCCAGCGACGGCACGACGTGGAAGAAATAGAAGTTATAGGGGACCAGCTGTCCGAGCACCTCGACCCCCACGCCAAGCACGCCGAGGCTGATGGTCGCGATGCGCCAGCGCACGCCGGAAAGCAGGGCAACCGGGACCAGCATCAAGGGGATCAACGGCACCAGGTAGCGCGGTCCCCAGGTGTCGCCCCCACCCCAGGCCCACCAGCGGGCGAAGAAGAGCAGCCGCACGATGACGAGCGCCGCAATCACCAACGTCTCGGCCCGCCAGCGTGCGGCCATCCGGGGAAGCCCGATGAAAAACAGGGCCAGGACCGGCATGAACACCAGCAGCCCGACCCCCGGGCTCAGCAACAATCCGTAGAGCCCGCTGAGCAGGGGTTCGCTAAAGCCCATGCCATCGCTGCCGTACGGGCCTACGCCCATCCCGTAACGCACCAGGTGGTAGCTGAGGGCGATCAGGACCGCGACGGCAATCGGCGTGCCATACGCGAACGCACCCCGGAGCCGCCGACGCCAGGGCGGCCGGGCTCGAAGCACGAGCCAACCGGTGTACAAACCGAGCACGGGGATCACGAGGAAGGCGGAGTCTTCACGCGTCAACAGCGCCAGCCCGGTGGCGCCCCCGGCCGCGATCAACCAGCGCGACTGGCCGGTGCGGCGAAAGCGGAGCGACCAGAGCACCCCGGTCGTCACGCAGAGCGCCAGGACCGGCTCGCTGAAGAGCACCCCCGCGTAGTGCCAGGCGAGCGTGCCAAAGGCGTACAGGAGCGAGATCATCGCGGCGCGCGTCCAGCTCACGCCCAGCTCGCGCAGCAGGCTGTTCAAGGCCAGCACGGTGAACGCCGTGATGGCCGGCAGGAAAGTGATGACGAGCGCGCGCGGATCGTGGAGGAGCCAGTGGCCGGCTGCCACCAGCGGCAGGAGCAACAGCGAGGTGCCAATCCCATACGGTGAGTAGGGCTGGGCGAAGTGATAGATGGGATCGACGATCTGCACGGACCAATGCAACGCCATGCTCTCGCTGACGCGGTACATGATCTCCCCATCCCAGCCGTAGAAGACCGGCCCGCATAACAGGTAGACGAGCATCGGGACGGCAAAGAGCAGCGCGCGCAGCTGCCCGGCGTCAGGCGATCTGGCGCTGTCCTTCATTGCCATCGGGCTCGTGCCGCAGCCGCGGGCGGCCAGGCTCATCCCAGCGTTTCCACGGCGGGCGTCCCGACGCCCATTGCTCGTTGAGCAGCAGCACGTCGCGATAGGTGTCCATGCACTGCCAGTAGCCCTCGTGCTTGAAGACCCCCAGCTGCGAGTCGGCGGCGAGCCGCTGCAGCGGCTCCCGTTCGAGGATCGTCTGATCGGATTCGAGGTACCCGAAGATCCGCGGCGTCATCACGAAGTAGCCGCCGTTGACCCACCCCTCCCCGGTGGCCGGCTTCTCGACGAACTGCGCGACGCGGTCGCCGTCCACCGTCAGCTCGCCGAAGCGAGCCACCGGCCGGACGCCGGTGAGCACGACGGCGCACCCCGCCCGCTCGTGAAACCGGCGCAGTGCCGCGAGGTCGACGTCACTGACGCCGTCCCCATAGGTCAGCAGGAAGCTGGGCTCGTTGCGCAGGTAAGGCTGCAGCCGCCTCAAGCGGCCGCCGGTCTGGGTCCCCTCGCCGGTGTCGACGAAAGTGATCCGCCAGTTCGACTCGGCCGGAGATCGATGCAACCGCGTGATCGTCTTCGATCCGAGGTCGAGCGTGAAGTCGCTCACCATGGCTTCGTAATTGAGAAAGAAGTCCTTGATCATGTCGCCCTTGTAGCCAAGGGCGAGGATGAACTCGGTGGCGCCGAAGGCGGCGTAGGTCTTCATGATGTGCCAGAGGATGGGGCGGTTCCCGATCGGCACCAGCGGCTTCGGCCGGTACTCCGTCTCCTCGCGCAACCTGGTGCCCAGGCCCCCGCAGAGGATCACCACTTTCATGCCCTCGAGCGAACGTTGCGCGCTCATTTAACGGGGATGTAACGGCTCAGGCGGCCGCATCCTTCCGGGTGGCCGCGCCATCGAGCGCGAGCAGCCCCGGAACGTGATCCAGGATCCGCTGTTCCCGACCCACCGGGCTTCGCCGCCATCGCCACCAGCCGATCACCGCCGAGAGAAGCGATCGTGCGCCCGGAATCCGCTGACAGGCCACGGCGACGATCGAGAGCACGGCGGCGTGGCCGGGGCGTTGGTCCCGAGATCGAAAGACGGTGGCGGCCTCCCTGGCTTCGTCGTCCAGGCCTCGAGAGCTCGAGAAGATCGAGACCAGGAAGAGGAAGCGGTTGAGGCGCCGCTCCAGACCGGCTTGCACCGCCTCACTGACCGACGGCGTGACCAACGGGTCCCGGCCCGCGTTGGCGATGATCCGGGTCCACGAGGGCCAGTACAGGCTGAGGCGCGGATAGCTGCTCGGAGAGTCCGGATGGACACAGAACACGGCCCCGGGCCGCTCGGCCACCGCGATCGGATGGCGCCCGGTGATACGGAGCAGCAGGTCGAGGTCGGAGCACATCCCGGTCTCGGGGTCGATCAAGCCCTGGGCAAGCGCCTCCCGTTTGAAGAGCGTGCCCGTCCAGATGACATGCTCGCGCTCCGCCATCCGCAGCATCGCGCTGGGAGCCGGGTACAGCCCTGGGGGCCAGTCCCGATTGTTGACGGTCAGCACCCGCCCGCGCTCATCGACCAGCATCACGGGGCTGGCGACAAACACCGCGGCCGGATGCGCGCGAAAGCTGGCCAGGGCCTGCTCGTAGAAGTAGGGCAGCAGCACGTCGTCGTCCGACAGCATCGAGAAGTAGGGCGTGTCGACCTGCGCCAGGGCGCTGATGAAGTTCGCCTGGGCGCCGATGTTCTCGGCGTGCGCCCGGTACCGCACGCGCGCGTCGCTCGCCTGCAGGTCGGCGACCACGGCGGCCGTCTCATCACCCGACGCGTTGTCGTAGACGATCACCTGAAAGTTCTGGTACGTCTGCCGGAGCACACTGCGGATGGCACGCGCCAACAGGACGGGCCGCCGGTAGGTCGGGATGACCGTGGTGATCACTCAGGCCGCTTCCAGGGACGGCGTCAGGCGCGAGCCCGGTCGGAGCCCGCGCAAGTCCCGCCCGGCGACCAGGTACACCCCGGCCACATAGGCGACCGACCCGATCCCGTAGCACCCCACCAGCCACCAGAGCGACCCGCGCCCCACCGTCAGGGCCAGCCAGTAGGCCGCCCCATAGCTGAGCGCCAGCACGGTCGTGACTCTGGCCACCTCGCGGTACCAGGCGAGCGGCGAGATGCCGAGGCATTCGCGGCAGATGCGTGGGACGCTGTACGCGTACGCGAACAGCTGGTAGAAGAGCCAGCCGAAGGCGGCCCCGCGCAAGGAGAAGAGCACCACGGCGAGCACCGAGACCGGCAGGACGACGACGAGGGCGAAAACATTCTGGCGGGCGGCGATATCGGGCCGGCCCATGGCGAGCGAGAGCACGTACGGCACGTTCAGGGTGGCGTTGAGAAACCAGCCGCCGCACAGCAGGGCCACCGGCACCACCAGGGCCCGGGCCACCACCGGGTTGAAGACGTAGGCGAAGATCGGCGTCGTCCCAAAGGTGAGGGCCGCGAAAAATGGCGGGGTCAGGCAGGTCACCAGCAGGTGGACCCGCCGGTACTGCCGCAGCAGGGTCAGCCGGTCGCCCTCCTGGTGGAGGGCGGCAAAGGCGGGAAACGCCGCCTGGACGATCGAGGTGGTGACGCGGGACACGCCCGCGGCCAGTGTGGAGGCGAAGCCGTAGGTGCCGAGGTCGGCGATCGGCAGCAGCTTGCTCACGGCCAGCTTGTCCGATTGCATCTGGACCATCCCCAGCGTCGAGATCACCGCCATCTGCCCGGAAAAGCTCAGGTTGCGGCGCACCGCCTCCCGCGCATAGCCGGGGACCAGAGACCGCCAGCCGACGAATCGCGCCGAGGTGAGCAGGTAGGCGACGAGCGCGAGCAGGTAGGTGGCGCTCAGCCACTGGACGACCGGCATCGGCCCGCCCCCGGCGACCAGGATCGCGATCATCCCGAGCTGCTGGGCGGCCAGCATGGCGACGTCGATCGTGTTGACAAAGCCCATCTCCTGCAAGCCGCGAAGCAACCCGACGTACAGCGAGCGTGGCAGTGTCAGGAGCGAGCCGACCCCGAGCACCTGCACCAGCACGGTGGCGGTGTGCGTGTCCATCGAGGCGAGGTGGATCCAGCGGGTGATGATCAACGGCGCGCCGAGCAGGAGGGCGGCGGCGAGGACCACGTAGGCCCCCCAGTAGAGGAGCGTCGCGGTGCGGAGCAGGTCTCGCACGTAGCCGGGCTCGCCGACCCAGTGCGCCGCCACCTCACGGACCGTGGTCGAGGAAAGGCCCAGTTCCAGGACGGCGACCAGCACCGCGTTGATGGTCTGCGAGAAGAGGACGATCCCGAAGGCATCCGGCCCCAGTTGCCGAAAGACGAAGCGCACGGCCAGCAGGCCGAGACCCATGAGGACCGCCTGGCCCGCCAGGTTGTAGAGGATGTTCCGGCGCAGCCTGGACATGAACTTAGGCAGCGGCCCTGGTCGTCATCATCCGGCGCAGCTCGGTGCACACGTAGGCGACCTGCGTCTGGGTCAGGTTGAGCGCGCTTGGCAGGTTGATCGCGCGCCGGCTCACATCGTAGGCATGGCGATTCCAGGAGGCGGCCTCCCGGGCCTGCGGGAGGGCGGCGTAAGCCGGGAGCGAGCTCAGCGGGTAAAAGAATGGACGGGTGTCGATCCCCCGCCCCGACAGGATCTGCGCAACCGGTTCCTTTAAGAGCCCGAGCGCCCCGTCGAAGACGGCGGTCACCATCCAGTAGGCGTTGACGACCATCGGCCCCGCGTAGTTGAGCGTGACACCTCTCGCGCCATCGAGGCCCTCGCGGTACCAACCGAAGATCTGTTGCTTGCGCTCGATCAGTTCCTGGACGCGTTCCAGCTGCGCCAGCCCAAGCGCCGCCTGCATGCTGGACATCCGGTACTTGAAGGCGACCTCCTGGTTCCAGAACGCCTTCGATGCGGGCGCCCGACCGTGATCCCGCAGGATGAGGGCGCGCTGGTAGAGGGACTCGTCATCGGTCAGCAACATCCCGCCCTCGCCGGTGGTCAGCGTCTTGGAGCCGTGGAAGCTGAAGACGCTGGCGTCGCCGAAGCTGCCGGCCCGGCGCCGCCGGTACTCGGCACCGATCGACTCGGCGGCGTCCTCGATCACCGCCAGCTGGTGCCGGTCGGCGATGGCATCGATCGCGTCCATATCGGGCATCCCGCCGTAGAGGTTGACCACGATCACCGCCCGCGTGCGCGGGGTGATGCAGGCTTCGAGGGAGGCCGGGCTGATGCACCACGACTGCGGGTCGATGTCGGCGAAGACCGGCGTGGCGCCCACATACGCGATCGGGGCGGCGGTGGCGATCCAGGTCGCCTCCGGCACGATGACCTCGTCGCCCGGCCCGATGCCGAGGCTGGCCAGCGCCAGGTGGATCGCCGAGGTCGCGGACGGCAGGGCCATCGCGTAGCGGCGGGACACGTAGGCTTTGAAGGCGTCCTCGAACCGGGTCTCGTAGGTGTGCGCCTCCCCATACCAGGCGGTCCTGACCGCATCGGTGACGTAGGCGACCTCTTTGTCGGTGATCCAGGGGCCGGCCACAGGGATGCGTTCCATCCCTGCAGGTAACGGCTTGTCACGCGAAAGATTGCGCCGAATGACGCGTTTGACTCATTACGGATATGCGGGTCCTCGTGGCCGGAATCGGCGGCGCGTCCCTGGGGACCGAGATCTTGAAGTGCCTCAAACTTGCCGGAGGCTACGAGGTCTTCGGCTGTGATATTTCCCCCTATGCCTTCGGCCACTACCAGCCAGGCGTGGCTGAGACCTTCGTCGTCCCCGAAGCCGGCTACGTCGAGGCGATTGCGGGCCTCTGCCGGCGGCTCCGGATCGATGCGGTCATCCCCGGAGGGGAGGAGCCACTCCGCCTCCTCAGCGGCGACCTGGCTCGCTGGCGACGCGGCGGGACGCGGCTCGCCGGCAACGCTCCGTCGGTGGTCGCCGAATGCTCGGACAAGTCTCGGCTCTTTACCCGCCTGGCCGAGCTTGGCCTCCCGATGCCCTGGTCGCTGACCGTTGTCGACGCGGAATCGTTTGCCCGGCGAACCGACATCCCGATCCCCTGCGTCGTGAAGCCCGCGAAAGGCACCGGTGGCAGCGCCTTCGTCACCCTGGCGACGTCGCTCGACGAGGCGCGATCCGCCGTCGCCTCGCTGCTGCAACACGGCCGGACACCGCTGGTCCAGGAGTATGTCGCCGAGGACGAGGGCGAGTACACGGTCGGGAGCCTCGCCACCCCGGCGGGCGACCTGGTCGGCACCATCACCCTGCGGCGGATGTTCAACGCCAGGCTCTCCGTGCTGATGCGCAGCCAGGCCGGGCTGATTTCGAGCGGCTACAGTCAGGGACTGATCGACGAGTTTCCCGAGGTCCGCGTGCAGGTTGAGCGGATCGCTCGGGCGATGCACAACGCCGGCCCGATGAACGTCCAGGGTCGGATGCGCGCCGGCACCTTTTATCCATTCGAGATCAACCCGCGCTTCTCGGCGACCGTGTTCTTGCGCGCGCTGGCGGGATTCAACGAGGTCGACCTCTTTCTTAAAAGCCTGATGGGGGCGACGCCCGCCGTCGGCGCCATCCGTCCCGGCTACTACCTTCGCAGCCTCAGTGAGGTCTACGTGCCTACGACCGACATCAAGCGCGCCGATGCGCCTGACCGGCTCACCGCCTGACCCGTCGCAGGTAGCCGCCAGGCGCGACCGTCAGGAGCAACTTGTGGTCGATGCGCCGGTCGACCTCGAACTCATGATTGGTGCTGAGGAACTCGGCCACGGCGGTCGCCGGGCTGTTACCCCGTTTCCAGGGTCGGTGCGAAAACAGATCGTCCGGGAGGTCTTCCACCGAGGTGTCGAACACGATCAGGTAACTCCCGGCGCTGACGAAGGGCGCGTAGAGCTCGAGCTCTGATCGCACGTGCGCGTGGGTGTGGTTCGAGTCGAGCATGACGAGGACCCGCTCGCGACCCGCCGCCAGCGTCCGCACCTGCTCGATCACCGCGGGATCGATGGAGGAGCCCTCGATCAGGTCGATCCGCCGGGCGAGCGGGTGCGCCTCGATCGCCGCGCGGTTGTGAGGCCGGATCTCGATGTCGATGCCAACCACCCGGCCGCTGCCACCGAGCAGTTCCATGAGCGAGGCCCAGAGCACGATCGAGCCGCCGTGCGCGACACCGGTTTCGATCACCAGGTCCGGCTTTAAGTCCCAGATGATCTCCTGCGCGGCCATGATGTCCTGCGGCAGCTGGATGATCGGCCGGCCGAGCCACGAAAAGTGGTAGGTGTACTGAAAGCGGCAGCTCCGCTCGAACCAGGCTCGCGTCAAGGCCGCCAGCTCGGGATCGGCGGCCATCCGCTCGATCATGGCCGCGTGCTCCGCATCCCAGGCTTCAGTCACCGATTGAGGACCTGCCAGTCGTAGGGGATGTCGTTCTTTACGGGGTCGAGCCGCTCGCTGCGGGTTGGGTCGTGCGGATGGCTGG
The DNA here is from genome assembly GCA_039922495.1 of Candidatus Dormiibacter sp. Lineage (GTDB taxonomy): Bacteria > Chloroflexota > Dormibacteria > CF-121 > CF-121 > JALYYC01. Next base: position 70,596 of record JBDTEO010000028.1, read on the forward strand.
CACAGTTCGCCACGATCGCGACCGGATCGCTCATGCCCTTGAAGCCGTTCCAGACGCCCGGCGGCACGATCGCGAGCGCGTAATTGTCCGGGCCGAGGAAGACCTCCATCACGTCGCCCCGCGTCGCCGAGTCGGGGCGGTCGTCATAGAGCACCAGCTTGATCCGCCCGCTGACACAGGCGTAGCGCAGGGTCACCTGCTGGTGTCGATGCCAGCCCTTGACGACGCCGGGATAGATAGTCGAAAAATAGATCTCGCCGAATCCCGTGAAGTGCGCGTCGGTGGCGCGCAGCATGTGCATCACCGTTCCCCGTTCATCGGGGATCCGCTGCAGCGGAATGACCTGGACCCCCTCGATCATCAGGCCGCCTTCGATTCACCGGCCGGGAGGATGAAGTGCCCGCCGCGCTGACGGTAGGCCTGTTGCTGCTCCAAAATTTCCTCAGCGAAATTCCAGGTCAGCAGCAGCACATGATCGGGCATCTCCGCGAGCAGGCGCTCGGGCGGCGCGATCGGGATGTGGACGCCGGGCATGTAGCGGCCCTGCTTGTGCGGGCTGCGGTCGACCACGAAGTCGAGCGTTTCGCACCCGATGCCAAAGTAGTTGAGCAAGGTGCTCCCCTTCGCCGCCGCACCATAGGCGGCAATCCGGTCGCCGCGGGCTTTCAGCTGTCGCAGGGTCCCGGTCAGCGTGCGCTTCATCGCCTCCACCCGAGCGCTGAACGCCTGGTAGGTCCGCACGTCGGCCACGCCCCAGGCCGCTTCCTCAGCCAACATCCGCGTGACTGACGGGTCGGCCCCCCCCACCTCCGCGTCGACCACCTCGACCCGAAGCGACCCGCCATGGATCGGCACCCGCTCGACCCCCTGGACCTGCAGGCCGTGGCGCTTAAACAGCGGGGTGAGGGCGGTGAGCGAGAAGTAGCAGAGGTGCTCGTGATAGATCGTGTCGAACTCGCAGCGTTCGATCAGGTCGCGGAGATAGGGGGCCTCCACCACGACCACGCCGGTCTTCTTCACAATCGCATGGATCCCGCTGACGAAGTCATTGAGGTCGGCCACGTGCGCCAGCACGTTGTGGGCGTGCACGACGTCGGCGGTTTGGCCTTCGGCGCGCAGGCGCTCACCGACCCGCCGCGAAAAGAACTCGGGCAGCGTGGGAATGCCGCGCTCAATCGCGACCCGGGCGATGTTGGCCGCCGGCTCGACCCCGAGCACGGGAACGCCGTGGCGCTGGTAGTACTGGAGGAGATAGCCGTCGTTGCTGGCCAGTTCGACCACCAGGCTTTCCCGATCCAGGTGCCGCTCCGCGGTCAGCCGGTCGGCTAGCGCCTGGGCGTGCCGCAGCATGGTGTCCGAGTAAGACGAGAAGTACAGGTAGTCGGCGAAGAGCGCTCCCGGCGGCACCGTCTCGGTGATCTGGACCAGCGTGCACGCCTGGCAGAAGGCCAGCTCGAGTGGATAGCGTGGCTCCGGCTGCGTCAGCTGCTCGCGGGTGAGCAGCGCGTTCGCCAGCGGCGTGCGTCCGAGCGACAGCACCAGCGTCAGCGCCTTCGCGCCGCAGGACCGGCAGGGTGGAAGGGGCGCGCTCATGCCGCCTGCTCCGTCTCGAACGCCGCCTTGTACCAGTCGATGGTGCGGCGCAGCCCCTGGTCGAGGGTGAACGCCGGCCGCCACCGCAAGGCCTCGCGCGCTTTTTGCGCATCGAGGAACTGCTCGCCAATCTCGTTTGGCGCGTCGTTGCGGATCTCGGGCGTAAGGCGTGAGCCCATCATCCGCAGCACTTTCTCCACCATGTCGACGACGCTGACGGGGGTCTGATATGAGAAGTTGAAGGCCTGGCCCCTGAGGGCGGGATCCGAGGCCAGGCGCTCGGCCAGCAACAGGTACGCGGCGGCCCCATCTTCGACGTAGAAGTAATCGCGCAGCGATCTCCCGTCGGAGCGAATCACCGGCGGCTGGCCGCGCAGCACCGAGCGGATCGTTCCCGGCACCAGGCGGCTCCAGTTGAGATCCCCACCGCCGAAGAAGTTGCCGCATCGGGTGATGACCACCGGGGTGCCGAAGGTCGCGGCATAACTCTGGGCGATCAGGTCCGCGCAGGCCTTGCTGACGTCGTAGGGGTGGCGGCCCTCGAGCGCCGTCGCCTCCGTGTAGGGCAGTGCGGCCTGCGCGCCGTAGGCCTTGTCCGAGGAGGCCAGCACGATCTGCCGCACCAGCGGGCTGCGCCGGCAGGCCTCGAGCAACCGCCAGGTGCCCGTGATGTTGGATTCAAAGGTCGAGATCGGATTGCGGTTGGCCACGCCAACCACCGTTTGGGCGGCGAGATGGATTACGGTGTCGACCTCGTACTCGCCCAGCACGCGCTCGAGCACCGCCTGGTCAAGCAGGTCGCCGCGGACCAGGTTCACATTCGAGATCAGGTCCGCCTGCACGAGTTCACTCTCCGGCACCCAGTCGCGGAGCAGGCAGACGACGTTGGCCTCCAGCTCGAGGAGGCGTCGAACCACCCACGTACCGACCAAACCGGTGGCGCCGGTGACCAGGGTCGGTCGATCCTGCCAGAAGGGAGTGTCGGCCATCATCGGTATGACGGCTGGGTAACGGAAAACTCGCGGGGGTGGCTCAGGCCACTTTCCGGGGCATCAGGCGGCCGGTCCGATCGTCATCCTGCGGGCGAGCCTCTTCGTGGTACTCGGCATCGTTGTTGACCTTCCAGGGATCGTAGATCCGCGATCCGGCGGCAATGTTCCGGGCGGTCAGCAAGGCGGTCATCATCGAGTGATCCTGGTTGTTGTAGTGGTGCATGCCGTTGCGACCCACGAGGTGGAGGTTCCGCAGCTGCGCGTCCACGTACTCGCGGACCACCCCGACATTCGCCTTGTAGTCGGCGTCGTACACCGGATAGGCCTTGGTCTGCCGGACCACCACCCCGTCGAAGATCTGCTCGGCTTTACAGATTTCCAGCGCCGCGAGCTCGCGGGTGGCGAGCGCGATCAGTTCCTCGTCCGAGGATGACCAGAGCCCGTCGCCCTCGAAGCAGAAGTACTCCAGGCCAAGCGAGCTCTTGCTCTGGTCCGGCACCATCTGCGTGCTCCACGCCTTGTAGTTCTGGATCCGTCCCACCCGAACCCCCGGCTCGTGGATGTAGAGCCAGTTGTCGGGGAAGAGATCCTTGACGTCGATCATCAGGACCACCGTCAGGTAGTCGCGATAGCGAAGCGCGTTGGCCGCGTCGCGCACCGGCTTCGGGACCGCCGGCTCGAGCAGGCCCACCAGGTCGCGAATCGGCAGGGTGGAGATGAAGTCGGTGGCCGTGATGTCGTGGACCCCCCCTTCGGCGTCCTCGACGACAACGCTCACGACACGCCCGCCGCCGTGCCGGAGTTGGAGCACCTCGTGGCCGAGGCGGACCGGCGAGCCTCGCTCCTGGAGGAGGTCGGCGACCCGCTGCCAGAGCTGGCCCGGACCCTTCGGCGGATAGCGGAACTCGTTCATCAGCGGGTAGGCCTGATCCTTGTCACTCCCGGGCGTGCGCGGTGGCAGCACGGAGTCCTTGATGGCCGCGGCCAGGGTCATCGTGCGGATGCGCTGGGCGGCCCAGTCGGCCGTGATCTCCTTGGTCCCCATCCCCCAGACCTTCTCCGTGTAGGTCTTGAAAAAGATCTCGAACAGGCGCTGCCCGAATCCATTGCGGACCCAGTCTTCGTAGGTCACCGGATTTTTGACCGGGAACAGCTGCGCCCACCAGTAGCTGGCGACGCACCGCATCGCTTCCACCGGACCGAGCCCCTTGAGCGCATTGACCGCCTTCAAGGGGTAGTCGAAGTACCGCTCGTTGTAGAGGATCCGCGACAGGCGGCTGCAGGTGATGAATTGATCACCGAAGACCTCGGTCCAGAAATCCTCGACCTCCTGGCTCTTGCTGAAGAACCGATGGCCGCCGATGTCGATGCAGTAGCCGTGGTGCTCGACCGTCCGGGCGATCCCCCCGACCGTCGTTGGATCTTTCTCCAGCACGGTGGCGCGGAGACCGAGCTTGGTCAGCTCATAGGCGGCGGTCAGTCCCGCAGGTCCCCCGCCGAGTACCGCGATCATCTGTGGGTGGAACTTCCCGCCGGGGCAGGCTCTTGCGGGCTGCGACGTTACGTGGTCGTGACGTCGGCGATCGACGGCCTGCGCATCCTCGCCCTCTGCGACTACTTCTCGACTGAGGCCTCAGGCGGGAGCGAGCGGGCCGCCCTCGAGCTCTACCGCCGGCTCGTCACTCAGGGTGCAACGGTTCGCGTCATCACGACCATGCTCAGGGCCGGCCACGTCACCCCCAGCCTGCCTGGCCTCGACGTCGTCGTGGTGCCGTCGATCGATCTCGCCCGCCCACTCGGCGTGCAGGCCGGCCTCTCCCCCGCCCTCTTTTCCCGGGTTCGGTCGATCGCCGCGGCCTTCAAGGCTGACGTCATTCACGGCCATACGCTCTTCTTTCAGGGCTCGCTGGCCGCCGCCATGTTGCCACGGGCACCCGGCGTGCCGCTGGTGACGACGGCGCAGATCGCCGGGCTCGAAAACCTGCGCGAGCCGGTGCGGACGCTGGGCCGCGCCTACGAGCAGACGGCCGGCCGGTTCATCATCGCGCGAAGCGACCGGCTGATCGCCGTCTCCCCGTCCGTGCGCGCCCACCTGCTGACCCTGGGCGCCGATCCCGGTCGAATCACTGTGATTCCCAACGGGGTCGACCTCGATCAATTCGGCGCACCGCGCGCGGCCCGGGCCCCAGCCGCGCCGCCGATCGTGGCCTTCGTCGGACGCCTGATCAAAAACAAGGGACCCGAGGTGCTTGTGGACGCCCTGCTCGAGCTGCACCGTCGGCGGATTCCCTTCAAGGCCCGCTTCTATGGCGACGGGCCGATGCGGGACGAGCTCGTCGCCCGGGCACGCGAGGCCGCCACGAGCATCGAATTCGTCGGGCACGTGTCGGACGTCGCCACCCGGCTGACGGAGGCGGACCTGCTGGTCCGTCCCTCCCTCACCGAAGGGCTGCCGCTGGCCGTCCTCGAGGCGATGGCGAGCCGGGTCTGCGTAGTCGCGAGCGACATCGCGGGCAATCGCGACCTGATCAACGACGGCATCAACGGGCTGCTGGTCCCGGTTCGCGACCGCGTCGCCCTCGCCGCCTCGATGCAGCGGCTTATCCAGGACCCGGCCATGCGCACCGCGCTGGCCAATGGCGGTTACGCCACGGCCCAGCAATACTCCTGGGATCGCATCGCCGTCGAGACCGCCGGCGTCCTCACCGCAGGTGCGCACCGAGATCGGATCGCCGCATGAAACTTGCCGTCCTTTGCGATGCGATCTACCCCTACACGCAAGGCGGCCGCGAGGCGCTCCACTTCCAGCGGTCGACCCGCCTCGCCCGTCGCGGGCACGCGGTCCGGATCTACACCAGCCATTGGTGGCCCGAGCGCGAGGGGGAGATCGTGCGCGACGGCGTCGTGCTGCATGCCATCACCCCGCGGATGATGCTCTATACCCGGCGCGGCCGCCGCTCGAAGTTACGCGCCATCGGCTTCGGGCTGGGGGCGTTGCGCCTACTCTGGAGCCCCGAATTCGACGTGCTCGATGTCGACCAGTTCCCCTTCACCCATTTCTTTGCCGCGCGGCTGGTCTGCGCGCTCCGGCGGCGGCCGATGACGGCAACCTGGCATGACGTTTGGGACGCCGCCACCTGGCGCCGCCGGGCCGGCTGGCTCGCTCCGGTGGGCATCGTGCTGCAGCGAGCCGCTGCCCGCCAGGCCGACCTGGTCTTCGCCAACTCGGCGCTGACCGCCACCCGCCTCACCAACTGGCTCGGCGTCGACCCCCGTCGGGTCCTGATCCTTCCGCCCAGCGGCGTCGAGTCCCTGCCCAGTCGCGAGGCGCTTCCCAAGACGATCGATTGCATCTTCGTCGGGCGGCTCGTGCCGCATACGCATGTCGACGTGCTCCTCCACGCGCTCGCCACCCTGCCCGAGGTGACGGCGGTGATCGTGGGCAACGGACCCGAGCGGCCGCGCCTCGAGGCGCTCGTCACCCGGCTCGGCCTGGCCAGCCGCGTCGGCTTCGAATCACCCGGCAGCCATGAGGCCGTGCTCGAGCGCCTGCGGGCGGCCCGGCTGCTGACCTTTCCCTCGACGCGGGAAGGCTTCGGCATCGCGGTGCTCGAAGCCAACGCCTGCGGCGTGCCGGCGCTGATCGTCAAGCACCCCGATAACGCGGCGCTGGAGATGGTCCGCCAGGGTGAGAACGGGCTCGTGTGCGGGCTCGATACCGCGCGGATGGCCGAGGCAATCCGCGGCTTTCTCGCCGACCCGGCATGCCAGCTGCGCATGAGCAAGGCCGCCCGATCGGTCGCCTCAACCTACTCCTGGGAAACCTATGTCACCCGAATGGTCGGCTCGCTCCAGTCCTTGATCCGGCATGACCTGGAGAGCGCGGCATGAAGATTGCGCTGTACCATCCGGCTTGCCGGGCCGCGGACGCTGACCCCATCGAGGTCTACGTTCGACGCCTCACGACGGCGCTCGCGGTGGACCACCAGGCAACCCTCGTCACCACGCCGTCCGCCCTCCATCACCTCATGGACCGCGAGCGACCGGAGATCCTGCATCTTCACCAGACCGCGGGACTTGCGCTCGCCCGCCTGCTCGGCAGTGCGCGCGCCGGGCAGTTTGACCGGGTGCCGGTTGCCCTGACGCTGCATGACTACCGGCTCTGCTGCGTCGCGACCGACCTGCGCCACCCGGACGGGCATGGCTGCCCACCGCGGCTTGTCTGCCGGATGGTCGCCTCGCTCAATCGCTCCGTCACCGGCTCGGTCGGCCTGGTGCACAGCCCCTCGCAGCATGTGCTCGAGCAACACCTCCAGCGTGGCTTCTTTCAGCGGGCCGCCCAGGTGGTCCTTCCCTACGGGTCCGCGCCGCCCTGGCCGGCCTCGGCCAACGCGACCAACGCCTCCGAGCCCGTCGTCATCAGGTCGGCTTCGCCCGGCACCGCCCAGCTCGCCATCCAGGACGCCTTTCAAATCGGCGCCCTCGTGATCGCGACCCGCCAGGGCGGCATTCCCGAGATCGTGCGGGATGGCGTCAACGGCCTGCTGGTCGAGCCCGGTGACGAACCCGCCATCGCCGAGGCAATCGAGCGACTGCGGCGATCGCCGGAGCTCGCCATCCGCCTGCGAGCGGAAGCCGGCAAGACCGCCAGGCTCTACGATATGGCCTTTCACGCCGCGCACCTGGCCGAAGCCTATACGCGCGTGATTGCCGCCAATCGGGTTGGCCCCTTTTTCCGCAAGGCTGCTTGACGCGTTTTTCGGCCGACTTAGGCGTAGAGTAGGGTCATCGGGCAATTCACGGTCGCCTGGCAGCCAACGCAGCAAGTCGCCCTCGACGGCGCCGGAAAATTGAAGTTCGGCGCGCAGGGTATCAAAGCCGGCGTCTATCGGTTTCGCGTGCAGGGTAAGGACGGGGTCACTGGCGCGACCTTTACCGGGCAGGCGACCAACATGCGCCACCAGATGGCGAGCTATCGCAACCCCGGTCCCGAGCAGCTCACCAATCAGCGCCTCTGCGCTTTGCTCAAGACCTTCTGCGCCACCGCGGGCGTCACCGTCCTGCTGGAGATCGTCGCGTCCGCGCGCAGCAAGGGCAACATCATCGACCTCGACTCAGCGGGGCATCGCCACCTGCTCGAACGCGCCCTGATCGCGTCGGCGCCAGGGGCCTCGCTGAACCTCTAACTGGCCGACTTCAGGTAATCGGCCAGCGCCGCGTCCCAGGCCCGCAGCGGCGTCATCCCGGCTTCAGTCCATCGAACACTCCGCAGCGAGCTGTCCGCCGGGCGCGGCGCGGGCCGCGGCGCCTCCGATGACGACACCGGCACCACCTCGACCCGCCCCTTGACAATCGCCCTGGCGAACTCGTAGCGACTGCAGGCACCGGCGTTCGCGACATGGAAGAGGCCGCGCAAGTCGGCGCGAATCAGCTCCTTGATGGCGACGGCGAGGTCCTCGGTCGAGGTGGGACTGCCCACCTGGTCCGCCACCACGCGGAGCGGTGTGCCCGCGCCCGCGGCCGCCAGGATCGCCTTGACGAAATTCTTCCCGTGGTGGCCATAGAGCCAGGCTGTCCGCAGGACGACGGAACGGGCGCGGGATTCGAGCACGCGGACCTCGCCGGCGCGCTTCGATTGCGCGTAGACGCTGAGGGGGTTGGGGGCGTCCTCCTCGGTGTAGGCGCTCCCCTTTTGCCCGTTGAAGACATAGTCGGTGCTGACATGGAGCAGTCGGGCATCGAACCGCGCGGCCGCGGCGGCGAGGTTTCCCGGACCATCGGCGTTGACGGCGAAGGCGCGATCGCGGGCGGTTTCGGCGCCGTCGACATCATTGAAGGCGGCGGCATTCACGATCCACGCCGGTCGGGTTCGGTCTGCCATCGCGTCGACGGCCGCGCGATCCGCGATATCCAGCTCGTCATGGCGCACGGCGTGGACCTCGTCCGCGGACAGCACCCGCTGGAGATCCTGTCCGAGCTGGCCTCCCGCGCCCGTCAGGAGGATCTTCACGCGGTCGGAATCGCGTTGTCCGGCAAGCCCGTGTAGTTTCGCCGGTAGAACTTCCAGAACTCCTCGCTCTTCCGGTGACGCCACCAGGCGTCATTCTTGACGTACCAGGCGACCGTCTGCCGCATTCCCTCGGCGAACTTCACCTGTGGCTCCCAGCCGAGGGGTCGCGTCCGGCGTGTGTCGAGCGCGTAGCGATAATCATGGCCGGCCCGGTCTTTGACGAACTGCTTGAGGGAGCGCGGCTTCTTGCAGAGCTGCAGGACCGTATCCGCGACGTCGACGCCACTCACCTCGCTCCCGGTCCCGACGTTGTAGGCGTTGCCGGGCTCCCCTTTCCAGAGGATGCGGGCGATCGCGCTGACATGATCGTCGACGTAGAGATAGTCGCGGACCGCTGAGCCGTCGCCGTAGATGGGGAGCGGGAGATCCTGGAGCGCGTTGGTGATGAACAGCGGAATGATTTTTTCGGGAAACTGGTACGGCCCATAGGTGTTCGATCCGCGCGTGATCAGGGTCGGCACGCCGAAGCTGGCGTGGTACGCCTGGACCAGCATCTCCGCGCCGGCCTTGGTTGCCGAGTACGGGCTTCGCGGCGCCAGTGGGTCGGTCTCCTTGCTGCGTCCATCCTTGACGTGGCCATAGACCTCGTCGGTGCTGACCTGGAGGAAGCGCTTGTGCCGGTACTTGTGCGCCGCCTCGAGCAGTACGTAGGTGCCGTAGACGTCGGTTTGCACGAAGGCCCCGGCATTCATCAGCGAGCGGTCGACATGGGACTCGGCCGCGAAGTTGACGATGCCGTCGACCTCCTGGGCCAACCGGTCAACCACCTCGGGATCGCAGATGTCGCCCTCGACAAACCGCAGCCGGGGATCGCCCTTGATGTCCCCCAGGTTGTCCTCGCTCCCCGCGTAGGTGAGCTTGTCGAGCACGGTGATCGCGATCTCGGGGTCGACCCGCAGGCGTTGCCGCACGAACGCCGATCCGATGAAGCCCGCTCCACCCGTCACCAGCAGCCGACGCAGTCGTACGTCGCTCACTGCCGCATTTTCGCCTATTCTGGTCGGCATGAGCGCGATTGCCGTCATCGGGACCGGCTACGTCGGCCTCACCACGGCCGTTTGCCTCGCCGAACTTGGTCACGAGGTGACCGGCGTCGATACCGACACCGAGAAGGTCGCCACCCTCCGCCAGGGGCAGCCCACCATCTTCGAACCGGGGCTGGCCGAGCTGATGGCCGGCACGGCCGGGGCCGGCCGGCTCCGCTTTACCACCGACTACGCCGAGGCGATCCCGCAGGCCGATTTCGTCTTCATTGCCGTCGGGACCCCGCCCGGCCGGCGTGGCGAGGCCGATCTCGTCTATGTCAAACAGGCGGCCAAGTCGATCGCGGCGGCGATGAAGAAGACGGTCACCATCGTCAACAAGAGCACCGTCCCGATCGGCACCGGCAACATCGTGGCGCGGATCGTCGGTGAAAACCTCCGGGAAGAGATCCCCTTTTTCGTCGTCTCCAATCCGGAGTTCCTGCGAGAGGGGAGCGCGATCCACGACTTCATGCATCCGGATCGCATCGTCTTCGGCTCGCACGACGTCGCGGCGGCGAAGGCGGCGGCAGGCCTCTACACCAAGCTCGACACCACGGTGCTGATCACCGACCTCCACACCGCCGAGATGATCAAGTACGCGTCGAATGCCTTCCTCGCGACCCGGATCTCCTTCATCAACGAGATCGCCCGCATCTGCGAACGTGTTGATGCCGACGTCAAGGTCGTCTCCCAGGGCATGGGTCTCGACCGGCGCATCGGCCCGCTCTTCCTCGACGCGGGGATTGGCTATGGCGGATCGTGCTTCCCGAAAGACGTCAAAGCGCTCGCGCGAATGGCCGAGACGATGGGCTACCATCCCGAGCTGCTCGACGCCGTGATGGAGATCAACCTGGACCAGCGGACGCTGTTGGTCGAGAAGCTCCGCGAGGTGCTGGGCGGCCTTCGCGACCAGGTCATCGGGATCCTGGGGCTTGCCTTTAAGCCCAATACCGACGACGTCCGTGAGGCGCCGTCGATCGATGTCATCCAGAGCCTGCTGCAGAAGGGTGCCAGGGTCCGGGCCTATGACCCGAAGGCGATGCCCGTTCTCAAGCGGCAATTGACCGGCATCGCCTACTGCGAGGATGCGTACGCCGTCGCCGACGGGGCGGATGCGCTCCTGGTCGTGACCGAGTGGGATGAATTCCGCAGCCTGGACCTGGAGCACCTCAAGCGGGTCATGCGCCGGCCCGTGATCGTTGATGGCCGCAACATCTACGATCCGAAGACGATGCGCGACGCCGGCTTCGTCTATCGCGGAGTCGGCCGCAGCTAGGCGTGCACGCCGCAGTGACGGGGGGCGCCGGTTTCCTTGGTTCTCACCTGTGCGAGCGGCTCCTCCGCGATGGTTGGTCGGTCATCTGCATCGACAACCTGGTCACGGGGTCGGCGTCAAACGTCAGCCACCTCAAAGGCAACAAGGCCTTCGAAACCGTCCAACACAACGTCAGTGAGCCCCTTTATCTCGATGGCCCCCTGGACGCGGTCCTGCACTTCGCCTCGCCTGCGTCCCCCGTCGACTATGCGGATCATCCGATCGCCACGCTCAAGGTCGGCACCCTGGGCACCCACAACATGCTGGGCCTGGCGCGCACCAAGGGCGCCGTCTTCCTGCTGGCATCGACGTCGGAGGTCTACGGCGACCCGCTTGTGCATCCCCAACCGGAAACCTACTGGGGCAACGTCAACCCGATCGGGCCGCGCGCCGTCTACGACGAGGGCAAGCGCGCCGCCGAAGCCTTCACCATGGCCTACCACCGTGCCCACGGGATGAAGACACGGATCGTGCGCATCTTCAATACCTACGGCCCGCGGATGCGGGTCGACGACGGCCGGGCGGTCCCGAACTTCCTGCTACAGGCGCTGCACAATCGGCCGCTCACCGTTTATGGCGACGGCTCCCAGACGCGGAGCCTCTGCTATGTCGACGACCTGGTCGACGGCATCGTCAGGGTCCTTAGCCGCGACTTTGTCGAGCCGATCAACCTGGGCACCGAGGACGAGGTCACCATGCTGCAACTCGCCGAACGCATCCGGCAGCTCTCCGGCACGAGCGCCGAGATCGTCTTCGAGCCGCTCCCCCAGGACGATCCGCGCCAGCGCCGGCCGGATCTCACCCGGGCCCGCCAGCTGATCGGCTGGAACCCGGTAACGCCGCTCGATCAGGGGCTCCTAAAGACGATCGCCGCCTTCAGGTCTCGCTCTGACGCTGCGGGTTAGCGCAGCAGCCGCGGCCTGCGGCTGTTCTCCTCCGCCCGCTGCTGGTGGACCAGGCGGCGGACCAGCAGCGCGAATCCTGGGCAGGCGAGCGCGAAGAGACCGAGCGCGATCCAGCCAAACGCCGTCTCGCCAGCGATGAAGCTGACGATCGCCGCCACCAGGGCGAGAACCGCGAGTAAGCCGACCGACCCGACGGAGCGCTCGGAAACGGCCCGTTGTTCCTCGAACAGCGGTCGCCCGAGGTGGGCAGGCGCTTCGAGTCCGTCAAATTCTCTCCCTCCCCCGCTTGTGGGGGAGGGCCGGGGTGGGGGTGCTATTCGAGGTAGTCCTTGAGCTTCTTGCTGCGGCTGGGATGGCGCAGCTTGCGCAGCGCCTTGGCTTCGATCTGGCGGATCCGCTCGCGGGTGACGCCAAAGCGCTTCCCCACTTCCTCGAGTGTCCGCTGGTGGCCATCGATCAGGCCGAAGCGCAGTTGCAGCACGCGCCGCTCGCGCGGGGTGAGTGTGTCCAGGATGTCCTCCACCTCAGTGCGGAGCATCGTCAGCGAGGCCGCATCGGAGGGCGAGGTCGCATCCTTGTCCTCGACGAAGTCCCCGAGGTGCGAGTCTTCCTCTTCGCCGATCGGGGTTTCGAGCGAGACCGGGTCCTGCGACACCTTGATGATCTCCCGCACCTTCTCCGGGGTGATCCCCATCTCGTCGCCGATCTCCTGGTCGGTGGGCTCGCGGCCCAGCTCCTGGAGGAGGCGGCGCGAGACCCGGACCAGCTTGTTGATCGTCTCCACCATGTGGACCGGGATCCGGATGGTGCGGGCCTGGTCGGCGATCGCGCGGGTGATCGCCTGCCGGATCCACCAGGTGGCGTAGGTCGAGAACTTGTAGCCCTTGTGATAGTCGAACTTCTCAACCGCCCGGATCAGGCCCATGTTGCCTTCCTGGATCAGGTCGAGGAAGGACATGCCGCGGCCGATGTACTTCTTCGCGATCGAGACCACCAGTCTCAGGTTCGCCTCGGTCAGTTTGTGCTTGGCGATCTCGTCGCCGGCCTCGATCGCTTTGGCCAGCGTTACCTCCTGCTCCGCCTTGAGCAGGGCCACCCGGCCGATCTCCTTGAGGTACATCCGGACCGGGTCATCGAGCGAGACCGAGTCCATCACCTCGATGGTGGCGATCAGGTCATCGTCGATCTCAACGACTTCCTCGAAGTCCTTCTCCCCGTCCGAGACCTCGATCCCCATGTCGCGGAAGACATTGAAGATCCGGAATAGCTGGTCGGGATCGAACTCGACGTCGGGGAAGCCGGCGAGGATGTCGTCCGGGCTGAGGAACCCCTGTTCCTTGCCTTTGACAATCAGGGCCTCGGCGGCCAGCACCATCGGCTCTTCCGAGCCACGCGCGCGTTTGAGGACCAGCCCTTTCTTGGACGCGGGCGCGTCGGGCGCTTCGGGGAGCTTACGTGCCATATCTCATGTCTTTCAGTGCTTCGCGTTCATGTGCCAACCGTCCATGCTCTTCCATCAACGCAACGAGGCGGGACTCGTCTCCCGTCGCGCGGGCGGCACGCAGATCAGCCTCCACCGCTTTCAACCGTCGTTGGCAGGCGTTTATTTTAAGAGTTTGGAGACATTGCTCTAAAGACTGCTTCAGCGCGGCCTCCGAGCCACTGTCGAGCTCGGGGTACTGGGCCAGCGCGGCGCGGGCGACGAGCCGCTGCTCATCGGCCGGGAATTCAGCGAGATGATCGAGCGGGGCCACCGTCGCCTGGGCGTCAACCATTTGTTGCAGCCTAGCGAAAACGCCCTGGTACGAGGCGTTGGAGAAATCGAGTGCTTGGAGTTCCCCGGTAACGTTGGGAACCAGGTCGGGCCTCGCGATCAGCAGCCCGAGCAGGTAGCCCTCATCTTTCGTGACCTTGCCAGTTTTCCCGGCCGGCACCGGACTCAAACGCGCTTCGGGTGGCGTTTGTCGCGGCGGTGCGGTTCCCGAGCGCAGCGCCTGCACATCACGGATCAGCGCGGCCGGCTCGATCCGCAGCCAGGCCGCGGCCTGCTGCGCGTAAATCTCCAGCACCGACGCCTCGGGAATCTTTGCCAGCACCGGGATGACCAGCTCGGCGCCGCGGCGCCGGTCATTGGCGTCCGTCAGGTCGAGCCGCTCGAGCGCCTGGCGGAGCAGGTACTCCCACTCCGGCAGGGCATGCTCGCCAAGCGCCGCCCAACCGTCGGGATGCGCCCGCAGGTAGTCGTCCGGGTCCTTGCCCTGGGGCACGCGCACCACCTTGATATGGATCCCTGACTTCGAAGCCAGCTCGATCGCCCGCTGCGTGGCCGTCCGGCCGGCGTCATCGCGATCGAAGGCGAGCAGCAATTCCTGGGTTTCCCGCTTGAGCAGCCGCACCTGGTGCTCCGTCAGGGCGGTTCCCGACGTCGTCACCACATTGGGGACGCCCGCCTGCCAGGCGGTGATGGCGTCGAAGTACCCCTCCATCAGCACGGCGTGCTTCAGCTCGTGGATCGGCTTGCGGGCGCGGTGCAGGTTGAAGAGGGTCCGGCCCTTGTCGTAGAGGGCGGTCTGCGAGGTATTCAGGTACTTCGGTTGCTGGCTGTCATCGGTCACCCGCCCGCCAAAGGCGGTCAGCTCGCCCCGCTCGTCGTGGATCGGGATGATGATCCGCTGCCGGAACCGGTCTAACAGGTCCCTCGCGCCGTCATTCCGGACCGCCAGGCCCGCCTCCACCATCTCGGTATCGGTGGCGTTGTGCTTGCGCAGGAAGCGCACCAGGTTGTCCTTGCGCTGCCCCGCTGGCGCGAAGCCCAGCTGGAACTCCTTCATCGCCGCCCGCGTGATGCCGCGCTTCTCGAGTTGCAGTAGCGCCCGCAGCCCGGCCGGGTTCTCCATCAGGATGTGATGGAAGTACTGGGCCGCGAGCAGGTTCAGCCGCTCGATCGTCTTTTTGAGCTCGCGCTGGCGGCCGGCGCCGGGCGATTCCTCCAGCTCAACGCCGGTCTTCTCCGCCAGCAACCGCAGGGCTCCGCGGAAGTCGACATGTTCGATCTCCTGGATGAAGGTGAAGTGGTCGCCACCCTTCTGGCAACCGTAGCAATGCCACAGCTGCTTCTCCGGTGAGACATATAAGGATGGGGTCTTCTCGGCGTGGAAGGGACACAGCCCCTTCAAGTCGCGACCGGCCTTCTGCAGCCGCAAGTGTTCCGAGATCAGGTCGGCGAGGTCGAGCCGGTCCTTGATCTCCTGGACCGCGTCCTGCTTTACCGAGGGCATCTCGCGCAAGCTTACTTTCTTCTCCCTCCCCCGCTTGCTGGGGACCGTCGGAGATCTGCCTTAGCGCCTACGCCCATGCGCGTTGACTTCGTTCGCGCCAGTACTGTTGTGGTGGCTCGGCGCGTGCCGTTACCGCCGCGACCGCCTCGGGATCGAGACGCAGGTCCACCGCGCTCGCATTGCTGGCCACCTGCGCCCCGCTGACGGCACCGGATAGGACGACGTCGGCCCAGGGATTGGCGAGCGCCGCGGCGACCGCGATCCGATCCTCGGGCGCCAGGCGCCCATTCGCCAGGACCTCCTTGATGATCACACCCCATCCGGCGTCGTGGGCACGGGCCAGCGCCGGACCGGCCGAGGGTTCCAGCAGGTTCCAGGTCGCCTGGACCGACTGAAACGGGTTGACCCCGTCGACCTTGACCGCCAGGGCCCGGTCGACCACCTCCGCCTGCCTGGGTCCGCTGACGGACAGGCCGATCACCAGGCCCTGCGTGCGGAACTCATTGAGCGCCGAGAGGACGGCGTGATCCTCCAGCACGCCGCTCTCCAGGGTCGCCGAATGAATCTGGTACAGCCCCAAAAACTCGCCAAGCAACGCCCGGCTTTCCGGTAGCTGCCGTCTGAGCGCCGCCAGTGAATGGTCCTTGAGCTCGTGCACCGGCGCCTCGAGCCGCCAGTCCCCCACGTAGGTGTAGCCCCATTTCGATCCAACGGTGACGGCTCCCGGCGCCAGCCGTCGTGCCCGCAGCCAGGAGCTGAGGAACTGTTCGGCGCGACCGTAGGAGCGCGCCACATCGAAGTACCGAATGCCGGCGTTATAGGCCGCGGTCAGCACCTCGTGCGCACGGCGTTCGAGCGCTGCCTCGCTGCGATCGCCACCAAGATCGGTCGCCCGCCCGGCGGTGATGTACGCGGGGCGGCCGACCGCCGCCAGGCCGAGGCCCAGGCGCGTGACCGTCAGGCCGGTCTTGCCGAGCGGCCGCGAGTCCATCGACCGGCTGCCCGCTACGGCTCCCGCAGGATCCGCGCCTTCTCCGGCTCGAATTCGCCTTCCGACAGCACGCCGGACGCGCGGAGTTCCCCAACCCGCCGCAAGCGCTCGAGCCGATCGCCATCGGGGCCGCGACTGCCTGCTTCCTCTGGCGCGGCCGGCCTGACCGTCGCCACCATCGCGGCGATCTCGGCGCGGATGCGCGCGGCATTCACGTACACCGGAAAGAAGGCGCGGCCGCCCGCCGCCTCGACCACGATGGTTGGGGAACCGACCCAGTGCTTACGGATCGAGACCTCGCGCACCTCACCGAGCGGGAGCAGGGCCACCTCGCGGGCCAGATGGATCGCGCGGGCAGACCAGCCGACCTGCCGCCGGGCGGCCCGCCCTTGCGCTTCATCCATCGGTCAGCTCGTCACCTTGTCCATCGTCCTGGCTCCCAGCGCTGCGGCGGCGACCGCATCGAGGTCGCTCTCGATCGATGCCTCGACCCCAGCGATCACGGCGCCTTCGACGAACGGCGCATTGCTCACCAGCACCCGCCCCTCCCCGTCCGGCAGTTGCTCGATCGCCAGCTGCGTGCTGAGCACGGCGCTCCCCAGGTCGACCAGCACCAGCACCCCCGCCGGCCCTCGCACCTCCTGGATCGCCGCCAGGATCGCGGTGGCGTCCGTGCCCAACCGACCGTCGGGCGTCCCGCCCGCGACCGCGATCTTCACCCGGCCCTGCGTCATCTGGGCGGCGAGCTCCCGCGCCCCCTCACCGAGCTGACGGCTGTGCGACACCAGCACCAGGCTAACCGTGTCCATACGCCCGCGCCAGGATCTCGATCGGATGCGCGGAGCGGCTTCCCGTCCCGTGCTCGACCTGCATCCGGCAGGTCTCGCAATCGGCCAGCACGGCGTCGCTGCCGGCGGCCTTGACCGCCTCGAAGAGGCGGCTCCCGATCTTCATCGAGAGATCGTATTTCTCCACCTTGACCCCGTAGGTCCCGGAGATGCCGCAGCAGCCTTCGTCCACCTCGTTCAGCTCGACGCCTGGGATCAGGCGAAGCAGCCGCATCGCGGGGTAGCCGATCCCGTGCGACTTCAGATGACAGGGCGCGTGATAGAGCAGCCGCATCGGCAGCGTCTGGAATTCGAGATTCAGCTCGCCGCCCTCGTGCAGCATCCAGAGGTACTCACAGATGTCGTAGACGCGCGCGCCCACCCGTTCGGCGCCGGGGATGTCGAGCAGATGCCCGTAATCGTGTTTGAGCATCAGCCCGCACGAGGTCGAGCTGGCGATGATGTCGACGTTTTCCGGCAGCGTGCTCAGCCGCCGCACATTTTCCACGCCGTACTTGCGCGCCAGGTCCATGTTCGAGTTGACCACCGCCGGAATGCCGCAGCACTGCTGCCTGGGCACGATCACCTCGATCCCGTTGCGCTCGAGGATCGCGACCACCTGCTCGCCGAGCCGCCGGTCGTTGTAGTTGACCCAGCAGCCGTAGAAGTACGCCACGGTGCGGCGCGTCGTTGCCGGTCGCGACCGCCGGCGCATCCAGCGCTCGAAGGTGAGCCACTGGTAGTGCGGCAGCGGACGCTTGCGATGAATGCCGATGACGCGTTCCATCAGCCACCGCACGATCGGGTTGCGGTTGCCAAAGTTGGCAAGCGGCGCGGTCATGCTGCCGAACGCACCCAGCAGGCGGGTATGCCCGAGCACCCAATCGCGCAGGGTGCGTCCCTTTTCGTTGGCGCCCTTGTTCTGCGCGCGGCGAATGTATTCCTGGATGCTCACCTGCGAGGGACAGGTGACCTCGCAGAGCTTGCAGCCGGAGCAGAGATCGAGCCCGGCCGTGACCGTCGGCTCCTGCGGATCGCGGTAGCGCTCCGATTCGGGACCGAGAAACTTCGGGCCGCGGAAGATGTCGGTCGAGCGCGCCACCGGGCACACCGTGTTACACGCGGTGCATTTGGTGCAGGCTTCGACCGGTTCCGCCTCCTCGACCGTGTCGGAGAACGGTTCGTGCTCTTCGGTGATCATGCCGCCATCGCCTCCTTCGCGGCGCGGTATCCGGTGGCGATGGCCAAGCCGCCGCGCGACCGCGTCGTCGCGGGGTCATAGCCGGCGATCGCGCCGCCGGCGACGAAGACATTGCCGGCCAGCGGATGCCCGGCCTCGTCGACCGGCTGCAGCCGGTCGCTCACCGGGTAGCCGACCTGGGCATAGGGCTGCGGTTGAAAGAGCGATTCACCGGCGCGCTCGCTGGGCATCGCCGAGGTCGACAGGGTGCGATGAAAGAACGGGTCTCGGACCTGGTGCGGCCCCGCGCGCAACGCGCCGTCGACCCAGTCCTCGAGCGCCAGGACGTAGCTGCGTGCCTCGATCGGTTGCTCGCGCCCGGCCGATTTGAGCAGGATCCGCCGGCAGCGGCCCTCGCCGACCTCGGCCGCGTGCGCGGGAGCCGCCCAGATCATTTCCACCCCGGTTTCCTGCAGGTGCTTGCGCAACCGATCAAAGAGGCGCAGGCCGAGGACCGAGGGTGGCAGCGTCGGGATCTCGAAGACGGGGTGGCCGACCTCGGCCTGCAGGCGCGCGTGGACCTGGTTGCCGTGCGTCAGGCCCAAAACCGCCGGCATCCCGATGCGCGCACCGGCCGGGGTCTGGCTGCCGATGCGGACGGCGACCTCACGGCGGAACGGCTCGTCCTCGAAGGCGCGCGCCACGTCGATCGAGGTGAACAGGCGCCCGTGCTCGAAGCCGGGCAGCTCGACGCGGATCGCCTGGACCGCGTCCGCACCGCGTCTCCACCACCGAGCGAGGTTGGCCGCGGCCAGCTCGGGCACGAAATCCTCGTAGCCATAAAAGCCGCACAAGACGATCGCCTCCTCCCGTTCCAGGTCTCCGGCGGCCATCGACGCCGGCAGCAAGCAACTGGGCTTGGCCGTCCCGGTCGCGGTCGGGAGCAGCAGGTTGCGGGCAAGGCTCCCCTGCCAGGACAATCCGGCCGCGCGCAGCCAGTCGACCAGCAGGGCCACGCCATCGCGCAGCGCCGCAAGGCCGGCCCGCGCGTATGGATGGTCGGGATGGTCGGCGATCAACTGCGCGACGCCGGCGTCCGGCTGCTCGACCGGTCGCGTCGTCAGGGCGTCGGCATACCCGAGGACGTCGATCGTCGCGTATACGAAATAGAGGGATGACAGGCCCGGCCAGATGAGCAGCGGCTGGCGGCCGGCCTGCTGCAGCGTGCGCGCGGCGACCAGCGCCGCGAGTCCGGAGCCGACCACCGCGACGTCCGCCTTCATCCGGGTCCATCCAGCGTCAGCTGGCGGTCGAGGTTGAAGAGCTCCTCGTGCACACCGGCCGTCACCTGCGCCTGGCGCAGCTGGCTGCCCCAGAAGACCTGCCGGACGCCGCGCCAACGAGTCTCGAGGAAGTCGGCCATGGCGCGCGTGGCCGCCTGGCCGCCAAGGTGCCGCTCTGTCACGAGCCTGCCCGCCAGTCGGTAGGAGCAGATCGCCGCCTGGCACGGTCCCATGCCGGCTCGGGTCCGACGGCGGATATCTTCCAGCGTGCGCACCGCCGGATCGGCAAACCACGGGTCGGCATCCTGGGGGCGCACCAGCTCGCACTCGCAGAGAAGCGGCTGCAAGGCCAGCTCATCGGCGTGGGGCTTCGGCATCCCCATCTGCGCCGGACGATGGCGCAGCTGATCGAACTCGTCCGCCCGGTCGTTGAGGGGCACGTCGGCGGTGGCACATGGCGTCGTCACGCCCAGGCGGTGCGCGACGGCATCGGTCACCCGTTGCGCCATCAGGCGGTAGGTCGTGACCTTGCCGCCGACGATGCTGGTGAAGCCGGCGATCCCGTCGCGTTCCTCGTGGTCGATGACGGCGAAGTTGCGGCTCATCTCGCGGCCCTCCGCCTCGGCGCCCAGGTCGTAGAGTGGCCGGACGCCGGCGTAGGCGCGCATGGCGCGCGCGGTGGTGACCCCGTCGAGCATCTTCGCGCCTTCGTCGATCATCCGGCGGACTTCGTCCCATTCAATCGGCAGGACCTCCGGGTCGGGCACCTTGACCGAGGTCGTCCCGAGGATCGCGACACTCAGGCCCGGCACGACGATGTCGCCGTCGCCCGGCTTGTGGCAGCGATTGATCGCCGCATGCGCCAGCCGGCGGGAGAGGACCACCATGACGCCCTTGACCGGGACCACCTTGACCTCGACGTCGAGCAGGCGCGCGACGAACCCGGCCCACGCGCCGGTAGCGTTGATCACCGCCTTGCACCCGATCGTCGTCTCCTCGCCGGTCATGACGTCGCGGATGACGACGCCGCTCACCTGGTTGCCGGTTTTCAAGAAGCCGGTCACCTCGGTATAGGTGCGCACCTGCGCCCCGCGGCGCCGCGCCGAGGACACGTTGCCCATCACCAGGTAAAACGGGTCCAGGTGGCCATCCTCCGGGATCCAGAACGCGGTCCGGACGTTCGCCGAGAGCGCGGGCTCTCGCCGCCGGGCCTCGTCCACCGAAATCCGCTCGCAGGTGATCCCCGCCTGGCGACAGCCCTCGACAAAGCGCGGCTCCCAGGCCTCATCCTCTTCCGACACCGAAACGAAATACCCCCCGGTGTCCTCGACGGTCGTCTTCGCGATCCGGCGGAGGATGCGGCCCTCCTCGACACACTCGATCGCGGCCGCCAGGTCGTTGACGCAGTACCGCCCGCCCGAATGGAGCAGGCCATGCGACCGCCCGGTCGTGCCGGAGGCGAGATCACCCTTCTCCACCAGGATCGCGTCGATGCCGCGCATCGCGAGGTCGCGGAGCACCCCGGCGCCCGTCGATCCGCCTCCGATGACGACGACCCCAGTCGTGAAGTCAGGCATACATAACAAAGAGGAAAGGACCGAAGCGGTCCTTTCCTCCCATGCTAGCGAGTGCCTTCGTTCCGCGTCTTACGACTTTGCGCCGGCGCCGACCGGCTGCTTGGCCGGCTCCTTGTCGACCCATCCGAGCGTCTTCGACACCGCCTTCTTCCAGCCCGCCAGTCCGGCCGCGCGCTGGTCCTCGCTGGACTTGGGCTCGAACACCTTGTCCACCTGCCAGTTCTTGCGCAGCTCGTCGAGCGTGGTCCAGAACCCGGTGGCCAGGCCCGCCCCGTAGGCGGCGCCCAGCGACGTCGTTTCCTGCACCTGCGGCCGGATGACCTTGACGCCCAGGATGTCGGCCTGGAGCTGCATCAGGAAATCGTTCTTGACCGCTCCGCCATCGACCTTGAGCGTGGTCAACTTGACGCCGGAATCCTGCTCCATCGCGTCGGCGACTTCCTTGGTCTGGTAGCAGATCGATTCCAGCGTCGCCCGGACGATGTGGGCCCGGTTGACATAGCGGGTCAACCCCACGATCGCGCCGCGGGCGTACATGTCCCAATGCGGCGCGAACAGGCCGGAGAAGGCCGGCACGAAGTAGATGCCGCCCGCATCCTCCACCGACTTGGCGATCGCTTCCGTCTCCGAGGCATCCTTGATCAGCCCCAGGTTGTCGCGCAGCCACTGGATGGCGGCCCCGGTGATGGCGATCGACCCTTCCAGCGCATAGGTGCACTTGCCCGCCTCGAGGCCGTACCCGGCGGTCGTCAGCAGGCCGCTCTTCGAGGGCACCGGCTTGTTGCCGGTGTTGAGCAGCATGAAGTTGCCGGTCCCGTAGGTATTCTTCGCCTCGCCAACGGAATAGCAGGTCTGGCCGAAGAGGGCTGCCTGCTGATCGCCGAGGTCGGCGCAGACCGGGACTTCGCCACCGACCGGCCCGTTGGCCTTTGTTTGGCCGTAGAACTTCTTGTCGCTCGAGGGCCGGATCTGTGGCAGCATCGCCCGCGGCACCTTGAGCTTGGTCATCAGCTCCTGGTCCCAGTCGAGCGTCTTCAGGTCCATCAGCATGGTGCGCGAGGCATTGCTGTAGTCGGTCACGTGCGCCCCGCCGTCAGGACCTCCGGTCAGCCACCAGATGACCCAGGTATCGATGTTGCCGAAGAGCAGGTCGCCGCGCTCGCCGGCGGCGCGCGCGCCGGTCACGTTGTCGAGGATCCACTGGATCTTCGGTCCTGAGAAATAGGTCGCGACCACGAGGCCCGTCTTCGCTTTGACGGTCGGCTCGACACCATCGTTGATCAATTTCTGACAGATGTCGATGGTGCGGGTGTCCTGCCAGACGATGGCGTTGTGCACGGGTTTGCCCGTCTTCTTCTCCCAGACCACGGCCGTCTCGCGCTGGTTGGTTACGCCGATGCCCGACAGCTCGTCGGCCTTGATGCCTTTCTTCTGCATCGAGCCCTTGATGACGCGCTGGGTCTTGTCCCAGATCTCCATCGCATCGTGCTCGACCCATCCGGGCTTCGGGAAGATCTGTTCGTGCTCCAGGTAGTCGGTCGACACGACCTTGCCGTCGTGGCTGAACACCATGAACCGCGTCCCGGTCGTCCCCTGGTCGACGGCCGCCGCGTATTTCTTCTCCGCCATGCCCATCCTCCTTGCTATGTCGTGGTTGTCGCGCGTTGAGGAACCGCCGCCACGCTCTCGCTCAATGTCCGCAGCATCAGGTAGGACGAGGTTGCCCCCGGGTCCTGATGGCCGATGCTACGGTCACCGAGATAGCTGGCGCGCCCTTTCAACGCCTTCAGCGGAATGGTGGCCTTCATCCCTTCTTCGGCCGCGTCTGCCGCCGCGGCCAGCGCCGACTCGATCGAGACACCCTCGCCCAGCGATTGCTTCGCCCGGTCGATGGCCGGTCCCAGTGCATCGACCATCGTCTTATCGTTCCGGTTGGCCTTGCCGCGCTCGACCACGCCCTTGAGCCCGGCCTCGAGCGCCGAAACCAGCTCCTCGCCGCTCACCTCCGACTTGCCGTCCAGCGCCGCGCCGGCGCGCAAGAAGAAGGTGCCGTAAAGCGGGCCACCGGCGCCGCCGACCGAGCCCACCAGCGCCATGCCCGTGGTCTTCAGCAGCGTGCCGGCGTCCTTGTCGCGGACCGGGGCCAGTTTGACCAGTACGGTCTGGAAGCCCCGGTCCATGTTGATGCCGTGATCGCCGTCGCCGATGGCGGCGTCGAGCCCGGTCAGGTATTGCTTCTGCTCGGCAACCACGCCGGCATAGCGCTCCAACCAGGCCAGGATCTGCGCCTGCGTCACCGCCATCGTCGGGTCAGACTTTCCAGCGCAGCGCTGGCGTGTGCACCGGGGCGTCCCAGAATTTGGTGCTCTCCGCGTCGAGCTTGAGCAGCGTCACCGAGCAGCCCGCCATCTCGAGCGAGGTGATGTACGAGCCGACCAGCGAGCGTGTCACCTTGAGGCCCTGGCCCGTCAGGTACCGGTGCACCGCATTGAACACGACGTAGAGCTCGATTAAGGGCGTCCCGCCCATCCCGTTGACGAAGGCGAGCACCTCGTCGCCGCGCTTGAAGGGCAGGTCCTTGACCACGGCGCTGGTCAGGATCTCGGCGATCTCGTCCGCCGACTTGAGCTTGGTCCGCTCGCGGCCGGGCTCCCCGTGGATCCCGATGCCCAGCTCCATCTCGTCGTCAGCAATCTCAAAGGTCACCTTGCCCGCGGCTGGCACCATGCACGAGGTGAGCGCCATGCCCATGCTGCGTCCGTTCGCGTTGACCTTCTTCGCGAGCGCCGTGACCGTCTCGAGGTCGGCGCCCGCTTCGGCGCAGCCACCCACGATCTTCTCGAGCAGCACGGTGACGCCCACGCCACGGCGGCCTGCGGTGTACAGGCTGTCCTGGACCGCGACATCATCGTTGGTGATGACGGCGTTTACCTTCGCGCCTTCGCCGCGCGCCAACTCGGCCGCCATCTCGAAGTTCATGATGTCGCCGGTGTAGTTCTTGACGATGTGAACGACGCCCGCGCCGCCGTCGACCGCTGCGGTCGCCCGCGCCATCTGGTCCGGCGTCGGCGAGGTGAAGACCGCGCCGGGACACGCCGCATCAAGCATGCCGAGCCCAACGTAGCCGCCGTGCATCGGCTCGTGGCCGCTGCCGCCGCCCGAGACCAGCCCGACCTTCCCCTTCTTCGGCGCATCCTTGCGGATGATCACGTTCGGGTCGTACTCAACCCGAATCAGGTCGGCGTGCGCCGCGGCCATCCCCGCCATGGCGTCCTTGACCTCGGTCTCCGGCGTGTTGATCAGTTTCTTGAGCCTGGTTGCGGTCGTGACTTCCGCCATCCCTTACCTCCTTATGACTGGAAGGCGGGCGAGACCAAATCCCGCCCACCTCCCACCGGCTGTCGCCTAAACGGGCGGCGCCTCGGGCACACCCCGAGCGACCAGTACGTGCTTGATGAAGAAGTCGTAGATGTAGATACCGAGCACCCCACCAATCAGTGGACCGATGATCGGGATCCAGAAATAGTTCGAGAAGTTGCCCCCATTGCCTGGCAGCGCGGTCTGGCCCCAGCCAGCGAAGAACGCGAAGAGGCGTGGGCCGAAGTCACGAGCCGGGTTGATCGCATACCCGGCATTGGCGCCAAACGACATCCCGATGGCTGCCACGGCAAGCCCGATCAGCAAGGGCGCCAGGTTGACCTTCGGGGCCAGGTTGCGACGGTCGATGAGGGCCGCCACGAACATCAACAGGAAGGCCGTCCCAACGATCTGGTCGATCATGGGACCGATCCAGCCGCCGTGGAAGTAGGGCGCTGGGAAGGTGGCAAAGATCGAGAAGCTGGCCACGTTGCTGGCATGCGCCACCTTGCTGGCGGTTTCGTACGCCGAAATCGCATCGTGATAGACGAGGAACACGAGTGCGGCGCCGGCGAAGGCTCCTGCGACCTGGGCCGCCCAGTACGGCAGGACCTTACGCCAGGGAAAATCGCCACGCACCGCGAAGGCGAGGGTAACCGCCGGATTGATGTGTGCGCCGGTGATCCCGCCGGCCACGTAGATCCCCATGGTGACGGCGATCGCCCATCCCCAGGTGATCAGCAGCCAGTCACCTGCGGCTAAGAAGATCGTGGTCGAGGTCTGCGCCCGCCCGGACCCGGGGAGCGCGGCGACCGCCATCGCGACCACCCCGACTCCAAAGGCGATCAGGACGAAGGTCCCCAAAAACTCCGCCCCCAGGTCGCCCCAAAGGCCGTGTCGCATCGCGCCGATTCCCGATCGTCCGCGTACTTCCGGGACTGCGGTCTCCTGCCCGCCGATCGGCGGGGCGACGGTTGCCCGTGTTGGTCTGTTGTCTGCCATGCGCGCTTCCTCCTTAGCCATGATTCGGAACGGGTCGCTTAAGGGCTGCCATCCCACCTCCTCGCACGCAACAAAAAAGCCCTAACCTACACGCTCCGATTGGAGCGCAGAGGTCAGGACTTTTCCCTTCAGTGTCCCGCCGTTCGCTGTGCGACTGTCATAACACAGGGATGCGGGTCTGTCAATCGCGAACTGCAACTGGGCTGAACTCACGCCATACCTCGGGGCGCGCGCAGGACACGACGTTGGCACCCGCGGCCAGCACCGAATTCGCCTGCTCGGTCGTGGTGATGTAGCCGGTCCCCCACACCGGGGTCCCGGTGACCTCCCGTATTGCCGGCATCACCTGGGGTACTGCGACCCCGGGCGCGATGGCGATGGCGTAGGGAGCCGGGGCAACGATACTGCTGAGCCCGGTCTCCAACCCGGTGGAGTCGAGGGCGTGGATGCGCTGCACCGTCCGGAGCCGGAACCGGCTCGCATCGGCAAGGAGGTGCGGCCGAACGGATACCACCCCGGAAAAGCCGAGGTCGGTGGCGAGGAAGGCGAGGGCGGCGCTGTCCGCGGCGATCCCCTCGACACCATCGAGATTGACGAAGATCGCGATGCCCCGGCGAGCGGCGGAGGCCAGCGGGCCAATGATCGCCAGCAGGCTCCCCCGCTCCAGCAGGACCTGCCGGTAACCGAGATCCAGGGCCTGGCTCAGGGATGCGGCATCACGGATCGCGGGCAGCAAGGAGCCGCTGAGATCCGGCGTCCTCATGGCCACTGCGACGGCGTACTGGTACTGACCGCCAGCGCGCCACGCTCGAGCGCGGCCTCGCGATGCGTCGCATCGGTCACGAACCCGCCAACGATCATCGGCAGGGACAAGCGAGCCCGGATCTGGTCGACCACCAGCGGAAAGATGATCGCGGGTAGCACTTCGACGACGTCCGGGCGGGCATGGTCAAGGGCGTTCAGCGCTGAGGGGAGCGCCAGGTCGTCGTAGAGGAGAAGCCGTTGGACCGCGACGACCCGTTCCGCCTTCGCCGCCGCGATCAGGCCGCTGTGCGAGGTGATGATGCCGTTGACGCCGATCTCGCGGGCGAGGAAGGCGACGCCGGCGCGGTCCTTGCCGAGTCCGGCGATCAGGTCGATGTGGACGAACGCCATCTTGCCGCGCGCCTGGACGGCCCACACCAGCGGACCGAGGTGAAAGGCCGGGGCGCGCAGAAAGAATACCGCCGGCACCTGGGACGCGAGCGCCTGGGGGAGTTCTTCGGCGCGACGAATGACGGCTGCCACCGGGACTCGTCCGAACCCCTCGCGCAGGCGGCTGACCGACGAGTCGACATTTCGACCACGGGTGGGAGGCGGGATCGCGCCTTTCGCCATCGCCACCTACTGTACGAGCGAGCTTGACCGAATGCCGGTGGCGCTGCAGACTACGGGTGAGGAGGGGTTTGACGCGATTACCGAACGCCAGCTGACCATCATGAATGCCGTCGGGTTGCATGCCCGGCCGGCGGCACTGTTCGTCCAGACCGCCGCCCGCTTCAAGGACACGCGCGTCGAGGTGGTCAAGGACGGGATGGTGCGCGATGCCAAGAGCATTCTCAGCGTCCTCACGCTTGGTGTCGGCCACGGGACGACCATCACCGTTCGGGCCGACGGCCCCCAGGCGGACGACGCGGTCGCGGCGCTGACCGACCTGGTCGATCGTGACTTCGGCGAGTAGTCCGACGCAGCTCCGCGGGATCCCCGCGGCCCCCGGCCAGGCCTCGGCGCCGGCCTGGCGATGGGACGAGCCGCACCCGGTGGATGGCATCGACCTGAGTGGCCGGGGCGGCATCGAACGGCTGCATGCCGCGATCGATCGCGTGCGCGCCGCGCTGATGGTGAAAACCGCCCGGCTCGTCACCGGCGGTGCGGCAGCCGAGGCAGGCATCTTCGAGGCCCAGGCCCTCATGCTGGACGATCCTGCGCTGATTGATGGCGCGACGAACCTGGTCCGGCAGGGCCAGTCGGCCGACGCCGCCGTCGCTGCCGCCCTGGCGCCATTTGCGGCAATGTTGCGCGCATCGAGTGATCCCGTATTCCAGGCCCGAGCCGCGGATGTCGAGGACGTGGTGCAGCAGATCCGCCGGGCCCTGCACGGCATCGGCGATTCGCCGCCGCCGCCGTCCCTCCCCTCGATCGTCGTCGCCCGTGACCTCGCCCCCTCCCAGACCGCCGGACTCGACCGTTCGCTGGTGGTGGGCTTCGCGACGGAGCAGGGGTCCGCGACCGCGCACACGGCGATCCTGGCCCGGGCGCTCGGATTGCCCGCCGTCGTTGGCATTGCCGGTCTGATCGGGACGGTGCAAGACGGCACGCCGCTGTTCCTCGACGGCGACACGGGCACATTGGTCATCGACCCCTCCGCGGAAACGGTGGCCGGCCTTACGCAACCGGCGCCATCGACCTCCGACGACCGGCCGGCGGCGACCCGCGACGGCCGCCGCATCGAGGTCGGCTGTAATGCCGCCACGCCGGAAGATGCTGCACGGGCCGCCGAGGCCGGCGCCGATGGGATCGGCCTGCTGCGCAGCGAGTTCTTCTTTTTGGGAACCGACCGGATTCCAGACGAGAATGCCCAGGTCGCCATGCTCGAGCGGGTGATGCAAGCGATGCGCGGCAAGCCGGTCATCCTCCGCACGCTCGATGTCGGCGCGGATAAACCCTTGCCCGCGCTGCCCCAGCCTCCGGAGGCCAATCCAGCGCTGGGGGTTCGTGGCCTGCGTCTGCACCTGCTTCGACGACCGGACTTGCTCAAGGCGCAGTTGCGAGCCGCCATCCGCGTCGCGGCCACGCACCCGCTCCGGGTGATGTTTCCGATGGTGTCAACGGTCGAAGAGGTCCGCCAGGCACGGCACATCCTCCGCGACGCGGCCGACGAGATCACACCCGCGGGTGGTGCGCCGACCACGATCGAAATCGGCATCATGATCGAGGTGCCCGCCGCCGCGGTGATCGCCGATCGGCTGGCCGCCGAGGTGGATTTCTTCAGTCTCGGGACCAACGATTTGACGCAGTACCTGTTTGCGGCCGACCGGACGAATCCGGAGCTCGCCACCCTGGCCGACAGCCTGCACCCTGCCCTGCTGCGCACAATCGATCAGGTGGTCCGGGCGGCACACGCCCAGCACCGCTGGGTCGGCATCTGCGGTGAGATGGCCAGCGACCTGTCGGCGCTCCCCGTGCTGATCGGCCTGGGCGTTGACGAATTGAGCGTGCATCCACCACTCGTGTCGCGGATCAAGGCGGCGATTCGCCGGCTCGACAGCCGGGAGGCCGCGGCGCTATCGGCAGCCGCGCTTAAGGCAGAGAGCGGTGCCGCCGTCCGTCACCTGCTCAGCACGCTGGCCAGTGGTTGACGGCGTTACTGGAACTCGAGCTCGTCGAACTTCGACGTGAGCGCATCGCCTTTGCTCGCGAATTCAGGCTGGGTCTTCTCGGAGGCGTCCCACTTGTCCGAGACGTCGTCTTTTTCCGAGCTATCCCATTTGTCCGAGCCGTCGTCTTTCTCCGAGCTATCCCACTTGTCCGCGGCATCGACCTTCTCGGAGCCGCCCCACTTGTCCGCGGCGTCAGCCTTCTCGGAGCCGTCCCACTTGTCCGCGGGATCCTCCCCAACCTTCATGCTCTCGTCCGACGGCTGATCCTTCATGCCGGCGTCGGATGCTTCCTCCTTGACCGACGGGTCAAAGCTTCGTGCAGCAGCGGGCGACTCCTTGGCCATCCATTCCTCGATGCCCCCGAATCCCCCTCCGAAAAAGCGGCCTTGCATGGTGGGCCCGGCCTTCCCGACGAGGTCGCTCACGGCGCGATTCCCGGCGGTCGCCTGGAGATCGCGCATCGAATCGGTAACGGTGCCATGGTCGGCTGATTTCCGGGGTCGTTTTGCGCCCTCCCGTTGCTGATCGTCGAGGCTCTCGCGATCGTGCGTCCTCATGGCGCGACCAGGCTCCTTTCGGTATCCCGACCGGGCGGAACATCGACGGGGGGGCCGGGCCGAGGCCTGACCACATCCATCTCCAAAAAGCCGAGGCCAACGAGCTGCTTGACGATCTCGATTCCCTCTCGCTCGGAGGTTACCATCCGCAACCTTCGGGTCCCATCGAGCTTCGCCAGCAGCCTCGACCCGAACTCACCCAGTGATACACGCAACGGGATTCCGGTGGCGGTCTCGAGAACCTGGCCCCGGACCAGGTAGGCGCCTCCGCTGCTCACCCCGGTGCGCTGGATGCGGTGGCCGGCATGCGGTCGAAATCTCCGGTCAAGGACCGCCGTATCCGTCATGGTTTGGAGGCGGTCGTTGGCGGCGAAGATCCGCAGCAGGTGCTCAGAGGCAGCCTGGATCGGCGCCGCCCTCACGTCGACGGCGCGGGTCCAGTTAACGCCCGACCGGCGTCGCAGGATCACGGCGCCGGAGCTCATCGCCTCGATACCGAGGCGGCGATAGTACGCGAGCCAGCGGTCCAGGGCGTCGCCAACGTCAGCCGCGTCCCTGATCCAGAGCGAGGCGTAGGTCAGCGGGTCATAGGTCCGGAAATGCAGCAACAGCGCGTCGCAACCAAGCCCGTCGACCCAGCCGGCCAGCGGGGGCTGCCACCCTCCACCGTCCTGGTGCGCCCAGCTAACCAGCATCGAGGCGAACCCATGGTCGTTGAGGTGCGCGGCAGCCTCGTGCACCACGGTCTGGCTCAGCCGATCACCGTCCATGCCGCTGTCCCGGAACTGCAGGCTCGAGTCCGGCGATAACACGTAGGGCGGGTTGGCGACAATCAGGTCAAAGCGATCGTTCGCCACCGGCTCAAAGAGGTCGCCGGCACGGACGGCGGGCGTGGCGACCCGATTGAGCGCGGCGTTGAAATGGGCATAGGCCAGGGCCCGCGGATTGATGTCCGTCGCCACCACCTCATCGGCATGGCTCGACGCGCGCAGGGCCTGGATCCCGGAGCCCGTGCCGAGATCGAGCACCCGACCCACCGGTGACCGCACGGTGAGAGCGGCCAGCGTCCGCGGAGCCGGGCCGAGGCCGATGACGTGGTCGCCGGCGAGGGCTCGGCCATGATGCGCCACGTCGTGGGCGATCAACATGTCGCCATCGGCATCGATCGCCATCAGTGGTTGGACCAGGCCGTTGTATTCGGCGAGGGCGCCGATTTCGACCAGTTGGTCGGTCCGGCTCGGGTAAATGGCCTCGCCAACCTGGTCGGTCGGTACCCGTAGCCCAAGGCCGAACAGCCGGATCAGGGTGCTGAGCGGTTGTCCATCGGCCAGGCGTCGCCGGGCCACCTCGCTGGCTCGCGGATCGTGCGCCAGGCTCGAGCTGGTGCCTACCGCCTGGCGAAGGCCGGCCTCGTGGTACCCGGCCTGTCGCAGGACATCGCCGAAACACGCCACCAGGGCCTGGTTCAAAACCACCCATCCACGGTCGCCATCGCCCGCCTCGCGATCAAGGCGCAAAGGGGCCAACCAAGGGGCATCGACGGGAAGCGAAGGGGCACGGGAATTCCGGGCTGCCGTCTACCATCTGAGCTCAATGGCCCGCAGCCGTCTCGTGCTCCTCAGCGGCCTGATGCTGTTCCTGGAGCTGGCGTTGATCCGCTGGACCGGCTCCAACATCCTCTATCTCTCGTACTTCTCGAATTTCGTCCTGCTGGCCAGCTTTCTCGGCATCGGCATTGGGTTTGTCCGAGGGGGCGCCAGCCGGTCGCTGTTTCCGCTGGCGCCGGTCGCGCTCGCCATCCTGGTCGCCTTTGTCGCCATCTTCCCAGTCCAGATCGACCGATCGGGAAGCGAGCTCATCTATTTCGGCGCGCTCGGGACCCGCACCGGCCTGCCAACCTGGCTCACCCTGCCAATCATCTTTATCGGCGTGGCCGTGGTGATGGCGATGGTCGGCAACGGCGTGGCCCGAGCGTTCGCCGCGTTCCCACCGCTCGACGCCTACCGGCTCGACATTGCCGGCAGCCTGGCCGGCATCCTCGCGTTCACGCTTCTCTCCTTCAGCGGCGCGCCCCCGCTCGCCTGGGGCCTGCTGGTGGTGGTCGCCTTTGGCGTCTTGCTGGATCGACCGTTCCGTCGCCTGCAAATCGCAGGCGCGGCCGCGCTGCTGCTGCTGCTCGGCCTCGAGTCGGCCAATAGCCTGGTGAGCTGGTCCCCGTACTACAAGATCCGACTCAATCCACAGCCGAATGGCTCCATCGGCGTGCTGGTGAACGGCATTCCGCATCAGACGATCGAGTCCGTGGCCCTGCGCAGCCGACTGATTCCCCTCTATCTCCTCCCCTACCAGCGCATCGCGGCCCACCCGCACAACGTGTTGATCGTCGGCGCCGGGACCGGCGATGACGTCGCCATTGCGCTCGCCCAGGGCGTCGACCATGTCGACGCCGTCGAGATCGATCCGCGGATTCACGACCTCGGTGTCGCGCTCCACCCGGACCACCCCTACCAGGACCCCCGCGTCCACGCCTACGTCAACGACGGGCGCGCCTTCCTCGAGCAGACGCGGTCGCGCTACGACCTGATCCTCTTTGCCCTTCCCGATTCCCTGACGCTGGTCGCCGGACAGTCCTCGCTTCGACTGGAGAGCTACCTCTTCACGCTCGAGGCCATGCAGCAGGCACGCGCGCACCTGACGCCGCAGGGCGCGTTTGGCGAGTACAACTACTACCGCGAGCAATGGCTGGTCGACCGGCTGGCCGGGACCCTGCAGACCGCCTACGGCCACGCACCTTGCGAGGACACGACCGGCACGGACTCAAGACTCGCGCTTTTGATGGCCAGCGCCAACCCGGCGGCGATGCACTGCCCCCAAACCTGGCAGGCCTCGGCTACGGTCCCCGCTCCCGCAACCGATGACTACCCGTTCCTCTATTTGCGCGACCGGACCATCCCCGGCTTCTACCTCCTCACCATCGCCTTGATCCTGCTCGCGTCGCTCGCCCTCGTCCGTCTTGGATCCGGACCACTGACGCTGATGCGCCCCTACCTGGACCTCTTTTTCATGGGGGCGGCCTTCCTGCTGCTCGAGACCAAGAATGTCGTCCAGTTCGCGCTGCTCTTCGGCACCACCTGGGTGGTCAATGCGCTGGTCTTCATCGGCATCCTCACCGCGGTCCTGGCCGCCATCGAGGTGGCGCGGCGGCTCCAGTGGCGCGATCCGCGGTTGCTCTACCTGGCGTTACTGCTCTCGCTCGCCCTCGCCTGGGCCGTCCCGCCGCACCTCCTGCTCGGCCTGACGCTGATCCCCCGGTTCGTGGTCGCGGTGCTGCTGGCCTTCATTCCGATCTTCATCGCCAACCTGGTCTTTGCCCAGCGCTTTAAAACCGTTGGGGCATCGACGGTGGCCTTTGGCGCCAACCTGCTGGGCGCCATGGTCGGCGGCCTCCTTGAGTACAGCTCACTCGTCGTCGGTTACCGGACCCTTCTGCTCGTGATCGCCGTCCTCTACGCCCTCGCCTTCATCTTTGGCTCCGTGCGGGGCTTGGAATTAATCTCGAATGCCCCCGCCCCCTCGAGGGTTCGGAGCTAACTCTCCGCTCTCCCGCCCCGCGCGGTGCTTTTCTTCCTGTGGACTGCTCAATTGAGTTGCGAGCATAGCCAAGGAGCTATATATTATGCCTGCATTTATAGGGCGTGGGCATTACAGTAGTTTCCATTTATAGCGTGCAGGCGATAGTTAATATTTATTCTTATAGCTTATGGGCTATAATCAATCCCATGAAAGCTTCTGTAGGTAGAAACCTCAGACGGCGACAACTGGACCGGGTGTTTGGCCGCTCTTCCATATTGCGACACCTTCCGACTCCCCAAAAGGGCTGGATCAATGAAATCCGCCACGCCTTGGGGATGAGCGCACAGCAGCTGGCCTACCGCATGGGGGTTAGTCAGCCAACAGTGGCTGAAATGGAACGCTCAGAAGCAGCGGGAGCGATCACACTCAACAGCTTGCGCCGCGCTGCCGAGGCTATGGGTTGCTCATTTGTCTATTCGTTCATTCCGCCCGTGTCGTTGGAGGCAATCGTCCGTAGGCAGGCAGAGCAGGCAGCCACGCGACTCTACGAGGCAGTCGATCACACCATGGCTCTCGAGGGCCAGTCAAACGACCAGCTAGGTCGCCGCGAGCAGATTGGCGAGTTAACCGACGAGTTGATTCGCACGCTCAGCCGAGAACTTTGGGAGAAGGCGGATGCCGATAAAATTCGAATATCCGGAAGGGGCGACGCCGCTTGACGCTGATTCGGTAGCCGGCCTCATCCCTGACCTGAACCACCAGGCAGAGCTCAACGAGTTTGAGCAACGGAATATCCTCGACGCCCAGACCTGGGCAAGACGGAGCCGTCGCCTGAAACGCGAGCTCTTAACCGCCCCTCTCCTGCGTGAGCTGCATCGCCGGATGTTCGATCAAACCTGGCGATGGGCCGGTCGTTTCCGACAAAGCGACACGAACCTGGGTGTGCATTGGCCCCAGATCCCCGAGATGGTGACGAACCTTTGCGCCGACGTGGCCTACCAGGTCGTGCATGACACCTACCCGTGGGATGAGTTGGCGGTGCGATTTCACCACAGGCTAGTGTGGATTCATCTGTTTCCTAACGGCAATGGCCGGCATTCTCGGCTTGCTACGGAAGTCTTACTCACAACGCATGGTCAACAGTCCTTCACGTGGGGATCTCAGTCGCCTACGGACAAGAGTGCCGCGCGAGCCGAATACATCGCATCACTGAAAGAAGCTGATAACGGGTCAATCGAGCGCCTGCTGCGGTTCAGTCGCAGTTAGACGCGCCGTTCTTGCGCTATGTGTCGACCAGCCATTGGACCACTTCGAGATGGCGCCTGGACATCAGATCAGCACCAAAGTCGGTCCAGGCCAGCGTCTGCGCGATTGTCGAACCACGGGCGCGTTCCCGGTCAAGGCCGAGGGTCTCAGACAAACGATCGAGCCGTCCGAGGACGCGATCGCGGCTGTGGCCCAATTCCGCCCCGCGAACCACACACGCGACCGCGAATTCGCGCTCGCCAATCAGCGGCTTGGGATCAATTACCAGCCACGGCTCGCGTTGCGCTTGCAGCACATTGTCAGCATGCAGATCCTGGTGCACCAGCACCTGCGGCCCCTGGGTCGATACGAGCTCGCGCATCGCCCCAACGCGGCATCGATCAGCCGCCGTTCGACCGGCCGGCCGCCTCGCCAGGCATTTCGTCCCTTCCGATGAGGTCTCTTTCGAACGGCTGATCCGGTCAGGCCTGCCCGATGGCGTGGCGAATGGCGTCGATCGTCGGCTCGACGGCCGGCGGAAGCGACAGGCCTCGGGTCAACGCCTTCGGGTCTTTCAGTCCATGCCCGGTGAGGATGCAGACGATGGTCTCGGCTTTTCCGACCTGCCCCGCGGTTGCCTTGCGGATCAGCAGCGCGACACCGGCGGCCGACGCGGGTTCCGCTAGCAGGCCCTCCTCCGCGGAGAGGCGCCGGTGGGCGGCGAGGATGTCGTCATCACTCACCGCCTCGATCGTCCCGCCCGACTCGTCGCGGGCCGCAATCGCGCTCTGCCACGAGGCCGGGTTGCCGATTCGAATCGCGGAGGCCGCTGTCCGAGGCCGTGCCACCGGCTTGCCGCGGACCAGCGGCGCCGCGCCCTCGGCCTGGGCGCCGTGCATCCGCGGACATTTCCCGTTGGTTCGTCCCTGGAATTCGCGAAAGCCGCGCCAGTAGGCCGTGATGTTGCCGGCGTTGCCCACCGGGATGAAGACCCGGGCCGGTGCCTCACCCAGCTCCTCGATGATCTCGAAGGCGGCCGTCTTCTGGCCCTCGAGCCGAAACGGATTGATCGAGTTGACCAGCGCGACGCCCGGCTGGTCGCCAAGTTGCCGCACCAGCTGCAGGGCGGCATCGAAGGTCGCCCGGACCGGCACGATCGTCGCGCCGTAGGCCAGCGCCTGGGCGACCTTGCCGGCGGCGACGCCGCCGGCGGGCATGACCACCAGCGCCTCGAGCCCGTAATGCGCCGCATAGGCCGACGCCGAGGCGCTCGTATTCCCGGTCGAGGCGCAGAGGAGCGTGCTCGCGCCACCCTCGATCGCCTTCGCCACCGCCAGCGCCATGCCACGGTCCTTGAATGACCCGGTCGGGTTGAGGCCCTCATATTTGAAATAGACATTGGCCAATCCGAGGGAAGGACCGATCCGTGACGAGCGCACCAGTGGCGTCGACCCTTCCCCCAGCGTCACCCATGGCGTCGAGAGGGTCACCGGCAGATAGGTAGCGTAGCGCTCGATGATGCCGCTCACTGGCAGCATCCTAGCCTGCCGGACTCCGGCTCGCGTCCCGTTGTACACCCATGGCGCTGACGTCGACGCAACGCGGCATACTCGGCCAGTCCGAAGCCGCCAAGCTGATTGTCTGGGGTAGCGAGGGCGAGGTCGAGGTCGCCTGGCCCTGGACCGACGACGCCCACCGCGACATCGAGGGTCACCTCCGCCGCGGCTTCGCCTCGCCGATCGCCCTGCAGATCAAAACCACCTGGCGCCTCTGGATGCATCGACACAGCGAGGTCATCCAGATCCCCTTCTCCCTGCCAAAGTCCCGCGTGCTGGACGACCCGCGCTTCTGGTACCTCTTCGGCTACATGGATTCGGCCACGATGGCCTATCGCCCTCCGCTCTTTCTGGTGCTGTCGGCCGATGTCCACGCCCGGGCGATGCCACGCCTCGTGGACGGGCGCTGGCGGTTCACCTTCCAGGCAAGCCTGAAGCCGGGTGCCCAGGACCGCTGGAGTCCCAACCGCGTCGATCCGCTGGAGGTCGGCCTACGCGTCCTTGCTGAGATGCGCGCGCTCGAGAAGACGCCCCCTTCCGCACTGTGGGCTCGGCTCCCGGGCGAGTCCGGCTTGCTCCTGACGCGGAAGGCTGCCTGACCTAGGGCGCTTGCACGACGCCGATGAACTCGCCCTTGAAGCCGAGGTCGTCGATCTGGCTCGGATTGGCGAGGCGGACGACCGCCATCTCCTGCTGATTGTTCTCGCCCGTGATGCCAATCAGGGTCTGGTTGTCCAGCCATCCTTCCGGGTTGAACTTTGCCGGCAGGGTCATGGTCGACCCATCGCGGCCGCGTACCCCGCCAGCGTAGGCGACGCGGGCCTGGTCGGGAGACAGCACGATGTAGGCGTAGATCTGGCCCTGAGGACGCGGGGGAACGGTCCACATGATGGTGCCGTCGGATCGTCGGACGCTGTAGCCGACCTGTCGATCGTCGACGCACAGCAAGACGTCGCCCGTAATCGACATCACGGAACAGTCCGGACCACCGAGGACTGGCCCCGGGTGGCCGGCGGCGTCGAGCCGGACCGCGTGGCCCCACAGGGTTCGACCCGAGGTGCCCGACTGCGTCCCGAACTGCGTGTCACGCGTCGCGATCGGGCCCGTGGCATCCCAGCCAACGACATCGGGCTGCTGCAGAACCTCGAAACCGCCATTGGTGGTAACGAGGGTGCGGTTTGCCGCACCGCCGTCGGCCGCCAAGAGCTCGTAGCGATAGTTGTTGCTGAGGAAGGTTTCGCCGGGATTTGATGGGCTGGGGTTCACCGGAGGAAAGGTGTAGCGGCTGGCCTCCAGGTGGGCGCCATCGGCGCTTACCCCGAAGGAGATTTCCTGCTGCGGCTTGAGTGCAAAGGTCGCTACGCGGTAATTGCCGCTGCGAGTCAGCTCACGAACGACGCCGGTGCCATCGGCAAAGAAGACCCGGCCACCGGCCACCCGTGCCTCCGGCTGCAGGACGCCGCCAGCATTTCCGACCACCGGATCTTTCCGCGGCGTGAAATCGGCCTTCGCCCGCGCGACGCCATCGAGTCCGACGATGGCGACCCGGTCGTGGGCATCAGCGACGCCCGGCTCCGGCCCCATCAAACCGCCCGCTCCACGGGCTTCCACGACGGCAAAGAGGAGCTCCCGCGGCGTTGTGGTCGGGCTCGGGGTTGTCACCGTCGGGGCGGACGAGGCGGGCGGATGAGCGGACGTCGCCGGCGATCCGCAGGCCGCCAGGACCAGGACTAGAGCTGGAACAATTCGCCGCACGAGCGTAACAACGGATCCGATCTGCAGCCGTTACGCCAAACCGCTCTCAGTAAACGGATCGGCTCGCTTCGCCACTCACCGAGATAAGGCCTCTTGACCTTTCATGGCGACGGCCTAAAATGGCCCGGCAAGCCCTGTCGGCGGCCGCGTCCGGGGCTTGGAGGAGGGCGAAGCCATGGACATAAAAGCCTCACGGCTTTTCGTCAAATCGGGAGTGTCGGTCGACGCCATCGCCGGCCTGGCGCTGGTCGCGATGGTGGCGGCCTTCGCCGTCTTGATGCTGCAGTTCCACCGAGGTGGCGGCCAGCCGACGCTCGCCGGAACCGGCGGACACGCAAGCCCGAGCCCATCGCCGAGTCCCCAGGCAAGCGCCTCGACCAGCCCAGCGGCGCCGGCGTCGACTGACCCCTTGCCAACGGTGCAACCTGGGTCGAGCCAGAGCGCCCGTGGGCGCGCCACCCCGCGGCCATCAGCCCGGCCATCCGCGGCGCCCTCGACCACCGTCCCCATACCGACAGTTTCCCCAACCGACGTGCCGACGCCAACCGCCGTTCCGGTGCCGAGCCCCTCGGTGTCAGTACCCGGCTTCTAGGCCTCTGATGCCGGCTCCCTTCCGGGTCGGGCTCCTTGGCCTGGGCCATGTCGGCGGCGCGCTCGTCGCCCGCCTGCTTCGCGACCGCGACCGCATTGCCCAGGCCGCCGGCCGGCCGATCACCCTCGAGGCGATCGGCGTGCGCCGCCCGGAGGCTCGCCAGGCACCCGCGCCATTACTGCAGCCGGAGGCGCTCCTTGATCGCCCCGGCCTCGACGCCGTCGTCGAACTGATCGGCGGGATGGAGCCGGCGCGAACCTACATCGAACGCGCCCTGACCTCGGGACGGCAGCTGATCACCGCCAACAAGCAGGTGATCGCGCGGCACGGTCCGGATCTCGCCCGTCTCGGCCCGGTGCGCTTCGAGGCGGCCGTCGCCAGCGCGATTCCGGTGGTCGAGGTGCTCGCCGAGGCGCTCGCCACCGATCGCATCGACGCCATCACCGCCATCCTTAACGGCACGACCAACGCCATCTTGCATGCGATGGCGCGCGGCACCTCGTACCCCGACGCGCTCGCCACGGCGCAGCGCGAAGGCCTGGCCGAAGCCGATCCAAGCGCCGACGTCGATGGCCATGACCCGGCGGCCAAGCTCGCCATCCTGATCATGCTCGCCTTCCACCGGCGTGTCGATCCGGCTGCCATTACCCGCGTCGGCATCACCGCCCTCGACGCCGGCGCCATGCAGGCGGCGCGCGAGGCGGGCACCGTGGTGAAGTTGATTGCCGCGGCCGTCGACCAGGATTACCGGATCGCCGCCGACGTCCGTCCGCGCCGCATCCCCGATACCGATCCCCTCGCCCGAGTCGATGGGGCGGACAACGGCATCGTCATCGACGCCACCTACGCGGGACAGCTCGTTCTCAAAGGACCGGGAGCGGGTCCCGATGCGGCCGCCAGCGCCGTGGTTGCCGACCTGGTCCGCGCCGCGCGCGGCGTGCCTCCCTCGGCTGGCACGCTCCTGGCCTCGCTTGCCGAGACCGCCCCAGCACTCGTCGTGCCACTCGGGTCGGACGAGCCTTATCCGTCGGCATCGCCGGTCGGGCAAAAATAAGCGACCCTCCCCCTTTGCAGAGGGAGGGTCCGGAGGGGGACGCGACGCTAGTGCAGCTCACGCTCCATCGCATACCGGGTGGCCCCGCTGCGGGAGGTCACCCCGATCTTTCCGTAAATCGAGCGCAGGTGAGCGTCGATCGTGCGCGCACTGAGGCCGAGGCGGTTGGCGATGTCTCGATTGGTCAACCCTGCGGCGACCAATTTCACGACCTCGAGCTCTCTGGGCGTGAGCAACTGACGAACCTTCGTCGGCAA
This sequence comes from Candidatus Dormiibacter sp., assembly GCA_039922495.1. GTDB lineage: Bacteria > Chloroflexota > Dormibacteria > CF-121 > CF-121 > JALYYC01. The sequence continues at coordinate 109,999 of JBDTEO010000028.1, forward strand.
ACGGACTGGCCCCCCACTTCGACGCGCGGTGCTGTTCTTTGCTCATCATAGCATTCACTAGGTGATGCCATGCTCGACTGCGTAGCGCGTTGCGGCACTGCGGTTGGGGACCTCGAGCCGTCGAAAAATCTCCCGGAGGTGCGCGTGCACCGTGCGACGACTGAGAAAGAGCTGGTCGGCGATCTGCGCGTCAGTCAGCCCCTTCGCCAACAGCCGCAGCACCTCGACCTGGCGCCGCGTCAGCTCCTCGACCGCCACCGCTCCGCGGTTCTGTCGCGATTGCGACGGCTCGTCGGTCCCCAATTTTGCTCCCCACCCTCTCGGTCGACTCGGTTGTTAGCGGTCCGGCCTGTAGATGCTAGTACCTACAGAATTAGGCGCGACGCTTCAGGTTGCATCCTTCGTTCTAATGAATTTTGACCCGAGCCAGCCGGCGGCCAACGACCCAGGCAGCCACCTGGGTCCGTGACCGGAAGTGAAGTTTGGACAGAATGTGGGCGACATGCGAGGCAATCGTCGACGAGCTGAGGCTGAGGCGAGCGGCAATGTCGTCATTGGTCAGGCCCATGGCCACGAACTCGGCCACCTCATCCTCGCGCCCGCTCAACTTTTGGCCCTTGGCCGCTCTCGTGTCGGGCGCGACACCGAAGATGCGCAGAACGCCCGACGCCTCCTCGCGACGGCGGATCTCGGTTTGCCGATCCGCTTTCGTCAGCCCACTCCGCACCGGCTGCGCCGCGCTCGCATCCATGATGACGTTGAGCAGGTAGATGCCGCCGCCCGAGCCCGCCAGCGGGTAGATCTCCCAATCCCAGCGGCTCGTTTCGCCGGGGCTGCGACGCCACATGCCCAGCTCGCGAAACTCAAAGCCCTTGAGGTGCCGTGGTTGCGCGCTGGCGCAGACCTCGCGCATGTGCGCCAAGACACCGGACTCCTCGGCACGCGGAAACAGCTCAGCCAGGCTCTTCCCTTCGACCGGCAACTTCTCACGTCCCACCCATCCTTCCCAGACTCGGTTGGCGTAGAGCACATGGAATTCGCCGTCACAGTCGGTGACATGAAACCCGATGGGGAGGGAATCGAATAACCGGCCGAGAATGAGCAGGGCGTCGGATTCCGGCGATGCCCGGAGCACCGAATCGAGCGCGAGGTGTGAGGCGGTCTGGATCAGGCTGGAACCCTTTTGGCTGACATTGCCACGCAGGGTCGCCGCCTGCATCGGCAGGAATGCCTAATTCACCGGCCTAAGACAGCCAGTAACCAACCTCGCGCCCAAAAATGTCGGAGTGCAGTTTCAGCGCCTCGACGACCGTGCCACCGTCCATGGTGCGGACGTCGTAGGCACAGAGCATCACGACGGGAAAGCGCCTGAGCAGGGCAGCCAGCTGCTGCTCGACCACAAGGTGCTCGGCGACGGATCCCACGGCCTCGATGTCGGCGAGCACCTCCGCCACGATGCGGATCGGGCCGGGACGCCTGCGGGCGGCCGCCGTCAGGGCCTGCTCAAACTTCACCACCTGGTCTCGGGCCGATCCCGGGCCCTCGGGGTACAGCATCAACAGGTCGCGGCGCAGGGCATCGGCAGGGTCGACGCCCTCTTCCCGCAGCGAGCTGAAATAGTGCTCGCGCACATCCGGAGTGGCCCGCAGCAGCACGGTCTGTTCATTGAACAAGCCGTCACGCATCAGCGGAAGACCAAGGCGGAGCCGGCCCCCGTTGTTCGTATAGAAGGTCCCAGGTGACTCCCCAGGGGGACGACGAGTCCCTGCAGGGCGATCGTCGACGCCGGGCTGGCCTGCATGAAGGTCTTGAGGTCGATCTCACGGATCCGGCGAGCCTGGCGCTGGCCGACCCGACTGGTGGGCAGCAGACGGTCGGACACGCCCTCCCCCGCTTGCGCGGGACGGTCGGGGTGGGGGCCCTTTATCTTTTTCATCCCATTCGCCGCAACAACGAGCCGTTCAGCTCAAGATCCGCGAGGACCGGATGCCGGGCGCGAGCAGGTAGCGCCGCTCGACGCGCGGATGGGCGGCGTAAGGGTTGACGACGATCACGTACGCGAGGGTTTCCGGCGGCGCCTGCGCGGCCGGCCGGGCTGCGGGATAACGGTCGGATCCGCACGGAGCAATGTGGCCATCGAGTGCTTCCCTCCAAGGATTGCTGACTAATTCGATCTCATTAGTCAGAACCGGCGTGCCGCCAACGCTACCCAATTGACCTGCCCCCGTCAAATCGGGAGCCGGCGAACTCTTCCCGCATGACAAGATTTGGATCCCAGTGCGCCAGGCGCGCCCCGGCCGCGTACACACTTTCACAGAACTCGAGGATGGCTTCGCGCGGCGACGACGCGCTTCGAACGTCGTCGTAGGGAAGTAAGAATTCCCCGACCGCGGGGTCCCAGCGCGCGGCCGCCGGGCGAACGGTTTCCTTGTCGATCCCTGCTGGCGCCGGCGCGGCGTAGGCAAAAAAGTTCGGCGCGGGAACCTGCTCATTACCGGGCCAGAAGCCAACACAGATCACCTCGGCATCGGCGCCCTTTCGCATGATGACGCCCCCGGTCGTGGGTGGCTCGAGCGACCGCCCTGAGTAGCGCGTCAACGCCAGGTCGAAGCTGCCCCAAAAGAAATTCACCAGTGAGGTCTTGCCTCGGAACCGGGCCCGATGCGCCTTGAACACGACGTCAATCCGCGACAGCACCTGGAAGAACCGACCGACCCACGCCGGGTCGTACGCGACATGCGTCGTGTCTTCCGCGAAGGGGATCGGGTTCGCGACCTCCGATGGCCGTGGCGTGATCTCGACCTCGATCTGCAACGAGCGCAGTGCCGCCATGAAGTCGCGGTAGAAGTCCGCCACGGGCTGGGCCTTGAGCGCGATCCGGCGCGAATCCCCCTGATTGGTCAGCAGGATGACCTGGTGATCGATCAGGTCGACGTCTATCTGGAAGATCCGCGAACCCGACGCCATCGGGGTCGTCGATAGGCCGCGCACCGTGAGATAGAGCGGCACGTTTTGCCATTGCGGCTCGAACGGGGCGAGCCCGAGCCGCACCTTGCCAATGATCTGCAGCTTCATGTGCAGCGTGGCCATCGTCTCCTTCCAGGCCTCGTAGGGAAGCTCCGGCCAGGGAGCGAACACGTCCATCGCCTTAGTATCGCCCTCCCCGCTTGCCGTTCCTCCCTCCCCGCGTTTTCGGGGGAGGGTTGAGGAGGGGCCAGGGAGAGGGTCGGGGAGGGGGCCGCGGTGGGGGCTTGCCCGATCGGGCAGGCTGGTCCGCCCGAAAGTCCGCGCAGCTTCCTGTAGCCATCCCCGCACCACGGTGCTATGCAGTATTCCGTGCGGGCTTATGCCTCGGGACGCCTCGACCCGCTGATCAGGCATAGCGGTCCGTCGCGGAGGCCCTCCGAATCGCGGACGGTCACCACCGCGCAGGCCACCATCCTCGGACTCCAGCGCAGCGTGGGCAATCGCGCCCTGGCCGACCTGTTCGCGGTGCAACGCTGCGGGCCCACGCCGTGCGGCTGCAGCCAGGACGAGCGAGACGCTCACGCCTCTCCGCCCGATGCCACTAGCGCGCAACGTCAGGAAAAGGAGGATCCGCAGCAAGAGGGGGCCGCGGCGGCGGTGGCCCAACCGATCTTCGGCGCCTATCCGGAGGTGACCTACGACGGCCTCGATGCCCTCCAGGACCGGGACGACCCATCTGGCGATACCGCGCAGCTTCAGCGCGATGGGGTCGATGCCGGCGGCACGCACCCCACCGGGTCGGGGACGAGCTGCACGGTCTTTACCAGCTTCGCCGACTACTTCAAGGGGACAGCCCCGAACTCGCCATTTGCGGCAATGACCTCATTTAACTTCGTCGTCCGAGCGGGGCGAATCGCCGTTGATCCAGATACCGCGAGCTCCTGGGTCAATCAACGCGTCGTGCCGGTCAACGGCCGGCCGGCGCAAACCGCCCGCGCGGTGAGCGGCTGTCAAAGCGCGTTCCGCAAGCCCGATATGGCCGAATACACCTACTCCCCGTCGCCGAGCTGTCCGGCCTCGGCGAGCCTTCGGCAACCGGCGACCGCGACCAACCGCGGTGAGTGCGAAACGGTGATCGGGACGCAGCTTGATACCGAGGACATTGCCGATATGGCGCGCTTGTTGCGCCACGAGCAGTACCACTTGAACCTCGCCTGCGCGCTCGCGACCCTGGGCAACAACCTGATCGCCCAGGGCACGCCGGTCGCCGACGTGCGCGCGCAGGTCGTCGCAGCGAGCCGGCGCCTGCAAATCGCCTACGACACCGACACCAATCACGGATGCAATACCGGCCCGCAGGCAACCTGGGAATCGAACATCGACAGCGGCAGCATCGCCTTCCCCTGAGACGCCTTACGTTCTTTGCTTCGTCTCGACCAATAGCGCTTCGGCCCCCTTCCGACCGGCGCGGACGGTAACCTCGGCTTCACCGATGATCTTGGCCGCCCCACCCTCGTCGATCGTGCCGCCGCCGCCCGCTGCCCTGAGTTCGGCGTCACCGTGGACCAGGAACAGGTAACCGTCGAACCCCTGGCGGAAACGATGCGTCGTCGAAACTCCGGAACCCAGCAGCGTCGCGTAGACGGCGGCGTCCTGATGGACCGTCACCGCATCCGGACTAGCCGGCGCATCCGCACCGCCATACCCGGCCGCCGGGACGACGACCGGCAGGAACCGCCCCTGGCGCGCGGCCTCGGGAAAGCTCTGTTGTTCGACCGACGGCTCGAGGCCGCGACGCGCCGGAATGATCCACATCTGAATGAAGCGCATCGGCTCGGTTTTCGATCCGTTGCGCTCCGAATGCTGCATCCCCGATCCCAGCGTCGCCCGTTGGAGCGACCCGGGCGGCAGGATTCCCCCGTTGCCGCGACTGTCCGCGTGCTCGAACGTTCCTTCGGCGACGTAGGTGATGCCCTCGATGTCGCGGTGGGGGTGCATCGGCCAGGCAGCGCCGGGGATGAGGCGATCATCGTTGAACACCCGCAGATCCCCGAACCAGGTGTTCTCCGGGTCGTTGTAATCGTCGAAGCTGAAATGCCAATTGGCGGCGAACCACCCACCCTCGACGTGGTGCAGTGAGGCCCGCGCTCGAAGGATCAGCATCGGAATTCCGGGTTAGGCGCGACCGGCCGACTGGCGTCCCTGGCGGGCGACGGCATCGACCGTCACGGCAGCGAGGAGCACGCCTCCGGTGACCATGAACTTGATCGCGGCCGACAGCGCGAGCAGGTCGAGGCCGTTGTTGATCGAGCCAATCACCAGGGCGCCGGTGAGCGCTGACCAGACCGTGCCGCGGCCTCCAAAGAGCGACGTCCCACCGATGACCGCCGCCGCGATCGAATTGAGCAGCACGTCGCCGCCACCGGAAGACTGGCTGACCGCGAGAACCCGGGACATGGCGATGATGCCGCCGAAGGCCGCCAGTGCCCCAGCCAGGGTGAAGACCGAGAGACGAATGCCGGTGACCGAGATCCCGGCCCGTCGGGCCGACTCGGCGTTTCCGCCGACGGCCAGCACGTGGCGTCCCCAGGGTGTGCGCCGGACGATGTAATCGAAAATCACGACCAGCCCAACCAGGATCAAGGCTGCGACCGGCACCCCGCGGTCCGAGTTGAGGATGAAGACGGCCACCAGCACGAGGACCGCCGCCATGACGGCTCGAAGCAGCAAGCCGGTGACCGGGCCAACCTCCAGGCCGGCCCTGGCACGCCGGCGGCGGGTGAGGAGCATGCTCGCAACGTAGGCAACGACCGTCGCGATCGCGACCACCCAGCCCTGCGTCACCGAGAGGAAGTTGCCGGCGAGGGCATCAATCGTTGGGTCGAACACGTTGATCGTGCCGGTCGTCCCGAGGATCAGGATCAGGGCGCCCTCCCAGGCCAGCAATCCGGCGAGCGTCACCACAAAGGAGGGAATTTTGAAGCGGGTGAACCAGAATCCCTGGAGGAACCCGATCACGGTCCCGGTCACAATGCCGGCCGCCAACGATGGGATCGCCGGCACGCCGTGCTTGACGTTGAGGACAGCGACGACACCGGCCCCGAGACCGCTGACGGATCCGACTGAAAGATCGATTTCGCCCAGCAAGAGGACGAGCACGATGCCGATCGAGATGACCCCGATGTCGGCAATCTGCACCATCAGGTTGGTCAGGTTGCGCGGGCTGAGGAAGTTGGGGTTGAGAATCTGGAAGATGGTCCAGATCAGGATCAGGGCGACGATGACCGGGACCGATCCGATCTCGCCTTGCGTGACCCGGCGCCAGAGGCGGTCGAATCCACTGGCCCGATCGGCCTCGACCGCCGGCGGGACGACCGCGGGGGGCGCCGTTTCGCTCGCCATCTAGGCCTTGGCCGTTGGTTCGGCCGGTTGCTTGAGGCCGGTGATCGCGGCCACCACCTCTTCCCGACTGACGTCTTTGCGCACGAAGTCGCCGCCATTACGCCCGAGATAGAGCACCACGATACGGTCGGCGACCTCGAAGACGTCGACCAGGTTATGGCTGATGACGATCACGGCGTGGCCCTGTTGCTTCAGCCGGAGAATCAGGTCGAGGACCTGCTTGGTCTGCGCGACGCCAAGCGCCGCAGTGGGCTCGTCGAGCATCACCAGCTTGGCCGACCACATGACCGACCGGGCGACCGCCACCGATTGGCGCTGGCCACCGGAGAGTGAGGCAACAACCAGTCGCGGGCTCTGCAGGGTGGTTACGTTGAGGTCCTTGAGCACCTCCCGCGCCCGCTTTTCCATCTGTTCCTCGCTCAGCGAGGGCAACGGATTGCCGGTCTCCTCGCGACCCATGTAGAGGTTGGCCACGACATCGAGGTTGTCGGCCAGGGCGAGGTCCTGGTAGACGGTCGAGATGCCGAGCGCCGCCGGGTCGCGCGGGCCGGTGAAATGCACCGGATTGCCTTCAAAGAGAATCGCGCCCTTGTCCGGGAGATTGATGCCGGCGATCGTTTTGACCAGCGTCGACTTGCCGGCGCCGTTGTCGCCGACGAGCGCCATGACCTCGCCCGCGTAGACCTTCAGGTTGACATCGGTGAGGGCATGAACCGCGCCGAAGCGTTTGGTGATCCCCCGCAGTTCCAGGAGCGGAATGCGCGCCGGCCCCTCGGGCCGGCGCGCGCTATCTCGATTTTCCTCGGTGCCCCGATCCGATTCAGGGCCCTGGGTCACTGGAGTCCGGCCGCCTTGCACGCCGCCGCGAAATCCGCGGTGCAGATGTCGGTGACGGTCCAGAAGTTGTCCTTGATGACCGTGTCCTTGATGTTCGTCTTGTCCACGGCGACCGGGGTCAAGAGGATCGACGGAATGTCGGCCGCCTTGTTGTTGGTCGTCTTGCCGTTGGTCATACTGCTCGGCACACTCTTGCCGGTTGCCAGATCGCAGGCCAGATCGGCTGCCTGCTGGGCTTCGGGAACGATCGCCTTGTAGACCGTCATCGTCTGGGTTCCGGCAACGATGCGCTGGATCGCGGCCAGCTCGGCATCCTGCCCGGTGATCGGGGGCAACGGATTCAGACCGGCGGACTTCATGGCCGCGATCGCGCCGCCGGCGGTCCCATCGTTAGCGGCGAGGACGCCGTCGACCTTGTTGTTCAGCGCGGTCAGCGCCTGTTGCATTTCCTTCTGCGCGTTGTCCGCGCTCCATTGCGGCGTGTCATATTCCTTGACGATTTTGGTCGTGCTGTCGAGCACCGAGTGCGCGCCCTGCTTGAACAGGGTGGCGTTATTGTCCGTCGGATCGCCGTTGATCATCACAACCTGGGCGTTCTGCTTGCCGTTCAAGGCTTTCAGCAGCGCGTTACCCTGGAGCTTGCCGACGCCGGCGTTGTCGAACGAGATGTAGTAATCGACCTTCGCGTTCAAGATGAGACGGTCATAGGAGATGACCGGCACCTTGGCGGCCGTGGCCTTCTGCGCAATCGCGGCGGCCGCGGCGCCGTCGACCGGATCGAGCACCATCACGTTGGCACCGTTCGTCAACGCGGCGTCAGCCTGGCTCTGCTGCGCGGACGAATCCTGGTTGGCGTTGCTGTAGATGATCGTGGCGCCGCACTGCTTCTTCACCTGAGCCTCGAAAAGCGGGCGGTCCTTGCTCTCGTACCGGGCGGTCTTGGTCTCCGGGAGGAGCAGCGCGATTTTCTTCGAACTGCCGCTGCTACCGCCACCCGACGGGGTGCTCGTTCCACACGCCGCCAGCACCATGACGGCGGTGCCGACGATCACAAGCGTTTTGACAGAACTACTCACTGGTTACCCTCCTCGAATTTTCGGCCTGGTCGGTCGGTCGCTGGGCCGTCCTTTGAATACGGAGCATACGCTATAAGAAGTCCTAATAATCCCTTATCGGAGCGGCTCTTCTGCGCCTCGACCAGGGCGGAAAGGGCCGGCTCTGAGAGCCGGCCCTTCGTATTTTGGTGACGAAAAGTCTGCCCTTGCTTATGCGCTCCGGCGTCGGAGGGCGATAGCGGATATGCCGGTCAGCGCCAGCAGACCACCGAGCAGGAGCCCAAGCGGGGCGCCACCGCCGGTCTGGGGGAGCTGGGCCTATTTTGCACCTGGCTTAACGATCCGTGCCTCAGAGCGTAACCTGGGCCCGTAAAGTCAGCCAGTGCGCTCGCCCGGCAAAATTGGCAGAACGGCATTGTTTGCCGTAGCGGTTCTCGTCGCGATCCTGGTGCCGCAGGCGATTTCGTCCGCGTTCCTCGCGGCCAACCTGAAATTCACGCCCGCGATCCCATGGTCCGCTGCAGTGCTCGCCGTGATCCTTTGGGCCCTGTGGATCTTCGCAGACGGCAGGTTCGGGCCCCAATCGACGGCTACCGCACGCCATCGGTACCTGCGCGCGAATCCGGTGCCCGGACGGACTTGGGCCTGGTCCATAACCGCCGGTCTGCTGGCGCTGGGCGCTCTGATCGCACTCTGGCTTGTTCTGCCGGCGCCGGCCGCCCGCCTGCCTGACTACTCCAAATATCCGGTGATCACCGTCGCCGTGGCCCTGGTCGCTGCCAGCGTGCTCGGCGCCGTCGTTGAAGAGGCCGGGCTGCGGGGTTACCTGTTCACCAGGCTCGGGGAACTGGTTCCACCACCACTCGCGATCCTGCTGGTGTCGGTCCTGATATCCCCCGGACACGGTCTGACGCAGGGCTTCGCGCTGCCTGTCCTGGCCTGGTATCTCCTTGCCGACATCGTCTTCGGGGTGATGTCGTGGCTGTCCCGCTCGATCCTGCCGGGGATCGTGGTGCATGGCCTCGGCCTGCTGATCTTCTTCACGCTGATCTGGCCAACCGATCACGTCCGGGCCAGCTCACCGCTGGCACCATCGGTCGCGGCGTTCTGGATTGCCCTGGCCGTCATGGTTCTGCTGGCTCTGCTCTCGCTCCGTTCATTCCGTCAGCTGGGGCGAGCCACGTCGAGCGTCGACGCCCCTTCCTTACTACCGCGAAGCTGAAGCGTTCGTCCCGCCAGGTGATACTCGTCGGCCACCCCGCGCATGGCCTTGCCGATCGGCTCGAGCTGCCTGTCCGCGATGGCGATGACGCTTCCGCCGGCTCCGCTTAACGCGGCCCCCAGCGCCCCCGCTTGTCGTGCAGCAGCCATCATGTCGTTGAGGTACGGATAGGCGCGCGACCGCCCCGGTTGGTGCAGCCGGTCTTCCATCGCTCCGGCCAACATGGCGCGATTCGAGGTCTTCACGGCGACCACCCACTCCGCCACCCGACCCAGGTTGTGCACGACATCCGCTCGTGGCACCCGCGCTGGGACCAGCCGGCGACCCTCTTCCGTCGGTGACACCTCCGATGGGATAAAGAGCACCGCCCGCCAGCGCGCCGGCCAGTCGAGCCGATGCACCCGGGAACCGTCTTCCCCCGAGGCCACAACGCAGAACCCACCGAAGATCGCCGCCGCGAGGTTGTCGCCATGGCCTTCGAGGGGCAACCCGAGGTCGAGGATTCGCTGGGGAGGCATTCGCAGGCCTCGAAGCTTGGCGCCGATCGTGATGCCGGCGACGATCGCGGCGGCACTGCTTCCCAGCCCGCGCCCGATCGGGATGGCGTTGCGCACCTCGAGCGTCAATCCGCGCAACGGCCGGTCCCATCGGGCGAACGGTTCCTGGGCCGCCCGGACAATCAGGTTGCGTGAGCCGAGCGGGATGTCGGCTCCCCCCTCCCCTTCCCATCGGATGATCGAGCGGCTCGTCTCCTCGGCTCGCACCTCGAGGGGCAGGTCGAGGGCCAGGGCGAGGACGTCGAAGCCGGGACCCAGGTTCGCCGAGGAGGCAGGGACCCTGACGCCGGCCCGGCGCGCCATTACAACTTGAAAGCCTGGTGCAGCACCCGGACGGCATCGGTCACCCGGTCGGCCTTGATGATGCAGGTGATCCGGATCTCCGAGGTCGAGATCATCTCGATGTTGATCGCGTTTTTCGCCAGCGTCTCGAACATGGTCGCCGCCACGCCCGGTTGCCCGCGAATGCCGCTCCCCACCACCGAGACCTTGGCCAATCCGTCTTCTGACAGGACTGTTCGGGCCCCGATGGCCTGCGCCACGCCGTCCAGGATTTGCTTGGCGCGCGTGCCGTCTTCGGTCGAGACGGTGAACGACATGTCGGTCGCCCCCTCGTGGCTGGCGGTCTGCACGATCACGTCGGCCGCGATATCCGCCTCGGCCAGCGGCATAAAGATCGCGGCGGCGATCCCCGGCCGGTCGGGGACGCCGACCACGGAGAACCGGGCGACCCGCTCTTCGTGGGCGATCCCCCGGACGCGGTTTCGATCCTCCACGATCGCCTCATTGGAACAAATCACCGTTCCGGCATCCGCGCGCGAGCTGGAGCGGACGTGCAACTCCAGGCCAAACGCTTCGGCGATCTCCACCGCGCGGGGGTGCATCACCCGCGCGCCGACACTGGCCAGTTCCAGCATCTCGGTGTAGGCGATCCGCGCTAACAGTCGGGCCTCGGGCACAAAGCGCGGATCTGCGGTGTAGATCCCCCTCACGTCGGTGAAGATCTCGCAACGCTGCGCCTTGAGGGCCACCGCCAGGGCCACCGCGGTGGTATCCGATCCGCCCCGGCCCAGGGTGGTGACCTCCATCTCCTCGCCGATCCCCTGGAATCCGGCAACGACGACCACGCGGCCCTGGCCAATTTCCGCCTCGACCCGCTCCGGCGCAAGACCGAGGATTCGGGCCCGGGCGTGCCGCCGGTCGGTGCGGATCCCGGCCTGGAAGCCGAGCAGGGAAACCGCCGGGATGTCCAGATCATTCAAAGCCATAGACATCAGGGGCGCGGAGACCCCTTCGCCGGTCGAGAGCAGCAGGTCCAGCTCGCGAGCCGCGGGGTCCTTCGCGACGCGGGACGCCAGCGTCAGCAGCCGGTCGGTCGTGTCCCCCATCGCGCTGACCACGACCACCACGGCATAGCCGGCGCGCCGGCTGGCCGCGATCCGCAGCGCCGCGCGCTTGATCCGAAAGGCGGTGCTGAGCGAACTGCCGCCGAACTTCTGGACCAGGACCGGGCGTGCGGTGGCGTCAGCTGGCGCGCTCGACATACCCCTCGCGTGTCAGCCATTCAGCGACCAGCACCGCCCCCTTCCCTGCGCCCAGCTTGGTGTTATGCGAGAGGACAACGTACTTCACGCCTTTCAGCGCCGGCTCCTCGCGCAAGCGGCCCACGGTGACCGTCATGCCATGACCGGCGTCGCGATCCCGCCTTGGTTGCGGCCGGAAGGGATCAGGATCGACTACGAGCAGGCGGTCGGGTGCCGAGGGCAACCCCTTCAAGCCGTCGGTCGCGAAGCGATTCATCGCGTTGGTCGCCGCCGCCACGTCGCAGGGGCGCTCGGTTCCGACATAGACCGCCTCCGTGTGGCCGTGCAGGACGTTGACCCGGGTGCAGGTGCAGGAGAGGGCAAAGGTGGCCGGTTCGCTCCAGGGCCCGAGGATCTTGCGCGTCTCGCGTTCGACCTTCTCTTCCTCGTCGGGGATGTAGGGGATGACGTTGTCGATCACATCGAGGGCGAGGACACCGCCGTGGCGGCCCGCACCCGAGACCGCCTGCATCGAGGTCATCATTACGGTGCGCAGCCCGAAGGCGTCCTGCAGCGGCTTCAGCGAGACCGCCAATCCGGTGGTGGTGCAGTTCGGAATCGGTGCGATGAACCCGCGCCAGCCGCGCTGCCGGCGCTGCTCGTGGATTGCTTCTGCGTGGGCGTCATTGATCCCCGGAACCAGGATCGGGACATCGGGCTCGTATCGGAACGCCGATGCCGTGCTGAAGACGGGGATGTTGGCGGCGAAGCGCGGCTCCCACTCGAGCGCGACCTCCCTGGAGACCGCGCTGAAGAGCAGGTCGAGCGGGCGCGTCAGCAGGTCCTCGGCCACAAGGCAGGGCAGCTCGAGGACGGAGGGATCCGGCGGGCCGTCCGCGAACCACCGGCTGGCGCCCGAGGGCTCTCGCAGCGCGTCACCAAACGTCTTGCCCGACGAGGCCGGCGACCCGGCAACGGCCTCAACCGTAAACCACGGATGGCGTTGCAGGGCGGCCAGCACCTGCTGGCCGGCCAACCCGGTGGCGCCCAGGACCCCCGCGCGCAGCGTCTCCATCGTCAGACGATACCGGTTATCACGAGCCAGAGTCCGAGCGCGACGAGCAGTGCCGCCAGTGCGGATCGAACCCACATGCTGACCCTGGCCCCGGCTCGACGCACGCCGGCGCCACCGAGCAATACGACGGTCCCGTCCCCCAACGCCACCCCGACGGTCAGGGCAAGCGCCGCCAGTAACGCCGCGCCGGCGCCGCCTTGTTTGGAGGCCGAGGTGAGAAGCGAGGATGCCGCGGTGGCGAGAAATAGATAGGTCCCCGGGTTGAGGATGACCGCGAAAACGCCGCGAAGAGCCGGAGGAAGACGTCGACGCTCGACCGGGTCATTCGTGCTTGCGTTCCGGGTTCGGAAGCCATCGACGCCGAGCCAGATCAGCAACGCGCCACCGGCGATCTTGAGGATCCGAAGCGCCAGCCCGCCGGGGGCGACCAGCGCGACGCCCAGTGCGAGCGCAATCAGCAGCGCCGCCAGGCTCAGGTTGGCGCCGGCCTGGGCGCGAAAGCCGCGACCGGTGCCACCCCGAATCGACTCAGCCAGAAGAATCGCCTGCACTGGCCCCGGGGCTCCGGCCAGCGCAATACCTAATCCGAGGCCGCCAAGCACGGGCGGCAGCACCGACATCTAAACGGAGAGCGACGCCTCGAGGAAGCTCAGCGCCTCGTCGTCGTGCGCCACTGAGACGAAGGCGGCTTCGAATTGCGACGGCGGCAGCAAGACGCCTTGCTCCCTCAGCCGGCCGAACCAGCTGGCGAACTGCGAGACATCGGCGCGCTTCGCCGAGGCGTAGTCGCGCGCCGGCTTGGCTGTGAAGAACGGCGTGAACATCGATCCAACGCGATTCACCTTCAGCGGGACGTCGGCCCGCCGTCCGGCACGCTCAAAGGCCGAGGCTGCCCGCGCTCCCGACGCCTCGAGCTGGTGATAGACCGCGGCGTCGAGTGCTTCGAGGGTCGCGATCCCGGCCGACACCGCCAGCGGATTCCCGGACAGCGTCCCCGCCTGGTACACGGGTCCGGCCGGCGCGACCTGCTCCATCAAATCGCGACGCCCCCCATAGCCGCCGATCGGCAATCCACCGCCGAGCACCTTGCCCAGACAGGTGAGATCGGGCGTCACGCCATAGAGCTCCTGCGCACCGCCGCGCGCGACCCGGAATCCGGTGATCACCTCGTCGAAGATCAAGAGCGCGCCGGCATCGCGGGTGAGGCGCCGGAGGCCTTCGAGAAATCCCGGCTCGGGCGGGACCACGCCCATATTGCCGGCGATCGGCTCCACGATCACCGCCGCGATCTGGTCGGGCCACCGTTCGAGGACCGCCGTGACTTCCGGCAACTCGTTGTAGGCGACCACCAACGTGTCCTGCGCGGTGCCATCGGTGATGCCTGGCGTGCCGGGGATGCCGAGCGTCGCGACGCCCGAGCCCGCCTCGACCAGCAACGAATCGGCGTGACCGTGGTAGCCGCCCGCGAACTTGACCAGCTTCGGGCGCCCGGTGACGCCGCGCGCCAGCCGGATCGCGGACATGGCGGCTTCGGTTCCCGAGCTGACGAGCCGCAGCATCTCGATGCTCGGCATCCGCTCGCAGACGATCTCCGCCAGGCGCACCTCAGCCTCCGTCGGCGCGCCATAGGTCCAGCCGCGGTCGATCTGCGCGATCAACGCCTCGACCACGACCTGCGGCCGGTGACCCAGGATCAAGGGTCCCCAGGAACAGACGAGATCCAGGTAGCGGTTGCCGTCGACGTCCCAGATCCACGGCCCCTGCCCGCGCGCCATGAAGGGTGGCTCGCCGCCGACGGCGCGATAGGCGCGCACCGGACTGTTGACCCCGCCCGGGATCAGGCGCAACGCCTGCTCGAGGAGCGCCTGCGAACGGCTAGTCAGCGTTCTGGCGGAGGGCACGGATTTCGCTGTCGAGGAACTTGTTGGTCAGGGAGTCGGCCAGCGCCTGCATCGCCTGCCGCGTCGCGGTCTCTTCCCGCGGCACCCGCGCCAGGTGGCGGCCGAGTTCGGCATCGCGTAGCCCGTTGACGCGCTCCACCAGCGCGCTGATGGCGGGCGCGGCATCCCGAGCCGCCCACGCCTGCCGGGTCCGGTCCACCTCCTCCGCGATGATCTGCTCCGCCGGGCCGATGGCGGTGGCGCGATTCGCCAGGTTCGAGGCGGCAATGGTCCGGAGATCGTCGATATCAAACAGCTGGACGCCGGCGACATGCGCCGCATCTGGCGCGACATCGCGGGGGACCGCGAGGTCGATGACCAGGAGCGGGCGACCGGCTCGACGCGCCTGCCAGCTCTCGACCTGCCTGGCGTCGAACAGCGGGGTGGCCGCGCTGCTGGCCGACATCATGATGTCCACCGATCCGATCACGTCCTCGATCGCCTCGAAGGCGATGGCCTCGGCGCCCAGGCGAGCGGCGACCCGGTCCGCCCGTTGGCGCGTCCGCGATGTCAGGAAAACATGGCCGATTCGCCGCTTCCGCAACAGGCCGAGCGCCACCTGGCTGATGGTGCCGGCGCCGACCATCAGGAGGTTGCGACCCGCGAGGTCCCCCAGCGATTCGCGCGCACTGGCGACGGCGGCGTGCGCAACCGAGACCGGCCGTCGACCGAGTGATGTTTCATGGCGAACCCGCTTGCCGGCCCGGATGGCGCCCTGCATGATGACCTGCAGTCGGGCGTCCACGACGCCGGATTCGCGCGAACGCGCCAGCGCGTCCTTGACCTGGCCGAGAATCTGCGCTTCGCCGACCACCATCGACTCGAGCCCGGCCGCGACCCGAAAGAGGTGCGTCATCGCGGTGGCGTCCGACAACCCGTACGCATGCCGGCGCCAGGTCTCGAAGGAGAGCTCGTGCGGCCACTGGCCGAAGGCCTCGAACAGGTCGGTGGGTGCATCATCCGCCGGCGCGACGGCGTACAACTCGGTCCGATTGCAGGTCGAGAGCAGCACGCCACTCTCGATCAGGTCGCGGTCGACGAGCCGCTGGATACATGCCGCCATGCCCGACTCGGGTACGACGGCCCGCTCCCGCACCTCGACCGGTGCGGTCTTATGACTGAGCCCGACTACGACGAATTTCACGCGATTTTCACGCTAGCATACGAGCGCATAATCACCGTGGATGAGAGCCGCGACACCAGTGGCCTTGCTGGCCGCGATGCTGGCCGCGATGCTGGCCGCGTGCACGACGGCGCAACCGGCCCAATCCGGTGTGACGTACCAGACCTATACCTATAGGTGCTGCGAGAACGGTGAGACGATGCAGGTCTGGCACCCGGGCGAGCGCCGCACAATCAAATGGACGGTGGTGCCTGCTGCACGGAGCGGCTCAGCGAGCGGTACGCCCGTTGTGATCACCACGCGGATGACCGGTCCGTTTACCACGGTCGCGGCCCTCAAAGACGCCACCGCCAACTCGAAGCCTGACCCGTCAACGCGAAAAATCGATGGCACGCCGCTGCACATCGATAATCACACGACCGACGGCGTGGTGAGCCTTATTCAGCTTCCGGCGGATTTGCCGACCGGCCTCTACAATCTCGATCTCATCACCGACTACGGTGAGGGCAATCGCGCGACCAGCGGCACGATCATCGTCGTCAATTAGCGCTACGCCATCACCCGCTCGAACTCGGAAGCCTTGGCTCGCCCGAGGTGCACGCGGCGGCCCACAGCTGGCGAAAACAGCTCAGTGGTCTTGAGCCCGTTGCCCGTGATGCAGATCACCACCGTCTCGTCGCGCCGCACGCGGTCCTGCGCAATCAATTGTTGCAGCCCGGCGACCACGACGCCGCCGGCGGGCTCACTGAGGATGCCTTCGGTCTCGGCCAGCAGGGCCATCGCCACAACCACGGCATCCTCCCGACACGCCGTCCCCCATCCACCCGATGACTGGACCGCCCGCGCGGCATAGCGCCCGTCGGCCGGGTTGCCGATCGCCAGCGATTTCGCGATGCTGTTGGGTCGGACCGGCGTGATGGTATCGGTGCGCTGCTGGATCGCGGTGCTCACCGGCGCGCAGCCTTCCGCCTGGGCGGCGTGGATCCGCGTGGGTGCCCGCTCGATCAGGCCGACCTCGACCAGCTCATGGAACGCCTTGGCCGTCTTGGCCAGCAGGGATCCCGCGGCGACCGGCACCACGATGTGGTCCGGCGCGCGCCAGCCGAGCTGCTCGACCACCTCGAAGGTCAGCGTCTTGCTGCCTTCGGAATAGAACGGCCGCAGGTTGACGTTGACGATGCCCCAGCCATGCTGGTCCGCCAGCTCGACGCAGAGCCGGTTGACTTCGTCGTAGGTGCCATCCACCTCGACCACCGTCGCGCCGTAGGCACCGGCGGCGCCGACCTTGGTCGGCTCCAGGCCCGCCGGGATGAAGACGAGTGAACGCAGTCCGGCCCGGGCGGCGTAGGCGGCGACCGATCCGGCCAGGTTGCCGGTCGAGGAACAGGCGAGCGTGTCGAAGCCATAGGAGAGGGCGAAGTTGGTCGCGACCGCGACGTTGCGATCCTTGAAGGAGCCGGTTGGGTTCAGGGTGTCGTTCTTGATGTAGAGGTGGTCGAGCCCGAGCCGCTCGCCGAGGTTGCGGGCCTTGACCAGCGGCGTGAACCCGGTGCCGAGGTCGACCGGCTCACCCGCCGGCGCCGGCAGGAGCTCACGATAGCGCCAGATGGTCGGCGGGCCATTCAGGATCGAGCGATGACTGATCTGACCGGCCGCGAATCCCAGGTCGTACGCAACCTCGAGCGGGCCGAAACAGTGCTCGCACACGTAGGCGGGCTCGAAGTCCCGCAACCGGCCGCATTCGCGGCATCGTAACGTCCTCGCGATTTCCTTGATCACCGCACCTCGGACAATAAAAAAGCCCCTGGTAGAGGGGCCGATTATCCGTAGATGCAATCATCTTTCCGGCGCCGCGCCGGACGAATTTTCCACCTTGCCTTTCGGTAGGTTGGCAGGCTTCTCTGGGTCGGCCCCTCTGCCACTCTTGATAACTGGTCGATATGAACTTGTCTCGACAGCGTAGCATTTTCCGCTTTGGGATCCAACCCGCGGTCGCTCCGCCTACTGGGTGGGCGTGCCTCCGAGGTTGGGCAGCAGCTTCAGCACCTGTTTGATCGGCACCGCGAACCCAACGCCCACATTCCCATTGATTGGTCCCTGGATCGACTCGTTGATCCCGATCACCTGGCCGAGCGTGTTCAACAGCGGTCCACCGGAGTTGCCGGGGTTGATCGGGGCGTCGGTCTGGATCAGGTCATGCGCCGAGATGCCAGCGCCAGGGTTCTTGCGGTGGAGACCCGAGACGATGCCCTGCGTCAGGGTGCCGGGCAGGTCGAAGGGCGAACCGATCGCGGCCACCGTATCACCAACTAACACCAAGTCCGAGTTTCCCAAGAGAAGCGGATGCAGCTTGGACGCCGCAACCGACACGCTGAGCACCGCCAGGTCGTCAGTCACATCGTGTGTCACCACGGTGGCGGCGACGGTTGACCCGTCGCTGAAGGTGACCTGGATCTGCTGTGCGTTGGCGATCACATGCTCGTTGGTGACGATGTCACCCTTCATGTCGACCACGACCCCCGACCCAATCCCTTGCCCGGTCCGTCCGAGCCGCCGTGCCTCGGTTGAGATTGTCACCACGCCGGGGGCGTCCTGCTTGTAGATGGTGGTCAGGGGCACCACGCTCCGCGCCGCGCTCGGCCCGGGCTGATTCGACGTGGCGGTACCTCCCGTGATCGCCGACCTGGCTGCGCTATTCCTGGCGAAGGTGACGACGGCCGCGCTGACTGCGGCGGTCGCGATCCCGGCGGCAATGATGAGGAGCACGAGCGCGGTCGTGGGCAGCGAGGCGCGCGGCGGGGGGGCGTCCGCGCGGGTCGGTCCGCCCACCGATGCCTGCGGGGGGAGATAGGCAACGGGCTCTGGCTCGACCGGTCGTGGCTCCTCGTCGATCATTGCTCCCCCATCTTGACCGCCCGTCATGAGAGAACTCTAAGCGCCATAAGCAAATTCGCTAAGACTTCCGCGCCTGGACCCGGGAATCTCGCTCCCCCACTCGTGGGGGAGGGTCGGGTGGGGGCTCAGCCCGCCGGGATCTCGCCGCGCTTGTGGCGGTACATCGCCTGGTCGGCGCGCTCGAGCAGGGTCTCGATCGAGCAGGGGGCCTCCGGATCGTATTGCGCCATGCCAACGCTCAACCCGAGGCTATAGGCGCGCCGGTTCCCGGCGTTGAAGGCGGCGACGTTCGCCTGCAGGCGGTCGACCACCATCGCCGAACCCTCGTCCGTGCTCTCCGCCAGGAGGGCGCAGAATTCGTCGCCACCGAGGCGCGCGATGATATCGGACTTGCGAAACGTCATCACCATCAGGCCGGCCGTATCGACCAGCGCCCGGTCGCCTTCCGCGTGCCCGAAGCTGTCATTGATGCCCTTCATCCGGTCGATATCGACGAACATCAGGGTGAGCGGCTTCTTGGTTCGATTGGCCAGCTCGAGCGGCTGCTGGCAGAGCATGGAAAAGCCGCGGCGGTTCGGCAGGTTGGTCAGGGGGTCCAGGATGGCGAGCTGGCGGACCTGCTCCAGCATCCGGTGGCGTTCGACGGCGTAGCGAATCGCCCGGCCGACGGCATCCCCGTCGACCCGTTGCTTGACCAAGAAGTCCTGGGCGCCCTCGTTCACCGCCGCCACGGCGACCCTCTCGTCTTCATCGCCACTCAGCACCACCACCGGGACCTGGGCGGCCTTGGCCTTCAACGTCCTGAAGGTTTGCAGCCCGTGCGAGTCGGGTAGCGAGAGATCCAGCAGGACAATATCGACCTCGCCGGCTCCGATCCGCGCGATCCCGGCGGCCAGCGTGCCGACGCTTTCCAGGACGAAGGTGCCCCGCTGCGCGTCCTTGAGCGCCTCCGCCATCAGGCGGACGTCACCCGTGTTGTCTTCGATCAGGAGCACGCGCAGGGCTGGGTCGTGCATCAATCACCCCGCGCCGGCACCTTCACGATCGTCACCCAGAAGTCCTCGATCGCCTTGACCACGGTAACGAACTCATCGATTTCGACCGGCTTCGTGATGTAGCAGTTGGCGTGCAGGTCGTAGGCCTTCAGAATGTCGGTCTCGGCCTCGGAGGTCGTCAGCACGACGACAGGAATGCTGCGCAGCGAGTGGTCCGCCTTGATCTCGGCGAGCACTTCGCGTCCATCTTTGCGCGGCAGGTTGAGATCGAGCAGGATCATGTGGGGACGGACGGCGTCCGCGTATGCCCCCTGACGGCGCAGAAAGTCGATTGCCTCGACCCCGTCCGAGACCACGTGAATCCGATTACGGAAGGTGGCCTCCTTGAGCGCCTCCTTGGTCAGCCGCACATCACCCGGGTTGTCCTCCACCAGGAGGATGTCAATCGCTTCATCTGTTTTGTTCATGCAACTGCCTCCAATTCATTCGGCGTGTGGAGCGTGAAACGGAAGGTCGCGCCCTTTCCCGGCTCGGAGTCCACCCAGATCCGGCCGCCGTGCCGCTCGACGATCTTCTTGCAGATGGCCAGGCCAATACCCGTCCCCTCGTACTCCTCGCGCTTGTGAAGACGCTGGAAGATGAGGAAGATCCGGTCTCGGTACTCGGGCCGGATGCCGATCCCGTTGTCACCGACTGAGAAGACCCACTCGCCACCCTTCCGTTCGGCGCCGACCCTGATCTCCGGCTGCGCCTCCTTGCAGAACTTGAGCCCATTGCCGATCAGGTTCTGAAAGACCTGGGTCAGCTGCGGCGGGCTTGCCATCACGGTCGGCAACTGGCCGATTATCACGGCCGCGCCACGCTCGGCAATCGCCACCTGCAGGTTGGCCAGCGCGCGATCGAGCGCCGCCCGCGAGTCCGTTGGCAAGCTCGCCCTGTCTTCCTTTCCGACGCGGGAGTAGGTGAGCAGGTCGTTGATCAGCGATCGCATCCGGGTCACGCCTTCCATGGCGAAGGTCATGAACTCGTCGGCATCGGCATCGAGCTTTCCCGCGTAGCGGCGCTTGAGCAAGCTCGTATAGCTGCCGACCATCCGAAGCGGCTCCTGCAGGTCGTGTGAGGCAATGTAGGCGAACTGCTCCAGCTCGGCATTGGAACGCCGCAGCTCCTCCTGGACGAGCTTGTGTTCGGCTACCACCTCGCGCTCCTTCTCCGTAATCTTCCGCAGACTGCCCACCATGCGGATAATGGCGCCCGATAGCGTCCCGATCTCGTCGGCACGGCCGAGTCGCGGCAGATCGATCAGCTCGCCTCCCGCAATGCGTTCGGCGCCGCGGGTCAGCAAGGCCAGCGGTCGGGAGATGCTTTCCGCCGACCACAACCCGGCCATGACGGTCAGGCCCGCCCCGAGCAGCCAGAACAAGCCTGTAAGAACCAGCCAGCCCTCCGTGGTTTTGTCTGCCGTCGCGATGTCGAGGTCGACGTCTGCCTTGATGCTGCCCTGGACCTCGTCGACGGCACCCTGGATCGCGTCCATCAGCGAATAGTGGCTCGACTCGACATCGTCCACGGGTTTTCCCGCCCTAACCAGCGCGAAATTGCTCTCCGCTTGTGCCTCTCGGGCCGCGATGGCCCTGGCCAGGTCGCCCAGAGGCAGCGCCAGCTGTGTGTTGTCGGCGGAGAGGACCCGGAGCTGGCGAAGGTCTTCATGGACGGCGGGCTTGACCTGAAAATAGGTGTTGAGGAATTCATCGCGCGCGGATCCGGCGAGCGGCGAGTTCGTATAACGCGTGATCGCCGTCTCCTCGAGGTAGATCTCGCTGGTGAGATCGTTCAGGGTGCTGAAGGACGCGATTTCCTGACTGGAAAAATCGTGAAACTGATTGCCCGACTGGTACGCCCGTGCGAAGGTCAAAAGCCCCGTGCCGAGCAGGATCAGCAGGATGAAGCCGTAGCCGGCGGCGATCCGCTGGAAGACGTTCAACCTGAGCCCGTGCACGCGACGGCCCAGGTTGCGCATCTACCCCGTTGAACGCGCGGCGGTCGGAGACCGTGTTCGCGTTACGAGCATCACGGAGAGTCGCCACCGCCACCGTGCGTGCTAATCGCGACCGATCGATTGGTAGGCGGTTTTACCTAGGAACGGATTGCGCAGGCAGCGAGTTGCTACTTAGTGCGGCATGCGTCCCTCGTTGCCCGTGCCCGGATCCTCCTCATCTCGGGTTGGGCGGCGCTCGTCGCGGCCATCGTCGTTTCCGGCTACGGGGCGTGGGCGGCCAGGGATGGGTACCTGCGGGCCGATGCCGCTCGGCAGGTCGAGCTGGCGAACAAGGACCTCCTGGTCGGCATGGTGAACCAGGAAAGCGGGCTTCGCGGCTATATCAACAGCGCCGATCCCGTCTTTCTCGAACCGTACAATCTCGGCGCCACCGAGATCCACGCGGCTCTCCAGCAGCTGGCCGTCGGCATTACGGATCAAGACCTTCGGACCGGGTTGAACGCTTCCCGTGCGGCGTCTCAGGCTTGGCAGGCCTGGGCGACTCGACGCAAGGAAAGGGTCGATGCATCAGGGGCAGCGTTGAACGACGTCTCGGAGTCCAGAGCCGGCAAGACCCTCTTCGACACATTCAGGAACACGAACGGAAAGTTCCAGACGACCGTCGACGGACAGGTCGCCCAGGCAATCGCGGGCGCGCGCAGGGGACAGCAGCTCGGCTTCGCGCTGCTGCTCGCCGCCGGCCTCATCGCGGCGGCCATCCTGGCAGCCCTGGGCCGAACCTTGATCAACGGCACCCTTCGACCAATCGCCGGGCTGGCCGCCAGCGCCCGCGACCTCGCCGCGGGGCGGCCTGCGCGCGTGCTGGCGTCCAAACGCAGCGACGAAGTTGGCGACCTCTCCCGTGCCCTGGCCGCCTGGCAGGCGACCGCCAAGGACCGCGATCACATCTTTACCCTCTCGGCCGACATGTTCGCCGTCGCTGGTTTCGACGGAATTTTCAGGACGGTCAATCCCTCCTGGGAGCGGGTCACCGGCTGGAGCGCGCTCGAGCTGACCAGCAAGCCGTACATCGAATTCGTCCACCCGGACGACCGGGCGGCCACCATCGCGGAAGGCGGCAAGCTGGCCGAAGGCGCCAAGACCATCTCCTTCCGGAATCGATACCAGTGCCAGGATGGGTCGTACCGCTGGCTCGAGTGGACGGCGGTGCCGGTGGAGGAGGAGAAACGCTTCTATGCCGTGGCGCGGGACGTCACCGACCAGCAGTCCGCGGATGATTCGATCCGCGCGCTGAACGGGGAACTGGAAGCGTTTAGTTACAGCGTCTCGCATGACCTGCGTGCACCGCTGCGGGCGATTCACGGTTTCGTCCGCATCATCCTCGAGGACCACAGCGACGAGTTCCATGGTGAAGCGCGTCGATACCTCGACCTGGTGGCCGCCAACGCCCAGCAGATGGGTCGGCTGGTTGACGACCTGCTGCGGTTCTCGCGGCTGGGCCGCCAGGCCTTGAATACACAGCACGTCAGTGCGAACGCGATCGTCCGTGGTGCCCTTGACCAGTTGCAGGCGGAGCTGGAGGGACGGGCCGCCGAGTTGACGATCGGCGATCTGCCGTCGCTTGACGGGGACCCCACCCTGTTGCAGCAAGTCTTCCTCAACCTGATCGGCAATGCCATCAAGTACACCAAGGGCCGCGAGCCGGCCCGCATCGAGGTCGGGTCTCGAACTGATCCCAACCACGACGTCGTCTATTTCGTCAAGGACAACGGCGCCGGTTTCGACATGCAGTACGCGGACAAGCTCTTCGGGGTCTTCCAGCGTCTGCATCGCAGCGATGAGTACGAGGGGACGGGCGTTGGCCTGGCCCTGGTCCAACGAATCATCATCAAGCACGGCGGGCGCATCTGGGCTGACGCGGCCGTCGGCCGGGGCGCGACATTCTCGTTCACCCTTGGAGGTGCACCGGCATGGCAATTGCAAGCGGCAGCATAGAAATTCTTCTCGTCGAGGACAATCCGAGCGACGCGGAACTGACCCTTCATGCCCTGCAGAAGAACAAGCTCGCCAACCACATCCATCTGGTTCGGGACGGGGCGGAAGCGCTTGAATACATCTTTGCCACCGGCGCCTACGCGGCCCGAAGCCTGGCGGATCGGCCCAAACTGATCCTGCTCGATCTCAAGCTGCCCAAGGTCGACGGCCTGGAGGTGCTTCGCCGCATCAAGGCGGATGCCGCGACACGGACGATCCCCGTGGTCCTGCTGACCTCGTCGCGCGAGGATCGCGACATCGTCGAGGGCTACCGCCTTGGCGTCAATAGCTACATCGTCAAACCAGTGGACTTCGATCAGTTCACGAATGCCGTTCGGGAACTCGGCATGTACTGGCTTTTGTTGAACAAGCCACCGGTCGGCAAGGCCGCCTGACCGTGCCCGGCCGGCGCATCCGCCTTCTGATGGTCGAGGACCGCCTCAGCGACGCCGAGCTGGTCCTCCAGGAGCTACGGCGCGCCGGCCTGGATCCGGTCTGGGAACGCGTCGACGATGAGGCCGGCTTTCGCGCCAGGCTGCCGGCGGGTTTCGACCTCATCCTCGCTGATTTCTATCTGCCACAGTTCGACGGATTGAAGGCGTTGGCCATCCTCAAGGAGATCGGCCTCGATATCCCCTTCATCGTCGTGTCCGGGACCATCAGTGAAAAGTCGGCGGTGGACTCGATGCGCGGCGGCGCCCAGGATTACATCTTCAAGGACAACCTTTCGCGGCTCGCCGTCGCGGCGACGCGCGAACTCGAGGCCGCCGACAAGCGCCGGTCGCGGGCTCGGGCAGGCCATGAGACGGCGGCTCGATTGGAGGCCATCATCGATACCTCGCTCGACGCGGTCGTCTCGATGGACGACGAGGGACGAATTCTCGGCTGGAATCCGCAGGCGGAGGCCATCTTCGGCTGGACCGCGCAGGAAGCGTGCGGCCGCCTCCTCGGCGAAACGATCATTCCACCCGCAGACCGCGGCGCCCACGCCGTCGGGCTGGCGCACTACCTGCGGACCGGCGAGACGCGCATCCTGAACCGACGGATCGAGGTGACCGCCGTCCACCGGGACACCCACGAGTTTCCGATTGAATTGTCAATCACGGCCCTGACCGAGGGTGAACGCAGAAGGTTCAGCGGCTTCATGCGTGATATCACCGATCGCAAGCGGGCGGAACGCATGCGAGACGCGCACGGGGTCGTCAGTCGCGCCTTGAGCCAGGGGGGCAGTCTGGAGAGCGTGCTGGCCATCGTGCTCCACGGGATCGGGTCGCGGCTCGGCTGGGACATCGGCCAGGTATGGCTCCTCGACCAGCGCGATGGGATGCTCCGGTGCGACCACCAGTGGGTAGGGGATGCGCCGGGTGTCTCGGATTTCGCAACCGAAAACAAGGCCGCACGCTTCGCTCCCGGGGACGGGGTGGTCGGCCACGTCTGGCTTGACCGCCAGACGCTCTGGGTGGAGGACATCGCGCAGGCGCAGAATTTCCGCCTCGCGGCAACCGCCGCGCGCGCCGGGGTGACCTCCGCGGTGTTCACGCCGCTGTTCTCCGGCACCGAGCTCAACGGTGTCGTCCAGTTTTTCTCGCGAGCGCGCCGTCCCAGTGAGCCATCCCTGGTGCAGTTGATGGGCGACCTGAGCGGCCGGATGGGTGAGTTCATCAGCCGGACCCAGAGCGAGGAGGCGCTCCGCGAAAGCGAGGCGCGCTTCCGCGGCCTCTTCTACGACGTTGCCCTGGCGCAGGCGCTCCTCTCAGTGCCGCAGAACCTGGTCCTTGCGGCCAACCCGGCGTTCTGCCGGTTCCTTGGCTACGAACAGCAGGAGCTGGTTGGGAAACCGAGCCGGATCCTCATTGATCCTGATCGCGTCGGTCCGGCCTGGCAGTTCGCGGCCCTGACCACCGCCGCACCCTCGTACCAACTGGACGGGCGTCTGATCCGAAGGGATGGTGAGGCCGTCTGGGCGGCGCTCAGCGTGTCGGCGTTGTTCGATGAGGCTGGCCGGCCAAAGACGCTCCTGGTCCAGGCGCAGGACATCACCCAGCGCCGTGAAGCTGAGCGGTCCCTCGCCGAAGCCCAGGAACAGCTTCGCCACCGCGCCGGCCATGACGCGATGACCGAGCTGCCCAACCGGGTGTACCTACAGGAACGGCTGCAGGAGCTGCTGCGCGGCCCCGACCCGCACCTCGGCCTGATCGTTCTTGATCTCGACCACTTCAAGGAAGTCAACGACTCCTTCGGCCACCTCGCCGGCGACGAACTCATCACGCAGATTGGCCCGCGCATCCAGGCTTGCTTTCGGCGCGAGGACCTGGTCGCGCGCATCGGGGGCGATGAGTTCGGCATCGTCGTTGCTGGGGCGAGCGCAGCGCTCGCCTGCACGCTTGCCGAAAAATTGGCCGACTCCCTGGCACAGCCGTTCACCGTCCAGGGCCAGGCGCTGGCCGTCGAGGCAAGCCTTGGCATCGCGACCTGCCCAGACCATGGCGTGACCGCCGAGGATCTCATGCGCCGCGCCGACATCGCCCTGCATGTC
Source organism: Candidatus Dormiibacter sp. (assembly GCA_039922495.1). Classification (GTDB taxonomy): domain Bacteria; phylum Chloroflexota; class Dormibacteria; order CF-121; family CF-121; genus JALYYC01. The sequence continues at coordinate 136,159 of JBDTEO010000028.1, forward strand.
GCCAAGCGAGCACCCGGCACCGCCGCCATGTACAGCCCCGACTATGAAGGCGAGGGAGCGAGTCACCTGACCTTGATGGCCGACCTCCGGTCGGCGATCCAGGGCAACAATCTGTTGGTCTATTACCAGCCGCTGGTCAATGTGAAGACCGGGCTCGTGGTGCGGTTCGAAGCGCTGCTTCGCTGGCCGCACGCCGTGCGCGGCCTGGTGCCGCCCGACCAGTTCATTCCCTTCGCGGAAAAGACCGGGGTGATCCAGCCACTCACCGATTGGGTGCTGCGGAATGTCCTCAAGCAAACGCGGACCTGGCATGAAGCCGGCCATGATCTCGGCGTCGCGGTGAACATCTCGATGCGCAACCTCATGGATCCGGGCCTGGCCGAGCGAATCGCCCTCCTGCTGCAGGAGGTCCCGGTGTCATCGCCAGGAGGGGAGCCCTTGCTCAGCCTCGAGGTCACGGAAGGCGTCGTCATGGCGGACCCGAAGCGCGCGGTGGACCGCCTGGCACAGCTGCGGCGGCTGGGTATTCGCCTCTCGGTGGACGATTTCGGGACGGGCTACTCCTCGCTGGCCTACCTGTCCCGGCTGCCGATCAATGAGATGAAGATCGATCGCTCGTTCATCTTTGGCATGGCGGATGACCCCAATAAGGCGGCGGTCGTCCGGGCGGCGCTCGATCTGGGCCACAACCTCCGCCTCGAAGTGGTCGCGGAAGGCGTCGAAGACAAGCGCACCTGGGACCTCCTGTTCGTGCTTGGCTGCGACATCGCCCAGGGCTACTTCATCTGTCCCCCGATGCCCGCCGAGGGCGTCATCCCCTGGCTCCTCACCTCGCCCTACGGCGGCATCGCCACGGCGATTCCCGCTGCCGCCTGAATACCGCGTAGAGTGCGCACCGTCGACGCTATTGGGGGGTCCGCAGATACGAGCATCACCGCACCGAGTGAGATCGTTAGGGCCTGGGTAAATAGATAATGTGCCCCTCGTGTGAAGAGGGCTTGGGCCGTCAGGTCCCCCGGATGAGGTTCGCCACGGTGGCTGAGCCAAGAGTCAATAGAAGGTCTCGAAAAGGAAGCCTGTTATGGCAACGATTCTGACCGACCCCAAAGTGCTCGCCGAGAAGTTCAACCGCGCGTTCAATGCGCACGACGAAGTCACGCTGAAGAGCCTTTACGCTGACAGCGCGAAGTTTCTTGCCCCCGGCGATGTACGCCTGGTCGGCAAGGACGCGATCATCGGCTACACCCAGAATTGGATGAAGGCCCTTCCCGACGCGAAGATCAACGTGACCCACGAGATCGTCAGCGCCCCCTGGATCGTCCAGGAATTCGTCTTCAGTGGCACCCACACGGGCCCGCTGACCAGCCCGATGGGCACGATCCAGGCCACCAACCGCAAGGTGTCAGGCCAGTGCGTGTCGGTCAGCCGCTACGAGAACGACCTGATCGTCGAGAGCCGCCTCTACTTCGACCTCGTCCAGCTTCTGACCCAGATCGGCGTCATGCCGATTGTCGCCAAGAACTAGGCGATTCCGTCGTCGATTGCAAAGCGGCACCCGCGGTTGGGTGCCGCTTTTTTTCATTCATTCGGATGATTGACTCCGAGTTGATGCAGGCCCATACTCACGCCCTCTGGCCCGGATTCGGGTCCTCCGCCGCGACGCGAACTCGTCAAGTTGCCGTTGCACCTGGAGGGACCGATGGCCAGGATCGAGCCGAAAGACGCCAGGCGCTGGGTCGCCGTCTACGAGCGCCTGCTCGAGCGGGGCAATGTGCTGCCCTTCGCTCGGTCCAAGCAGGACCGCGCCCTGCTGCGGCATCGCAACCAGCGGCTGGAGGAACGCCTGGCGTTCTGGAAACGCTGGCGCCAGATGCCTACTTCGTCTTCTTGAGCTGATCCCGTCGCTCGCGCCAGAAGGCCAACCGGTCGTGGAAGCGTGCGTCGTCCTTCTCTAAAGCGGGGAGGTCCGTTCGCTCGGTCTCGCGCCGGGCGGCGGGCGACATCCGCGACATCCTGGCCTTTACCGACTTGATCACGTTATCTTCCAGGTGGACCAGTTCGGTGTACACCAACACCCAGCGCTCGGCCTCCTGGACCGATGCGGTCGAGGGGTCTTCACCTTCCGCGAGTTCGTCCGACGAATGCGTCGGTCCGTGATCTGGCATTTACGTCGCTCCCTTACTCGGATTCGGCCTGATCCCCGCGATCTCCCGCGCCCGTTGCTCCCAGAAGCCCAGTCGCGCCCCATATCGCGTCTTCTGGCGTTCCACCAGTTCGACATCGATTCCCGCCACTTCCGACGCCGCCTCCTCGGTCATGTTGGGCAGCGTTCGCCTCATGTCGGTCAGGATCTTTGACTTGAAGGCAACCAGTTCGCTGTAGACGGTCAGCCAGTGCAGGATGTCCCCGGGCTCCATCGTCGCCGGGTTTTCCCCTGGCATCAGCCGCGATTGTTCGACGGCTTTGCGCACCAGCCTTTCTTCGCCGTCGCCTTCGTTCTCGCCCCCCATGACGCTCGCCAGTTCACTGTAGGCCTATTGCCCCGAACGCGCAAACCCGCAACCGCGCTCCGTACATGCGGTTAAAGTCTTGGCAGCGCTGTCGGCCATCGCGAGGAGGGAACCATGCTGAAGACCAGGGTCACCGAGCAACTCGGGATCGACCACCCGATCCTATCCGCCGGCTTCGGTCCGGGCGCGGCGCCCGACGTGGTCGCCGCCGTCTCCAATGCTGGCGGCTGTGGTGTGCTGGGCGCGAGTGGCTTCGCCGTGCCGTACCTCCGCGAGCTGATCCGGCGGGTCCGCACGATGACGACCCGGCCGTTTGGGGTGAACCTGGTCATCGAGGACATTGAGGCGGGTCCGATCGAGGCCTGCCTCGAGGAACGGATTCCCCTCCTGGTCTTTTTCTGGGGTGATCCGGCGCCCCACGTCGACATGGTGCACCGGGCTGGCACCAAGATCGCAATGCAGGTGGGCTCGGTTGATGAGGCGCGGCGGGCGGCCGACGCCGGGGTCGACTTCGTCATGCCCCAGGGCGTCGAAGCTGGCGGCCACGTCCGGGGCACCACCGCGCTCTCGATCCTGATCCCGGCGGTCGTCGATGCGCTGCCGCAGGTTCCGGTCATTGCCGCCGGTGGCGTCGCAGACGGGCGTGGTCTCGTGGCGGCCCTCAGCCTGGGTGCCGAGGCCGTCTCGATGGGCACCCGCTTTGTCGCCAGCGATGAGGCCTTTGTCCCTCGCGCCTACAAGGAGCGGATCGTGAGCAGCGGGGCCGAGGACACCGTCTATACGGAAGACCTCTTTGACGTTGGCTGGCCTGACGCGCCCCACCGGATCCTGCGGAACACCGCCGTCCGGGAGTGGGAGGCGGCGGGAAAGCCTCCCAGTGGCCGGCGGCCAGGCTCCGGGACCATCATCGCCACGCGAACGCGCGACGGACAGACCTCGGAGATCGAGAGATACTCCAGCGTCACCGCCACCCCGGAGTACGCCGGCGACCTCGAATATTTCCCGCTGTGGGCGGGCCAGTCGTGCGGCCTGGTCCACGACATCAAGCCCGCGGGCCAGATCGTTCGGGATACGGTCCGCGAGGCGGAGCAGGTTATCGGCCGCCTCTGTTCGCCCTCATGAGTCCTCTTCGCGCGTCGACCCTGGGCGTTGTCGGCGCCGGCGTGATGGCCGAGGCGGTCATTGCCGGGGTGCTCGAGCGCAAACTGATCCCGGCGTCGTCGATCATTGCGAGTCATCCGCGCGCCGACCGCCGCCAGGAGCTCGTTAAGAAGTACGGCATCGAGGTGACCGGCGACAACGCGGCCGCCGCCAACCGCGGGGATCTCGTCCTGCTCGGGATCAAACCGCAGCTGCTATCGCGCGTCCTGGTCGAGCTCCGCCCCAGCCTGGCCGCGGACAAGCTGGTCATCTCGATCATCGCCGGCGCCACCACGCAGACCCTGCGCACCGCGCTCAATCACGGCGCGCTGGTCCGGGTGATGCCGAACACGCCGGCGCAGATCGGCGTCGGCATGAACATCTGGTACGCGACGCCGGAAGCGACCGAGACTCACCGGGCGCAGGCTCGCGCGCTCCTCGGCGCCCTGGGTCGCGAGCTGCAGGTCGACGACGAGAAGTTTGTCGCCATGGCAACCGCGGTCAGTGGCACGGGCCCGACCTACGTCTTCCTGGTGATGGAGGCGTTGATCGACAGCGCGGTCCATCTCGGCTTTCCGCGGCACCTCGCCCACGACCTGGTGATGGAAACGCTCAAGGGCTCGGTCGCCTTTGCCGAACGCTCCGGCAAACACCCGGCCCAGTTGCGTGACATGGTCACCTCGCCCGGTGGGACGTCGGCCGCGGCACTCCACGAGCTGGAACGGGGCCGCCTCCGCACGGTGCTCGCCGACGCCGTCTGGGCCGCCTACCGCCGGACGATGTCGCTCTCGGAGAGCCTCAGCGCCGGCAAAGAACCGGACCCGATGCCGCCCGCCTGATCAACCGCGTTCGGGTAACTTGTCACAACACCTTGCCTGAATAGGCCGTGATGCGTATTGCCATAACTATTGCGCTTGCGCTATAGTTTACGCAATGGACCTACTGTCGGTAGGCGAGGCTGCCCAATTCCTTGGCGTTAGCCCACAAAGAGTTCGTGCCCTAATTGGGAGTAAGCGCCTGCCTGCCGTCAAAATCGGTCGGGATTGGGCGCTCGACAGGCAGGTCTTGGCGCCGGATAACCGTCGCGCAGGGCGGCCCGTGAGTGCCGACAACGCTTGGGCCTTGCTAGCGCTACTCGATAATTCGGAAGCGCCTTGGATTGACGTATTTTCACGCTACCGCCTACGGCGCCGGATGCTCGATGATGTAGCAGTAGTGAAGGCTTTGCGTTTTAGCGAGCCGAGATCAAGGATCTATGAGTGGCGCGTCCTACCTGGCGACCTTCCAAAGCTGCAGAACTACGGCCTTGTCCGTAGTGGTCTCTTTGCACGCGTTCCAAAACTTGACATCGTAGCGATGGACCACGGGGTCGATGGCTATGTCAGTCCGAAAAACCTGGCACGAATTGAGAGAGATCTCCAGCCCGCGAAGTCGCCGGACAACCCGAATGTCGTCTTAAGGGTTCCGTCGCGCCCATGGGTTTTGGGTCAGGGACCGGACGCGCCGGCCGTCGTCGTCGCCGCAGACTTGCTGGATCACCGGGATCGCCGGGTGGCACGAGCAAGCCGCACGTTGCTCCACGTAGTTGCCGATCGTTGACATCCCCGACCGCGGTGACGCCTTCCACGCGATGTGGGAGGAACTGATGCGTCTTAACCAGGACCCGCCTGCGCCGTGGACGCTAATTGGCGCCCACATGGTTGCAATGCATGGCTGGATCCGGGGTCGCACGCCCATTCGCGCGAGTAAGGACGCCGACATCCTTGTTGACGTTCGGATCGTTAGCGAGGGAACTGCCGCCATTAGCAAGGCACTGGTCCGAGACGGCTATCAACTCGCGGAGAGATCGCCGGGAGGTCACGGCCATTCTTTCGCAAAGGGAGACGTGAGCTTTGATGTCCTTGCGCCCGACGGTCTGGGACCGAAAGCCAAGTTGCTGACAGTTGAAAACCTTCAGACTGTGGCGGTCCCAGGCGGCACCCAGGCCCTTCATAGAAGCGCACCTGTGGAAGTGCGCACACGGTCACTCAGTGGAGCGGTCTCGCTTCCCAATCTACTCGGCGCGATTCTCGTCAAGGTTAGAGCGATCGATGTTGACGACGAACCCCAGGCTCAACGTTCCGATGTCGCTTTTCTCTTATCACTAGTTGAGGACCCAGACGAGCTGGCGACGAGCTGCCTACCAGGGGAGAAGGGCTGGCTCCGGAAACACCCCTATTTCGGCGACCCTCAGGATGGCTGCTGGGATGGAATCCTCGGGGCCGAGGATGGTTCGATCATCTATCGCCGACTTATCGCCCCATCGTCATCATCATGATCCTGACGTTGAGTCAAAAGGCGATGTTCCGGCCTTCCATCACCAGGTTCGCCCATCCTTTCGGATCCAGCCAGGTTCCCCCGATCGCTTCGACGTCAGCTTGCGAGACCCCACGGGCCTCGGCACAACCTTTTCAAACGTGGATCCGGATGCCGTTGTCCTTCGCATACCTGAGGACCTCGATGAACGGCGGGACACCTTTCCCTTTCACCGTCTCCGCGACGCCCGGCTTGATCAGGTCGGTGGAATCGCCCGCGAGCACGATCCGGACCTGCACGCCGGTTTGCTGCGCGCCCCGCGCGAGATGAAAGGGAATCGTCGCCTTGGTGGCATCGTTCAATCCCCAGGTCGTCGAAATCGTCAACACCTGATCCATCTGCTCATCCCGCCTTTGCCAGCTGGCTGGCGATCACCTCGCCGGTCACAAAGCCGTAGTTGACGGCGACCGGCTTCCCGTCGCCGTCCAGTATCACTGTTGCCGGGACACTCTGCACGCCGAACTGCCCGGCCAGGTCCGGCTCGCGCGCCGCCATCACCTCATTGACCCGAAAGTGGCCGGCCGACCCATTCAGGGCGGTCAGCGCATCCTTCTGCCGGATGCAATCACCGCACAGCGTGCCGCTGAACAGCAGGACGGTCCGCTCCCCCTGGCTCATCTCGGGATGCGCACGGCCCTGGAGCACCCGGTGCCGGCGGCCGGCCTGCAGGCGGCGCAGCAGCGCGCGCCCGGCGAACACCGCCACCAGCGCGATGGCGATGATCACCAACCGGATCGCAATCGACGCGACCTGGTCGACCATCAGCCCTTTACGACTCCTCGCTTCTCAAGGAAGAAAAATATCTGGCAGCCGAGTCAAAAATTAAAGGCGAGATTGACGAAGGCCAGGATGATGACGATCCAGGCGAGCAGCCAGCCGCCGAGCGTGAGGCCGACGGCGAAGACGAGCGACGCGAGCACCAGCATGATCCCGCCCAACAGCTGGGCAAAGGCGTGCGGCTTGGGACTTTCGCGGCTGGGCGATGGTGTCAACACGCGGGCCGGCTTCAAGACGCTGAGATAGAACTGCCGGAACAAGCCCAGCCTCGGTTGCGCGACTCCGAGCAGCATCACCAGCGCCAGCA
>JBDTEO010000029.1:0-196136 GCA_039922495.1 Candidatus Dormiibacter sp.
CGTAGGGTGGGGAGGTGGGAAGGCGACGGATGCTCTCGGACGGCGTCACGGCGGCCATCGCCGGCTACCTGGCACTCAAGGTGATGGACCAGGTGACGACCTGGATCTACGCGCAGGCCTCCGAGGCTGATAAGCAGCAGGAGAAGGCCGTCAGTCCCGGGGTCGCCTACACGGTCGCGGCCAGGAAGACGGCCGGCGTGATCGGCCTCTCAATGACCGAGGAGCAGGCCACCGCCTTGGGATCGGTGTACCACTATCTATTGGGGCTTGGTTGGGCGCCGGTCTATCTCGTGCTCCGGCGCGTGACCGGGGTGGCTCCGCTGGCCGCGGGGCTCGCCACCGGGTTGGGGCTGTGGGCCGGGTTCGACGAAGGGCTTGTGCCGACCCTCGGCTTCAGCGCTCCGAACCGCGCCTATCCACGCTCCACCCACCTGCGGGGACTCGTCGGGCACCTGGTCTACGGACTGACGATCATGGCCACGGTGGAAGCCGTCAGCGGAGCCAGAGCGGGAGACTGAGCGCGCAGACGGCGAGCCCGAGCGCGATCGTCCGCCAGGCGGGGCGCGAGCGTAGAGCGCCCGGCTGCGACAGGTGCAGCATCGTCATCCCGCCAGGGCCAGGGGCTCTTGCCCCGCCGGGTAGTTGACCTTGGCCGCGAAGCGATAGCCGACGCCGCGCTTGGTCTGGATATAGACCGGCTTGCCCGGGTTGGGCTCGATCTTGCTGCGAAGGCGTGAGATGTGGACCCGCAGGCCCTCTTCGTAGGCTTCCTCGTCGCCGGCCCAGGCCTTGGCGAGCAGCGTTTCGTTGGTCACGACCCGGCCGGCATTCCGGACCAGGAGGAAGAGGAGTTTCGATTCGGTCGGCGTCAGGGTCACTTGCTGGCCCTTGACCCGTGCCCAGTGCTGGACGAAGTTGATCTGGAAATCCTGGTCGATGACGACCTCCGGCTGATCGACCCCGGCCGCCTCGCCGTAGCGCCGAAGCACTCGCTGGACGCGCGCGACCAGCTCCTCTTTCTCGAACGGTTTGACGATGTAGTCTTCCGCGTACATCTGCAGGCCTTCGACCTTGCTCTCGACGGCCGCGACCGCGCTCAGGATGACAATCGGGACATCGAGGTGGCTCTTCACGCGGCGGCAGAGCTCGAAGCCGTCCATCTCCGGCATCATCAGGTCGACCACAACCAGGTGCGGGATGCCTTCGTGGAGCTTGCGGAGAGCCTCCGGACCGCTGCCGGCCGTCATGACCTCATAGCCGGCGTGCTCGAGGATCCGTTTGAGGATCTCGCGGGCCATGGCGTCATCGTCGACGATCAGAATCCGGTAGCGATTGACGATAGTAAACCCCTCTCTCCCTGCCGCAATCGCGCGTCGCGTTGCGGACCGGCCGCCATGAATTTGGACCTGTGCCTCGCTCAGATCCGACTGGTGAGCCGGCAGAAGTATATGGCCGGGGTCATTCATTTCCTGACGATTCCTCTTTACGATGTGATGACTCTTGTCGCGTCGGCGTCACGCTGGGTGACCGACATTCCGCGACTGACGCCAACCATAATGAGCCGGGGTTACGACGCTTGTTACAGGCTCGTCGTTGATTTGGCCGCGGGCGGCCGCTGCTGTGGCCGAAGCTGCGCTAGAATCCTCTTCGCCCTTGCCCGGGTGGTGAAACTGGTAGACACGCAGCTTTGAGGGGGCTGTGAGCGCAAGCTTGTAAGGGTTCAAATCCCTTCCCGGGCAGAGCCTTCATGCGGATGGACTTGAGTCGGCTCAGCACGTTCTACCTGCGGGTACGCTACCGGCGGCACATCTTTGGGCCCGGCTTCCGCGGGCCCCTGAGGCTGCGCATCCGCGGCCGAGGCCAGGTGATCTTCGGTCGCGACGTACACGTTATGAACCGGTCCGGCCGCACCGCCATCCTCACCTTCAACCGTGACGCCAGGATCGAAATCGGCGATCGTGTCGAGATCGACGGAGCCGGCTTGATGGCCGCCAGCCAGATCATCATCGAGGACGATGCGGCGCTCGGCCCCTGTTTGCTGGTCGATACGGACTTCCATGCGCTGGGACCGTCACGACGACAGACGGGCGAGCGGGCCGCCCGGCGGCCGATTCGGGTCGGTCGTCAGGCCCTGGTCGAGGGGAAAGCGACCGTGCTCAAGGGCGTGTCGATCGGGGAGGGGGCGGTGGTCCGCTGGGCTTCCGTGGTGGCCTCGGACGTTCCGCCCGGGGCCATGGTGCTCGGGAACCCCGCCACCAGGGTGGCCGGTGAGGTCAGGCGCTGACGACGGCGCCCTGAATGTTGCAGTAGGTGTTCCGCACCTGGTTGCCGAGGACGATCAAGGTGACCAGGATGACGACGACGACCAGGCACATGATGAGGGAGTACTCCACCAGGGCTTGACCGTTCTCGCTCTCGGTCCAGCCAAAGAGGCTCCGAATCCTTGCCGCCAGTATGGTGATCATTGCTTTTTGCTCTTTTGGCGGGAGCCGGTGCTTCCGCATTTCGAGTATGGGGGTACAACGACCGACGGGGACCATTCCAGACGGGTCGTGGCGCAATCGTGGCCGGTTTGTCACCAGCCTTTAGCGGCCGCTCGGAAACGCTCCTCAGGAGTGGGCCGAGGAGCGCTGGACCAGGTAGGTCACCACCGCCAGGTATTCCTCGGAGTCGGCGGACCCGACCCAGCGGGTCTCATCGGTCGTCCGGCCGAAGAGGGCAAACAGTTCCGTCAGGGTGAGCTTTTCAGACATCGCGGTTGGTTCCAATCAAGATGACACTCATAGTACGTATAACCTCACAGATATTCTCGGTGCTAGGGTGGCGGCTAACGTGATATCTAGCGTATCATGCTTATGCGGTTCGCGCCAGTTAGCGGCCGTTGTTCCGCTGTACGAGATAAAGCACGACGGCCAGGTATTCTTGCGAATCGGCCGACGCAACCCAGCGGGTGTCTTCGGCGTGTCGGCCGAAGAGGGTGAACACGTCCGACATCGTCAGATGTAGGTCTTCCATGTTGATCTTGACCGAGGCATGGCCTCGATAGTGATGAAACGGGCCTTGGAGTGGTAAACCTTTCACGCAGAGTGACGACCGGGCCACGGCTCGGCAGAAACCCATCAACGATCGGATCACGCTTCGGCGGATTCTGGCTGGGTACAATCGGATAGAGGAAGCCGTGTTTTTTAGCCCCTACTACCTGCTCTTCGTCGCCTTGCCGATCATGGCCTTGAGCTTTATCGCCTCGAGCTGGGTGAAGCGCACCTATCAGCAGTACGCCCAGGTCCGTAATGGCAGCGGCCTGTCGGGGGTCGAGGTGGCGCAACGGATCCTGGCCAACACCGGGTTGACTGACGTCACCATCCAGGTGATCGACGGGGAGTTGAACGACAACTACGATCCCCGGACCCGCACCCTGAACCTCTCCCGCGCGGTCGCGGAGGGTCGTTCGGTGGCGGCCGAGGCGGTGGCCGCGCATGAGATCGGCCATGCCCAGCAGGATCAGCAGGGCTACTTTGCCCTGCGCTGGCGCTCCGGCCTGGTCCCAGCCGCCAACCTCGGCTCCCAGGCGGGACCGATGATCGTCATTGCCGGGCTGCTGCTCTCGGCGTTCACCGGCAGCGGCTTCGGGTTCTACATCGCCCTCGCCGGCCTCCTGCTCTTCGCTGCCGTGGTCGTCTTCCAGCTGATGACCACCCCGGTCGAGCTCAACGCCAGCCATCGGGCGCTGCGGCTGCTGGCCGACAACGGGGTGATCATGCCGGAGGAGCAGGACGGCGCTCGTCGGATGCTTCGGGCCGCCGCCTTTACCTACTGGGTTGCGCTCTTCGGCGCCCTCCTGACGCTGCTCTATTACGCCTCGCTGGTCCTGGGCAGCCGTCGCAACGACTGAGGCGCCGGCGTTCGCGACGACCGACCCGGCTGAACTACGCGCCGGGTTGGCGGCCGCGGGCGAGCCCGCCTATCGCGCCACGCAGGCCACCCAGTGGTTCTGGCAGTCGCTGGCCCCATCCTTTGCGGCCATGCGGACGCTGTCGCCCGAGGCCCGTCGCCATTTCGAGGCCAGCTACACCTTCAGCACCGTCCAACCGCACCTACGGCGTGAGGCGGATGGCGGCCAGACGGTGAAGCACCTCTTCAAGCTGGTGGACGGCCGGACGATCGAGACTGTCGTGATGCACTACGACGCGACCGAGCGTTCGCGTCAGCGGACCACCATCTGTGTCAGCTCGCAGGTCGGCTGCCCGATCGGGTGCAGCTTCTGCGCCACCGGCCAGTCCGGGTTCGACCGCAACCTGACCGAAGCGGAGATCGTCGATCAATTTCTCGCCGCATCCCGGGACCTGCGTGAAGCGGACCGCGCCCTGACCAACGTCGTCTTTATGGGAATGGGGGAGCCGATGAACAATTACCCGGCGGTGGTGGCGGCGATCCGCCGCTGGGCCCGCGAGGACACCCTGCGCTTCAGCCCTCGGCGGGTCACGATCTCGACGATCGGGCTGGTCCCCCTGATCGAGCGACTCAGCCGGGAGGGGATTCCGGTCAACCTGGCGATTTCGCTGCATGCTCCCGATGACGAGCTGCGCAGCAGCATGATTCCCGTCAACCGCAAATACCCGATCGCCGCTATCGTTGGCGCGGCTCGAGCCCACTCCGAGCGGACCGGCCGGCGCACCAGTTACGAGTATGTCCTCCTCAATGGGGTCAATGACAGCCGGGAGCAGGCGCAGCGGCTGGCGGCGATCGTCCGCCATCCGCTCAGTCACGTAAACCTGATCCCGATGAACCCGATCGACGGCAGCCCCCTCGCGCCGCCCTCCCGGGCCCGCGCCCAGGCGTTTCTCGCGGTGCTGCAGGCCGCCGGCATTTCGACCACCATTCGGGCAACCCGCGGCCTCGACATCGATGCCGCCTGCGGCCAGCTCCGGGCGCGCCAGCTGACGGCCGTTCCCTCGGGCTCGTGACGGCCACCGCCATCCGGGGGGTGTTCTTCGACGTTGGGAACACCCTGATCGTGGAGGAGCCCGGCAAGCACATGTGGGAAATGGCCGTCATGCCCCTGGCCAACGCCTGCGAGGTGCTGGCTGCCCTCAAGACCCGGTACCGGATCGGCATCATCTCGAACACCGTCGGGTCCGGGGACCGCGAGCTCTCCGACGTCCTCGAACGGGCGGGCATGCGATCGCTGATCGACTCCCTGGTCACGTCGCGGGACTTTGGCGTGGCCAAGCCCGATGCCGCGATCTTCGTCGAGGGGGCCCGCCGCCTCGGGGTGCCGCTCACCCAGACCTGCATGGTGGGGGACCGGCTCGACACCGACATCGCCGGCGCCCTGGGCGTGGGCATTCCGGCGATCTGGCTGCGCCACCCGGAGGCGAAGCCCGTGCCCGGCATCGTGCCGACCCACACCATCACCGGCCTGCGCGAATTGGCTGACTGGCTGACGGCCACCGCGGCTTAGGCGCTTCGTAGCAATCTCGTTGACAACGCGGCCTGGAACGGCTTTAAGACGCCCCTATACTCAGAAGCGGCGTGAAACGTCTCCTCACCGGCCTGCTGTTGACGGGCCTGCTGGCCGCCTGCGCCTCACCCCTTACCAAGGCGGAAACACCGCAGCAGGCGCTCGCCGCGGCCGCGACCCGGGCGGGCAAGCTCCATTCGGCCAAGTTCGATCTGCAGGGCAACGTCACCCTTACCTTCCCGCCGCAGCTGGCATCGTTGTTCGCGCAGAGCGGGACCACGGCCGGCTCCTTCGCCCTGAACCTGACCGGCAACGGCGAAGCGCAATTCCCTGACCGCTACCACGCCACCATCAACGCCAAGCTCGGCGGCGTCTCGGTTGGGAGCGAGGTGATCAGCGTCGCCGGCACCGCCTACGTGAAGAACCCGCTGACGGGCAAATGGACGGCGTCGGCGGTGCCCGCCGGGATCGCGGGCCAGCTGAACCAGCCGGACCCACTGTCGTATGCGCAGCTGCTGAGCAATGTGAAGTCGATCAAGGATCTCGGCGACACCACGCTCGACGGAACGGCCGTGCATCATTACCAGCTCATCCCGGATAAGGCCAAGCTGGAGGCAAGCCTCAACGCCGGCTCCGCCGCCAAAACCGCGCAGGCTCAGGCGGCTCTCAAGCAGGTGCTCGACAACGGCACGATGACCATCGAGGTCTGGTTCGGGAAGGATGACCATCTGGTCCGTCGGCTCGTCACCGACGCGGATTACCATCTCGATCTCGGCCAGCTGATGGGCACGCTCGGGGCCGGGTCGCCCAGCGGGGCGAAGGTCCCGGCCGGATCAACGATTCATGCGGTCGCCCACATGGTGATCGGCTACCACGACTTCGACGCTCCGGTGACGATCACGATTCCCACCGTCAGCTAGCGGTGCTGGTCGCGCCCTCGATCCTGTCGGCCGATTTCAGCCGTCTTGGAGACGAGATGGTCGCGCTCGAAGAGGCGGGGGCGGACTGGATCCACATCGATGTCATGGATGGCCACTTCGTCCCGCCGATCACCTTCGGCGCGACGCTCGTGAAGCATTGCCGTCGCTACGTCAAGCTGCCTTTTGACGTCCACCTGATGATCGAGAATCCCGAGCGCAGCATCGACGCCTTCCGCGACGCCGGCGCGACCACGCTTTCGGTGCATGTCGAGGCCACCCGCCATATCCACCGGGTTCTGGACACGATCCGCAAGGCAGGCATGCGTCCCGGCGTCTGCCTGAATCCGGGGAGCCCCCTGGCGCTCGTCGAACCCGTGCTGAAGGATGCGGACCTGCTGGTCATGATGTGCGTCAACCCGGGGTGGGGCGGGCAGAGCTTCATCGACGGGAGTCTCGAGCGGATCAAGGCCGCGCGCCAGCTGCGGGATCGGCTCAACCCCACACTGGACATCGAAATCGACGGTGGCGTGACCGCGGAAACGGGCCGGCAATCCGCCGCGCAAGGCGCGACCGTCCTGGTCGCGGGCAACTTCGTCTACAGCCATCCCCAGGGCAAGAAGGCCGCCATCGCCGAATTGCGGTAGCGCTGCCGGCCCGACCTACTCGCTCGTCGGCAGGTGCAGGTACATCGACTGGATCCCGACCCGTCCCGGGCCGGTGAAGCGGTTCCAGATCATGTTGCCACCCCCGCCGAAGATCCCCGTCTTCAGCCCGAACATCTGGACCTCCATCCGGACGCTCTCGTCGCGGTAGACCCAGCCGCCTGGCTCGATGTCGATCTGTTCGCCCGACGCCAGCACCTTCTCGAAGACGTTCCCGTACCCGTGCAGCCAGAGCACGCCTTCCTGGTGGGTGGCGCTGAAGCGATCGACAAAGAATCCGGTGGAGGCGAACATCATGTTCGTGACGCCCTTGACGCGGTTGAAGGTGTAGTCGAGGTTACCGGTCGCCGCCAGGAACTGGTGCTCGCGGACCAGCACCGCCTGGCCGGGGGTCAAGTGGAGAGGGAACAGGTGGCCGGCGCCGTCGCGCGAGAAGGCGACCTCGCCGGGTCCCTGGGCCTGCGTCAGGAAGATCGGCATCCCGGCCACCATCCGTTTGAAGGCGCCCTTCATCGCCCGGATGCCGATATTGAGCTGCGGGTCCTTCCAGAGCACGACGTGATGTTCGAAGTAGACCGGGACCGAGCCGTCGAGCCAGGTGTGCAGGACGGGGACCAGTTCGCCGTCGATCCGGTAGCGGACGCCCGGCGCCGTCCCATCCTCGAGCCTGGTTGGTAGCAGCTGCGGCGGTTGTTGCATCGTGGGCCTCCTTGAGGTGGCGATCTTCGCGTGATATTCGGCGGCGAGTCAAGTTACACGCTCGTGGCCGTTCCTGCAACTGCCCTGACCCGGACACTGACGCGGCGCTTCAGCCGGCAGGTGCGCCCGATCCCGATCGTCGCGACGCTTGCCGCGAGTGGACTCCTGATGGTCGGGGCCGTGCACCTTCCGTCCTTCGCGCCGGCGGGCGCGGACCTTGCCGACCCACTGGAGCGAGCCTACGCCGCCAATCTGTGGGGCCAGGTCCAGGTCAGCCTGCTGCTGATCGGCGGCTTCCTTCCCTGGCTGATCTACGCCCTGCTCTTCACGGGCGCCGCCCGTGGCGCGATCCTGCTCGGGATCGTCGCCTTCGCCGGCACCGTGCTCGGCACCTGGACCACGCTGATCACCGTCGCGACCTATGCCGGCCTGCCAAGGCCGGTCACCGGCGTGGTGAGTCGCGTCGAGGGTCGCACCATCCGGCTGGCCAGCCCGCCGACGGCCTATTACCTGGCCCTTTCCGACTCAGAGTTGGCGGCGGCCGGCCGGTCGCTCAAGCTGGGGAGCTCGGTCCTGCTCTGGGTGTCGCCTCGGGGCCAGGTTGGGGCGATCGGGCCCGCCGACGTCCGTTAGGCGGACTTGGCCAGGGTCCGAATGCAGCGGGTGCAAACCATGGCGGTCTGCAGGCGTCCGTTGATCATCACCCGAGCCTTATGGAGGTTGGGCATGAAGCGACGCTTCGTGCGCACCTTCGAGTGACTCACGTTGTGGCCGTATTGGGGCCCTTTGGCGCAGATGTCGCAGCGTTGTGCCATGGTATTTGGACTGTTTTCTACCTCCCGGGGTATCCCGTATGATGGAGGCGAATTCAGCGTCAGATACTAGCACACGACACGCGGGAATCCCGCAAGCCCTCACCACGATGGATGCAAAAACGAAGGCCACCCCGCACCGGACCGGGAAGCCGCCCAGGACGCTGATCCAGGCCAGGGACCTCGGGCGGATCGAGGTGTCCCCACACGTGGTCGCCACCATCGCGGGGCACGCGGCCGCCGGCTGCTACGGGGTGGTGGCCATGGCAGCCCAGGGCCTGCGCGACGGGCTCGCCGAGCGGTTGCATCGGGACAACATCCATCGCGGCGTGGAAGTCGAGGTTCGCGAGGACGGGATCGCGGTCTCGCTCTATGTGATCGTGGAGTTCGGCACCCGCGTCTCGGAAGTCGCCCATAACCTGGGCAATGCGGTTCGCTACTCCGTCGAGCGGACCCTCGGGCTGCCCGTCGTCGAGGTCAACGTCAACGTCCAGGGAATCCACGTCAGCGGCGGCCGCTGACACGTCGAGCCGGGCCGGCGCGACGACCACGCCGTTGACCGAGTGCGACGGCAACCTCTTTAAAGAAGCGCTGCTGGGCTCGCTCGCCTGGCTGACGCTGAACCGCGATGAGGTCGACGCCCTCAACGTCTTCCCGGTTCCCGATGGCGACACCGGCACCAACATGCTGCTGACCCTGCAGTCGGCGGTGGAGGATATTCGCTCGCTCGACAACGCGGACCTGTCGGTGATGGCGCGCCGCGCCGCCCACGGCGCGCTGATGGGGGCCCGTGGGAACTCGGGCGTGATCCTGTCGCAGATCTTCCGAGGCTTCGCGACCGGCGTCGGCCAGCAGGGGGCGGTCGACGCCGAGGGTCTGGCGGCAGCCTTTACCGAAGGGGCCGCGGTCGCCTACCGGGCGGTGATCAAGCCGACCGAGGGAACGATGCTGACAGTCGCGCGCGAAGCTGCCGCCGGTGGCGCCGCCATGGCCGTGGAAACCTCCGACCTGACCGAGGTGGTGCGCGCGACGTGTGAGGCTGCGGCGGCGGCGGTCGAGCGGACACCTGACCAGCTGCCAGTGCTCAAGCAGGCCGGCGTGGTGGATTCCGGCGGCTACGGCCTGCAGCTCATCCTCGAAGGGTTTCTCAAACGAATGCGTGGCGAGTCGCTGGCGGGCTTCGAAAAGCCGGCCACGCAGCGGGCTCGGCCCCGGGAGGTGGCCGCGCCGGAAGCCGGGTGGGGCTATTGCACCGAATTCATCATCAACGGCGAAGGCCTGCCCGTGGAGGCCGTGCGCGAGGAGATCCAGCGTCGCGGGCAGTCCGCGCTCGTGGTGGGGGACGACTCGGCGATCAAGGTCCACGTCCATACGCATGAGCCGGCCGACATCATCGGCTTCGCCAGCGGCGTCGGCAAGCTTTCCCGGCTGAAGGTCGACGATATGTCGGCGCAGCACCACCGCCTGCAGGGAGATGTCGCCAGGCGGCCCTCCAGCCAGAAGCACCTCGCCGTCGTGGGCGTCGCCAGCGGCGACGGCTTTCGCCGCATCCTCGAAAGTTTGGGCGTCGATTCGGTCGTCAGTGGCGGTCCGACGATGAATCCCTCCACAGAAGACCTGCTGGCCGCGGTCGAGTCGGTTCCCTCCTCCGACGTGCTCCTGCTCCCCAATAACGGCAACATCATCATGGCGGCCCAACAGGTCCCCCAGCTGACCAAGAAGCGCGTCCGGGTGGTGCCCTCCCGCAGCCTGCCGCAGGGGATCGCCGCCCTCTTTGCCTTCGACTTCAGTGCCGATCTCGAACAGAATGCCAATGCCATGACCCATGCCCTCAATGAGGTCAGGACGGTCGAGGTGACGCGCGCCGTGCGAGCCACGACGGTGGAGGGGCTGGCGATCGCCGAAGGTGACGTCATCGGCTTGCTCAATGACCGCATCGTGGCCAGCAGCCAGTCGGCCCAATCGGCTCTCGACTCGGTGCTGGCCCGGATCCCGGTGGACCCGGTCCGAACGGTCACGGTCTATGCCGGCCTGGATGCCCCGGAAGGTGAGCGCGAAGGGGTTCGCGCGTCGATCGCGAAACGCTTTCCCAAGGCTGCGGTTGAACTGCAGTCGGGGGACCAGGCGCTGTATCCGTACATCGTCGCGGTCGAGTAGCCGGCCCTAGAGCAGCTGAATCAGGTTCGCCACCACGGCGGTCGCGCTAACCCAGGCGGCCACGTGGTACGCATGCCAGACGTGCGGTTTGCGGTGCTGGAGGAGCATCAGGATCGCTAGCAGGACGGCGACGGCGAGACCCTTGACGGCGTAACCGGCCAGTTCGCCGTGGAAGGCGATCACCGGACCCATGATCAGATTGAGTTCGCGGTGTTGCCCTTGCAGTCCGAGGTGGGTGGTCAGGGCATCAAGCAGTTGAAACCCGAGAAAGGCGGTGAGGATCGTTCCCTGCCGGACCGGAACGGGGGCAATGACAGTTCGGGCAAGCACGGCATTTACAGGTGTAGCAGTTTCGACAGTTGGGAAACCTTACGGAACACGGCCGTTGCGCGCCTGTGAGCGCTTCGTCAGGGCTCGCCTATACTTCCCTGCGTGGTGCGGATCGTGACGGATTCCACCGCCGACCTCTCGCCAGAGGAGCAGCGCGCCGCCGGAATCACGGTGGTCCCGCTCAACGTTCACTTTGGCGACGAGGTCTTCCGCGACCGCGTCGACCTCAGTGGGGCCGAGTTCTTTCGAAAGCTCCAGGCGGCCAGCCAGTTGCCCCGAACCTCGCAGCCGTCCGTCGGCGTCTTCGAGGAAGTGTTCCGCTCGCTGACTGGCGCCGGTGATGACGTCGTCGCCGTCATGCTCTCTAGCAAGGTGTCGGGCACCTACAATGCGGCACTGATGGCCGCGCAGGCGGTGGCGCCCGACCGAATCGAGGTCATCGACTCGCAGAGTGCCTCGATGGCGCTTGGATTTCTTGCCCTCGAGAGCGCCAGGCTGGCGAAGGACGGCGCCGACCGCGGAAAGGTCGCTGACGCGGTGCGGGGTCTCGTCCCGAAGGCCCGGATTCTCTGCGCCATCGATACGCTCACCTATCTCGAGCGCGGCGGCCGCATCGGCAAGGCGCGCGCCCTGGTGGGCTCCCTGTTGAATTTCAAGCCGTTGATCACGCTGAAGGATGGGGAGGTGGTTCCCCTCGGTCGTGCGCGGGGTCGCCCGCAGATGCTCGACAAGCTGGTCGAGATGCTGAAGCGGGATGGTCGCGTCACCCAGATCGCGGTCTTGCACGGGGCGGCGGAGGCCGAAGCAGAACATCTGCGGGCTCGAATCGCGCCGGACTATCCGGATGTGTTTATCACGGTGACGGAGATCGGCCCCGTGCTGGCAACCCACACGGGGCCCGGCGTACTCGGAATCACGTATCTGACCGCTTGACCGTAAGTCCCCGGTCCCTGGACGATCCGGTGACCTCCATCGGAGGGATCAGCGATATCTACAAGGGACGGCTCGAGAAGCTTGGCGTGCGCACCATCCGCGATCTGCTGCTCTTCTTCCCCTGGAAATACGAAGACTTCACGCAAGTGACCCCGATCGAGTCGGTAACGCCGGGGACCAAGACGACCGTTCGCGGACGCATCATCGGAGTCGGCGTCCGGCCAGTCCGCTACCGACGGATGACGCTGACAGAGGCAATCGTGTCCGATGACTCTGGCCGCCTACGGCTTCTGTGGTTCAACCAACCATGGGTCGCCAAGCAGTTGCATGTTGACGACGAGGTGTTCGCCGCCGGCGAAGTCCAGTTCGACGGCGGCCCGGTGATCAAGAACCCGGAATATGAGCAGGTGTCCACCGATCCCCATCACGCAGCGCGGCTCGTGCCGATCTACCACGAAACGGAAAAATTGACCTCGCGCTGGTTACGGCCGAAAGTTCAGACGGTTCTTCCGCTCGCGAGCCAGTTCGACGAGTTTCTTCCGACGGAGCTTGTATCCAGGCGCAGCCTTCCGGTCCGATCGGTGGCTGTGCGACAGGTGCATTTCCCAGAGTCGTCGCAAGCCCTGGAATCCGCGAAGCACCGGCTCGCGTTTGAAGAGATGTTTCTCCTCGAAGTCGCGGCGCAGGAGGCGAAACGGGCGCGGACCGCGCATACGGCGCACCGCGTCCCCTTCGACGAGGCCACGGCCCGTGGCTTCGTTGCCGCTCTGCCGTTTCAGTTGACCAAGGCGCAACGGGTGGCCGCCTGGCAGATTCTGAAGGACCTCGGGCAGCCGCATCCGATGAACCGGTTACTGGAGGGCGACGTCGGCTCCGGCAAGACCGTCGTCGCGGCGATGGCGATCCATCACGCCGCCCGCGCCGGCCTCCAATCGGTCCTGCTCGCCCCCACGGAATTGCTTGCGCGCCAGCACGCGGAGGTGATCGACTCGCTGCTCCGCCCCTTTGGGGTCGGCGTCGGCCTGTTGCTCGGGAGTACGCCGCAAGCGGCCAGGAAACCGATGCTGGCGTCGCTGGTCGAGGGGACGCTGCCAGTCGTAATTGGCACGCACGCGCTCATCCAGGAAGAGGTCAAGTTCACCCAGCTCGCCCTCGTCGTGGTCGACGAGCAGCACCGCTTCGGCGTGGGTCAGCGCCTGGCGCTCCGAAAAGAAACCGAGCACCGTCCGCATTTCCTCTCGATGACCGCCACCCCGATTCCCCGAACGCTGGGCCTCACGTTATTTGGCGATCTGGACATCTCGGTCCTCAATGAGATGCCGCCGGGTCGTCGGCCGGTGATCACGCGCCTTGTCCCGCCCGCCGGCCGGGAGCGCGCTTACGCCTTCATTCGAGAGCAGGTGACGGCCGGTCGACAGGTGTTTGTCATCTGTCCACTGATCCAGGAGTCGGATAAGCTCGGGGTCCGATCGGCGACCGCCGAGGCCGAGAAGCTGCAGCAGGAGGTCTTTCCGGACCTGGCCCCGCGCATCGCGCTCCTGCATGGGCGCCTGAAAGCGGGGGAGAAGGAAGCCATCATGGGCCGCTTCCAGCGTGGGGAGGTCGCCATCCTGGTCTCGACCTCCGTGGTGGAGGTCGGCATCGACATCCCGAACGCGACGGTCATGATGATCGAGGGCGCGGAGCGGTTCGGCCTGGCGCAACTCCACCAGTTCCGTGGTCGGGTCGGTCGCGGCGCGCACGAGTCCTACTGCCTGCTGTTTTCCGACGCCGACGACCAGGCGACGCAGGAACGGTTGAATGCCGTGGTGGCCACCCAGAGCGGGTTCGACCTGGCCGAGATCGACCTCCGGTTACGCGGGATGGGGGAGCTGCATGGCTACCGGCAACACGGCAAGGACTTCAAGATGGCGAATCTGCTCGACGCCATCTTGATCAGCGACGCCCAGAGCGAGGCCGTCCGCCTCTTGGACCGTGACCCGTCCCTCGAGAGCGAGCCTGCCCTCCGTCACCAGCTTTCGGCTTATCGTCGGGTGTTCGCCCTGGACTGACCGGCGGTGGCTCTGGCGCCGGAGCAGGGGCGACGGGGGGCAACGGGCGCAACTGGCTCAGCGCCCAGCCGACCGCCATACCGGCGACGATCGGGAGCATCAGCACCAGGAGCACGCCGAGGAGGGCTTCAATGACGACTATGCCGGTGGTCCTTTGCGTGCTTTACTCAGCAGGTGTCCGGCCCCGCAACAAAAATCACCGCAGGCGTTCATCGCGGTCGCAGCCTCAAGACCCCGCCTGGGCGATCGACGCGCCCGACGACCTCGATGGTTCGCGAAGCCCTGTACAACATCATCGGCGACAGCATACGCGGTGCGCGCGTCCTCGATCTCTTCGCCGGGGCAGGAACCCTAGGGCTCGAGGCGCTCTCTCGGGGCGCCGCGTTGGCGACATTTGTGGAGCGTGATCGAACCTGTGCTACGATCGTGGCCGAGAATTTGGCTCTCACCGGCTTCGCCCAGCAAGGCGACGTGGCGTGCGCCGAGGCCGTTCACTGGCTACGGACGCATGAGGACGACCTCTCCACCTACAACCTTCTCTTGTTGGACCCCCCGTACCAGGACGCTGCCGCGATGAGCGACACGCTCCAGACCCTTGATCGGGCTCGCCTGCGGCCGGATGCCCTCGTCGTCGTCGAGCATCACCGGGCTCAGGCGCTGCCGCCGCTGACCCATCTGACGGTGCTGCGCGATCGGGACTACGGGGCCACCCGGCTCACCTTTCTGCGGTTCGCATGACGACCGCCGTCTACCCGGGCAGCTTCGATCCGTTGACGCACGGCCACCTGGATATCCTCCACCGAGCCGCCGGGATCTTCGACCAGGTCGTGATTGCGGTGATCGAGAATCCGAGCAAGAAACCGCTCTTCAGCACCGAAGAACGCGTGGCGATGATCCGAGCCAGCCTCGGCGAGATGCCGCGCGTCGACGTCAACACCTTCAATGGCCTCACCATCGACTTTGCCCGGCAGGTCGGTGCCCGCGTGATCGTGCGCGGCCTCCGAGCCGTGTCAGACTTCGAGAGTGAGTTCCAGATGGCGTTGATGAACCGCCGGCTCGAGCCGGACGTAACGACCGTCTTCATTCCCACCAGCCTGCGTAATCTGTTTCTCAGCTCGAGCCTGATCAAGGAACTCGCCGCTTTCGGCGGCGACATCGCAGAATTCGTCCCACCCAGCGTCGTCGAACCACTCCAGCAACGCCTTAGATCAAGGGAGCACCTCAATGAACATCCATGAAGCGGTCGACCGTCTCGAATATCTGATCGCCCACAGCCGTCAGATTCCATTGACCCGGACCGTCGTCATCGATCAGGAAGAGGTCCTGGCCTGCATCGACGAGCTACGCCTCAGCCTGCCCGATGAGATCAAGCAGGCCCGCTGGACGCTCCAGGAGCAGCAGCGGCTCCTGTCCGAGGCCCAGGCGGAAGCGGCCCGGACCATCACCAAGGCGAGTGAGCGAGCCCAGACAATGATGGGCCAGCAGGAGCTGATCAAGCGCGCGGAGAAGCAGGCGGAGACCGTCTTGCGGGACGCCTCAGCCCGAGCCGACGAGGTCAAAAAGGCGGCCGACCGTTATGCCTCGGACGTGATGCAGTCGCTCGAGGCTCAGCTGCTGCGGACTGTCGCCACGGTCAAGAAGGGCGTCGAGGCGTTGCGCATCCAACCCGTCAAGGAGGTCGAGCTGTCGAGCCAGCGGAACCGATCGGGGGGCGCCACCTTATAATGCCTGCACATGGCACTCCCAAAGACACGATACGCGCACGCCCGCCAGGGTGAGCGCCGCGCCAACCTGGCGCTGAAGCGGATCCAGCTCGTCGACTGCTCGCAGTGTCACCAGCCCAAGCGGCCGCACACGATCTGTAAGAACTGCGGCTACTACGACGGGCGCGAAGTCATCAAGACGGACTAGTTCCACCTGTCCGACGCCTTCCTCTTTCCCGGCCAGGGCGCCCAATTCGTCGGCATGGGTCGAGACCTGCTCGAGCCGGGTTCGGAATCAGCCGCCTTTCTAAAAGCGGCTGAAGAGCGCCTCGCCATCCCGCTCCGCCGGTTGATGCTGGAGGGGCCCGCCCCGGCGCTGCAGGCGACCGATCAGGCGCAGCCCGCCATCCTCTTTCATAGCCTCGCCTTACTGGAGTTACTTCAGAAGCGGGGCGCGAGGGCGACCGCCGTCGCCGGACACAGCATGGGGGAGTTCGCCGGGCTCGTAGCGGCCAACGCGTTGACCCCACTCGATGCACTGGCGGCGGTACAGGCTCGGGGCCGCGCCATGGCCGCCTCGGCGACGGGCGGCACCGGGATGGCCGCCGTCCTTGGCCTCGATGACGAGTCGGTGGTCCGCATCTGCGGCGAGACCGACGACGTGGTTGCCGCCAATTTCAATGCACCGGGCCAGGTCGTGATTTCGGGGACCGACGCTGGACTCGACCGCATCAGCCCGCGCCTGCAGAAGGCCGGCGCGAAGCGGGTCATCCGGCTACAGGTGAGCGGAGCTTTCCATTCGCCGTTGATGGCCAGGGCTGCCGAGACCTTCAGGACGGCATGGGAACGCGTCCCCCTGAGGCGCCTTGACCGGCCGCAGGTCTTCAATGCCGACGCGCAGGAGCATCAGGAACCCGAGGAGGTGCGGCCGTTGATGGTCGGGCAGCTGACCGGGCCGGTACGCTGGACCGATACGGTCCGCCGGCTTCAATCGCTCGGCGTCGACCGCTTCGTCGAGATCGGTCCCGGGAAAACGCTCACCGGGCTGGTGAAAAAGATCCTGCCGGGTGCGGTGGTTCACAATATCGAGGACATGACTTCGCTCGACGCATACATTCGGACCGCCAATGCCGGCTGAGACGTTCCGCGAGCAGGTCGCGCTGGTCACCGGCGGCAGCCGCGGGATCGGCCGCGCGACCGCCGAGCGCTTCGCTCAGGTCGGCGTCAAGGTCGCGATCACCTACCGGAGCCGGAAGCCGGAGGCGGATGCCTTCGTCGAAGAGATCTCCAAGGCCGGCGGTGAGGCCATGGCCATGCAAGCAGACTTCGCTGAAAGCTCGGCGCCAGCTCTGGCCGTCGAGGCGGTCGTCAAGCGCTGGGGACGCCTCGACATCCTGGTCAACAACGCCGGGCTCACGCGCGACACGCTGGTGATGCGGATGAGCGAGGCCGACTGGGACATCGTGCTGCAGACGAACCTGAAGGCGGCCTTCCTATGTTCCAAGGCGGCGCTCAAGCCCATGCTCAAGCAGCGCTACGGCCGGATCGTCAATGTCTCGTCGCTTGCCGGCGTCGCCGGAAACGCGGGCCAGGCGAACTACAGCGCCTCCAAGGCCGGGCTCATCGGCCTGACCAAATCGCTTGCCAAGGAGGTCGGCTCCCGGAACATCACCGTCAATGCCGTGGCCCCGGGCTTTATTACCACCGATCTGACCAGTGGATTACCGGCCGAGCTGCTCGAGCGGGCTCGCCAGGCGGCCGCCATCCCACGGATCGGAGTTCCGCAGGACGTCGCCCCAGCGATCGTCTTTCTGGCCTCGCCCGAGGCTTCTTACATCACGGGCCAGGTCCTCGGCATCGATGGCGGCCTACCGATCTAGTCCGATCGCCTAGGTAATTTGCCCTGGCGCAGGCTGATCGGCCGTGCGAAAGCTGTGCAGCTTGATGGGGTCGGGCGGTTGTACAATCGTCCCGGGGATGGACGGGGCCAGTTACGATAAGTTCAAGGGCATCATTGCTGAACAGCTCGGGGTTGAGACTGAGCAGATCACGCCCGACGCCTCATTCGTCGACGACCTAAATGCCGATTCCCTCGACCTGGTCGAGCTGATCATGGCGTTCGAGGAAGAATACGGGATGGAGATACCTGACGAGGACGCTGAAAAGATCCAGACCGTCGGTGCCGCGTGGGACTACGTTCAAGAAAAGCTCGGAATCACCACCTGAACTAGAGCCCACGCCGACCGACGACCCCTTACAGAAGTTGCAGCGGACGCTTCGCGTTCGCTTCCACGATCCTGCCTTGCTCCGGCAGGCGGTGACGCACCGCTCCTACAACAACGAGCATCCGGAACGGGGCGACGCGGACAACGAGCGTCTCGAGTACCTGGGCGACGCCGTGCTCGAATTGATCGCCGCCGAGCACCTGTACCACACGTATGCCACGTCGGATGAAGGCGAGCTGACGCGGTTGCGGGCCTCCGTGGTCAACACCAAGAGCCTGGCCCGCCTGGCATCGCGGCTCAGCCTCGGCGATTACCTCCTGCTCGGGAAGGGCGCGCACAAGACCGGCGCGCGGTCGCTGCAGTCGATCCTGGCCAACACCTTCGAGGCGGTCATCGGTGCGATCTTCCTCGACCAGGGCTACCGGGCCGCGTACAAGCTGTTCAGTCGCAGCCTGATCGACGTCCAGGCCTGGCCGGACGACAACTACAAGGGGCGCCTGCAGGAGGTCACCCAGGAACGTTTCCTCACGACACCGCAATACGAGATCGTGGCGGCGGCGGGCCCTGGCCACCGGCGGGAGTACACCGCGGAGGTCACCTTCGGGACCGATGTCAAGGGGCTTGGTGAGGGCCGGACCAAGCGCGCCGCGGAGCAGATGGCGGCTCGGGAGGCGCTGTCGGCGCTCGGGGCGCTCGATAAACTGCCGCAAGCCGACGAAGTCCTCGAAGCCGTCGCCGCGCATGAGTCGAAGCGGTAGCGAATTTTTACGATTGCCCCGGCGGCCAAGGGCGTGGTCTAATACTCGCGTGACCCGCGCCGCGGTCCATGCTTACGTCTCTGCAGGGCGCGAAGGCCCAGCCATGGGCATCGCCGCTTAGCCCGTGCATTTGAAGTCACTGCGCATCCAGGGGTTCAAGACCTTCGCGCGTCGCACCGACCTTCCCTTTAGTCGGGGCATCACGGCGATCGTCGGGCCGAACGGGAGCGGGAAGTCGAACCTGGTCGATGCGATTCGCTGGGCCCTCGGCGAGCGGAACGCCCGCGGGCTCCGCGGGCAGCGCATGGAAGACGTCATCTACGCCGGGGGCCCCGGTAAATCCGCGGTGGGCATGGCCGAGGTCAGCTTGATCATCGACAACGCCGATCAGCGGTTGAACGTCGAGTTCACCGAGATCGAGGTTGCCCGCCGCCTCTTCCGCTCGGGCGAGAGCGAATACCTGATCAACGGCACGCGGGCGCGCTTAAAAGATATTGACCTGCTGCTCTCCAGCACCGGGCTCCGCCAGGACGGCTACGCGGTAACGGCACAAAACGACATCGATTACGTCATCCAGGCCGCGCCGGAGCTGCGACGAGCGTTGATCGAGGAGGCCGCCGGCGTCCGCCGGCTGCGCGACCAGCGCCAGGAAGCCCTCAACCGGCTAGCCGAGGCAGACCGCGACATGCGTCGCGCGCGGGACATCCTCGAGGAGCTGAGCCCGCGGGCGCTCGAGCTCGAGGGGCAAGCCCGGGCGGCCGAGGAGTACCAGCGGGTCGCCGACCAGTTGAAGATCCTGCAGGGCAGCCTGGCCAAGGACGCGTGGCGCAAGGCGATGGTTCTGCTCCGTCGCGCCCACAACCGCCGTCAAGCGGCGGACCAAAAGCGCACGATCGCCGCCCAGGCGCTCGACGAATTCGCACCCCGGTACGCCGAGCAGCGGGCCTCGTTGCAGGATGCCCGGGAGGCTCGCTGGAAGCATCAGGAAGCCGTGGCCACGCTCCGCCTGCAGCTGGCCGAGCGCGAGCACCAGGCTCACATCGCCGAGGAGCGAGCCGCCGCGGCCACGCAAGCGCTGGCAGCCGCAGAGCA
This sequence comes from Candidatus Dormiibacter sp., assembly GCA_039922495.1. Classification (GTDB taxonomy): domain Bacteria; phylum Chloroflexota; class Dormibacteria; order CF-121; family CF-121; genus JALYYC01. The sequence goes on from JBDTEO010000029.1 coordinate 19,804, forward strand.
GGAAATGGTCCGGTTGGCGGCGACGGCCCAGGCCGGCGTCCGGGTTGTCGAGGAGCTGGACCAGGCCGCGGCGCACACAGACGCGGAGCGCCGTGAGCTCGAGGCCAGGGTCGAAGCCGCCGTTGCCGAGGAGCGCGAGGCTCGGGAGATCCTCGATGGCCTGGAACAGGATCGGGCGGCCCTGTTGCAGCAACGTCAGGATCTGCACCGCGACACCGTGGCGACCGATGCCGAACTGCGGCAGGTGGAAGGGCGGGTACAGTTCCTCTCCGAGCAGCGGGAGCAGGCCGACGCGCACCTCGAGTCGTGGTCGTTGAGACAGGCGACGGCGGTCGAGGAGGTATCGCGTTGCGAGCTACGTGCCACCGAGGCAGAGGACACGCTGCGGGTCGCGCTGTCGGCCGCGGGCGCGGTCGAGGAACAGCTTCGAAGCGCGTCGGGGGAACTCGTCCAATGCGAGGAACGCCTGGCGGAGCTGACCGGGCGCGTGGCGACCCTCGAGGCTGAGGTTGGAGCCCTCGAGCGGCTCCGTGACGGCGGTCTCCCGCAGAGCAGGCTTGGCGACGATGGGCAGTTTCACCAGTTGCTCGAGCTGATCGAGGTCGCCGAAGCGGATCGACCGGCGATCGAGGCGGCCCTCGAGGGCTGGCTCCACGCCTGGGTCCCGGCTGACCGCGCGGCTGCGGAGCGCGCCTTCGCCCTCCTGGCGCGACCGGGGAGCCCGCGCGAGACCATCGTCTACGATCCGGACAACCCACGTGCCACGCCGGAGTCGAGCGGGCTGGTGGGTGTGGCGACGCTGATCGCCGCGCCGGCGTATATCGAGGGGCTGATCCGGCATGTGCTCGATCGCACCGTCCTCGTGCCGAACGCGGCTGAGGGACGGAATCTCGTGTTGCGGCACCCCTCCTACCGCGCGGTCACGCGCGCGGGTGAAGTGATCACGGCCGCCTCTTATCGGGCGGGGGCCTTCCGCGATGCGCCCCTCGAGGTGCAGGCGCAGATCCGTGAGGCCCAGAGTAGCCTGGCGATCCTCCGGGCCGGTCGAGCCGATGCCGTCACCGCCCATGAGGACGTCTCCCGCCGCCGGGCGGTCCTCCAGGAGGAGCGGGCGGCGGCCGCCGCGACGCTTGACGCCGCCCGAGGCCGCGTTGCGGAGACGGCCGGTGCCGTCTCGATGGCACGGGCGGCCCTGAATCGCGAGGACCAGCAGGAGGCCCAGGTCCGGGCCCAGGTGGCGCGCCTGCACACGTTGCTGGAGCAAGGCCAGGCAGCCGAGCGGGCCGTGGTCGCACGGCAGGAGCAGCTCGCCGCCACCCAGGAAGCACTGACCAGCGGCGTCACCGAGATCGAGGGGCGCGTCAAGGTGGCAACCGCCAGCCTGGCCTCCCAGGTGCACCGGCGCCAGGAAATCGAGCTCCGGGCCGCGCTCGCGCACCAACGCCACGAGGATCTCCTTCGCCAGCTGGAGCGGGCACGGGAGGTCTGGCGCGCACACGGCGACGAGCTGGCCCAGCGCCAGGCGGCCACCCGCGAGCTGGCCGCCCAGCCGGCTCAACTCGTTACGGAGCGCCGCCAGTGTCTGGACGCGGCCCAGGCGCTTGCCGGCGAGCTCGCCGTGCTGGAGGCGGCGAACCTCCCGGACACCGACCTGCTGGCCAGCCTCGAAGCGCAGGTGCAGGAGGGCGAGCAGCGCAACGTCCAGCTCCAGGTCGAGCTGGCGCACACCGATGATGCGGTGGCGGTCGCGCTGATGGACGTCGAGACCGCGCAGGCCGAGGTCGACCGCTGCGCCCTGGCCCTGCGCGATGACGGCCAGGTCGTTGAGGAGGACGAGCCGATCGCCGAAGTCGACTGGCAAAAGACGGAACGAGAAGTCTCGCGCCTGCAGCGACGGCTGGACGGCATGGGGGCGGTCAACCTGCTGGCTCCGGAGGAATATGCGCAGGTGCGCGAGCGGTGCGACAGCCTCGGCTCGCAACTGGCCGACCTGGAGAATGCCAGCGCGCAGCTCCTGGAGCTCCGCCAGCGCCTCGAAAATGAAATCGACGAGCGCTTTCGCACCGTCTTTCACTCGGTCGCCATCAACTTCCAGGAATTCTTCGGTGAGCTCTTCGAAGGCGGGCGGGCGACGCTCCGGCTCGAGTCGAATGAGAACGGGAGCCGGCTCGACGAGGGGGTCGAGATCCTGGCGCAGACCCCGGGCAAGCGCCTCCAGCCCCTGACGCTTCTCTCAGGCGGCGAGCGGGCGCTCACGGCGCTCGCCTTCCTGTTCGCGCTGCAGGCCGTCAACCCAAGCCCCTTCTACGTGCTGGACGAGGTCGACGCCGCGCTGGACGACGCCAACGTGATGCGCTTCAACCGGGTCCTGAAACGGTTGTCGCGCGATCAGCAATTTCTGATCGTCACCCATAACCACTCGACCATGGCGCAGGCGGAAGTCCTCTACGGCGTCACGCTTGGCGAGCATGGCATCTCCCGCATCGTCTCGGTCCGGATGGAGCAAGATGCGTTGATGCCGGTCGGTGAGCGGACCGCCTGAGATTTCACCGGACCAGGATCGCGCGCGTCGCGGATTCTGGAAGCGGTTTTCGGAAAGCCTCGAGTCGGGCCGCCGGTCCTATGTGGCCGACCTCAAGGAAGTCTTTGGACGATCCGCGCTCGACGCCGCCTTCTGGGACGATCTCGAGGCGACGCTGATCGCGGCCGACGCCGGCGTGGCGACCACGCAGCGCGTCGTCGAACAGCTCCGCAACCAGGCTGCCGAGGCCCATCTCCGCTCCCCAGCGGACGCGCTCGGCTACCTGAAGGAGATTCTCGCCGCGCAGATGGGCGAGCGTCTCCGCGACCTCAACCTCCACGGCTCGCCCGCGGTCATCCTCGTGGTCGGCGTCAACGGATCGGGCAAGACCACCACGATCGGCAAGCTGGCTCACCTGCTCAAGGGGGAGGGTCACCGCCCGCTCCTCGCCGCGGCCGATACCTACCGGGCGGCGGCGGCCGAGCAACTCCGTCTCTGGGCCGAGCGCGCCCGCGTCGATATCGTCGGGCATCAAGCGGGTGCGGACCCCGGTGCCGTCGCCTACGACGCGGTGCAGGCGGCCCGAGCCCGCAAGGCGGACGTGGTCATCGTCGATACCGCCGGACGATTGCATACGCGAACCGACCTGATGGAGGAGTTGCGCAAAGTCCGCCGGGTCATCGAGCGGCTCGACCCGGACGAGCCGCAGGAGATGCTGGCCGTGCTCGACGCCCACATCGGGCAGAACTCCGCGCAGCAGGTGAAGGTCTTCCAGGAGGCCATCGGGCTGACTGGCCTGGTGGTGACCAAGATGGATGGCTCAGCGCGGGCGGGCGTCGTGCTTAGTATTGAGGAAGAGCTCCGCGTCCCGGTCAAGCTCGTCGGGATCGGCGAGGGGCTCGACGATCTGAATCGCTTCGATCCTGCCGAGTATCTGCGAGCCTTACTGCGAATGGAGGGCGACGAATGAATCCCGTCGATAATCCGCAGGCGTTCGTCAAGTTGGTCACGGCGGGCGGTTTGCCTGAGGCGGATCTCTGGAAGGCGGTGCTCGAGACGGCCGGCATCACGGTCTACCTGCGCCACGAGACGCTGGCCAGTGTTCAGCCGGTGACGGTCGGCGGCTACGGGTCGGTCGACCTCTGGGTGCCCCGTGAGCAGGCGGTCCAGGCGATGGAGGTTCTCCAGGACGAGCGCGTCACCGAGCCGGGCGAGGACGACCAGTAGCGACCTTCCTCTTCCTTCTGCTGGTCGGGCTGTTGGGGCTTCTCGTCCTCGGGATCGCGCTGGCGGGGTTCCTCTGGTTGCTGCAGTTCGTGCTCAACAACGAAGAGGCCCGATTGCCCCGACGTTGATGGCTATACTGTCAAGGCCTAATGCTTGACAGAACCCGCCAGCGGCAGCGACAGCTTCGCCTTCTCGATCTCTATGGGGCCCTCTTGACCCCGCATCAGCGTCGCATCCTGCACCTGGCCTGGGAGGAGGATTGGTCCTATGGCGAGATCGCGGAGCGAGAGCGAGTGAGCCGCACCGCCGTCTACGACGTGGTTCGGCGCACCACCGCAAATCTTGACGGCTACGAGCAAAAGCTCGGGCTGGCGCGGGCCACGCATGTTTGATTCGCTGACCGAGCGGCTCGATGCCGCGCTGAAGAAGCTCACAGGACGGGGCAAGCTCACCGAGGCCGACGTCGACGCCGGCTTGCGTGAGGTCCGGCTCGCGCTCCTCGAGGCTGATGTCAATTACAAGGTCGCTCGCGACTTCGTCGCGCGGATTCGCGCCCGGGCGGTCGGGGTCGAGGTGATGGAGAGCCTGACGCCTGGACAGCAGTTGGTCAAGATCGTCCACGAGGAGCTGATCACGCTGCTCGGGGTCAGGGAGCCGATGGTCTACGCGCCGACACCGCCGACCGTCATCGTGCTCGCGGGCCTCCAGGGTGCCGGGAAAACCACGGCCGCCGGGAAGCTGGCGCTCTTCACCCGCCGCGAGGGGCATCGGCCGCTGCTGGTCTCGACCGACGTTCGCCGGCCGGCGGCGATGGAGCAGCTGGAAATCCTGGCGAAGAGCATCAACGCGCCCTCCTTCGCGCCGCGGGAAACGGACCCGGTGGCGATCGCCCGCGCCTCGCGGGAGGAGGCCCGCCGCGTCAACGCCGACGTGATCATCATCGATACCGCCGGACGCCTGCAGGTCGATGAAGACCTCCTCCACGAACTCAAGCAGATCGTGGATGCGCTGCCGACGCAGCAGCGGCTCCTGGTGCTGGACGCCATGACCGGGCAGCAGGCGGTCAACGTCACGACGGCCTTCCAGCAAACCGTGCCCCTGACGGGCGCCATCCTGAGCAAGCTCGACGGCGATGCCCGCGGTGGGGCGGCCCTGTCCCTTCGGGCGGTGACCAACTGCCCGATCCTGTTCGTCGGGACGGGCGAGAAACTGACCGACCTCGAGGTCTTCCATCCCGATCGAATGGCGTCGCGGATCCTCGGGATGGGTGATGTGCTGACGCTGATCGAGCGAGCGCAGGAACATGTCGACGAATCGCAGGCCAAGGATATGGAGCGGAAGTTACGCTCGGGACAGCTGACCCTGACGGATTTCATGGAGCAGTTGAAGCAGGTCAAGAAGATGGGACCGCTCGAGGGGATCATCGGCATGCTGCCAGGCGCGGGCAAGCTGAAAAATCTCGCCGGCGCGCTGCCAAGCGACGACCAGCTCCGCGAGATGGAGGCGATCATCCTGTCGATGACCAAAGCCGAGCGTGACCGGCCGGACACGATCAATGGCAGCCGGCGGCGCCGCATCGCGGCCGGATCGGGGACCGATATCGCGGCGGTCAACCGGCTGCTGAAAGGCTTTCAACAGATGCAGCAGATGATGAAGCAGATGGGGAAGGGGAAACGGATCCGCGGGCTGCCCATCGACCCCGCACAACTACTCAACGGCTGAGGCCAGGAGGTTACCTTGTCAGTCAAAATTCGCATGCGTCGCATCGGAGCCAAGAAGCACCCGTTCTACCGGCTCGTCGTCGCCGACAGCCGCTCGCCCCGCGATGGAAAGTTTATCGAGATTCTGGGCACCTTCGATCCCATGACGGAGCCGGTCAAACGCACCGTGGACGCGGAAAAGGTGAAGGCCTGGCTGGAGAAAGGCGCCCGGCCGTCGGATACCGCGCGCGCCTTCCTGATTGGTGAGGGTCTCCTGCCCAAGGAGTCGGCCCGCAAACGCCCGACCAAGCCGTCCAAGGTCGAGGCGGCGGCCGCAGCCGCGGCGACGCCGACCGCTCCTGAAGCCGGGGCGTAGCCGTGCAGGACTACACCGACCTGGTCAGCTACATCATCAAGGCGATCGTGGCCAAACCCGAGGACGTCAAAGTCGCGATGGTGGAGGGGGAGCGGACCAACCGGGTCGAGGTCACCCTATCCAGCGACGACGTCGGCAAGGTGATCGGCCGCGGTGGGCGCAATATCGATGCCATCCGCGCCGTGGTGCGGGCGGCCGCGCTCAAGAACCACGACCGGGTGATGGTCGAGATCGTGTGACCGCCGGCCCGCAGCCGGACCTGCGGATTGGTCGAATCTTGAAAGCCCACGGCGTCCGCGGCGGCGTCCGCGTAGAGTCGCTCACCGATTTTCCCGATCGGTTCCGTCCGGGACGGCAGGTGCGGGTGGGGGATCGGTCGCTCACGATCGCGCGGTCGAGTGAGGCGGAGGGGAGCCTGTTGATCACCTTCGTCGAGGTGACGGACCGCGAGCAGGCGGCGGCGTTGACCGGCCTCTATCTCACCGTCCCCCTGGTCGACGCGCACCCGCTGCCGGCCGGGCGGTATTACCACTTCCAACTGGTGGGACTTCAGGTCATCGACAGCGAGAGCGGGCGCGTCCTCGGCACCGTCGCCGACGTGCTGAGCTACCCGGCGAATGATGTCCTGCAGGTCATGGGCGAGACGGGCGAACGGCTCGTCCCGATGGTCTCGAGCGTGATCAAACGGGTGGCGCTTGATGAGGGTACCGTCACGGTAAATCTTCCGCAGGAGACCGCCTGATGCTGTTCGAGGTGCTGACCCTGTTCCCGGAATCATTCCCCGGACCGCTGGCGGCCGGGGTCACCGGCCGGGCGCTGGAGAGCGGCACGATCACGCTGCTGATCCATCATCTTCGCGATTACACACACGACCGCCATCGCCAGGTCGATGACGTCCCCTACGGAGGCGGGGCGGGCATGGTCCTCAAGCCGGAGCCCATCTTCGAGGCGGTCCACAGGCGGCAGGGGCGCGGACCGGTGATCCTCCTCAGTCCCCAGGGTGAGCGCCTGCGGCAATCGATGGTTCGAGAATTGGCCGCGCAGCCGGATCTCTACCTGATCTGCGGTCGCTACGAAGGGGTGGACGAGCGGGTGGCATCCAGCCTGGTCGACCGCGAAATCTCGATCGGCGACTTCGTGCTGACCGGCGGCGAACTGCCGGCCATGGTGCTCATCGATGCGATCAGCCGGCTGCTGGCCGGTGTGCTTGGCTCGCCGGAGTCGCCGCTCGATGAATCGTTCGGCGCGGACCTGCTCGAGTATCCGCAGTACACCCGCCCCGCGCTCTACGAAGGGCTGGCCGTCCCCGAGGTCCTGCTCTCGGGCCATCACGCCGAGATCCAGAAATGGCGACGCGCGCAGGCGGAAGACCGAACCAGGCGGCGGCGTCCCGATCTGCATCCGTGAGGGCGGCCGAATCGCGGCGGCCAGATGGTATCCTTTGGAGCCGTGCCCAACGTCCTCGACCTCCTCGACGCGGAAAGTGAGCGCAAAAACCTCAAGGTTTTGTCCCTCACCCCGGGAGACACCGTCAAGGTGCACGCCAAGGTCGTCGAAGGCACCCGCGAGCGGATTCAGATCTTCGAAGGGACCGTCATCGGCTGCCGTGGCAGCGGCGTGAAGCAAATCTTCACCGTCCGCCGCATCGCGCACGGGGTTGGGGTCGAGCGGAGCTTTCTTCTCCATTCTCCACGCATCGACAAGATCGACGTCGTCCGGCACGGCAAGGTGCGCCGGGCCAAGCTCTACTACCTCCGCGGGAAAATCGGCAAGAGCGCACGCATTCGGGAGAAACGCCAGACCGTTGCCACCAACGCGCCTGCAGAACGCGACGCCACCGGCGGCGCGAGCGAACCGGACCAAACGACCGAAAGCTGACCGAGACCTCTGGGTCTTCGAGCGTCAGGCCTTCGGCCTCGGCTATGGAACCGTTGCCGGGGTCGACGAAGCCGGGCGTGGGCCCTGGGCCGGCCCGGTGGTGGCCGGGGCCACGATCATGCGCCCCTATTTCCAGTGCGAGGGCATCGACGATTCCAAGCTGCTGACCGCGGAGGAGCGAGACCACTACTACGGCCGCATCCTGGACGGCGCCGAAGCCTGGGGTGTCGGCATCGTCGAAGTCGATGAGATCGACCGCGTTGGCGTGTCGCGCGCTGCTCGATGGGCGATGGGCATTGCCCTGCAGCGATTGAACCGCCGCCTCGATTACCTGCTCGTCGACGGCTTCACGCTGCCGGAAGCCTTGATGCCGCAGTTGCCGATCGTCAAGGGGGATCGGCGCTCGATCTCGATCATGGCGGGCGGCATCCTGGCCAAGGTCACCCGTGACCGGCTGATGATCCGCACTGCTGAGCAGTTTCCCGGTTATGGGTTCGAGGCGCACAAGGGATACCCAACGCCCGAACATTTGGCGGCCATGGACCATCGTGGCCTGACGCCGCTCCACCGACGCTCCTTTGTGTCGATCCGGTCCCGGGCGGAGCTGGAGGCTGCCGCATTTGCCGTCAGCGCTCGGGCTTAGCGGCGAGGCGCTGGCGGAGGACCACCTCCGCGGACTCGGCTACCGCATCGTCGCGCGCGACGTGCGGACCCCGATCGGACAGCTCGACATGGTCGCTGGTGATGGCCCAACCCTGGTCTTCGTCGAGGTGAAGACCCGCTCGGGTCACGGCTTCGGATTGCCGCAGGAGTCGGTGGACGCCAGAAAGATCCGAAAGCTCCGGCAGCTGGCCCTCTACTACCTCAGCAAATTTCCCCATCGCGGACCGGTACGCTTCGACGTGATCGGCCTGACTGTCCGGGCGGGCAAGGTGGTCCGCCTCGATCACATCAAGAACGCCATCGACTGACGAGCTAAACGGCGGCGCGCTCCCACGACGCGAGGAACTGGTGCAGAATCAACCCGGTCGCGCCCCAGATGACGTCGTCCGCGACCGTGTAATAGTGGATGCGGTAGGCATGGCCGTCGAACTGACGCACCTGGGTCGTGTGCACCGCCTGGAGTCGATCGATCGGGACGGTGAAGACGCTTTTGACCTCGGCCGGCGCGAGCGTCAGGTCCGCAGGCGGCCCCTCCACCATGCCCACGACCGGCGTCACGATGAAGCCGCTGACCGAGGTGAAGACATCATCGAGCTCCCCCAGCACGGTGACTCTCGCGACCTCCAGCCCGATCTCTTCGTAACTCTCGCGCAGCGCCGTCTCCACCATGCTGGCGTCGGTCGCTTCCCGCTGCCCGCCAGGAAAGGAAATCTGGCCCTTATGGGTGAGGACGGTATCCGTCCGTCGTGTGAACAGCACCTCGACCCGCGCCGCGACGACAAACAGCGGAATCAAGACAGCGGCGCGGAGCAGCGGCGGCGCCGCCTCCAGCCGGTGCGGCAGGCGCTCCGCCAGTCCGGCCTGCAACCGCTCCAGCGTGCGGCCGACCGTGGTCTCGATCAGGTCCAGGCCTCGAAGGACACCGGCGTGCTGTGTCCGCAATGCGGACAGACCCAGACCTGGCCCCGGCGAACCACGATCCGGCCATCGTCGAGCGTGACCTCGCGATCGGGTCCGGTGAGCCGCTCCCAGTGCGGCATCCGTTTGCACTGGTCGCAGATGGTCGGCGGCGGGTTCGCTCTCACTCTGCTGGATTATCCCTCGCCTGCGAATCGAGGCGACGGATGACTCGCGCCGGATTGCCGGCGACGATGACATCCGCCGGAACCGGCTCGAAGACGACGGCGTGGATCCCGACGACGGAATTCCGGCCGATCCGGACGCCGGGGAGGATGGAAACCTGACCGCCCACCCAAACATTCTCCTCGAGGACGACGGGAGCGGCGCCGTCCGCGCGATGGGCGTTCGCGCCGGACCCCAAACTCGGCATGTGATCGCGAATCTCGCACGATCCGAGGACACAATCCGCCCCGACCTCGATCGACCGTGACGCGATCAAGGTGCACCCGTTGAGCCGCGCGTTGCGTCCGATCCGGATGCTCGCCGTGGCGTTGGTCGTGATCAACCGGTTGGGTTCCGCGTGGGACCAGGCATTGACGTCATCGTCGAGCCACACCTGCCCCGGGCCGGCGATCCGCAGACGGCCGTTGCCGAGCAGGCCGTCGCCGATCCGCACGCGGCTGCCCGGACGGCGATAGGGGAGGGTGGTCACCCAACCCAGGCCGCCGGCCAGCCGCCGCTTCCAGTCCATCGCTTCATTCTCGGCGCTTGGACCGGTCCTTTGTGGTGGCAGATACACAAAATAGTGTAATGTAGCCGGGGATGGTGGCGCGGGCGCTGTCGGGCACAGTCTTCGGGCTCGATGGCGTTCGGGTCGACGTCGAAGCGAACATTGCCGAGGGCTTGCCCGGGTTCCACATCGTCGGGCTCGGCGATCGCGCCCTCCAGGAGGCGCGGGAGCGGGTCAAGATTGCCATCAACAACAGCGGCTTTGAGTTTCCCGGCCGGAAGGTGACGGTCAACCTCGCCCCGGCGCAGCTCCCCAAGCTGGGCAGTGGGTTTGACCTCGCCATGGCCGCCGCGATCGTCAGCGCAGCGATGGATCGGAATCTCGCTCCGGAGGCCGCCTGGCTCGGTGAGCTGGCGCTCGACGGCCGGGTCCGCGGGGTCCGCGGGGTGCTGGCCATCACGGCCCACCTGGATCGGCTCGGGGCTCGCCAGTTCTTCATTCCCGCGGCAAACGTCCGGGAGGCGCGCCTGGCCACCAGACGGCCGGTGATCGGGGTCAGCCACCTTCGGGACCTGATCGACCATTTGAGGGACGGAGCGCCGATACCGGATCCGGGCGACGGCCCGCCGATCGCGACGGCGACGAGCCCGGACCGGGTCGACCTCGCGGATTTCTGTGGCCAGCCGCACGCGCGCCGGGCGCTCGAGATCGCGGCCGCGGGCGCGCATCATCTGTTACTGGTCGGCCCGCCGGGGGCTGGCAAGACCCTGCTGGCCCGCGCCCTGCCCGGCATCCTTCCGCCACTGACGCCCCACGAGGCACTCGAGGTCACGACGATTGCCTCCTGCCTCGGGATGCTGCCACCGGGCGGGGGCCTGCTCGAAACGCCTCCCTTCCGGTCGCCCCATCACAGCGTCTCGCCAGCCGGGCTGGTCGGCGGTGGCGCGACGCTGCCACTCCCCGGCGAGGTCACCCGCGCCCACCGGGGCGTCCTCTTCCTGGACGAGTTCACCGAGTTCCGCCGCGACGCCCTGGAATCGCTCCGGCAGCCGCTCGAAGAAGGTCGACTGGCGGTGGTCCGCACCCGTGGGCACGCCGTCCTTCCGGGTCGCTTCATCCTGGTGGCGGCCTTGAACCCATGCCCCTGCGGCTTTGCCGGTGACCCGGGACGGTGCGGCTGCACGCCGCAGGCGCGCGCTCGCTACCGTGACCGAATCTCTGGGCCGATTCGCGACCGCATCGACCTGCAGGTCACGATGTCCCGCCAACCGGCCGGCGAGCTCCTGGCACCGTCGCTCACCGGCGAATCCAGCGCCGTGGTTCGGCAGCGCGTGGAGCAGGCTCGTGCCTTCCAGCAGGCCCGCCGACCCTGCGGCCCATTGAACGGCGCCCTGACCGGGCCGATGTTGCGACGGGATGCCGCGCTGCCGGCGGTGGCGAAAAGCCTACTTGAAACCGCAGCCGAGCGCCTCCAGCTCAGCGGCCGGGCCATTCATCGAGTCCTCCGCGTCGCGCGCACCATCGCGGACCTCGAGGCCGCGGCGGATCTCACCATCGACCACATCGCCGAGGCGTTGCAATTTCGGGAGAGCGCATGACCATCGCACGCATCGGGCGCGGTGACGGAGCGTACCCGGCGCTCCTGACGCAGATCTACGATCCACCGGACCATCTCTATGTCGACGGCACGATTCCTGCCGGACCGATGATCGCCGTGGTGGGCTCACGGCGGGCGACGCCCTACGGGCTACGCACCGCCCATCAGCTTGCCCGCGAGCTCTCGAATGCCGGCGTCATCGTGGTGAGCGGGCTGGCGCGCGGGGTCGATGCGGCGGCGCATCGGGGTGCGCTCGAAGGGCGAAGCCCAACCGTCGCCGTGCTCGCGACCGGGATCGATCGCATCTACCCACCGGAGCACGCCGACCTCGCCAGGGCGATCGCCGCGTCAGGCGCGGTCATCACCGAGGCGGAAGCTGGCACCCCTCCGCTGCCCAGCCGGTTCCCGCCACGCAATCGCATCATCAGCGGCATCAGTCTCGGGGTGGTGGTCGTCGAGGCCGCGGCGCGGAGCGGCGCCTTGATCACCGCGCGAATGGCGCTCGAGGCCGACCGCGAGGTCTTCTGCATCCCGGGAAGCATCGAGAACCCGCTTGCCGCGGGTCCGCATCGATTGCTCAAGGATGGCGCCAAATTGGTCCAATCGGTCGAGGATGTGCTGGAGGAATTTCCCGCGCTCGCGCCGGTGGCTCCCCTCGCGCGCACGCGCACGCGCGCCCCCGCGCGCGCGGATTCAGGACCGGCCGAGCCCGAGCTTGCAGCCGTTTGGGAATTGCTTGATTGGGTAGAACCGCGCCATCATGATGACCTGGCCGCCATGTTGCACCTGGAGAGCAAGGAAGTCAGCCGGCGCTTGACTTTATTGGAAATGGGCAACTATATAATCGGCGACTGCGGCTCGGTCACCCGTCGCCCACAAAACTGAAATGGCAAATCCCCTGATCATTGTCGAGTCACCCGCCAAGGCCAAGACGCTTGGCCGCTTCCTGGGCGGCAAATACGATATCCGCGCCTCGATGGGCCATATTCGTGATTTGCCAAAGAGCACGCTTGGCATTGATCTTGACGACTCCTTCAAGCCGGAGTACGTCACGATCCCGGGCAAGGAAGCAACCATTCGAGACCTGAAGGCGGCCGCCAAGGGCGCCTCCGACATCCTGCTGGCTTCCGACCCCGATCGCGAAGGGGAGGCGATCGCGTGGCACCTCGCCAACGTATTGAAGCTCACGGAACCGCGCCGGATCGAACTGCATGAGATCACGCCCAGCGCGGTGGAAAAAGCGCTGCTCGCCCTGCGTCCGATCAACCAGGACCTGGTCGATGCGCAGCAAGCCCGCCGGGTCATCGATCGCCTGGTTGGCTACAAGCTGAGCCCGCTGCTCTGGAAGAAAATCCGCAAGGGCTTAAGCGCGGGACGCGTGCAATCGGTTGCCGTGCGACTCGTCTGCGAGCGCGAGGAGGAGATCGACAAGTTCATCCCCGTCGAGTCCTGGAGCCTCGACGCGTTGCTTAACAAGCACGATCTTCCCGACCGCATCTTTGCCGCTCGCTTTATCGGCAAGCAGGGCGAGGACAAGACCGAGCTCAAGGAAGAGCCGCAGGTCCAGAAGATCATCGCGCAGCTCGAGGGCGCGGCCTATCGCGTGCTGTCGATCGATACCAAAGACACCATGCGAAACTCGCCGCCCCCCTACAAGACGAGCACGCTGCAGCAGGACGCCTCGAACCGCCTGCGGATGAAGCCCAATCGGGCCATGAGTCTCGCCCAGCAACTCTACGAAGGGATCGAGCTGGGGAACCAGGGACCGGTCGGCCTCATCAGCTACATGCGAACCGACTCCTTTCGGATTTCCGAGGAGGCGGTCAGCCAGACCCGCCGATTCCTCACGGATGAGTACGGCCCGACCTACGTCCGCCGCGATCGGGTCGAATTCAAGGCCAAGGGAACGGTCCAGGACGCCCACGAGGCGATCCGTCCGACCGATGTGACGCGCACCCCGGACTCGGTCAAAGCCTTTCTCACGCCCGATCAGCTCAAGCTGTATCGCTTGATCTGGCAACGCTTTACGGCGAGCCAGATGTCGGCGGCACGCTTTGCGCAGACCCGTGCCGATATCGCGGGCGGCGATTACCTCTTCCGCGCAAACGGATCGGTGCTGGTCTTCGACGGCTTCTACCGCGTGTGGGAGCGTGACACCGACAACGACGAAGAGAAGGAACTTCCGCTGCTGACGGTCGGAGAAACGCTCGCCCTGCGCGAGCTCAAACCGGAGCAACACTTCACCCAGCCTCCGCCGCGCTACTCGGAGGCGTCGCTGATCAAGGCGCTGGAAGAGCTCGGCGTCGGCCGCCCCAGCACCTTTGCCCCAACCATCGATGTGATCCAGACCCGACACTATGTCGACCAGGCGGAACGGCGGCTCCGGCCGACCGACCTTGGCAAAACGGTCAATGCCTGGCTGATCGAGCATTTCCCCGACATCGTCGATGCTGGCTTCACGGCTGAGATGGAGGAAGAGCTCGATGACGTCGAGGAAGGCCGGCGCCAGTGGGTCCCGATCGTGCGCGAATTCTTCAAGCCGTTCCTCAAAACGCTGACCAAGGCGGAAGCCACCGAACGGGTCAAGGTCCCGATGCGGGAAACCGGCGACGACTGCCCCCGCTGCAAGGAGGAGGGCCGGGACGGCCGCCTCGTCTATCGCATGAGCAAGATGGGCGAGTTCGTCGGCTGCTCGCTCTACCCAACCTGCGATTACATCCAGGGCCGCGAGGGCCAGGAGAAGGCGCCGCCGCCCAAGGAAACCGGTGAGCCGTGCCCGACCTGCGGCAAGCCCCTCGTCGAGCGCAATGGCAAACGCGGGCCGTTCGTCGCCTGCTCCGGCTATCCGAAGTGCCGCTACGTCAAGCGCGAGATCAAGCCGGAGGACGTCGTTCCCGACCGGGTCTGCCCCAAGTGTGGCAAGGCCTTGCTGAACCGAACGGGTCGCTTCGGGAGTTTCATCGGTTGTTCGGGCTATCCCCAGTGCCGCTACCTCGAGGGCGGCGTCAAAACGGTGGCCCCGCCGGCGCCGAGCGAGCTGCTGCTGGACGACCCGTGCCCACGCTGTGGCAAGCCGCAGGTCATGCGCAAGGGGAAGTATGGCGACTTCAAAAGCTGTTCCGACTACCCCGCCTGCAAGCCCGAGCGCGCGGCCAAAGCGACGACGACTCGACCGCCGCGCGGGAGTAAGGTCAAGAAGCCGACCGCGCCCGCGGCCTGAGCTCAAGGTATACTCAGCCTGCGGATTAAACACGCCTCCTGACGGCGTGCCGGGTTGCCCTGCTGGGTCCGGCGGCTGGAGGACGGAGGCGGAAGCGTCAAACCAAGGAGGACCGTCGCATGCCACTCGTCACGCTCAAGCAGCTGCTCGAGGCTGGTGTCCACTTCGGCCACCAGACCAGCCGCTGGAATCCCAAGATGAAGCGGTACATCTTCACCGCCCGCAACGGGATCCACATCATCGATCTCCAACAGACGGTCAAGCTGTTAGACGACGCCTCGACCTGGGTGAAGGACGTCGTCGGCACGGGGCGGACCGTCCTCTTCGTCGGCACCAAGAAACAGGCCCAGGAGTCGATCGAGCTGGAGGCTCGGCGCTCGGGCATGCCCTTCGTCAACCACCGCTGGATGGGTGGCATGCTGACCAACTTCACGGTGATGCGACGCCAGATCGATCGCCTCAACAGTTTGCGGGCGATCCGCAATGACGGCGGCTTCACCGGGAGCAAGAAGGCGATCACCCAGCTGGAGGAGGAGTATCAGCGTCTCGAGCGCTTCTTCGGCGGGATGTCCGACATGAAACGGCTGCCGGGGGCGGTCTATGTCGTGGATCCCCGTAAGGAGCACATCGCGGTCACCGAGGCCCGCAAGCTCGGGATCCCCCTGGTCGCGATCACCGACTCCAACTGCGACCCCGACGAGATCGACCATGTCATTCCGGGAAACGACGACGCGATCCGCGCCGTCAAGTTGATCACCTCGAAGATCGCCGACGCGGCGATCGAGGCTCGCCAGCTGATCAGCCCCGATGAGCTGACCGCCGCGCCTGAGGTGCCGGTCACGGAGTTCGAATTCGCCGAGGACGAGGAAGAGGAGGAAGAGAAGGGCCTGGCCGGCATGCCCACCATCGACGAAGCGGAGTTCTACGAGGACGAAGCCCTGGACGACGAGAAATAGATGGCGATTCAAGCCGATCAAGTCAAGGCGCTTCGGGAAGCGACTGGCGCGGGCATGATGGACTGCAAGCGCGCCCTGGAAGAGTGCAGCGGCGACTTCGAGAAGGCGAAGGACTGGCTGCGCCAGAAAGGGATTGCCAAGGCCGGCGCCAAATCGACGCGCGTGGCCGCGCAGGGCATCATCGCCACCTACGTCCACCACAATCACCAGCTCGGCGTCCTCCTGGAGTTGAATAGCGAGAGCGACTTCGTCGCGCGCAATGACGAGTTTCGACACCTCGCCCATGAGATCGCGTTGCACGTCGCCGCCGCCGAGCCGAAGTATCTGCGGCGCGAGGACATCCCCGCCGAGGTCGTGGACCGCGAACGGAAGATCTTCGAAGCGCAGGCCAATGACGCCAAGAAGCCGCCGGCGGTGATGGAGAAGATCGTGCAGGGCAAATTGAACGATTTCTACAAGCGCGAGGTGCTGCTGGACCAGGTCTGGGCGAAAGATGACAAGAAGACGATCGAGCAACTCCTTAAAGAGAGCATCGCCAAGCTCGGCGAGAACATAACCATTTCCCGCTTCGCCCGTTTCAAAGTGGGAGAAGCAAGCTAACTCGAGTGATCAAGCCGTCCGCGGCGCCCCGATACAAGCGTGTGCTCCTCAAGCTTGGCGGAGAAGCGCTTGCCGCTGAGGGAACGTTTGGCATCGATCCCGGCGTCGTGCACGGCATCGCGGAGGAAATTGTTCAGGTCAAGCGGGCGTATGGAACGCAGTTCGCCATCGTGGTCGGCGGCGGCAACATCATCCGCGGCGACGCCGCGAGCAAGCGCGGCATGGACCGGGTCACGGCCGACTACATGGGGATGCTGGGGACGGTGATCAACGCGCTCGCCTTGCAAGATGCGCTCGAGAACATCGGCCAGCCGACGCGGGTGCAGACGGCGATCAGCATGCATCAGATCGCCGAACCCTACATCCGTCGCCGGGCAGTACGCCATCTCGAGAAGGACCGGGTCGTCATCCTCGCGGCCGGCAGCGGTAACCCCTATTTCAGCACGGATACGACGGCCGCCTTGCGCGCGGTCGAGATCGAGGCCGAGGTGGTGTTGAAGGCCACCAAGGTCGATGGGATCTACAACACGGACCCGAAGAAGGACCCGAAGGCGAAGCGATTCACGCATCTCAATTACCTCGACCTGATCAACAAGGATCTGCGCGTGATGGACCACACGGCCGTGACCCTCTGTCGAGAAAACAAGATTCCGATCATCGTCTTCGACCACTCGCAGGAAGGCAGCATCGAAAGCGCCGTGCTCGGAAAGTCGATCGGGACCTGGGTGGGAGACGACGAGTGATCGAGGAGAACATCCGTGAGGCCGAGTCCAAGATGCAAAAGACCATCGATGCCCTCGCCAAGGAGGTCCTCACCATTCGGACCGGCCGGGCCAGCGCGTCCCTGGTGGACCACTTGCAGGTGGAGTACTACGGGAATCCCACGCCGCTCAATCAGCTGGCGACCATCACCGTGCCCGAGGCACGCCTGATCCTGATCCAGCCCTGGGATCGGACGGTGATCGCGGCAGTGGAGAAAGCGATTCAGAAGTCCGAGCTGGGCCTCAACCCCGGCAATGACGGCCAGTTGATCCGGGTGCCGATCCCGCCGCTCAATGAGGAGCGCCGGCGGGAGTACGCGAAGCTGGTCAAGCGATATGCCGAAGGGGCGCATGTCGCCATCCGCAACATCCGGCGGGAACAGATGGACCGGATCAAGGCGCTGGAGAAGGATAAGAAGGTCTCGGCCGACGAAGCGAGACGGGGCAGCGAGCAGTTACAGAAGGTCGCTGATCGGCATATCGCTCGGGTGGACGAGGTGGCCGCCCGCAAAGAAGCCGAGATCATGGAAGTGTAAGCAGGCCACTGTGAGCCCGCTGCCGCCCCCCGAACACGTCGCAATCATCATGGACGGCAACAGTCGCTGGGCCCGCGAGCGCTTCTTGCCTCGCGTGATGGGCCACAAGGCCGGGATCGAGTCGATCCGGCGCGTGGCCGAGGCCGCCGACCGCCGCGGCATCCGCGTCCTCACCGTCTATGCCTTCTCGACCGAGAACTGGTCGCGCCCGCGCGACGAGGTCGACGCACTGATGACGCTCTTTTCCGAAAGTATCCGGCGGGAGGTGGATGAGCTGGCGCGCCGTAAAATCGAGCTCCGTTTCTCGGGCCGGCTGCACGAGTTGAGCATCACCTTGCAGGAACAGATCGTCCATGCCAACGAGCGGACACGTATCGGGGCGCGGGCAGTGTTGAACATTGCCATCAACTATGGCGGGCGGGGTGAGATCATCGACGCGATCCGCGAGCTCGCCGCCCAGGGGACCGATCTAACCAGCCTCGATGAACGGGCGGTGTCGGAGCATCTCTACACGCGGGGCCTTCCAGACCCGGACCTGGTGATCCGAACGGCCGGCGAGATGCGGCTCAGCAACTTCCTGTTGTGGCAGGCCGCCTACTCCGAGTTTTACAGCACGGCGACGCTGTGGCCGGACTTCGGGGAGGACGACCTCGATGAGGCGCTCGCCTCCTACCAGCGGCGGGTCCGTCGCTTTGGCTCGCGTCCGGAGGAGGTCACCAATCGAGGTCGCAAAGGCTGAAGCCAGCGAACCGCGGCTGAATCGACCCGGCCGCTCCAACATGATGGCCCGAATCGCCGCGGCCGCGTGCCTGATCGGGTTGGTGCTCGCCATGCTGATCGCCGGTTCGTTCTGGGTCTATCTCGGCGCCGGCATCATCCTCTTCGCGGCGGTCATCGAATACTGGCAACTGACCCGGGCAATGAACGTCCCGGCCCCCCTCTGGCTGCTGCTGCCGCTCAGCTTTGCCTTGCTGCTCCACGACCGCCTGCCGGCGTGGGCCAGCCTGACGTTTCTGCTGGCGGCGGCGACCGTGCTCGGGTTGAGCACCCAGGTCTTCGTCAAGGACTGGCGGCTCAGCCTGACGCGTTGGGCGGTGGCCGTCGGTGGAAGCCTCTACCTCGGATACCTCCTCAGCTTTTACCTTGCCCTATATTTCCTGCACCGCCCCGACCCCAACCATCTCGGGTTCGGCTACGTCATCGCGGTGTTCGGCAGTATCTGGGTTGGCGACACCGTCGCGATGATCGCGGGCATCCGGATCGGCCGGCACCCGTTCTTTCCGCGGATCAGCCCGCGCAAGACGGTCGAAGGCGCGGTCGCGGAGTTGCTCGCCACCAGCCTTTTCTTCGGCCTGGCGGGGCCCGTGTTGAACATCGGCTTTCCCCACAGCGTGATCCTGGGGGCCCTGATCGGGATCTTTGCCGAGATCGGGGACCTGGTTGAGTCGCAGATCAAACGCAGCGCCGGGGTCAAGGACGCCAGCCAGCTCATCCCCGGTCACGGCGGCGTCCTGGACCGGATCGATTCCCTTCTGCTCGTCGGAGTGGTCGTGTACTATTACGTCACCTTTTTGCACCTCGGCTAAGCCGGTCCCTAATGAGTCCAGCCCCCCATTCACCTAAGCGTCTTGCTCTGCTCGGCGCCACCGGGTCGATCGGCCGGCAGGTGTGCGACCTCGTTGCGCGATACCCGGAACGGTTCCAACTGCGACTCGCGGTCGCCGGACACGATGCCGCCGGCCTCGACGCGATTGCCGGCCGCCATCCCGGGGTGCGCACCATCCTGGCAGACGTTGGTGGCCCGAAGGCTGCTTCCGCGGCGAAAGCGATCGAGGCGGCGGTGCAGGATCCGGAGGTCGATCTGGTCGTCGTGGCCACCGCGGGCAGCGCCGGCCTGGGCCCGAGCCTGGCCGCCCTCGAGGCCGGTAAGGATCTCGCGCTGGCAACCAAGGAAGTCCTGGTGATGGCGGGGGAGCTGGTCCGCGAGCGGATGCGACGCTCCGGGTCGCAGCTGCTGCCCGTCGACAGCGAGCACAGCGCAATCTGGCAGTGCCTCTGGGGCGAGCAGCGTGCGGCGGCGCGCAAGCTGATCCTCACCGGCTCCGGTGGTCCCTTCCTGCGCCGTCCGGTGGAAACCCTCGAGAGCGTGACCGTCAGCGAGGCGCTGGCGCACCCCCGCTGGCGGATGGGGCCGAAGATCACGGTCGACTCCGCCACGATGATGAACAAAGGCCTCGAGATCATCGAAGCCCACTACCTCTTCGAGATGCCCCTTGACGACATCGAGGTGGTGATCCACCCGCAGAGCGTGGTGCATTCCATGGTCCAGTTCATCGACGGGAGCATCAAGGCGCAGCTCGGTGTGCCGGACATGCACCTCCCGATCGCGATTGCGCTGGCGTATCCGGAGCGGCTCGCAGACGTTGCCGAAGCTCCCGACCTGACCGCCATCGGCCGGCTCGAGTTCGAGCCGGTGGACGAGGCCCGGTACCCGGCGATCGCGCTGGCGCGTGCGGCTGGCGCGGCAGGCGGGACGGCGCCAGCGATCCTGAACGCGGCGAATGAAGTGGCCGTGGAGCTTTTCCTCAAGGGCCGCCTGCGCTTCGTCGATATCATTCCGGCGGTTCGATCCTGTGTCGACGCCGCTGCCGTTGACCATGCGGTTTCGCTCCAGGCGATCATGGCGGCGGATGCGCGGGCCCGGATCTACGTCCGGGAATGGCGGCCCGACGTCAGCAGGCACCGCAGCAAGCGGCCTGCATGAATCCGGTCCTGGTTGGCGTCCTGGTCATCCTGATCTTCACCGGGATTGTCGTGGTCCACGAGTCTGGCCATTTCCTGACCGCCAAGTTGGCCGGGATCAAGGTCGAACAGTTCAGCGTCGGCTTCGGACCGATGTTGTTCGGTCATCAGCGTGGAGAGACGCTCTACGCCGTCCGCGCCATCCCCCTCGGGGGCTTCGTCAAGCTCGCCGGCATGGACGGCACCATGGACGCGGGGGCGCGGAGCTTCAACGCCCATCCGCTCTGGCAGCGGTTCGGCGTGATCATCGCGGGTCCCGCGTTCAACCTGGCGCTGACCGTGCTCATCTTTTTCGGTGTCTTCACCTTGATCGGAACCTCGGACGTGCAAACGCCGGTTCATGTCAGCACGGTCGACGCCAACACACCGGCGAGCAGCGCCGGGCTCAGGTCCGGCGACATCATCGAGTCAGTGGATGGGCGGCCGATCAAGCAATTCGACGACCTGCCGACCGCGCTCAACGCGTCGAAAGGGGCGCCCGTTACCGTCACCATCGATCGGCAAGGCCAGGTCCTGACCCTGCCCGTATCGCCGCGGTACGACCCGGCGAGCGGGAACTACATTTTGGGGTTCCACCCGGCCTTTGTCAGTCACAAGCTCGGGCCCATCCAGGCCGCCCCCCTGTCCATCCAGCGCACGGGCGATTCCATCGTCGGGACGTTTACGGGCCTGTATCAGCTGGCTACGGACAAAAGCCTCGGCGGATTCTTTGGGCCACGCGGGCTCGAGGGGCCGGTTGGCATCGTCAAGACCACTGCCAAGGCGGCGCAGGGCGGTGGCATCAGCCTGATCGGGATCGTCGCCTTTCTGAGCTTGAGCCTTGGCCTCTTGAACATCCTTCCATTTCCAGCGCTTGACGGCGGTCGGGCGGCCTTCCTCGTCCTCGAATTGATCCGAGGGCGACCGGTCGACCCCCAGCGGGAGCAGGTCGTGCATTACGTCGGGTTAGCGCTTTTGTTTGGTTTGATCGCGCTTGTGACATATAACGATGTACTGAGATGACGAGATGAGGCCCCGCCGCAAGTCCATTCCCGTTCGAGTCGGTGACGTCGTGATCGGCGGTGCCGCCGAGATCGTAGTCCAGTCGATGTGTAAGTCCGACACGCGCGACGTCAAGGCCACGCTGAACGAGATCGGCCGGCTGAAGGACGCCAACTGCAAGATCGTCCGGGTCGCGGTGCCCACCAAGGAGGCGGCCGAGGCCATGATCGAGATCAAGAAGGGCTCGCCACTGCCGATCATCGCCGACATCCACTACGATGCGCCGCTGGCCATCCTGGCGCTCGCCGCCGGGGTCGACGGGCTCCGGCTGAACCCCGGCAACATCAAGGACCCGGAGAAGGTCAAGGAGATCACCCGCCAGGCGAAGGCCCGCGAGATCTCGATCCGGATTGGCGTCAATGCCGGGTCGCTCCCCGGGCGGGCCAAGGAAGGCGCGGGCGTCCGTCCTCCCACCGAGGAGGTCGTCGAGGCGATGGTGAAGGCCGCGCTCGGTCACATCCACATCCTCGAGTCCCTCGATTTCAACCTGATCAAGGTCTCGATGAAGGCATCCGACCCGCCGACTATGATCGCGGCCAACCGGGCGATCGCCGACAAGATCGCGTACCCACTCCACCTGGGCGTGACCGAGTCGGGCCCACCGCGGACCGGGTCGGTCAAGAGCGCGGTCGGCATCGGGGTGCTCCTCGAAGAGGGCATTGGCGACACGATCCGGGTCTCCCTGGCGGGCGATTCGGTCGACGAAGTGGAGGTGGCGTACGGCATCATCAACGCCCTGGCGGAGAAGCAAACCGGCCCAAACCTGATCGCCTGCCCGATGTGTGGCCGCCTCGAGATCGATATGCTGCCGATGGTCGCCGAGGTCGAGAAGGCGCTCAAGAAGATCAAGCGTCCGATCAATGTGTCGGTCATGGGATGCGTGGTCAATGGTCCTGGCGAGGGTCAGCATGCCGACATCGGGATCGCCGGTGGCAAGAACAAGGGCATCCTCTTCAAGCACGGGAAGATCGTCGGCACGTTCCCGGAGAAGGAACTCGTGCCCGCCCTGCTGCGCGAGCTCGACATCATCGCCGCCGAAGACGCGGCCGCTGCTGCCGCTGGAACGCCAGGCGCCTAAACGACGCTCCCGTCGGCTCGCTGAATCTATACTCAGCGGCTAATGGCCGAACAGGAAAAGCCGGGATTCGTCGACAAGATCCGCAAGCAGTCCGAGGATTTCCCGGGCTGGTACAACGACGTCGTCCGGAAGGCGCAGCTCGCCGATTACTCCCCGGTGAAGGGATGCATGGTCATCCGGCCCTATGGCTATGCGCTCTGGGAGAACATCCGCGACGCGCTCGACGACATGATCAAGAAGACCGGCCACGAGAACTGGTACTTTCCGGCGCTGATTCCGCTGAGCTTTCTGCAGAAGGAGGCGGACCACGTCGAAGGGTTTAAGCACGAGTTCCAGACGGTGACGCATGGGGGAGGGAAGGAGCTCGACGAACCGCTCGTGTTGCGTCCGACGTCGGAGACCATGCTGGCCAGCGTGCTCAAGAACTACATTCACTCATACCGCGATCTGCCGCAGCTGACGAACCAGTGGAACAACGTCTTCCGCTGGGAGCTGCGTACGCGCCTCTTTCTGCGGACCAGGGAGTTTCTCTGGCAGGAAGGCCACACCTTTCACGAAACGGCGGCCGAGGCCAAAGAGGAGGTCGACCGGATGCTCGACTGCTACCGTCAGATCGCCGAGGACTGGTGTGCCATCCCGGTCCTGACGGGCCGCAAATCGGAGACCGAGAAGTTCGCAGGAGCCCAGTATTCGAAGTCCATCGAGGCGATGATGAAGGACGGCAAGGCGCTCCAGTCCGCCACGTCCCACTACTTCGGTGAGAACTTCAGCCGGGCGTATGACCTGACGTTCACCGGTCGCGCGAACACCCTGGAGTACCCGCACTCCACCAGCTGGGGCCTGTCCACTCGGATCGTCGGTGCGGTGGTGATGGCGCACGGCGATGAATCCGGCCTCGTGCTGCCGCCACGCATCGCGCCGATCCAGGTGGTGGTCATCCCGATTTTCCGGAGCGATGCGGAGCGCACGCAGATCGAGGCCGCGCTGGCCCCGGTCCTCAAGGCCCTGGCCGACGACGACCTCCGGGTCAAGGTCGACTGGCGGAACGAGCGGCCCGGATTCAAGTTCAATGAGTGGGAACTCAAGGGCGTACCGATCCGGCTCGAGGTTGGGCCGCGCGACCTGGCAAAGGGCGAAGTCACGCTTGTCAAGCGGCTCGACAGGACCAAGCAGGCCGTACCGTTGGGAGACCTGCCGCTTGCCCTGCCGGCAATGTTGGACACCATTCAGATGTCCATCCTGGCCCGAGGACGGGAATTTCAGGCGAGTCATACGGTTCACGTTGATTCCCTGCCGGCGTTGGTGAAGTTCTTTACCGAGTCCACCGGCTTCGTGATCGCCCCCTGGTGTGAGAGCCCGGAGGATGAGGCAAGGGTGCAAAAGGAGGCCCAGGGGGTCACCACTCGGGTTCTCGTCCCGGGGTCCGGCCCGCCCACGTCAGGGTGTGCCATTTGCGGCAAGCCCGCGACGACCGAGGTGGTCTGGGCGAGGGCGTATTGAACACCCGCTGATTAACTGTTCCGAGCTTCGGGGATAATTTCCTCATCGAACGAGGGAGTTGGTCATGCAGTTCGCCGATCTCCTAGGCAAACTCAGTTACCTGCCGCCGCAGGATGTCGAGGTGCTCTCGCGCGCCTACGAGGCCGCCGCCAGCGCCCACTACGATCAAAACCGGCTGTCCGGGGAGAAATTCATCGAGCACCCCCTGAGCGTGGCGGGCATCCTGGCCGACCTGCAGCTGGATCGCGACACGCTGGCCGCGGCCATCCTGCATGACACCGTCGAGGACACTCACCTGACGATCGCCGACCTGGAGCAGAGCTTCGGACCGACCGTCGGCAAGCTCGTCGCCGGCGTCACGAAACTCGAAAAGATTTCCTTCCACAGCCAGGAGCAGGCGCAGGCGGAAAACGTCCGCAAGATGTTGGTCGCGATGGCCGAGGACGTCCGCGTCGTCCTCATGAAACTCGCCGACCGTCTTCACAACATGCGCACCGTCAACTTCTTGCCGGAACCCCGCCGCCGAGCCATGGCCCAGGAAACGCTCGATATTTACGCCCCACTGGCGCATCGCCTGGGCATGTGGAACATCAAATGGGAGCTCGAAGACCTGTCCTTTGCCCAGCTGCATCCTGAGGAATACCAGGAGATCGTCAAGCGGATCGCGCGCAAGCGAAAGGAGCGCGAGACGTACGTCGAGGACATCAAGGAGATCCTTGATCGGGAGCTGAGCGCGGTTGGCATCAAGGCCGATACCACCGGCCGTCCCAAGCACGTCTACAGCATCGCCAACAAGCTGGCCCTGGGGAAGGAGTTCGACGAGATCTACGACCTGTCGGCGATCCGCGTCCTGACCGACTCGATCAAGGACTGTTACGGGGCGCTCGGCGTCATCCATTCGCTCTGGAAACCGATCCCGGGGCGGTTCAAAGACTACATCGCGATGCCCAAGTCCAATGGGTATCAATCCCTCCACACCACCGTGGTCAGTCATAGCGGCGAACCGATGGAGATCCAGATCCGCACGGTCGAAATGCATCGCACCGCCGAGTGGGGCGTGGCGGCGCACTGGACCTACAAGGAAGGGGGCAAGGAAGACCGCAAGATGGACCAGCGGTTTGCCTGGCTGCGCCAGCTAATGGACTGGCAGAAGGAAGTGCTTGACGCGGAGAAGTTTGTCGATGCGGTCAAGGTGGATGTCTTCCGCGACGAGGTCTTCGTCTTCACCCCGAAGGGCGACGTCATCGCGCTGCCAAGCGGCGCCACCGCGGTGGACTTCGCATATCGCATCCATACCGAGGTGGGCCATCGCTGCATCGGCGCCAAGGCCAACAGCCGGATGGTGCCCCTCGACTACCAGCTGCAGAATGGCGACATCGTCGAGGTCCTCACCTCCAAGGGTCCGCACGGCCCGAGCCGCGATTGGCTGGCCTTTGTCAAGACCGCGGGTGCTTCCCAGAAGATCCGCGCCTGGTTCAAGAAAGAGCGCCGCGAGGAAAACGTCATAAAGGGCAAGGAACTGCTCGACAAGGAGTTCCGCCGCATCCAGCAGCGCGCCCTTGCGTCGATCGGCGACGAGCGGATCCTGGAACTTGCCAAGGAATTTCGGTTTACCAACCTCGATGATTTCTACGCCGCCATCGGATATGGTGACGTGAGCCAGCACTCCGTCCTGTTGAAGTACCTGGCCGCCAGCCAGCCCGAGAGTGGGAACGGCGAGTTTCCCCTCATCCCGCTGGTGCCCCAGTTCAA
Organism: Candidatus Dormiibacter sp.; assembly: GCA_039922495.1. Classification (GTDB taxonomy): domain Bacteria; phylum Chloroflexota; class Dormibacteria; order CF-121; family CF-121; genus JALYYC01. Next base: position 45,642 of record JBDTEO010000029.1, read on the forward strand.
GCCGACCGGCGAGATTCGCGTCAAAGGCGAACGCGGGGTGCTGACCCAGATCGCGCAGTGCTGCAAGCCCGTGCCGGGTGATCCGATCAGCGGCTACATCACCCGGGGCAAGGGCATCAGCGTCCACCGCACTAGCTGCAAGAACGTGATGAACGTGATCGCCAACGAGCGCCTGGTCGAGGTCGACTGGGACACCGGCGGCCGCCAGCAGTATCCGGTCGCCATCAAGATCGAGGCCTGGGACCGAACCGGGTTGCTCCGGGATATCGCGACCGTCATCGCCGAGAGCAAGATCAATCTCACCGGTGCCGAGGTGCAGGTCTACGACGACAAGACCGCGATCATCTCGACGACGGTCGAGATCAGCAGCCTGACGCAGCTCAGCCGGCTGATGGAACGCCTGGAGACGATCAAGGATGTGCACACGGTCGCCAGAGAAGGGAATCTCGCCGCCACGTAATCCGTGACCGGATAGTTTCCGGATTGTTGCGCCATTCCGACCGGCCGGGAAGCCAGAAACGGGTGCTGTAACTTGGCGACCCTAGCATCGGGAGGCGATGGCATCCCGTCGGAATGGACGACGCACCCTGGCAGGCTTCTTTAGCCTGGCCTTTGGCATCGTCATGCTCTTCGGATTGGTTGCGATGGCAGCCTTGCGGCCGACCGACGGCCTGGCCTGGGTCCAGGTTTCTGATCTCAGCCCGGATCTCGGGCTCGATGCCGGGTTGCGCACCAAGCCGCTGAAGCAGAGCGTCGTTGCCGAGACGCTCAAGGATGGCGCCCTGACCGGCTCGCAGACGCTGCTCGTCTCGCCGGTCCTCACCGTGGCGAAACCACCGGCCACCTCGACCGGCCCAACGCCGCCACCGGCCAGCCGGCCAGTTGCGACCCCACGCCCGACGCCGACGGCGGTACCGTCGCCGGCCGCCACGCCCAGCGCGGTGCCAACCCCTGCTCCGACCCCCACTCCGGCGCCGTCGGCGACACCGACCCCGACTCCGGCGCCGTCGCCGACCCCGACCCCGGCACCAACCCCGTCGCCGACCCCGAGGCCGACCCCGAGCCCGTCCCCGACGCCGACCCCGAGGCCGACCCCGAGCCCGACGCCAACCGTCCGTCTCGCTATCACGTCGGCGAGCGAATTGGTCAGAAAGTCGGCGAAGAACGGCAGTGGGAACAACAACCAGGTCCGTTGCAACCAAATCAGCATCACCACGACCGGGACCTTCACCACGAACGGCGCCGGGGGATGGGTCTTCTACGAGTGGGTCCATTACGATGCCAGCGGGTCGCGGACCGGGGTAACCCCGGAGCTGCCGATCAGGGTTGCCGCCGGCGACACGAGCGCACATGCCGTCGTCGCGGACTCCTTCACGCCGCAGCACAGTGGAAGTGATCAGCTCGTGTTCCTCAATCCCGCCTACACGGTCCCGGCACAGAACTGGAGCTGCGTTGGTTAATGTTCGGGCCCTCTCGGCCCGGGTCCCCACGATGCGGATCCGGACCCAGATCATCCTGCCCTTCCTGCTGCTGATGCTGATCCTCGGGGTGGTCGGCACCTACCTGACCACCAGCCTGGTGGCGACCTCGCTCGAAGAGCGCATTGCGGAGCAGTTGGTGCAGGCGCAGAACAGCGCCCTCGACTCCGCCGTCAAGCTGCAAGGGCGGCAGGTCGCGGGGCTCCGACTGATTGCCAACACCGAGGGAGTCGACCAGGCCGTCAAGACCGGCGACCTCAAGACGCTGCGCCAACTCCTGGTCCCGCTCGAGGTCAACAACCATCTGGGAACGGTGGAGATTTTTGACGTCCGGGGACGGGTGATCTTGCAGATCGATCAACCAGACCCGAGCAACCCCAGCGGCCTGGTGTTCAGCAGCGGCGCGGATCTTTCCCAGGACCCGGTTGTCAAACCGATCCTGGTCGGGTCGTACGACGCCCTGGGAGACAAGTACATCGGCTACGAAGGAACTCCGACGAGCAGCCTGGGCGCGGCCGGCCCGATCGTGATCGGCGACCAGGTGGTCGGTGGCGTCCTGTTGCAAACGCCGTTGAGCGCGGTGCTCGCCGACATGCGGACCAAATCCCAATCCCAGGTCTTGCTGCTCGACAGCGGCGGCCGATTGCTCGGCAGCACCCTTAGCGGCGTCAAGGCCGGGCTCCTGGATGAGCACGGCCGTGCATACCTCGATGTCGCTGGGCCGGGCCGCGCGTCCCGCCAGCCTGTCACCATCCAGGGCCAGGAATACGAGGTCCAGTACAGCCTCTTCTACCTGCGGCAAAAACCGACGGGGTACCTCGGGGTCGTCATCTCGCGTGAGTCGGTCATCCAGGCTGGTCTCCATTCCGCCCTCCAGATGACCGCCCTCTTCACCGGTGTGGTCCTCCTCCTGTTGCTGATCGGCTACGTGCTCGCGCTCCGGCTGACTCGGCCGATCGAGGAGCTCGTCGCCAGCACCCAGGCGGTCGCGCGTGGTGACTTGAGCCGCCGGCTGACCGTGCGCCGGCGCGACGAACTCGGCGTGCTCGGCGGTGCCTTCAACTCGATGACGAGCGACCTGCAGGAACGGACGCGCGAGCTCAACGAGCAGATGGGCCGGCTTGCCGCCCTTTACCAGTCCAGCCAGGGGCTCGGCAGCGAAGCGGAGCCTGGCGCCATGGCAGAGGCGATCCTCGGGATCAGTCTCAAGGCGCTCAACCTCGACAAGGCCGTGCTGCTCGCCCGCAACCAGGAGACGAACGGACTCGATGTCCGCGCCGTGCTGGGCCTGCAGGGCGGCTACGCCGGGCAGCTGCTAGGGCTCAGCGGGGCCGCGCTGGCCGACGGCTTCGAGGATCTGCCGGCGGGGATCGAAACCGTGATCGGCCTTGCCGGCGATCCGCGCCGCTGTCTGCGCCTTTTCGGCGAGTTGGCCGGCGTCCAGCGTGCCTTCGTGGTCCCGCTGACGCGAAGCCAGCGGAACGCCGGATACCTCGTCCTCGGGGTCGGGAGTGACTATGCGCTGCCCCAGCAGGACGTCGAGCTGTTGCAGACGATCGCCACCGAGATGGCGATGATGCTCGAGAACGCCGATCTGCGAAAGAAGACCGCCTTGCAGGCGCACCGGCTCGATCAGGCGATCACGGCGCTCGAGAAGATCTCGCAGGCCCTCACCGCGGTCACGGTGGGAACCGACAACCTGCTCCGCGCCGTGGCCCACGCCACCGCGGAGATCCTGGACGTCCCGTATGCCTCGATTCACCTGCGGAAGTCCTCCTGGCGTGAGGAGTTCACCGATGTCATCGTCCGCTGCACGACGCGGCGGGAGCTGGCGGCGGTCAGGGCCAGTGGCAACCTCGTCACCGCCCGCCTGGAGCGGCCGGAGCAGGTCCTCGAGCTCGACCTGGCTGCCGATCACGGCGTCCAGCTGGCCGCGGCCCGGCGCATCGGGCTGGAACGGGTGATCGGGGTCCCGATGTGCCTCGCCGGCGAGATCGTAGGGGTCCTCGCGATCCACATGCGGACCCCGCGCCGCCTCGAACGCAGCGAGGTTCGCGTCCTGCAAACCCTCGCCAACCAGGCCGTGATCGCGATCGAGAACGCGGCAGCGTACGAGGAAACCAAGCACCTCGCCACCACCGATGCGGTGACCGGTGTCGCCAATCACCGAGAGCTCGAGGCGTATGTGGAGCGGGAATTGACGCGGGCGCGCAAGGCCAAGGAGCCGATGGCGCTGATCATCTGCGACCTCGACCACTTCAAAGAGATCAACGACACCGTCGGCCACCCGGCGGGCGATGCCGTGCTGCGCCACCTCACCAAGCAGATCCTCATCCCGGCGGTCCGGCCAAAAGATTTGGTCGCCCGCTATGGTGGCGATGAGTTCGTGCTCGTCCTGCGAGGCGCGGACGGCCGCGCCGCGATCGCCGTGGCCGAGCGCATCAGGAAGGCCGTCAGCACCCAGGCGGTCATCCACGATGGGAAAGCGGTCGGGAACCTCTCCTTGAGCCTCGGCATCGCGGTCTTCCCGCGCGACGGCGAGACACGGGAGGCGCTGGTCCAGGCGGCAGACCAGGCGCTCTACGTCGCCAAGCGAACCGGGCGCAACCGGGTCGTTCGCAGCGAGATCGCGAGCGGCGACGCCCAGCTAGCGGCGTAGCCGGTAGCGTTCGCTAAGCTGTCGGGACTATGGCTCCGGTGGCGCAGCGCGCTCGCGGCACGCAGGACATCCTGCCCGCCGAGCGCCCCTACTGGACCTCGATGGAGCGCGTCGCCCGCGCCACGGCGGCGCAGGCGGGCTATCAACAGATCGAGACGCCCATCTTCGAGGCGACCGAGCTGTTCGTCCGCAGCGCTGGCGAGGGAAGCGACGTCGTCGCCAAAGAAATGTATACGTTCGTCGACCGGGGTGGCCGCTCCCTGACCTTGCGGCCCGAAGGCACGGCGCCGATCGTCCGGGCTTATTTTGACGGCGGCCTGGACCAGGAACCGCAACCGGTTCGGCTCTTCTACCTGGGGCCGTTTTTCCGCTACGACCGGCCGCAGGCGGGACGCTACCGCCAGTTCCGTCAGTTCGGCGCTGAAGCGATCGGGGAGGGGCACGCGACTCTGGACATCGAAATGATCCAGGTGGGCTGGGCGTGGTTCAGCGGCCTTCGGATCGAGGACCTCGGTCTGAAGCTGAACAGCATCGGTGACGAGGTGTGCCGGCCGGCCTACCGCGAGTTACTCCGCGACTATTACCGCCCTCACCTCGATGCCCTCTGCGACGAGGACCGAATCCGGTTCGAGCGGAACCCCCTGCGCCTGCTCGACTGCAAGGTGCCGCAATGCCAGCCGTTCAAGGCGGACGCGCCCCGGATCGTCGATCACCTCTGCGAGCCCTGTGCCTTAGCGTTTACCACCGTCAAAGAAGGCCTGACCGCCGCGGGCATCCCTTTCGAGCTCGACTCCAGCCTGGTCCGCGGTCTCGATTACTACACTCGGACTGTCTTCGAATACCAGCACCGGAGCCTGGGCGGCGCCCAGAATGCCCTGGGAGGCGGAGGGCGGTACGACGGGCTCGCCGCCGAACTCGGCTACCGCCCTACGCCGGGCGTCGGGTTTGCCATCGGGCTGGACCGGACCCTGCTGATCCTGAAGCAGCTCGCGCCGCCGGCCGCCGAGGGGATCGACGTCTATGTCGTTGCGCTCGAGGCGCGCGACCACGCCGACGCCTTGCAGCTGGCCTCCAACCTGCGCGCTCGCGGGCTCCGGGTGGTGCTCGACCCCGGCGAAGCACGCCTCGATGCCCGTCTCCGAAAGGCGGTCAAAAAGGGGGCCCGCGTAGCCCTCATCATCGGTCCGGACGAGCGGGCCCGCGGGGAAGCGGTGATTCGCGATCTTCGCGAAAAGACCCAGCGCAGTGTCCCGGAGCGCGAGATCATCGGCGCGGTGGTGGAGACGCTGGGCGCGGCATGAGCCGGACCCCCCGGACCGCCTGCGGCGCGCCGCGTCCCGCCCAGGTCGGCGAACTCGTGGAGCTTTACGGCTGGGTGCATCGCCGCCGGGACCTTGGCGGCCTCATCTTCATCGATCTTCGTGACCGGAGCGGCCTGGTCCAGGTGAAGTTCGACCCCGCCCACCCGGCCGCCTACACCGCGGCCGCGGAGCTCCGCCTCGAAACGGTCGTCCACGTCAGCGGGACGATCCAGCGACGGCCGCCGGGGACGGAGAACAAGGAGCTGGCGACCGGGGACACCGAAATCGACGCCGAGGCCCTGGCGATCCTCAACCGCTCCAAGACGCCGCCCTTTGCCATCAACGATGCGGGCACCGTCGACGAGCAAACTCGCTTGAAGTACCGATACCTCGACCTGCGCCGTCCCCGGATGACGGGAAACCTCTGGCTCCGCCACCGGATCACCAAGGCGATCCGGGACTTTCTCGACCGGGAGGGGTTCCTCGAGATCGAGACCCCCGTGCTCATCCGCAGCACCCCGGAAGGGGCCCGGGACTACCTGGTGCCGAGCCGCCTCCACCTCGGCCATGTTTACGCGCTGGCGCAGTCGCCCCAGCTCTACAAACAGCTCCTGATGGTCGGCGGGATCGATCGCTATTTTCAGATCGTTCGCTGCTACCGCGACGAAGACCTGCGGGCGGACCGGCAGCCCGAATTCACGCAGCTCGACCTGGAAATGTCCTTCGTGACCGAAGACGATGTGATCGACGTGATCGAGCGCGCCTTCGCCGACACCTGGCGGCAGGTGCTGAACCTCGAGATCCAGACCCCGATCCGGCGCATTACCCACGTCGAGTCGATGCTGCGCTATGGCGTCGACAAGCCCGACCTTCGGTACGGGCTGGAGATCGGCGACGTCACCTCGGTATTCCAGGCCACCGAGTTCAAGATCTTTCGGACCGTCCTTACTGCCGGCGGCGCGATCCGGGCGATCCGGATCCCGGGGGCGGCCGGCGAGTCCGCCAAAGAGATCGAGGCCTGGACCGAGGTGGCCAGGGCGGAGAAGGCCAAGGGGCTGGCGTACTGGCATCGGCAGGCCGACGGTTGGCAGTCCCCGATCGCCAAGTTCTTCAGCGAGACGGAGCTCGATGGACTGCGCAAGGCGACAGGCGCCCAGCCGGGTGACCTGGTGGTGGCCGTCGCGGATCGGGTGGAGGTGGTCGCCGCCGCCCTCGGGGCAGTCCGCAAGGCGGTTGCCAGGCGTCGCGAGCTCATCCCGGCCGGGCGCTTCGAGTTCGTCTGGGTGACCGAGTTCCCGCTCTTTGAGAAAAGCCAGGAAAGCGGCGAGATCACCGCCGCCCACCACCCCTTCACCTCGCCCAGGCCAGAGGACCTGGCCATGATGACGACCGACCCGCTGAAGGTCCGCGCGCGTGCCTACGATCTGGTTCTGAACGGCACCGAGCTGGGCTCGGGAAGCATCCGAATCCACGACACGGAGATACAGCAGCAAGTCTTCAGCGGCCTGGGCATGAGCCGAGAGGACGCCGTCCGCCGCTTCGGTTTCCTGCTGGAGGCGTTCGGCTATGGGGCGCCGCCCCATGGCGGCTTTGCCTTCGGCCTCGATCGGGTGGTGATGATCGCCGCCAGCGAGGAGACGATCCGGGAGGTGATCGCGTTTCCCAAGAATCAGCAGGCGCAAGAGGTGATGACCGACGCCCCCGCGCCGGCCGATCCGAAGCAGCTTCGTGAACTCGGCCTCGAATTGAAGCGGCCCCCGGCGAAAGACCCGCAGCAAGGTTCGGCAAAACCGTAACCGCGGCTTTTCAGGGGCGTGACGAACCGCCAAATAGACGCCACTGCCGGCGTAAGGTACGCAACTTACAGTAGGGCACATGAACGCAGCAGGCATTATCACTACCAAAGCCATCGCCCTGGCCGCAGCGGGCGCCGTATCGACCCTGGGCTTTTCATTGTCCGTCGCCGCCGCCAACCTGACGACCACGCCCACCCCGACTATCGGCTACACCACGGTGGACATGGGCGCCCTCGCGAAGTACCCGCTTGCGGGCACCTACGTCAATCCGCCGACGGGCACAGCGTCCTTGTCGGGCGTGCCCTTCAACCTCGCCAACATCGCGCTGCTGACCAGCGGCAACAACCTGCCGCTCACCTCAACGGTTCACAAGCCCCTGAGCGTCTCGGTCTTGATGAACTCCGCCTTCGGCTACTACTCCTACAAAGGCCAGACCGTTGGTACCGTCCACCTGACCTTCAGTGACGGGTCAGTCCAGGATACGAACCTCGTGGCCGGCGGCCAGGTGCGTGAGTGGTGGCTGAACTCTGGTTACCTGATCGATACGCTGAGCAGCCCGGCAGCCAAAAATGTTTGGTCAGGCCAGGGCGTGCCGGCGGCCGGCATCGGCACCAACCCGGCGGTCATCGACATGGTGACCGTGGCGGTTGCTCCGACGAGCGCCGATCTGACCGGCATCAGCCTCTCCGACGCGGCCAGCTCGCCATACGACCTCCTGGTCAGCGGCGTGACGGTCGCCTTCGACGCGACAACCAGGCCGGCCCGTCCGGGCAACTCGGGCAACACGCCCGCTGCCCAGAACAGCAAGGCGCCGGGGCACTCGAACTCGGCGAACTTCACCGGAACCAACCCGTCGCAGTCGACGAAAAAGGCCACAACCAGCGCCCCGGCAGCGGCTACGACCAGCGCCGCCACGGCCGACGCGACGACCAACGATAGCGACAAGCATACGAACCGCGGGCACCACTAACCCCTGGTGTGAAAAAAGAGGTCCGGCTTCGGCCGGACCTCTTTTGTTTGCGCGCTGATATCAACCATCCGGTAGACTCGCGGCGGTGCTCGCCGCCTTTCCACCTACCTTCATCCTGGCGGCCCTCCTGATCCTCCTGGGTACCCAGGTGGCCTATGTCATCGCCCCTCGGGCGCCCCAGTACCTCGTCCGGCTGGGCCTGAGCGCGCTGGCGGTCCTGGTCGGGGAGCTGGTCGGGTCGGCCGGATTGGCGCAGCGGTTCGCCCTGGGCGACTTCCATCCGGCCACCGATCTGGCCCTGCTTGGCGTCGTGCAATGGCTTGGAGGGCGCCTGGGCAGCCGTGAACCGATCGTTTAACCGATCCTCGATCGCGGTACAACAAAGGCGATACGCTCCAGCCGGGGCGGTTGGGAGGACCGAGTAAGTGATATGGCAAATAGGGGTCTTATTGGTCGGGATCGGCTTTCTGCTCCTCAGCCTGTTCGTGGGATTCATCCTGGTCAATATGACCCGGAGCCTTCGTACCATCGAAGCGATCCTGACGGTGACGCTCGATGAAGCGCGCCTGGCCCTGCCCGAGCTGCGGCATAGCCTGCAACAGGTCGATGACATGGTAAGTGGCGTCAACGACAAGTTCACCGCGGCCGACCGGGCCATGAGCGCGACCGGCGCGGCGATCACGGGCTGGCGCGATCGGATCCGCCAGCGCCTCGAGGGCCTCGGTCGCCGCCCGAACGCCGGGCCGAAGCAAAAAGGGGAGACCCCATGAAAACCAGCCGGGTTCGCGGGCAGGCCAGTCCCGCGCTGGGCGCGGCAACCAGTGCCGCCTATATCACCGAACTGAAGCTGCCGGCGGTACCCGACTACATCGTCGTGGCCAAGCGGGCGGCCGCCTCGCTCGGCCTGGTGGTCGGCTTTTCCCTGCATGAGATCGATGACCTGAACATCGCCATTACGCAGGCCTGCGAAAACGCCTGCGCGGCGGCCACGCAGCAGTGGGGCCCACGGAATGGCCAGCTGAAGCTGACCTTCAAGAGCGAGCCGCGACGCCTCGAAGTCGAGGTCCGGAGCGTCCCGCCCCGGGCCGTCGAGATGCAGGCCCTCCAGGCCGCCCGGCGGGCCCGGCAGGAGGCCGAGCTGGACTATGAAGCGATTGGGCTGAATATGATCCGGCTGTTCGTGGATGAGTTGCGGTATCACGTAGACAATCAGACGGGCAGCATGCGGATGAGGATGGTCAAATACCTGATCGAGTAGCGACGCCGGCGGCGCCGAAATCGTCCGTCCGACCGAACCGCGACCTCGTACGCCGATTGTTCCTCAAGTACCAGAAGACGAAGGACCCCCAGGTCCGGCAGCAGCTGGTCGAGCTCTTCAACAATCTCGTCGTCTTCCTTGCCAAGAAGTTCAGCAATCGGGGCGAACCGTTGGAAGACATCGTGCAGGTCGGCTATATCGGCCTGCTCCAGGCCATCGAGCGCTTCGAACCGGAACGCGGGCTCGAGTTCTCGACCTTCGCCACCCCCACGATCGTGGGGGAGATCAAGCGCTACTTCCGGGACAAGAGCTGGGCGGTCAAGGTCCCACGCCGCCTCCAGGAGACGATGCAGCGGGCTGACGTCGCCCAACAACGCCTGCAGGCCAGGCTCGGGCGGCAGCCGTCGATCAACGAGATCGCCAAGGAGCTGGAGCTGGAGCCCGAGGAGGTGCTGGAGGCGATGGAAGCCAGCCCGGCCCAGCGCACCATCCCGTTCGAGTCGACCGGGCCGGCCGCCCGGGAGGAAGATGGGCTGCAGCTGACCGAGCGACTCGGACGAGAGGATGAGAACCTCGACAAGGTCGAGCTCCAGGACCTCCTCGACCAGGCGATGCGGCACCTCTCCCCACGGGAACGCCGGATCATGTACCTGCGGTTCGTCGACGAACTCCCCCAGGCCGAGGTCGCCAAGCGGCTTGGCATTTCCCAGATGCACGTCTCGCGACTGCAGCGAGCCGCGGTCGAGCACCTGAAGCGCGAGTTGCCGGTCGGGTAATCTGCCTAGACATTAGAATCAAACAGGCGCGTTGCCAATCATGACCAGCGCCGAGATCCGCCAGCGTTTTCTCAACTTCTTCAAAGAGCGGGACCACAAGGTGTTGCCGAGCTCCTCCCTGATCCCGTTCGGCGATCCTACCCTCCTGCTCACCAGCGCCGGTATGGTCCAGTTCAAGCCCTACTTCCTCGGCCAGGCCGAGCCCCCCCAGCCCCGCGCCGCCACCTCGCAGAAGGTCTTCCGGACCGTGGATGTCGAATTGGTCGGCCACGACGGGCACCATTTGACCTTCTTCGAGATGCTCGGAAATTTCTCCTTTGGCGACTACTTCAAGGAGAAGGCGATCCCGTTTGCGTGGCAGTTCTTGACCGAAGAGCTTGGGCTCGACAAGGACCGACTGTGGGCCGGGATTCACACCGATGATGACGAGAGCTTCCAGATCTGGACGGCGACGACCAGCATGCCAACGGAGCGCATCCGCCGCTTTGGCGACGACTACAACTTCTGGGCCGCCGGCCCGACCGGACCCTGCGGGCCCGATTCGGAAGTTCACTACGACTGGGGTGCAGAGTACAGCTGCGGTCGACCCGACTGCGGGCCGAATTGCGAGTATTGCGACCGCTTCCTCGAGATCTGGAACCTCGTCTTCATGCAGTGGAATCGCGATCAGGCCGGCAAGCGCACCGACCTCCGACGTAAAGGCATCGATACGGGAATGGGCCTGGAGCGCATCACGGCCGTCGTCAATCGGGATCGCAAGGGTGTTTTTGAAACGGACCTCCTCCGCCCGTTGATCGCCCATTGGGAGGACTTGACCGGCCGGGCATACCAGGCAGACGAGCGCATCGATGTCTCGCTTCGTGTCCTGGCCGACCACAGCCGCGGCGCCAGCATGCTGCTCGCGGACGGCGTCGTCCCGTCAAACGAGGGGCGCGGTTATGTGCTTCGCCGCTTGATTCGCCGCGCCATGGTGCACGCGCGCCGGATTGGCGCTCGAGAGGGGCTCTCGTCGAGCGTACCGGCGGTGGCGGAGATCTTTGGCGGCGTCTATCCGGAGCTCGCCAATAATGTTCAGCGCATCAGCGAAGCCCTGCGGGCCGAGGAAGACCGGTTTGCGATCGCGCTCCGCCAGGGAATGGAACGCCTTGAGGGCCTGATCGACCGGAATGCTCTGAACGCGGAAGAGGTCTTCTACCTGCACGATACCCTCGGTTTCCCGACCGAACTCAGCGCCGAGCTGGCCCAGGAACGCAGCATCACGATCGATATGACCGCCGTCGCCAGCCTCATGGAGGGGCAGCGAGTAAAGAGTCGGGCTTCAGCGACCGGCTTCAGCGGGCCCGTGAGCGGGACCACGACCAGGTTCGTGGGGTACGACCAGCTGGAAAGCGGGAGCCGAGTGTTGGAGGTCTACGACGTCCCTGAGGCGGCCGGCCACCAGGACATTTTTGTCGACGTCACGCCCTTCTACGCGGAAAAAGGTGGCCAGACCTTCGACACGGGCTGGCTTGTCTGGGACAACGGCCGCGGGGATGTCGTTGATGTGCAATACCAGGCGGACGCGATTCGGCACCGCGTGCGCGTGGGTCGCACGAAACTCACGTCCGGTACCCTGGTGCAGGCGATGGTCGATCCGCATCGTCGCGGTGCCGTCGCCCGCCATCATTCGGCGACCCACCTGCTTCATCGAGCGCTCCGTGACGTACTGGGCGAGACGGCGTCCCAAGCTGGATCCGCGGTGCTCCCCGACCATGCCACGTTCGACTTCCGCTTTGGCCGAGCCCTGACCGCTGATGAGCTGGAGGGTGTCTCCCGCAGGCTGAACGAGAAGGTCCGGGCCAATCTGGTGCGCCGCGTGGAAGAGCTACCGCTCGACAAAGCGATCGAGACCGGTGCGGTGGCGCTTTTCGACGAAAAGTACGGCACAGTCGTCCGGGTCGTGTCGTTTGGCGATTGGGCGCGGGAACTGTGTGGAGGCACGCACGTGGAACGAAGCGGCGAGATCGGTCTGGTGCTGGTCGGGACCGATAAGAGCGTTGCGGCGGGGGTTCGCCGGATCGAGCTGCAGGCCGGAGCAGCCGCCGAATCGACCGTGCGCAGCCACGAACGGGCGCTGACGCAGCTCGGTGACGTGTTACGTGCCGGTCCGAGCGAGCTCGCCGCTCGAGTGGAAAGCCTGCAGGCTGAGGTGAAGCGACTCCAGAAAGAGCTGCTCCAGCTCAGGCAACGCGTCGCGGCGGGCGGCTCCGCCAGTGTCGAGGAGGCCGACGTCAATGGGGTCAAGCTGGTGCTCCAGCGCGTTGATGCCGCCCCGCAAGAGTTGCTGACCTTCGCCGACCATGCCCTCAGCCGGGCCAACGGTAACAGCGTGGCGATTGTGGTCGGCGGTCGGAGCCTGGCCATAAAGGTTGCTGCGCCGCTGGTCGGGAAGTTGCCTGCCGGCCCGCTGGTGCAGGCGTTTCATGCGGTCGCCGGCGGCAAGGGCGGCGGTCGCGGTCAGGTTGGGCAGGGCGGGGGGATCGATCCGGCCCGTGTCGACGAGGGATTTAAAGGCGTTCAGGAATACGTGCGAAGCCAGATGAAGCCAAGATGAAGCTCAAGCTCCGGGACCGGATCAAGCGGCTGCGCCGGGGGGCCGACTACGAGAACTACTACACCGCTCTCGATATCGGCACCGAGTACATCAAGGCCCTCGTCGTTAAGCGGGAAGGCCGCAACGGCGTGGTGCTCGGCGCCTCACGACAGCGCCAGGTCTTCTCCGACATGCAATCGGGCATGCCGGCGGACATCCAGGGCGTCATCGACAGTTGCGACCGCGCCATGTCACAGGCGGAGGACATGTGCGACACGATTCCGGGCCAGGCCGTGATCGGCATCGCGGGCGAGCAGGTCAAGGGTTTCAGCACGTCGGTGACGGTACCCCGCGCCGATCCTGATCTGAAGGTGAACGAGGTCGAGCTGATGCGCACCCTCGAGATCGTGCAGAAACGCGCCTTGCGCGAGGCCCGCCACGCGATGAGCGTGGAGCTGGGTGTGCCCGACGTCAATGTCAAGCTGATCAATTCAGCGGTGACCAACGTCCGCATCGACGGCTTTGCCGTCAGCAATCCGTTCGGCTTCCAGGGAAAACAGATGGTCATCACGGTCTTCAACACCTTCGCGCCGTTGACGCATATCGGCGCCCTGCAGACGATCGCCGCCGAGCTGGACCTCGAGCTCGTCGCCACCGTGGCCGAGCCGTACGCGATGGCGCGCTGCGCGGCGACGGACGAGGTCTACTACGCCGGCGGCATCTTCATCGACATCGGCGGCGGCACGACGGACGTCGCCCTGGTCCGCAATGGTGGCATCGAAGCCACCCGGATGTTTCCCATCGGCGGGCGCGTGTTCACCAAGAAGCTCGCATCCCGGTTCGGGATCTCGTTCGCGGATGCTGAGGCGGTCAAGCTCCGGCACTCCAAGGGCGAGTTGCCGCAGGCCCACGGCGAGAAGGTGCATGCCGTACTGAGTCGCGATGCCGAGGTTCTCGTCGAGGGCATCGCCATCACGCTGCAGGAGATGGCCAAAGGAGACCGCCTGCCGGCTGCGGTGTACCTGGCTGGAGGCGGGAGCGCCCTGCCCGAGGTCCGGGAGCAGCTCGGGATTTTTCCCTGGGCCGAAAAGCTGCCATTCGCCAGGACCCCGGCCGTCCATGTGCTCCGGCCGGTCGATATCCGCGGCATCTACGACTCCACCGGGCTGTTGCTCGACCAGCAGGACATCACGCCGATGGGCCTGGCGTTTCACGCCGTGCAACAGCAATCCGAGGAGCAGGCGCCCTTGTTCGGGCTGATGCGCAAGGTGCTCAAAGTGATGAGAGTTTGAGGTTGAGCAAAGGTGACAGCGTAACGTCTGGACAATCCGTGACGTTTCCGGTATGAAAGGCAACGAACTAAAAGCATGAAGACTCTGGCCAAACTGCTCTACGTCGAGGCCGACGAAGAGATCACTGACCTGGTCGATCGGCTTCGCGACCTCAGCCTCGAGGATGCGGTGACCTTCGTCGTCCCCGAAGGTTCGCGCGCGTTGCAGAGCCCGATGAGCTTCCGCCTGCTCAAGCGGTATGCCGACAGTTACGGCAAGCACATCAACGTGATCAGCGGCGACCCGCGATTGCAGGCGCTGTCCCTCGAGGCGGGTTTTTCGGCTTATTCCAGCTTGCAGGCCTATGACGGCGGTGCCGAGGTCCACCGGCCAGGTCTTGGCGAGCCCGATGCCGGGAGCGAGGTCCCGGTGTTTGTGCCGCCACCCTCGCCCCGGCGGGAATCTGCCGTCATGTCGCGGGCCCCTCGGCAGGCGGTCCCGCCCGCGTCTGCCGTCAAGAAGCCGCCGGCCATGCGGGATTACCGACCGTACATCATCGGAGCGGCGGTCCTGGCGGTGCTCGCGCTGGTCGCCCTCGTTGTGTACATCCCGACCGCGGCGGCGACACTTTCCGTGCAGGGCACGCCGACCAGGGCCGACATCCAGTTGATTGGCGCGACCGGAACCGCGAGCGGGTCACCCGATCATTTCGCAACGCAGGCCATCCAGGCGAGTGAGTCGCAGACCGTCCAGGGGACAGCCACCGGGCAGAAGCCGGTTCCGGCCGCACCGTCGACCGGGACTGTGACCTTCACCAACAACTGCTTGTTCTTGTGTGATAGTGGATCGAAAACGATCGGAACCGGAACCACCGTCAGCACGTCCGATGGAAAGCACTACAAGACGCAAAAGACTGTGACCGTGGCAAATCCACGCGGATCAGCGTCGGTCGCGGTTGCCGCGGTGCAGCCCGGGCCGGATGGGAACACAGATGCGCATACGATTTCCGTGATCGATAACAACCGAGATTTCAACCTGAGCGTGGATAACTCGGCCGCGACCATTGGGGGCGCAGATCCGCGGACAGCGACCGTCATCCAGCAGTCCGACATCGACACGATTGTCGCGGCCTACGCGAAAGACACCGTCCCGAAGGTAACGGATGAGCTCAAAGGCAAGGCTCCAGGGATGCAGATCGTGCCCGTCGGCAACGGGGTGCAGCCGACCGTGGCAGCCGATCACAAGGTTGGCGATGAGGTCCAGTCCTTCAATATGACCGTCACCGTGGCGGGCGCCGCGGTGGCGTTCGATGACAAGGCGGTCAAGGCCAAGCTGCGGGATGCCCTGTCGAGAAAGGTGCCGTCCGGATCCCAACTGACCGCCAACCCAACATTGACCTATGACGCCACCGGGGCCACGGCGGATGGGAATCTCACGCTCAACGGTCACGCGGCCGGCTCCTCCACGCCGGTCTTTTTGGAAAGCAGGATCCGCGCCCACCTCAAGGGTCAGTCGCCGTCCAGCGCCCACGCCTTCCTGCAATCGCTTCCCAATGTCGTGGACGCGCGAGTTACGCAGGCGCCGTTCGGGCTTCCCTGGTTGCCCCTCTTCTCGTCGCGGATCAGCCTGAAGATCCAGGAGGTCGCCGGCAGTCCGACTCCGTGAGGATCCTGGCGATTGATCCCGGCTCGCGCCGCCTGGGCCTCGCGCTGAGTGATCCGTCCGGAACCGTCGCTCTGCCACTCAGCGTGCTGACCCGCCGATCCGAACCGGAGGACCTCAAGGAGTTGGGGCGGATCGTCCGCCAGAACGAGGTCGAGCTGGTGCTGGTGGGCCTTCCACGGATGATGGACGGATCGATCGACACCGCGGCCCGGAGCGCCCAGGCGTTCGGCGCGGAAGTCGGCCGCGTCACCGGCGTCCCGGTCGAATACTGGGATGAGCGTCTGACGACGGTGGCGGCCGAACGCTTCCTGATCGAACAGGGTAAACGACGGAGCCAGCGGCGGCAGCATGTCGACCGGGTGGCGGCCACGTTATTGTTGCAGGGTTACCTCGACTACCGGGGTAGCCGAGGTTCAGGAGGCTAGGATGCCCGAAATACCCGAGAAGGACGGCGAGATCCAGACGATCGAGCTCGTCAATGAGAAGACCGGCGAAGACGAGAGCTACGTCGTGCACGACGTTGTGGAACTCGAAGGCGAAACGTACTACGTCCTGCAGGCGGAGGCGGACGCCGAGCGCGTGCTGATCCTGCGCCGGGAAGGCGATTCCCTCGTCACCCTCGATGAGGAGGAGCACGATCGGATCGTCGATCAATTGGAGGACTACGAGGAAGACAACGCGGACGAGGCGGACGACGGCAACGGTGAGGTCGACCGCTAACTGAGCAGCAGGAGCCGGCCGGAACAATCCCGCAAGCGCGGCTGCTTGCCCTGGGTCCTCATGACGCTGTTTCTCCTCCCGGCGGTGGTCGGAATTCCCGGGCTCCTCGGCTATAACTGGATCGAGCACCAGCTCCACAGTCCGGCCAATCCGGGGAGTGGGATGGTCCGCATCGTCGTGGTGCCGGGTTCAGCCTTCCGTGAAGTCGCTGACACCCTGCATCGAGCCGGGCTGATTGATTCGACCGTTGTCTTCGACCTCTACGCCCGGTATCACCACTTGGACCGGAATGTGCAGGCGGGCGCGTATCAGTTAAGTCGCAACCAGGACATGACGCAGATCCTTCGGGCGCTTCAGACGGCTATCCCCGAAGAGGTCTTCGTCACGATTCCGGAGGGATACACGATCCAGAAGACCGCGGCCATGCTCGACAAAGGGACCCTGATCAAAGGGAGTGACTACGTCCAGGTTGCCAAGCAAGGACCGTTTGCCTATGCCTTTCTCAAGGGGCTGCCGGCCGGGTCGTCGCTGGAGGGCTTCCTGTTTCCCGACACCTACCTGGTGCCGCGGACGGTGACCGCGAAGCAGCTGGTCACACTGCAGCTCGACGCGTTCAACAAGCTCTGGGACGGCGGAAGAAAGGATCTGGCCGCCCAGCGGAAGCTCAATGCCCTGCAGGTGGTGACGATCGCGTCGATGATCGAGCGCGAGGCGCGCTTCGATGAAGATCGCCCGATGGTCGCAAGCGTGATCTACAACCGGCTGGCCGCCGGCTGGCCGCTGCAGATCGATGCCACCGTCCTCTACGCGAAGGGGGTGTGGCAATCGACGGTCACGCTCGATGACCTCAAGATCCAGTCCCCGTACAACACCTACCTCCATCCCGGATTGCCGCCGGGGCCGATTGCCAACCCGGGCCTGAAGGCGATCGACGCCGCCCTGAAGCCGGCGCAGACCGACTACTTCTTCTACCTCTCGGATCCGCAGGGTCACAACCATTACGCCAAAACCAACGACGAGTTCAACCAGCTCAAGAAGCAATACGGACTCGGCTAAAGGCGATTCGCGCCTCGTCCTGCTCGGAGCGGCGCCGCTCGATCCCCTTCCGCAGACGCTCTACGCCGCGGCGTTCAGCGCCGCCGGCATGGATGTCATCTGCGAGCCCCGGGCCGTCAGTCCCACCGACCTCGGCACGGTGGTGGCCGGCTTGCGGAACGACGCCACGGTTCTGGGCGTGGGCGTGATGCGGCCGCACACGGTTCCCGTCACCCGGCTCCTCGACGGGCTCGGTCCCGAAGCGCAGGCCGTCAATGCCGTCAACGCGATCAGTCACCGAGCCGGGGGGCTGATCGGCTGGAACACCGACCGGCCCGCCTTCTCGCTCGCGCTCGAGGACGCCGGCTATCAACCGAAGGGACGGTCGGCCCTGGTGCTGGGTGCCGGAGGCGCGGCCCGCGCGGCCGGCGACGCGTTGAAAACCCTGGCCTCGCGCGTCTATGTCGCGAGCCAGGATCTCGAAGAGGCGCGCACGATGTGCCGTGACCTCGATATCAGCCGGGGCGGGCCGACGCCGCTGGGGTCCCTCTCGCTCGTCGTACCCAAGGTGGACCTGATCGTCAACGCCACGCCGGTCGGGATGGACGGGGAGTTGACGCCCTTCCCGATCGAATGGATCGTCCCGACCCAATTCGTGTTCGACCTGGTCTACGATCCGCCGGTTACCCCGCTCGTCCGCGGGGCCCGTGCCCGCGGCGCGAGGGCGATCAACGGCCTCACGATGCTCGTGCACCAGGCCTCGGCCTCCTTCGAGATCTGGAGCGGACGCCCGGCACCAGAGGGCGCGATGCGGGCGGCGCTGGAGCGAGCCGTCGTCGGGCGGCGGAGTCCATGACGGCGGTGCTCCTGGCCGGCGCCTGGGCGGCGCTTGGCGCTGTCGTGGGACTGGCCTTGAATTACCTATCGCGCTGGCTCGCCCGGATCGAGGAGATCGAGTTCGACCAGGGGTTCCCACAAACCCTGTTGATGCCGGCGCTGAGTGGCATTTTTTTCTTTGCCTTTGCGCTCAAGCTCGGGTTCCACCGAGAGCTGTTCATCGATTCGGTCTACGTCGCGATCCTCGTCCAGGTGCTTGCCTTCGATCTCAAGACCCGGTACATTCTCGACCTGGTCATGTTCCCTGCGTGGCTGGTGGCATTCGCCCTGGCCTTTATCACGCCCTGGAATCCGTTCTTGACCTGGCCATGGCCCGATTGGCGAACGGCACCGGTCGCCGCCGGGATTGCGGGCGGCGTGTTTCTCCTGCTCTACCTCGGCGGCCAGCTCGTCTTCGGCGCGGAAGCCTTCGGATTCGGAGACGTCAAGCTGGCCGTCTTCATCGGCATGGCGACCGGTCTGTCGAACCTGCGGATGGCCCATGCGCTGATCGATGGCGTCTTCCTCGGTGGCTTCGTGGCGGTTATCCTGCTCGTCACCCGGATCCGGTCCCTGAAGCAAGCGGTGCCGTACGGGCCATTCCTCGCTCTGGGCACCATCGCCACGCTCTTCGTGCAGCCGCCGTGACCGGCGACGACCTGCTTCCCGGCGAGCGGGTGCTGGCCAGCGCTCGCCGTCACTGGGTGGTCCTGGTGCGGCCGATCCTGACGGTGATCCTGGGCGCGGTTATTGCCGCCGTCGTTGCCGCGTTCCTGCCGCTCAACGGGGAACTGCGCCTGTTTGTCCTGCTCGGGGTGGTGCTGCTCGCCGTGATTGTCCTCAATCTCTATTTCTGGCGGTGGCGATCGCAGCAGTACATCCTCACGGACCAGCGCGTCGTCCTGAACGAGGGTCTGATCTCCCGCTTCTCCCGCTCGATTTTGCTTGACCGGATCCAGGACTTGACGACCTACCAGGGGCTGTGGGGGCGGGCCTGGGGCTTCGGCGATATCGAGCTCGAGTCTGCCGGCCGAGAAGGCGGCGAATGGCTGCATATGGTGCCCCGGCCGCAGCAACTGCGCAACGCCATCTTCGCGCAGATGGAAGCACGCCGTACCCGGTAGAATCCCAAGCCGGACATGGTCAACCCCAGCGACTTCCGAAACGGCATGACGATCGAGTGGGAGGGAGGCCTCTGGATCGTGATCGAGTTCCAGCAGGGCCAGAACGCCCGGGGTGACACCTTCTTTCGGACCAAGCTGCGGAACGTCCGCACCGGGGCGATCATCGACCAGAAGTTCCGCGACAAGGACCGTTTCGCGCGGGCCCGGATCGAGAAGGTGGCGATGCAGTACCTTTACAGCGACGGTGATCGCCATTTCTTCATGGACATGGCCAGCTATGATCAGCTGCCCATCAACGACGACCAGTTGGGTGACACCATGAAGTACCTGAAGGAGAACACCGCGATCTCCGTCCTCATGTACGAGGGAAATCCCCTCGGGGTCGAGCTGCCGACCACGGTCGATCTCAAGGTGACGGAGACCGCCCCCGGCTTTCGCGGTGACACGGCCGCGGGCGGCGGAAAACCAGCCACGGTGGAAACCGGGTTGACCCTCAACGTGCCCTTCTTTGTCAACGAGGGCGACGTGATCCGTGTCGATACCCGGACCGGCGCCTACGTGGAACGCGTCTAGTGCCCGCGGACCGGACGCTCGGATCGGTCAAGGTGGCAAACGAGGTGATTGCCCACATTGCCTCGTTGACGGCCACCCAGGTGCAGGGCATTGTCGGCATGTACCCGGCACGGGCTCGGGATGGCCATCGGCTCCTGCCCGTCACCACCTCGTACAAGGGCGTCCGGGTGGACATGGGCAGTGACACGCTCCAGCTCGAGCTCTTTCTCGTCGTTGACCACTCGGCCCACGTGCCGACCGTGGCCGCCGAGGTTCAGCGCCAGGTTGCCGACGCCATCGACAAAATGCTTGGCCTCGAGGTCAGGCAGGTCAATGTCTTCATCGGCGACGTGCGCTTTCCGGGAGACGCGTAGTCGCGTAGGCTTCTGAGCATGGGACGGCGCCACCTGGCCCGAGAGCTCGCCCTCAAGGTCCTCTTCGAGCTCGAAACCGATGGCAGCGATCCCACCCGGTCGCTGCAGTATCACGCCGCGGAGGCACGCGCCGATGACAACGTGACCGCCTTCGCGGGCACTCTCGTCGCAGGCGTGCTCGAGCATCAGCGGGAGATCGACGCGCGGCTGGCCGAGGCCTCGCGAAACTGGGGATTGGACCAGATGGCGAAAGTCGAGCGAACGCTGCTTCGGATTGCGACCTTCGAGATCGAATTCTTGCCGAGCGTGCCCCTGAAAGCCGCGATCAACGAATCGATCGAACTGGCCAAGACCTTCGGCGGTCCCGACTCGGGAAAATTCGTCAATGGCATCCTCGGGCGGATCGCGGCCGAGACACCGGCCCGGCGCGTCGCGGGCGATCAGGCACCAGCCCCAGGAGCCGCTTCGTGACCGACGTCGACGTCAACACGCTGAGCTACGAGGCGGCGCTGGCCGAGTTGGAGCGCACCGTCCAGCAGCTGGGACGCGACGTAAATGACCTGGCCGACTCCGTCCGCCTCTACGAGCGCGGCCTGGCGCTCGCCCGTCGCTGCAGCGAGCTACTGAAGGACGCTGAGCGACGCCTCGGGGAGCTGGCCCCCACCGGCAAGGAAGCGCCGGCTCCGTGACGCTGCTTAAGAATCCGTACTTCGTCGTTCCCTTGCTCGCCTGGGCGATTGCCCAGGTGAGCAAAGTGATCTGGGACTCGGTCCTGATCCATCGCTTCAGCGTGCGCCGGCTGGCGACGGCCGGTGGTATGCCCAGCTCGCACAGCGCGCTCGTAGTTTCCCTCACGACCATCATCGGGCGACTCCAGGGAACCGGGACGGCGATCTTTGCGCTATCCCTGATCATGTCGGCCGTGGTCATGTACGATGCCACCGGCGTTCGCCGCGCGGCCGGTCAACAGGCCATGATCCTGAACCGGCTGATCGACGACCTGTTCGTCGCCCATCAAGGCCTGCACCAGGAGCGCCTTCGCGAGCTGCTCGGTCATACCCCGATCGAGGTGATTGCCGGAGCCGTTCTCGGCATCGTCGTCGGGCTGGGCCTGGGACGCTGATGGTGGGGGAGAGGATCCGCCTTGACCAGGCCCTGGTTGCGCAGGGCCTCGTGACATCGCGCGAGCGGGCCCAGACGATGGTCCGCGCCGGCCTGGTCCGGGTGGACGGACATGAGGTCGACCAGCCTGACCGGCTGGTGGACCCGGCGGTCGGCCTGGAACTCCGCGGTTCGAGTGAATATGTGAGCCGGGGTGGAGAGAAGCTGGCCGCGGCGCTCGACACGTTTTCGGTCTCCATCCCCGGTCGGGCTTGTCTCGACGTCGGGGCCTCGACGGGAGGGTTCACCGACGTGTTGCTTCGCCGTGGCGCGGCCTCCGTGATTGCGGTCGATGTCGGGTACGGCCAGCTCGCCTGGGCCCTGCGTCAGGACCCGCGGGTCACGGTGCTCGAGCGAGTCAACGTCCGATACCTCGAGCAGCTTCCGGCGAGCGTCGACCTGGCCGTGATCGACGTCTCGTTCATCTCGCTGCGCCTCGTTCTCCCGCCGGTCCACCGGCTGCTGTCCAAGCCGGCTGATGTCATCGCCCTGGTCAAGCCCCAGTTCGAAGTCGGCAAGGGCTCGCTGGGCAAGGGTGGAGTCGTGCGCAACGCCGACCAACACCTCGCCGTCCTTTACGGGCTCAAGGAGTTTGCAGCGTCCACGGGCTATGCGGTCATCGGCGAGACCCCCTCGCCAATCCTGGGCGCGAAGGGAAATCGCGAATTTTTCCTGCACCTGAGATTGCATGACTGAGGCGGTTGGCATCGTCTGCCATCCGCGGATCGATATCGGGCAGAAGCCGGTGATCGAGGCGCGCACTCGCCTCGAGCAGCATGGATTTCACGTTTGGACCTACTGCTCGACCACCGAGGAGCGTCCCGGTGCGCTCGACGCCAATCTCGACGGAACGCGACTGATCGTGAGCATCGGTGGCGACGGCACGCTGCTGTGGACCGCGGAACAGGCGGCCGCCGCGGGGATCCCTGTCCTCGGGGTCAACGCCGGGCGCCTCGGGTTCCTCACCGAAGTCGGCCTCGCCGAGACCGGGGCCGCGCTCGACCGGTGGGCGGCCGGCGACTTCGTCTTGCAGCGTCGGGCCATGCTCGAGGCGCGCCTCCGCGATCGGGTGTTCGTTGCCCTCAACGACGTGGTCGTACACAAGGGGGTCGATTTCAACCTGATCCGCATCGAGGTCACGGTCGATGGCGTCGAAGCCGGCCGCTTCGATGCTGACGGTGCCATCGTGTCCACGCCGACGGGGTCGACCGGATACGCGCTGTCCCTCGGCGGTCCGATCCTGCATCCACAGGTTCGGGCGTTGACCTACCTTCCATTGAATCCGCACAGCCTCTTCAACCGGGCCGTCGTCCTTCCGGAGACGGCAAGGCTGACGATCCATCTCCCGGACGCATCCGGGATGCTGACCTGTGATGGCCAGCGCACCACCGCGCTGGAACCGGGGACCGAGGTCGAGATCGCGTCCCCCCATAGCGTCGACCTGGTGCGCTTCAGCGGCGACCAGAACTTCTTCAGTTTGTTGCGGCAGAAGATCCGCTGGGGCCTGCCCCTGATCGACGGGACGCCGTGATCCTGGAGTTGACGGTTCGCAACCTGGCGCTCATCGATGAGCTCCGGGTGCCATTTACGCCGGGACTGAACCTGTTGACCGGCGAAACCGGCTCCGGCAAGTCCATCATCATCGACGCCATGAACCTGGTCCTGGGCGAACGGGCCAGTGCCGACATGATCCGCGACGGCCGCGATCAGGCGTTCATCGAGGCGGCGTTCGATCTCAGCCTGCGTCCGGCCCTCCGCCAGGGCCTCGAGGCCGCCGGCTACGAATCACCGGACGGGGTTATCGTCCTGATGCGCGAGCTGAACCGCAACGGCCGAACCCTTTGCCGGATCAACGGCCGGGTTTCGACCGTTGCGCAGCTGAAGGGGATCGCCGACCGCCTCGTGGAGATGCACGGCCAGCACGAGCACCAGTCGGTCCTGCAACCGGCGCGCCAGCTCGATCTACTCGACGCCTTTGGCGGCGCCGGGCTGCGTGCCCTCCGCGACCAGGTGGGCGCCGCGCACGCGCGCTGGACTCGCGCCCGTGCGCTGCTCGACGAGACCGAGGCGGCGGTGCACGCCGATCAGCGCGAGCTCGATTTCTGGCGATTCCAGCTCGACGAGATCGAGGCGGTCCATCCGGATCCAGCCGAGGAGGAAGCCCTGCTCCAGGAACGACGCCGGGCGCTGCATGCCGAGCGACTGGCGCGGGCGGTCGAGGCCGTGCATGCGCTCGACGCCGACGAGGGATCCGCCGTCCATACGGTCTCTGTGGCGGCGGAGCGATTCCGCGGCCTCGAAGGCATCGATCCCGACCTCGACCAGCTCGCTGCGCTCCTCGGCGAGGTCGTCCTGCAGCTCCGGGAGCTCAGCGCGACGGCTCGCGGCCAGTCGGACCGCTGGCAGGTGGAACCCGCACGCCTCGAGGCGATCGAGGTTCGCCTGCACCAGCTCGATCGGCTGAAGGCGAAGTACGGGGGCTCGATCGCGGCGACGCTCGAGGAGGCGGCTCGTCTGCGCGATCGCCTCGAGGTGGTCGAGCACCGCGATGACCGAATGGCCGCGTTGCGAGCCGAGGACACGGACCTCACCAGCGCGCTCGCCGAGGTGGCGGCCGAGCTGAGCCGACACCGGCGCAAGGCAGCCGCGCGGCTCGAGCGCATCATCGAGCGGGAGCTGGCGAGCCTCAACATGCCGCGGGTTCGCTTCGCCGTTCGGGTGGCGCAGCAGGACGACCTGCGTGGACCTTCCATTGGCGGACGCCCGGTCCGCTGTACGGCGACCGGGGTCGACCAGGGTGCCTTCCTGCTGGCGGCGAACCCGGGCGAACCGCTGCTATCACTGGACCGCGCGGCATCTGGCGGCGAGCTGTCGCGCGTGATGCTCGCGCTCAAGGCCGTGCTGGCCGACGCCGATGACACGCCGACCCTGATTCTCGACGAGATCGACACCGGCATTGGCGGCGAGACGGCCAACCGCCTTGCCGAGAAGATGGCGGTCCTCAGCCGCGGTAAGCAGGTGATCTGCGTCACCCACCTGGCCGCCATCGCCGCGCGGGCCGACCATCACCTTGCGGTTGCCAAGTCTCTCCAGCGTGGCCGACATGTGACTGGAATCAGGACGCTCGACCCCAAGGAGCGGGTCGACGAGGTGGCCCGGCTGATCGCCGGGGAACGCGTGACGCCGGCGGCCCGCGCCAGCGCGCGCGAGCTCCTGGCCCGTCGATGACCGGGGCGGCCCTGCATCGTCTCTCCCAGTTCTGGCGACACACCGCCGCCCGGGTGACGGCCGCCGAGCTGATCCGAGCTCGCACGATCCTCGGTGCTGAGCTGTCGGGATTCTTTGCCGACCTCCCGGTCAACGACCAGCGACACGGACTCGACGTGCTCGAAACTATCGACCAATCGGTCGCCCTGCCGCCGGCGCTTCTGCAGCAGGCCGCGCTCCTCCACGACATGGGCAAGATCGGCGCAGAGTTTTCGGTCATTGAACGGAGCCTGACCGTGCTCATCCAATCCATCGCACCCCGCCTGTTGCCCGTCCTGCTGCGGTCGCGGCCGGCATTCGCACGCCGATATGCGATCTACGCCGACCATGCCCGCATCGGTGCCGAACGGCTGCAGGCGGCCGGGGCGGCCGAGCTGGCCGCGGTCGTCGCCGAGCATCACGCGACGCACCCCGAACACGAGGCGACCCGCATGTTGCAGCGGGCCGATCACGCCAATTGACTGAGCGCACGCTCGCCGAGGTCGAGCAGGATCCCGTCTACCTGGTTCGCACCGCCGCCTTCGACGGACCGATCGAGTTGCTCCTCAGCCTCGCCCAGCGCGCCGAGGTGGACCTGGCGGCGGTCCCCCTGGCCAGCCTGACCGACGACTATCTCCGGGAGATCGAACGACGGCGGCCGCCGCTCGACCAGCTGGCTGCGTTCCTCGTGATCGGCGCCCGCCTGGTCCAGCTGAAGGCGGCCGGTCTCATGCCGCAACCGCAGGTGACCGACGAAGAGGACCTGCAGGCCTGGGAAGAGGCGATCAAGGACCGGCTCGAGGAGTACAAGCGCTTCAAGGAACTGGCCGAATCGCTGATGCAGCGCCATGCGAGCGGCCGCTTTACGTTCGCCGGGCTGCTCGAGCCGGACGTGATTCCACAGGCCCGCGTGCAGGTGAGCCTCGATGCGCTGGCCGCCGCATTCCAGCACGTGCTCGACCGGCTGCCGCCGCAGGATCAGCTCACCTTCGAGATGGAGCATGTCTCGTTAGGCGACAAGCTCGAGGAACTCCGGAGCATGCTCGGTCAGCATCCAGAGATGAACTTCAGCGCCGTCTTCAGCCGTAGTCGCAGCCGGCTCGAAGCGGTGGTCACCTTCCTCGCCCTGCTGGAGCTGATTAGAATCGGGGAGGTCAGCGTGAGCCAACCGTCCGCCTTTACGGAGATCCAGGTTCGGTCACATGGGAGGAAGTTGCCGGATGAGCATGACGACTGAGCTGGCAGTCCGCGAAGAGCAGGCGTTGGCCGCGGCGCTCGAGGCCGTCCTCTTCACCCTCAATCGTCCGGTGACCGTCCTTGAGCTCCAGGACATTCTGCAGGCGCCCCTCCCCATGGTGGAAAGTGCCGCGGCCGGCCTCGGGCAAACGCTCGAGGGCCGCGGGCTGTTTCTGCAGCGGCATCAGGACCAGCTCCAGCTCGTCACCGATCCGGCGCAGGCGGATGTTGTGCGCCGGGTCCTTCGTCCCGAGTACCCGTCGCGCTTATCGCCGGCCGCCTATGAGACGCTCGCGATCGTCGCCTACCGCCAGCCACTCACGCGAGCTCGCATCGAGGAGATCCGCGGCGTCAACTGCGAGGCCGTGCTCGAGAGCCTGGAGGAAAAGGGCTTGATCGAGGAGACCGGACGCCTCGAGACCCCGGGCTCACCGCGTCTCTTCGGGACGACCATGAAGTTCCTCCAGATCCTCGGCGTTAGCAGCCTTGATGCGCTGCCTCCCTTACCCCAATCCGCCTCAACCACTACCTAGCGCGCTCCGGCGTTGCCGCTCGCCGCAAGGCTGATCGCCTGATCGCTGCCGGCCAGGTGCGCGTCAATGGGCTGCCGGCCAGCCCGGGCCAGGACGTCGATCCCGGCGTTGACGCGGTCACGGTCGACGGTGCGCCGGTCCGCCCAGTCGCGGGACACACCTACCTGCTCCTCAACAAGCCGGTCGGCGTGCTGACCAGCGTCGGGGATGCCCGCGGCCGAGCCAGCGTGGTCGACCAGCTCCCGCCGGGAACGCCGCGCGTATTTCCCGTCGGCCGTCTCGATCTGGATAGCCGCGGCTTGATCCTCCTCACCGACGACGGCGAGCTCGCGGTCAGACTGATGCACCCCCGCTACCATGTCGAGAAAGAATATGTCGTCGTGATTTCCGGGCAGCCGAAGGCGGAAGCGCTGGATCGGCTGAACAGGGGGATGGTGATCAAGGGGGAAGACTTTGCGCCGGTGGCGGTGCGGATTCTCCAGGGTGGGAGCGTGCAATCGCGCCTCAGCATGACCCTCCGGGAGGGCAAGAACCGCGAGATCAGGCGCCTCTGGCAGGCCCTCGGCCATCAAGTCCTGGACCTCC
Organism: Candidatus Dormiibacter sp.; assembly: GCA_039922495.1. Taxonomy (GTDB): domain Bacteria; phylum Chloroflexota; class Dormibacteria; order CF-121; family CF-121; genus JALYYC01. The sequence continues at coordinate 72,830 of JBDTEO010000029.1, forward strand.
AGCGAACCCGGATGGACGGGCTCCGCCTGGGAACTCTCGCCGAAGGCTCGTCGCGACCGCTCGATGCGGTCGAGGTCGCGGCGCTGCGAGCCGCCGCGGGGCTGACATGATCATCGCCATCGACGGCCCGGCGGGGTCGGGCAAGACCACTATCGGGCGCCTCGTCGCTGAAGCGCTGGGCTTCGCCCTGGTCGACACCGGGCTCTTCTATCGGGCGGTGACCGTCGAAGCACGCCGGCTGGGCATCGCGACCACCGATCCGCGGGCGCTCGCGGTGATGGTGGCCGGAATGAAGATCGACGTGAACAGCGCGGTGTCGTCGGGACAGCCGCAGGTCGAAGTCGACGGTCGGGACGTCAGCCAGGAGGCGGTCGACCCGGCGATCGCGCCCGAGCTGGCCCGCATCTCGCAGCTGTCCGAGGTCCGACGGCTTCTGGTCGAGCCGCAGCGCCGGACCGGGCGGGCGGATGCGGTCGTCCTCGGTCGGGACATCGGCACCGTGATCTTCCCTGAGGCCGACGTCAAGTTCCTCTTCACCGCTCCGCCGGCGGAACGGGTGGCCCGGCGCCGGCGAGAGCTCGATCTCGCCCGAGGCAGCGCCACCTCCGATTCCGTGCTGGAGCAGGAAATCGATGCTCGGGACCGCGCGGATCGTGAGCGTGAAATTGCCCCGTTGCGCGCGGCACCCGATGCTATAATCGTCGCCACTGAAGGCAAGTCGGTGCGCCAGGTCTTTGACGAGGTGATGCGCCGGCTGCCAAAGCACTAATCGCTTTGAGCTATTCCCTCCTCACACGTCTTGCACGGCTCCTCACCCGTGCTTTGCTGGGTTCAAAGTTCCACCTGCGCGGCCGGGACCACGTCCCGCCAGCCGGGTCGGTGCTGATCGTCTCGAACCATGTGGGCGCGGTCGATCCGGCGCTGATCGGTGGCTGGGCGCCGCGGCCGGTCTGGTTCATGGCCAAGGCCGAGCTGTTCGAGGGTCGCTGGGCCTGGTTGATGCGCGCCTACCATGCCTTTCCGGTCATCCGCCACTCGGCCGACCGATCGGCGTTGCGCCGCGCCTTCGACGTCCTCAAGCAGGGAAAGGCGCTGGTGTTGTTCCCGGAGGGCCACCGATCCGAGCACGCCACCTTGCTTCGAGCCGAGCCGGGAGCCGGCTTCATCGCCCGTCGTTCCGGGGCGGCGGTGCTCCCGCTCGCGATCACGGGAACACAGAATGTGCTCCCGCGCCACAGCCGGTTACCGAAACGGGCCGACGTATCGATGGTGTTTGGGGCGCCGTTTGCGCTGCCAGAGCGGAATCGCGACGGAAGCCCGATGGATCACCAGCAAACCGCCGATTTCTTGATGGGGAAGATTGCCCAGCTCCTGCCGTTTGAATACCAGGGGGCCTATGCGACCCCCGCCAAGCAGAGCGCCAACGGATGAAGAAAATCTACGTGCTCGACACCAACGTCCTCCTCCACGATCCGAACGCGATCTTCTCCTTCGACGACAACGAGATCGTGATCCCGCTGATCGTGATCGAAGAGGTCGATGGCCAGAAGCGGCGCCAGGACGAGGTTGGCCGCCACGCCCGCCTGATCGCGCACCACTTGGATGACCTGCGCGCCACAGGCAAGCTGTCCGAGGGTGTGGCGCTTCGTCACGGGGGCACGCTTCGGGTGGAGCTGAAGCGACAAGACAATGGCCATCTCCCAGAGGATCTCGATCCACACAAGGCCGACAACCAGGTTATCGCGCTGACGCTCCAGCTGCGCGCCGATCACTCCGAGACGCCGGTGATCCTCGTCAGCAAGGACATCAACGTCCGCGTCAAGGCCGACGCCCTGAACCTGCAAGTACAGGACTACGAGACCGACAAGATGGTGCGGAATGAGGAGGATCTCTACGACGGGATGACCACTCTGCAGGTCGGGCCCGAAGACATCGAGACCTTCAACAAGACCAACATGTTCCAACCGTCGAACGGCCGCCTGTACTGCAACCAGTTCGTGCATTTCAAGTCGCTGAATGGCACCAAGTCGAGCGCGCTCGGCCGCTTCGATGCGGAATCCCAGCAAGTCGTCGGCCTGGCCCCGATGAAGAAAGAGATCTGGGGCATCCAGCCCAAGAACCTCGGCCAGCGGTTCGCCTTCGACATCCTGCTGGACGACCGGGTGCCCTTCGTCACGATGACCGGCCAGGCGGGCACCGGGAAGACCCTGCTGGCGCTGGCGGCCGGCCTCAGCAAAGTCCTCGACCAGCACCGCTTCCGCCGGTTGCTCGTCACCCGCCCCGTGATCCCGATGGGCAAGGATGTCGGCTATCTCCCCGGCGATAAGGACGAGAAGCTCCGGCCCTGGATGCAGCCGATTTACGACAACCTCGAGTACCTGATGGGCTGCATATACAAGGAGCAGATGGCGGCGGACATGATCCGGCACATCCAGGACAAGGGGATCTTCGAGGCCGAGGCCCTGACCTACATCCGCGGCCGGAGCATCCCGCAGCAATTCATCATCGTCGACGAGGCCCAGAACCTGACCCCCCATGAGGTCAAGACGATCGTCTCCCGCGCCGGCGAGGGGACGAAGATCGTGCTCACGGGCGACCCGAACCAGATCGATCATCCCTACCTCGATTTCCGAAGCAACGGCCTCTGCTATGCGATCGAGAAATTCAAAGACAACCCGCTGGCCGGCCACGTCACCCTGACCAAGGGGCAGCGCTCCGAACTGGCCGAGCTGGCGGCAAAACTGCTCTAGTGATCGGTCGACCCGGCGCCGGGCGCCCCGCCTAGTACCGTAGAACCAGTGCAACGCACGCTGGTCGCCCTTGATCTCGAGACGACGGGCTTGAGCCCCCGCCTCGATCGGATCATCGAGGTCGGGGCGGTCCGATTCCACGGAGACGAGGTCCTCGCGAGCTTCCAATCGCTGGTCAGGCCGGAGGTCCCGATCCCGGCGGCGGTGCAGGAGCTGACCGGGATCCGCGATGCGGACGTGGTGGGCGCGCCCCATCCCGAGCAGGTCCTGGCCGAGCTGATCGATTTCGTCGGCGACAGCCCGGTCGTGGCCCACAGCGGCACCTTCGACCTCTCCTATCTCGGCCTCGGGGAAGATGGCCGCTCGCGCTACGTCCTGTTCGATACCCTCGACCTGGCGCGCATCGTCCTCCCGATGGCTCCCAGTCACAGCCTGCCGCATCTGTCCCACAGTCTCGGCCTGACCCACCGGCAACCGCACCGTGCCCTGTCCGACGCCGACGCCGCCCGCCAGCTGTTCAATTACCTCTGGCAGTTCGTTCGCGGCTTTCCCCCGGCGCTCCTCGATCAGCTGCTGGAGGTGACGGCCGGCTGGGAGGATCCGCTTCACGACTTTCTCACCGGGGCGGTGGCGGCCGGTCCGAGCGGGGCGTCAACCCTGACGCAGCCGGGACCGAACGCGACCCCTTTGTCGCGGGATACCAAGCCGTCAACCGATCCGCAGGCGATCCGGGCCCTGCTCGGCCCAACCGGGCCGATGGCCGAACGGCTCGACGACTACGAGCTTCGCGAGTCGCAATTGCAGATGACGCTGGCGGTGGCGCAACTCTTCGACCGAGGCGGCCGCCTGCTCGTCGAAGCCGGTCCCGGCACGGGAAAGTCACTCGCCTACCTGGTGCCGGCGGTGCATCATGCGGTGGCCACCGGGGAGCGGGTGGTGGTGGCCACGAACACGATCACCCTGCAGGAGCAGCTCTACGCAAAGGACATTCCCTTCCTGCGCAGCTGGCTGCCCTTCGATTTTCGCGCGGCCCTGCTGAAGGGCCGGTCGAACTATGTCAGCCTGCGCCGCTGGAACCGCTACCTGACGGCTCCGAGCCGCCGGGCGGATGGAAGCTGGTCGCCCGAGGAGGTCCGCTTCAAGCTGCGCATGCTCGTCTGGCTGGCCCAGACGCGGCACGGCGATCGATCCGAGATCAAGCTCAACGGACTGGACGACCTCTTCTGGCTGCGGGCGGCCTCCACAGCCGACGACTGCCTCGCCGGCCATTGCGAGAACTACCGGAGCAAGCGATGCTTCTACTGGAACAGCCGTCGCGCCGCCCAGGAGGCCGACGTGATCGTCACCAATCACGCGCTGCTGCTGGCCGATGCCCTGAAGGGAGGTTCCGTCCTGCCCGCCCATGAACATGTGATCGTCGACGAAGCGCATCAGCTCGAAGAGGCGGCCGTCGAGGCCTTGACTCTCCGCGTGGGAGAGGAGGAGATGCTCGAAAGCCTTGACGGGACGATGACCTGGTTTCGGGCCGCCTGTGGAACGCCCAGCGCCCGACTGCAGGCGAACGCGGCCGAGCTGCGGCGCGCCTCGGGACGGTTTTTTGCGGACGCCCGTCAGACCACCAAATCCCTGCAACCCGCGATTCCAGTCCGGCCGGGCCGCGAGGAGGCGATCATCCTGGATCAGGCCTGTCGCGCCCTGCCGGAGATGATCGACCTTGCCGCCCGCGCCGTCGAGCTGGTGGAGCGGGGGACGGGTCTGCTTCAGGAACTCCAGGCGGCCGCGGCCCGGCTCCCGCTGGAGACCCACTCGCACGCCGAACGCGAATTCGACCTGTTCACCACGCAGCTGGAGGGCCGGATCGCCGTGCTGGAGCAGGCCTTCCGCCGGCCGCGCCCCGACCGCCTGTACTGGGTCGGTGCGGAGCGGCGCTCCGGCCGTGCCCTCGTGCAGGCGGCGCCGACAACCGCGGGGCACCTGCTGCAAGAGGGGGCCTTTGCCGGGAAGACGACCGTGATTTTCACCTCGGCGAGCCTGGCGGTGGCCGAATCGTTTGACTATTTCAAGCGCGGCGTCGGCCTCAGTGACCTCAGCACGCATGAGATGGTTCTCGCCTCGCCCTTCGATTACCTGTCGCAGGCGCTCCTCTGCCTGCCCACCGATCTTCGTGAGCTGACCGACCCGGCTTTTCTCGACCAGGTCACGACCATCGTGGCCGACGTCGCGGAATCCATCCAGGGCAGGACCCTGGTGCTTTTTACCGCCCACCAGCAACTGCGTGACGTCGCGGATCGCCTTCGAGCCCGGCTGAGCCACAGCAATCTACGGGTCCTCGCCCAAAACCTCGACGGAACCCGTCGCCAGCTGCTGGGCGAGTTTCAGGCGAACGCGCGGACGGTCCTTCTCGGCACCAGCAGCTTTTGGGAAGGCATCGATGTCCCAGGGGATGCACTCTCGTGCGTCGTCATCGTGCGCCTGCCTTTCAAGGTCCCGGGTGACCCGTTGCAGCTCGCCCGCAGCGCCCGGCTCGCCGATCCGTTTGGGCAGCTGGCGTTGCCCGAAGCCGTTCTCCGGCTCAAGCAGGGCTTCGGCCGGTTGATCCGGCGCCGAAGCGACCGCGGCGCGGTCGTGCTGCTCGACCACCGGATTGCCAACCGGGCGTACGGGCGCGCCTTTCTGGACGCGCTGCCCAGGGCCGCGATCAGCATGGGCGCCTCCGACGACATCGCACCAGCCATCGCGCAGTGGCTCAACCTGCCGAGCCCGGCGGCGGTATGAAAACGCCCGGCCGGCTCACGGTCGCCCTGGCGCAAACCGATTCCGCGCTGGGGGATCGCGATCGGAACCTGACCCATCACCGCGACTGGGTCGGGCGGGCGGTCGAGGCAGGGGCCGACCTCGTTGTCTTTCCCGAGCTCAGTCTGACTGGATATTTCCTAAAGGACCTGGTGCCGGAGATGGCGATGACCCTGGATGGGCTGGCGATCCGGGAGCTGTACGCGCTCTCGACGGAGGTCGACGTCGTGCTCGGCACCGTGATCGAAGACCCCGATCACCGCTATTTCAACGCCAGCCTCTACCTCAGCGAGGGCGAGCTGGTCCATCTGCACCGCAAGGTGTACCTGCCGACCTACGGCATGTTCGACGAGCAACGGTACTTCGCGTCCGGCGACCGCTTCCGAAGCTTCAAAACCGCTTACGGGAGGGTCGGGATGCTGGTCTGTGAGGACGTCTGGCACCTGTCCAGCGCCTACATCCTCGGGCTCCAGGGCGTCGACATGATCATCTGCCCGTCGGCGAGCCCCGGCCGTGGCGTGACCACTGACGAACGGCTGGGAACCGCGGAGTCCTACACCCTGCTGGGCCGGACCTACGCCGAGTTCCTCACGAACTTCTTCCTCTATTGCAACCGGGTTGGCTACGAAGACGGCGCCAACTTTTGGGGTGGGTCGATGGCGATCGGGCCCAATGGCGACATCATCACCGAGCAACAGGATGCGGACGAGGCGTTGGTGCTGGCCCGGCTCGACCTTGCCGACGTGCGGAGGGAGCGACTTACCAACCCGCTGCTGCGTGACGAGAATCTCGAGCTGACGATCAACGAACTGCGGCAGGTCTGGCATGAGCGGACCCGCAAGCCCTTCTAGCGCGGTCTTCCCGCCGCTCGCGATCAATGCGGAGCTGGTTCGCCGCATCCTCGTGGGCTTCATCCGGAACGAGGTCCGCAAGGTCGGCTTCGAACGCGTCGTCCTGGGGCTGAGTGGCGGTGTCGACTCCAGCCTGGTCGTGACCCTCGCCGCCGAGGCGCTCGGACCGCGGAACGTGAAGGCGGTGATCATGCCCTACCGGAGCAGCGACAAAAAGAGTCGCAGCGACGCCATGAGCCTGATTCAGCAACTGGGCGTCGAGTCGCTCGAGGTCGATATCAGCCCCCAGATCGACGCCTATTATGCGCAATTTCCTGAGGCGGACCACAAGCGGCGAGGCAACAAGATGGCTCGCGAGCGGATGACGATCCTCTACGACCAGTCCTGGGCCTGGCGAGCGCTGGTCATCGGGACCAGCAACAAGACCGAGCTTCTGTTGGGATACGGCACGATTTACGGGGACATGGCCAGCGCCATCAATCCGATCGGCGACCTCTACAAGACGCAGGTCTGGCAGCTCGCCGACGCCGTCGGCGTGCCGACCGCGATCGTCCAGAAGGCCCCCTCGGCCGACCTCTGGGAGGGGCAGTCGGACGAGACCGAGCTGGGCTTCGGCTATCGGATGATCGACCAGCTCCTCTACTACCTGGTCGAGAAACGGTACGCCGTCGCCGAGCTGAAGGCCGAGGGCTTCGACCAGGCCTTCATCGATGACATCATCCGGCGGGTCCGCGACAACCAGTACAAGCGGCGCCTGCCGGTCATCGCCAAGCTCTCCTCGCGCACAATCGACCGAGAGTTTCGCTATCCGCGGGACTGGGGCCATTGAGCGCCGCCGTCGCGGCTGTGGTGTGAGTGCCGACCCTCTACGTCGTCTCCACCCCGATCGGCAACCTTGATGACATTACGCTGCGCGCGCTACACGTGCTGGAGTCCGCGCCACTGATCGCCGCGGAGGACACCCGCCACACGCTCAAGCTGCTCAATCATTTTGGGTTCCGGCGGCCCCTCATCAGCCTGCATGCCAAGAACGAGCAGCGGCAACTGGAGACGATCCTGGCGAAGCTCAGCGAGCATGACGTCGCCCTCGTCTCCGATGCGGGAACGCCGGCACTGTCCGACCCGGGCGTCCGCCTGGTCAGCGCGGCCGTGCGCAATGGAGTGGTGGTGGTCCCGATCCCAGGCGCGTCCGCCGTGCTCGCGGCGCTGGTCAGCGCCGGTCTGCCGACCAATCAGTTCACCTTTTTGGGGTTCCTGCCGCGAAAGCGCGGCGAGCTGGGACGGTTGCTCGAGGACGTCGGCGCCGCCAAACGGACCTTCGTCTTCTTCGAATCCCCGCATCGAATCGTAAAGACCTTGGATATAATGGCGTCCACCCTCGGCCCCCGTTCGCTCGTGGTGGCGCGGGAGATCACCAAGGTCCATGAAGAATTTCTTCATGGGACGCCGGCGACGCTCCTGGAGCACTTCAAAAACGCTCCACCCCGCGGCGAGCTGACGGTCGTGGTTGCCGGCAGCGATTGGAAAGCACCACATGAGTAAGTTCTACGTCACCACGGCCATCGTGTACCCGAACGCGGCGCCGCAGCTTGGATTCATTTACGAGCTGGCCGCGACGGACGCGCTGGCACGCTACCACCGCATGATCGGTGACGACACCTTCTTTTTGACCGGGACGGATGAACATTCCCAGAACGTCCGCCGCCGCGCCGAGGAGGAAGGCATCTCGACGGAGGCCTTCACCGCCCGGATGGCCCAGCTCTACCGCGACGTCGAGGCGCGGTTCAGCATCGCCTACGACCGCTTCATCCGGACCGAGGACGAGGATCATGTCCGAGGGGTCCAGGCCTTCATCGCCAAGATGCAGGCGCGCGGCGATATCTACAAGGGGTCGTACGAAGGCTGGTATTGCGTGTCCTGCGAGGCCTTCAAGCAGGACGCCGACCTCAACGACGGCTACTGCCTGATCCACCCCAGGCTCAAGGCGCAATGGCTCAAAGAGGAGAACTATTTCTTCAAGTTATCCGCCTACCAGGAGCGGCTGCAGCAGCACATCGAGAAGCACCCCGACTTCATTCGGCCGGAGTCCAGGCGCAACGAGATCCTTGGCTGGCTGAAGACCGGCCTCCAGGATTTCAGCATCTCGCGGTCGACGATCAAGTGGGGGATTCCGTTCCCTGGCGACGACCGGCACGTCGTCTATGTCTGGGGCGATGCCCTGGTCAACTACGTCACGGGGGTCGGCTATGGGGCGGACGAGGCCAGGTTCAAGAAGTGGTGGCCGGCCGACCTCCACGTGATTGGCAAGGACATCACCCGATTCCACACGCTGTATTGGCCGGCCATGCTGATGTCGGCCGGCCTCCCGGTCCCAAAGCGGGTCTATGCGCACGGGTTTCTCACGGTGCACGGCGAGCGGATGAGCAAGAGTGCGGGCAACTACATCGACCCGCTCGAGGCCGCGAATCGCTTCGGGGCGGACGCCGTCCGCTACCTCCTGCTCCGGGAGCTGCCCTTCGATCGCGACGGGGATATCAGTTTCGAGACGATGACCGACCGGTTCAATGCCGACCTGGCCAACGACCTCGGCAACTTTGTCTACCGGACGCTGTCCATGCTGCAGCGCTACTTCGACGGGAAGGTTCCGGCGCCGGACGGCGATGCGACCCCGCTCGACGACCAGCTGCGCGCTCCATTCGAGCGCGCCGTGAGCGGCCTGGACAAGCACATGAAGGCCCTCGATTTCAACGGCGCCCTGGGCCAGACCTGGGAGGCGATCAACCGCGGCAACAAGTACATCGAGGAATCCGCACCCTGGGTGCTCGCCAAGCAATCGGATCAGCGTAAGCGGCTGCAAACGGTGATGTACAACCTGGTGGAAGCCATTCGCCTGACCACCTTCCTGATCGCGCCGTTCCTGCCGGAAACCGCGGGCAAGATCGCCGGCCAGGTCAAGGTCGACCTGCGGGCGCCCTGGACTGAAGCGCGGGAATGGGGCCGGCTGGTTCCTCGGACCCAGACCAGCCTCGGCGGCGTCCTCTTTCCCCGCATCGAGAAGCCGGAGCCGGTCGCCTGATCGATTCGCACGCGCACCTTCTCCATCTCCGCGACGCGCTCAGCCCGGCCGAGGCGATCGAGGACGGCCGGGCGGCCGGGGTGGAAGCTGTCATCAACATCGGTGACGATGCATCCGACAACCGTCCCGGGATCGAGTTGACTGAGCGCATTCCGGGCTTGCGGACCACGGTGGGCCGGCATCCGCACGCGGCCGCGGAACCCATCACGGCGGCCGCCCGCCGGGAATTGCGCGAGCTCGCCCAGCACGCAAATACCGTGGCCATCGGGGAAATCGGCCTCGACTATCACTTCACCGACTACCATCGCGTCCCCGCCGCCCCTCAAGCAGACACGCTGCGGCAGATGCTCGCTCTCGCCCAGGAGGTCGATAAGCCCGTGGTGCTCCACACCCGGGATGCGTTCCCCGAGATCTTCGCCATCCTCGATGAATTCCCTGGCGTGCAAGGGGTCTTTCATTGCTTCAGCGGCAACGCGGCGCTGGCGGCCGAAGGCCTCGCGCGCGGCTTCTATCTATCATTTGCGGCGACGGTGACCTACCCGGGGGCGCACGGCATCATCGGTGCGGCCAGCATCGTCCCGCTGGACCGGATGCTGGTCGAAACTGACGCGCCCTTTCTGCCACCACAGAGTCGGCGGGGGAAGCCGAATGCGCCTCGCTATCTTCCCGAGACCGTCAAGCGGATCGCGGACCTCCGTGGCATCACGCCCGCGGCCGTCGCGGCGGCGACCCGGCGGAACACCATCGACCTCTTCCGGCTAGGCCACGCCAGCTAGGAACGCGCCGCTCGACCTCGCGGATCCGGATGTGATCCGGGGCATCACGCGCCGGTTCCAGATCCGGTTTCAGCGCAAGTGGGGCCAGAACTTTTTGGCCGACCGCCAGAGTCTGGACCGCCTCGTCGAGGCGCTCGAGCTTTCGAAGGACGATCGTGTCCTTGAAGTCGGCCCGGGCCTCGGAGTCCTGACGGTCGAGCTGTCCCGCCGCGCCGAGCAGGTGGTTGGCATCGAGATCGATCCGAACTGCATCCGGGCGCTGGAGTTGACCGTCCGGGATCGGCCGAATGTTCGAATCGTCCAGGGGGACGTGCTTCGGACGCCGATCGGCGAGCTACTGCAGACGCCCTACCGGGTCCTGGGCAACATCCCCTACAACCTCACCGGCGCCCTGATGGTCTACCTCCTCGAGCAGCCCCGCACGGCCTCCCGGATCGACCTCGTGGTGCAGAAGGAGGTGGCGGAGCGGCTGGCAGCACCCGCGGGAGCCTGGAGCCTCGCGACCCTGGGGGTGCGGGTCTACGGGCGTCCGAAGATCCTGATGACCCTTCCGCGCGAGGCCTTTTTTCCGCCACCCCAGGTGGCCTCGGCGCTGCTGCGGATCGTGCCCGACCCTGTCCCGGCGGTGCCCCTCGATCAGCTGCCCGCCTTTTTTCGTTTTGTCACACCCTTCTTTCAGGCGCGGCGCAAGCAACTGGCCTTCGCCATGGCGCGCGGCCTAGCCGTCCCGAATGTGGAGGCTCGCGAGCGGCTGGCCGTTATAGGCATCGACCCGGCTCGGCGCGCCGAGACCCTGGGGCTCGAGGAATGGAAACGCCTCTTCGAGAAGGAGCGTTCGAACTGGAGACTCGATACGATACAGGCGCGTTGAAAGACCCGCGGGAGATCATCCTTCCCAGGCCGCCGGGATTCCGGACGGTCCTCGGCAACCACGACTTTCGCCTGATCTGGTTTGCGCAGATCGCCTCGCAGCTCGGGGACAAGTTCCTGATGTTCTCCCTGCTCGTGCTGACCTACAGCATCAGCCGGGCGAATACGCATGGAGCCGCGCTCTTTCTCGCCTACACGTTCCCATCGGTGGTCCTCAGTCCGCTCGCCGGCGTTTATGCCGATCGCCATGACAAGAAGCGCCTGATGTTTGCCACCAATGCGATCCGAGGGTTTCTGATTCTGCTCATCCCGATCAGCCGATTCATCCCGTATTTCGAGCACGTCACCTGGCACCTGCTCGTGATCACCTTCCTGTTCTCCGCCGTGGGGCAGATCTTCGCGCCGGCCGAGGCCGCCTCGATCCCCTTCATCGTCGGGTCGGAGGAATTGATGACGGCGACCTCTATGTTCACCAGTACCGTGATCGTCACGTTGCTGATTGCCGTGCCCCTTTCGACGCTCGCCATCCGGTTCCTCGGCGAAGACTCTCCCTACTGGATCGCGACCGGGCTTTTCGTGGCCGCCGCAGCGCTGATTTACCTGGTGCGGGCGGGCCTACGTGCCCGAACGCAGCAGGGACCGAACGCGCCCGACATCCTGTACGAATTGCGAGAAGGCCTCGCCTACATTGCGGCTCGGCCGCTGGTCCGCTTCGCCGTCGGCCAGCTCAGCCTGACCATCACCGTGATCTTCTCGGTCTTCGTGCTGGCACCGAGCTATATGAGCACCGTGCTCCACCTCCAGGTGACAGACGTCTACCTCTTCCTGGCGCCGGCAGTGATCGGCATGCTGGGCGCCGCCTTCTATCTCGGCCAATACGGGCGCAACTATCGACGAAGCCGGCTGCTGATCGGCGGGCTCGTATCGGCCGGCATCACGCTGATGTTGATCGCGGCCGTCCCCTACCTGCTGGAGCGGTTCGCCCCGGGACTGCTCGGCGCCTTTCCGGTCGTCTTCGGCTTCATCGGCGGCATCGAGTTCGGGATGCTGTTCATCCCCGCCTTTACCGTGCTCCAGGAGAAGACGGAAGCTGAGATGCGCGGGCGGATCTTCGGGGCCATGTTCACCATCGTCAACGCCGCCGTCGCGATCCCGATCCTGGTCGCCGGAGGGCTGGCCGACCTGTTCGGGGTCACCCGGGTCATCTTCGGCATGGGCTTCCTTCTGTTGCTGAGTGGCGCGATCTCCGCCTTTCCAATTCGCCGCTCCAGCGACGTCCAACCGTCGGAGGGGGCCTTATAATCCGGGTTCGAAGCTCAGAGGGCGCATAGCTCAGTTGGTACGAGCGCTTCCATGACAAGGAAGAGGTCACAGGTTCGACTCCTGTTGCGCCCACCAGCCCACAACCGAATCCGGGGCGCATTCGCCGGGCAGTCGTTCCTCTTCTTCCGAAGCAGTTTGCGCTTCTGTCGCAGAAAATCGATGGAGTTGGGTCCGTTGCCCCATCAGGATGATGAAGCCGAAGAGCAAGCTCACATTAGGAAGAGCGTTCGCGGTATCGCTTGCAACGGTCTTTGGCCAAAATACCGCACGTGCCGTCCCCTCAACGGCCACACTCGGGCAATGACCGATGCAGGCGCCGATTGGGAGGCAAGGGCGGCAAAGCTCTGGGCCGAGATCGACCGGTACGACGAGGACGACTTCGTCAGCCGGATGGATGCCCTGGTCGCCGAACTGCCCGCGGGCAGCCCGCTCGGGTTGTTCGAGCAAGCCTCCGCCTACGATTCGACCGGTCATCCGGATCAAGCCGTGCCTCTCTATCAGGCCGCCCTTGGCGCGGGACTGGAGGGCAGCCGCCGCCGGCAGGCCGTGATCCAGATGGCGAGCTCGGTGCGAAATCTTGGAGATCCGCAGGCTGCCGTGAAGCTTTTGACTGAGGAGGCCGACCGCACCTCCGATGATCTGGATGGCGCTGTGGCGACCTTCCTGGCCCTGGCGCTGGTCGACGTGGGTCGTGAGCGGGAGGCCGTGGCCCGGGCCCTGACGGCGATCTCGAAATACCTGCCGCGCTACAACCGCTCCGTGGCCCGCTACGCCCAGGAGCTCACCGAGCCCCGTTCCCCGGACTCCTGACGGCATCCGGACTGAAGCGCGTTATACATCTGATGGGAAAGGCAACTCGCTTCCGGCGCTGGCTCGCCCAACTTCTCGATCACGTCCTCCTGCACGGCTTCCGGGGCTAGTCGGCCGAAGCACTAGCCTCTAGTCGTGGCAGTGCAAACGGCCCAGGTCTCGCTTCCCGAGATCGAGGCGGCGGCGGAGCGCATCCGTCCCTATATCTTGCCCACGCCGCTGCTCTCAGGGGATGCGCTTGGATCGGACGGGCTCTGGCTGAAGGCCGAGAACCTGCAGCGGACCGGCTCCTTCAAGGTGCGGGGCGCCTTCAACGCGGTCATCCAATTAGATGACGCGCAGCGGGCTCGTGGGGTGATCACGCTCTCCGCCGGCAACTTCGGCCAGGCGCTCGCCTTCGCCGCCCAGCGCTTTGACATCCCGTGCGTGGTGGTGATTCGCGAGGACGCCCAGAAGACCAAGCTGGAAGCGATCGAGCGCTTTGGCGCCCAGATCGTGTTGGTGCCGGTGGGGGAGTGGCAGCAACGCCTCGAGGAGGAACAGGCCCGACGTGGGCTGCATCTCGTCCACCCCTTCGACGATCCGGCCGTGATCAACGGCCAGGGCACCGTGGGCCTCGAGATCTGCGCCGCCCTGCCGGCGCTTCGCACGGTCATCGTCCCGGTCGGTGGCGGCGGGCTGATCGCTGGGGTCGCGGTGGCGATCAAAGGCCGTACGCCGGGGGTGCGGATCATCGGAGTTGAACCGGAAGGCGCCAATGCGGTCAGCCGCAGCCTGGCCGCTGGTCGCCCAGTTGCCCTGGAACGGATCGACACGGTGGCGGACGGCCTGGCGCCGCCCTATACCCGACCGCTGAACCTTGCCCTGGTCCGCCAGTACGTCGACCAGGTCGGCACCGTGACGGACGGCGCGATCCTGGACGCGCTTCGGGCGATTGTGAGTCGTACCAAGCTGGTCGTCGAGCCGGGCGGCGCCGCCGCGATTGCCGCGCTGGACACGATCGCCGTCGAGAAGCCGGTGGTGGCCATCCTCACCGGGGGCAACGTCGACCGAGGGCGGCTGGGCCAGTGGCTGGCCATGCCATAATTTCGCTCGACTAATGGCCGACGCTGCGCGTGACCCGATCGGGACGGACTCGGTGCTGATTTTCGAGAACGATCCAAATCAGGCGCGGGACTATCGGGAACTCTTCGAGGCGGGCGGGTATCTCGTTAAGACAGCGCAGCCGACCGACGACGTTCAGAAGCTCTGCGAGCGAGTTCCTCCACGATTGGTCTTGTTCGACATGGCCATCTGGGAATCGGATGCGGCCTACGTGTACGGCATCCTGATCGGCGCGCAGGGCTTCGAGCGGCCGGTGATCATCGGCCTCTGCAGCCTGCCGCATCAGGTTCGCCGCGCGAAACGGTTCGGCGCCGACGGCATCTGGATCCGCGGCGTCGATGACGCGGCGGCGCTGCCGCGACTGGCCGGTGACCTGATCGAACGTCGCCGGGACGGCACGCTCAAGCCGCGAGTTCCGTCGACTCCGCTTTAAGCCTTTCGTCCACTAACAAACCACTTTTATTCTTCACACCCACGGCCGTTCTGTTGGTGATGACCATAGATTTTTCCCCAAGTAATCCTCCTGAAATTTTTGATGTGTGGATAAGCGATACCGAAGCTTGACACCCTCGGAGCGGAGAGGATAATCATGGAACGCGCCGGGGGGATCGGTATCGGCAGGTACCGCATCAAGGGAATTGGGGATAGGGAGGTCGCTCACGGTTTGAAACAAACCGCTCCGCTGAAGGTTTGCGCTCGTCCGGGTTGTGAGGCGTTGGTGAAGAAGACGACGGCGAAATATTGCAGCATTGGCTGCTGCGCCGCTGACCCCAACCGCCAGGAACGGCTCAGACGGCAAGCCCGCAGAGCCCCGATCCTGCCCCTGGCGCACCAACTATCCATCATCTTCCAGGTGCATTCGGACATCGAGGCGTCCCTCGATGACCGGGTCATGAGTCGCGAGGACGTCCCGGCCGGCCTCCAGCGACTGCGCGCCGTCTAGCGCTGGGGTGACGTGCCGTCCGGCCCCGGGGGCCGTCGCGATCGCGAGCGCTCCGTAGAATGTCCTGACTCAAATGAGTGATGAGCTAGAGACGCTTCGCCATTCCACGGCGCACGTCATGGCGGCGGCCGTTCTGGATCTCTTTCCTGGCACCGAGATCGGGATCGGGCCGGCGACGGATGAAGGCTTCTACTACGATTTCGCCTTCAAAGAGCCGCTGCTGCCCGAGCAGCTGCCCAAGATCGAGGCTCGGATGCGAGAAATCGTCAAGGCCGCGTCGCCCTTCATCAAAGAAGAGATGCCGCGCGATTCCGCCGTGAAACTCTTTGCCGACGCCTACCAGCCGCTCAAGCTCGAGCTGATCGCCGACAAGGTGACGGACGACGTGGCCCGGGTCTACCGAACCGGCGACTTCGTCGACCTCTGCCTCGGCCCACATGTTGCCGACACGGGCAAGCTGGGTGCCTTCAGATTGCTCTCCATCGCCGGCGCCTACTGGAAGGGCAGCGAGAAGAACCGCATGCTCACGCGGATCTATGGGACGGCATTCCCAACCCAGGCTGAGCTGGAGGCCCACCTGGCTCGGCTCGAAGAAGCGGCCAAGCGGGACCACCGAAAGCTGGGGAAAGAGCTCGACCTGTTCATGATCGACGAACTGGTCGGCCGTGGGCTGCCGATGCTGACCCCCAAGGGGGCGGCCATCCGCCGGCAGATGGAGGACTACATCCTCCGGCTCGAGCGGCGACGAGGCTACTCGCACGTCCACACCCCGGACATCGCTCGGCTCGACCTCTTCAAAGTCAGCGGGCACCTGGAGCGCTACCGGGAATCGATGTATGCCCCCTCCGAGATGGAGGACGAGCAGTGGCAGCTGCGACCGATGAACTGTCCGCACCACATTCGCCTGTTTCAGCGCCACGCGCACAGCTTCCGCGATCTCCCGGTGCGCCTGGCTGAGCTGGGCACGGTCTACCGCTACGAGAAGTCCGGCGAAGTGTCGGGGCTGATCCGGGTCCGGTCCTTCACCATCAATGATGCCCATATCTTTTGCCGACCCGACCAGCTCGACGAGGAGTTTGAGCGTGTCGTGCAGCTCATCCTCGAGGTCTACCGTGCCTTCGGTATCACCGACTTTCATTTCCGGCTGTCGCTCCGGGACGACGCCAGCCAGAAGTGGATGGGGGACCCGGCCATTTGGGAGAAGGCGCAGGATGCGGCCCGGCGCGCGCTCAAGGCGGCCGGCCATCCTTTCACCGAGGCGCCGGGTGAGGCCGCCTTCTACGGGCCCAAGCTCGACGTCCAGATCAAGGACGCGATCGGGCGCGAGTTCAGCCTCTCGACCAACCAGATCGACTTCCTGCTGCCGGAGCGCTTTGGGCTCGAGTACGTAACCTCGGAGCAATCCATGGAGCGCCCGGTGATGCTCCACCGCGCGCCGATCGGTTCCATGGAGCGGTTCATGGCGTATCTGATCGAGCACTACGGGGGAGCCTTCCCGGTCTGGTTAGCCCCGGTCCAGCTGACCTTCATCCCGATCGCCGACCGCCATGTCGAGGCCGTCTCGAAGTTGGCGGAGCGCTTCCGCGACCGCGATCTCCGGGTGGAGGTCGATGGACGGGCGGAGCGGATGCAGGCGAAGATCCGCCAGGCGCAACTCGGAAAGGTCCCCTACATGGCCGTCGTCGGTGACAAGGAGCTCGAGGCCGGCACGCTCAACATCCGGCGCCGCGAAGGCGGCGACCAGGTGTCAGTTGCCATGGACCAGTTCCTTCGCCAGCTGGAGGACGAGGCGCGGCTCCCCCTGTAAATCGAGTTCGGGATTCGAGAGGGCGTGATATACTCCCGCATGCCAAGAGAGGCTGTCCAACTCTCACCTCCAGGCCGGGCCGACGAGGTCAAGGGACAGAAGATAGCCTCGGCTATCTTTTTTTGTTTCAAGGAGGTTTGATCCACGGCATTTAGGGAACTTCGGATCAACGACCAGATCCGCGCAAACGAAGTGCGTGTCATCGACGATCGGAACGAGCAGATGGGGGTCATGACCACCGACCGCGCGAAGGCGTTGGCGGTCGAGCGGGAGATGGATCTCGTGGAAGTGGCTCCCCAGGCGCAGCCGCCCGTGGCGCGGATCATGGACTACGGGAAATTCAAATTCGAGAGCTTAAAGAAAGACAAGGATGGACGCCGCAAACACAATGTCATCAAGGTCAAGGAGATGAAGCTCCGGCCGAAGATCGGCGAGCATGACTTCCAGACGAAGTTTCATGCCGTCAAGTCGTTCCTTGAAGAGGGCGACAAGGTCAAGCTGACGATCATGTTCCGGGGACGCGAGATGGTCCACCAGGACATCGGCAAAAAGCTGCTCGACCGGATGGCATTGGAGCTCAAGACCATCAGTACGGTCGAACGGATGCCCCTGCTCGAAGGTAAGAACATGATCATGATCCTGGCGCCGGCGGCCGCCGCCACCGCGCCCGCGCCCGCCCCCGCGCCGGCGCAGAAGTCGTAAAGGAGTTCGTTATGCCCAAAATTCGTACCCACCGCGCCTCCGCCAAGCGGTTTCGGATCACCGCAACCGGCAAGGTGGTGCGCCAGCACGCGCAAAAGAGCCACCTGCTCGGCCACAAAAGCGCCCGGCGGAAGCGCCAGTACAGCAAGTTGCTGCTCCTGACCGGCAAGGACGCGCGCCGGCTGCGCCGCTCGGCGCCCTATCTGGAGGGAAAGTGAGATGCCCCGAGTAAAGCGCGGCGTCGCGGCCCACAAGCGCCACAAGAAGCTTCTGGCGCTCGCCAAGGGCTTCCGGATGACGCATCGGACGCTCTTTAGGCCGGCCAATGAGGCCGTCCTGCATGCGCTCGAGTATGCCTACCGTGACCGGCGGGCCCGCAAGCGCGACATGCGGAAGCTCTGGATCGCCCGGATCAACGCCGCGACCCGCAGCCAGGGCGTGCCCTACAACCAGTTCATGCATGGCCTGAAGTCAGCCGGCGTCGACATCAACCGCAAGATGCTGGCCGAGCTCGCGGTTCGCGACGCGGCTTCCTTCAGCCAGCTGGTTGAAATCTCCAAGCCTCCAACGAAGGCCGAACATTGACGCCCACGATGACTGCGACCCTGCGGTCCGCGTTTATCGGGCCGGCGCGGAGCCGGCTCGGGTTGCGCTAGCGCCGCTCAACCAGGTCCGCCCGCCCGCCGGCTCGCCCCCTTCGATCGGCAATCTGGCGCGCCATGGAGGGCAGTAACGTGCGGCAGGGTGACGCGGAAAATCTCGACGAGCTTCTGACCGCCACGCGCGAGCGGATCGCGGCGGCGCAGGATGAACCCGCCCTGGAGCATTTTCGGGTCGAGCTCCTGGGGAAGAAGGGCGCCGTCACGGCGGTGCTGCGCGGCGTTGGAAAGCTGCCGGCGGAGCAACGAGCCGCCCTCGGGGCCCGCGTCAATGGCGTCAAGGCGGAGATCGAGTCCCTGTTGCTTGCCCGCGCCGTGGCCCTCCAGGCAGCCCGGATGGAATCGATCGCGGAGGACGAATGGGCTGACGTCACGTTTGTCCCCGGCCCGCTTCGGCGTGGGCATCTCCATCCGCTAACGCTGATCCTTCGCGAGGTCAAGGCGATTTTTTCCCGCATTGGCTACGAGGTGGCCGAAGGTCCGCAGGTGGAGGACGAGTTCCACAACTTCGAGGCGTTGAACATTCCCGCCGAGCATCCGGCACGGGAGACGATGGACAGCTTTTACCTTAAGGACCAAGGGCTGTTGCTCCGCACCCATACGTCCCCGGTGCAAATCCGCTTCATGGAAGGCCACCAACCGCCCATCCGGATCATCGCGCCAGGCACCGTCTACCGGCGCGACGCGACCGACCCGGCCCACGGATCGCAGTTCAATCAAGTCGAGGCGCTCTGCATCGATCGCGACATTCGGCTCAGCGACCTCAAGGGCACGATCGAGTACTTCGCACGTTCCCTCTTCGGCCCCGATCGCCGGATCCGAATCACCGGCGATCACTTCCCATTCACCGAGCCGAGCATCGGGGCCGCCGTGTCCTGTGGCATCTGCGGCGGCGATGGTTGCCGGAGTTGCAAGGGCGGATGGCTCGAGATCATGGGCGCCGGTATGGTGCACCCCCAGGTGCTCCGCAACGGCGGCGTCGATCCGGACCAGTACTCCGGATTTGCCTTCGGGGCCGGGCTCGATCGCCTCGCGATGCTGAAATACAATGTCACCGATCTCCGACTGTTCCTCGAAGACGACGTGCGCTTCTTGAGGCAGTTCTAATGCGGTTCTCGGTCGACTGGCTGAAGGACTACGTCGAGGTTCCCGATGTCCTGGAGCTCGCCCAGCGGCTGACACGCGCCGGCAATGAGGTCGAGCGCGTGCTGGAGCAGGCGGTCGACTTCCAGGGCGTGATCGTCGCCCTGGTCGCGGAGCTGCGGCCCCATCCAAACGCCAACAAGCTGCAGCTGGTCAAAGTCTCCACCGGGACCGGGACGGTGGAGATCGTGACCGGGGCGACCAACCTCGCGGTCGGCGATCGCGTGCCGCTGGCGCTCAGCGGGGCGCGTCTGAAAGACCGGCAAATCGGTAGCCAGGTTTTTCGCGGCATCCGCTCGGAGGGCATGCTGTGCTCCGCGATCGAGCTTGGAGTGGGGGAGGATGCCGAGGGCATCCTGATCCTGGACCCCGGGGTCACGCCCGGTCAGGACGTGCGCACCCTCTTTCCCCGAGACACGATCCTCGAGGTCGAGATCAAGTCGAACCGGCCGGACCTGCTCTGCCACCTCGGCCTCGCCCGCGAGATCAGCGCCCTCTTCCAGGTACCGCTGCGACCCCCGCCGGCCGCGCGGACCGCAGCGCCCGAGCCGGCGGACCTGATCAAGCTCGAGGCGCCGCAAGCGTGCCGCCGCTTCGTCGCGCGCCGGCTGACGCGGGTTCGGGTTGGCACGTCGCCGCCTTGGATGCAGGCGCGGCTGCGAGCCGCCGGCGTCCGGCCGATCAGCAACGTCGTCGACATCACCAACTACGTCATGCTCGAGTTGGGGCAGCCGATGCACGCCTTCGACCAACGTCGCCTGCAAGGTGGCGGCCTTGTGGTCCGGAACGCCCGGGCCGGGGAGATGCTCGCCTGCCTGGACGGGAAGACCCGGGTGCTGGGACCGGATGACATCGTGGTTGCGGACGCCGAGCGCCCGCAGGCCCTGGCGGGGGTGATCGGCGGCTCGTCCAGCGCGGTCGGCGCGGGTACAACCGAAATCCTCCTCGAGGCGGCCACCTGGGAGCCGCGCCGGATCCGGGCGTCATCCCGGCGGCTCGGCCTCCGGACGGAGGCCTCGTCGCGGTTCGAAAAGGGCTTGAGTCCGGCGCTCAGTCTGCCCGCTGTCGAGCGGGCCTCGGCCCTCCTCGCCGAGCTGGCCGGCGCCACCGAGGCCGGCCAGTCCGACCTCTATCCCGATCCGCTGACGCCGGTCGCCATCGACGGGACCCGGGCGCGTATCGAGCGGGTGCTTGGCATCGACGTGCCGATCCCCGAGGCGACGGCCATCCTGGAGCGCCTCGGTTTCAAGGTTCGCGCGACGCCCGATGCGCTCAGCGCGACGCCGCCGGACTTCCGTCTTGATTGCACCATTCCGGAGGACCTGGTCGAGGAGATCGGTCGCATCTACGGCTATGACCGTCTCCCGAGCACGTTGCCAGGCGAACGGATCGTGGTTCGCGACCTCTATCACGCGGAGGACGCCGACGAGTTGGTGCGCGAGGTGCTGGCGGGGGCGGCCTTCGATGAAGCGGTTACCAACAGCCTGGTCAGCAGCGACGCGACGGTTGAGGTTCGGATGCCTGGCGCGCCGGCTGACCTGCTCCGCCTCAAGAACCCG
The DNA here is from genome assembly GCA_039922495.1 of Candidatus Dormiibacter sp. Classification (GTDB taxonomy): domain Bacteria; phylum Chloroflexota; class Dormibacteria; order CF-121; family CF-121; genus JALYYC01. Next base: position 93,996 of record JBDTEO010000029.1, read on the forward strand.
ATGGCCGAGAACCGCAACGCGTTGCGGACCAGTCTCGTGCCCGGTCTCCTCGAAGCCGTCGCGTTGAACAGCCGCCAGGAGCAGCCAGGGGTGCATCTGTTCGAGCTGGGCACGATCTTCTGGACCGCCGGAGCCGGCGTCACCGAGCACCGCGCGCTTGGAATGGCCGTCCACGCGCCGGCCGCGGCGGAGGGGGCCCTGCTGGCGCTTCGGGACCTCCAGCGCACATTGGCCGTCGTCCGCGACCGGGTAGCCCTGGCTGGAATCACCTTCAGCCCCGGACGGGCCCCTGGGCTTCATCCAGGCCGGACGGCCACGATCGTCGACGGGGGATCGATCATCGGCATCGCCGGCGAGGTTCATCCCGCGGTGCTGGCTCGGCTCGGCCTCGGCGGACGCGCGGTGGCCGCCGAGGTCCTGCTCGATGCCTTCGTCGGAGTCGGGCCGCGAACCCCGCAGGCGCACGCTTTGCCGCGGTTTCCGGGGGTCCGGCGGGACCTTACGGTGGTCGTCCAGGGCCACGTTCTGGCCAGCGAGCTCCTGCAAGTTATGGAACGCCTTGGTGGTTACACGTTGCGGGAGATTTCCATGCTCAGTGAATACCAGGGGCCTCAAGCGGGCGCCGGCGCCCGTAACCTCTCGTTCCGACTCCAGTACCAGGCTGACGACCGTACCCTCACGAGTGAGGAAGTCGCCACCATTCATCAGCGCATCATCGACGGGGTCAAGCAGCAGTTCAACGCCGAGGTGCGCGCCTGATGAACGCCCTTGACCTGGTCATCATCGCGCTGTTACTGGGGAACATGATCCTGGGCTGGGCCTTCGGGCTGGTCCGCCGCGTCATCGCCTTCGCGGGCCTCTTCGCCGGCCTGGGCGCCGCCACCCTGACCAGCGCCAACACCTCTGCCTACATTGGCAACTCGTTCGGGATCACCTCAGCGATGTGGGCCCACGTCGTCACCTACACGGTGGTCGTGACCGGAGCGGTGATCCTCTTCGAGATCCTCGGGGCCGTCTACCAACGCCATATCGACAACCTGGTGGCGCCGGCGTTCGACCGCATCGCCGGGGTGATGACGGGCGTCGTGGTCGCCGCCTTCGAAGTGACGATCGTTCTGATCATTGGGATCGGCCTGGTGACGACCACCCTGCCAGCCGGCTACGGGACGCCGTCGGCCTTCCTGACCTGGCGGGAGTGGTTCAACACCTCACTCCTCGCGCCGCACTTCTACAGCCTCGAGCCCCTGACCAGCACGATTTTCGCGATGGTCCTGCCCTCGAGCGTCAGCTCCTACTTCACCCAACTGATCGGGCACTAGCCCCCCGGCGGCGGATACGCTAGCGGCGTCTTGATTCCCCTTACGCCCCGGCTCTCCCGACGCTTCTTCGCCAGGGATCCGGTCGTGGTGGCGCGCGACCTGCTCGGTAGAATCCTCTTCTACCGGACCGACGCGGGTGTGCTCGCAGGCCGCATCGTGGAGACCGAAGCCTATACCGGAACGACCGATCCCGCCTCGCACGCCTTCCGCGGCCCAACCGCCCGCACCGGCGTCATGTTCGGCGCACCGGGATTCACCTATGTCTATTTCACCTATGGCATGCATCACTGCCTCAACGTGACGGCGGACCTTCCCGGAACCGCAGGCGCCGTTCTGCTTCGCGCCCTCGAACCGCTCGCCGGGCAGGACCTGATGCGCAGCCGTGGTGATACCGGTCCGGACGCCCGCCTGCTGAGCGGACCGGGGAAGATCGGGCGGGCCTTCGGGCTCTCCCTGGCCGACAACGGTCGCGACCTGACCCGAGGACCGCTGGGCATTGCGCTTGGAGCACCGGTCCCGGATCATGCCATCGCGATTACTCCCCGCATTGGCATCAGCCGCGGAACCGATAGTCCCTACCGGTTTGTGATCCGGTCCAGCAAATCCGTCTCCGGCCGGCCCGTCGCGGCCGGCGTTAGTGGGGCAAGACGACGGTGATCGTCTGCGCGGCGGGGGCGTTGGCCGGGTTGTAGTCGTAGGCCTGGACGATCACGGTGTGGCTGCTATTGGGTTTGCCGTTGACCACGAAGGTGTAGGGCGCCTGTGTCAGGCGCACCGGGTTGGTCGCCCCATCGAGGAAGAAATCGACTTCCTTGATCGCCTCGTCGTCGGAGGCCTGCGCCGTCACAAGCACGGTGCCGTCCGCCTGGTCCGCCTGGCTGAGCGAGAGCGTCGGCGGGGTCGTTTCGGTTAGCAGCTGGCAGTTCTGCGTTGGCGGCTGCGGGTTCTTCTTGTCTTTCAGGTCATCGGGATATCCCGGTGGGTAAACCAGGAAGGACTTGAGCGCGGTGAAATTCTGCGGAATGTCCGGCGTGGCGAGCAGGCCATCGGTGGTGCACACGCGCATCTGGCGGTACCAGTCGTCGTCGCGGTTCGGCGCCGTCCCGGCGATGAACCAATCCGTGAAGGTCTGGCCGGCGCAGTTGGCCGTCGCCTTGAGACCGCTGGCCTTGCAGACGGTCACTTTCTTGAGGCCATCCGGGACCGCGAAGTCCTTGACGGGCTTGGACGCCTCATAGCTGTTGAAGATGTCGCGGAAGATCAGGCCGGCCCCCTGGACCCCCCAGACCACGTTCAGGTTCGAGTTGACATTGGCGGCACAGCCGCCGGCGCACGTGTGACCCATCCAGCTGCCGATCACGATGTCCGGGTTGTAGCCGACCAGCCAGGAATCGTGCCAGTTCTCCGTGGTCCCGGTTTTGGCGGCGAAGGGCCGCTTGATGTTCAGGGCGGCCCCGACCGGCTTGAGGATGTCGCTCATCAGGAAGGCCACCTGCGGTGAGAGGACGCGGACGCCGCCGTCCGGCTTCCATTGCTGGAGGATTTTGCCGGTGCTGTCCTGGACCTTGAGGATGACCGTGGGTGCGTGGTAGATCCCGCCCGAGGCGAAGACGCCATAGGCGTTGAAATGCTGGAGGGGCAAGACTTCCGTCGACCCGATGGCTTGCGCCAGGCCGCGCTCCGGGGTGAGGTTGGCGCCGGTCAACCCCATCATGCGGGCGGTCTGGAAGACCCGATCGTACCCGAGTTGTTTCATCAGTTTGAGCGCCGGGATGTTGCGCGACTCCTCGAGCGCCCGCCGAATGGTGATGATCCCCTCGCTGCGGTGATCCCAGTCGACGAACGCGTGCCCATCGATCTTCCCCTGCGTGTCGTTGATCAGGTTCGACGGCGCGTAGCCGTTGGAGAGCGCCGTGGCGTAGACGTAAACCTTGAAGGAGGAGCCAGGCTGGCGGCCCTGACCGTCGGTGATGACGTTGTACTGCCCGCCAATACCCTGGTCGTAGTAGTTGGCGCTGCCCACCATGGCGAGCACCTGCCCGCTGTTGGGATCGATGACCTCGGCCGCCCCATTGTTGACGTTTCTCGCCTTCAGGTCAGGCCGGTTCACCTCGGTGGTCACGGCCTTTTCGGCAACCTGCTGAAGCGGGTAGTCGAGCGTCGTGGTGACCTGCAGGCCGCCCGAGCTGACGACGTCGGCGCCATACTGCTTGCTCAACTGGCTCAGGACATAATCGACGAACCAGGGCGCTTTGACGTCGCGTTGGATGCTGCCGTTCTTGTAGACGAGCGGCTCTTTTAGGGCCACAGCGTACTCGCGATCGGTGATGTAGTGATCCCGCAGCAAATCCCGGAGCACGAGGGCCTGGCGATCGCGAGCATTCTGCGCGGTCAGGGGGTTGAGCGGGTCGAACTGCGAAGGCGAATTCGGGATGGCGGCCAGCATCGCCGACTCAGCGATGTCGAGGTTCTTCGCCGGCTTGGCGAAGTAGGTCTGGGAGGCAGCCTCGATGCCATAGGCTTCATGGCCGTAGAAAATCTGGTTGAGATAGAGGGTCAGGATGTCATTCTTCGAATAGCGGCGCTCGATTTCGAGCGCCAGGACTGCCTCGCGAACCTTCCGCTCGATCGACGTGTCCGTACCGACGAACATGCGCTTGACCAGCTGCTGGGTGATCGTGCTTCCACCCTGGATCGCCTTTTGGTGAGTCACGTCGGCGATCGCCGCGCCGACGGTCCGCTGGACGTCGATGCCGTGATGGGTGTAAAACTGGCGATCCTCGAGCGCGATGGTCGCCTGAACCAGGTGGGTGGAAATTGCCGCGAGGGGGATGACCGTCCGCACGACGCCCTCGGTGTGTTTGACATAGAGGAGCGTCCCATTTCGGTCGTAGATCTTGGTCGCCTGGGCCAGCTCCTTGGGGCTGAGTGAGCTCGGGTCGGGAAGGTCCCTGGTGTAGGTTTGGTACTTGTCGTACGCCTCCGCCCCGCCGCTGAGGCTCAGCGTGGCGATGATGGTGAGGGCGATGACCAGGAGCTTCGGGCCGCCCCCGCGCCGGCGTCGGGCTCGCCGAACGATGCCGAGCACGCGGAGAGCCGCGTGCCGCGCGAGCCGTTGCCTTTCTGAGAGCACCGCGTCTATAACGGTTGGGCTCGGTAAAAAGCACAGTGATTGAATACAGCCGCGTATATACTCGGCGTCTGAAAGGCGTGACGAACCGATGAAGGAACGACAAAGCCCCAATGCGACGGCCTGGCACGCCCTGACCAGCGGCGCGGTCGAGATCGTGGACCGCGCTCATTTACAACAGCGCATCGAGCGGGGGGATCGCCTTCGAGTCAAGCTCGGCCTCGACCCGACCAGGCCGGACCTCCACCTCGGCCACACCGTCCCGCTTCGGGAGCTGCGGCGATTCCAGGACCAGGGCCATACGGCCGTCCTCATCATCGGCGATACGACGGCCAGGATTGGCGATCCCTCGGGGCAGAGCGTGACCCGGCCCCAGCTGAGCCGGTCGCAGGTGGCCGCGGCCTCTGAGACCTATCTCAAGCAGGCCTGGAAAATTCTTGACCGGGCCCGAACCGAGGTGCGCCACCAGGCCGAGTGGTTCGACAAGATGACGCTTGACGACATCGTCGGCCTGATGAGCAAATACACCGCGGCGCGAATGCTCGCGCGTGAGGACTTCGCCAAGCGCATGAAGGAAGGCCGGCCGGTCGGCCTGCACGAGCTGCTCTATCCCCTGTTGCAGGGGTTCGATTCCGTGGCCGTTCGATCCGATGTCGAGCTCGGTGGAACCGACCAGACCTTCAACCTGCTCGTCGGCCGGGACCTCCAGGAAGCCTTCGGGCAGCCACCGCAGGACATCCTGACGATGCCCCTGCTGGAGGGCACCGATGGGGTCCAGAAGATGAGCAAGAGCTTGGACAACTACATCGGGATCGACGAACCGCCCGAGGTGATCTATCGAAAGGCGCTCGCGATTCCGGACCAGCTGATCACCCGCTACCTCTCCCTGGTGACGGAGGCGACGCCCGAGGAGGTCGCCGCCGAGGCTGCGGCGCTGAAGGCCGGCGAGAACCCGCGGGACGTCAAGCGCCGGCTCGCCGAGCGGCTGGTTCGCCAGTTTCATCCGGACGCAGCGCCGGAAGAATATCGCGGCACTGACGGGACGTTTAAGACCGCCGGTCCGACCGAGGCAGGGCTGCAGCCGGGTGAGCGAACGGTCGCGCAGCTCTTCCTGGACGCCGGCCTGGTGGCAAGCAAGAGCGAAGCCCGCCGCCTCGCCGGGCAACGTGGACTCTCGATCAACGAGCAAGCGATCGCGTCGGCGGACGAGAAAGTGACCCCCGTGGATGGATGGCTGCTGCGGCGCGGTGCGCATCGGGTGGTCCGGCTGAGCGTGCGCTAAACTCGGGACGGGGAACGATGTCTGGACATTCAAAGTGGTCGTCGATCAAGCACAAGAAGGCGCTGACGGACGCCCGCAAAGGCCAGCAGTTCACCAAGATGGCTCGCGAGATCTCGATCGCGGCTCGCGAAGGGGGCGGCAATTCGGATGGCAACTACCGGCTGCGCCTCGCGATCGAGAAGGCCCGCGACGTCAACATGCCGCAGGACAACGTGCAGCGGGCGATCAAGCGCGGGACGGGCGAGCTCGGCGGCGCGCAGATGGAAGAGCTCCGCTTCGAGGGCTATGGCCCGCACGGCGTTGCGATCATGGTGGATACCGTCACGGACAACCGGAACCGCACCAGCGGTGAAGTCCGAAACCTGTTTAGCCGGGCGGGTGGCAACCTGGGAGCGACCGGGAGTGTCAGCTGGATGTTCACCCGGCAGGGGCAGATCGTCGTCGACGCCGATGGGCACGATCCCGACGAGGTCGGCCTCGAGGCCATCGATCTCGGGGCGACCGACGCCCGGGTCGACCGCGGCACGGTCGAGGTGATCACCGACCCGGCGCGCCTCGAACCGGTGCAGGAGGGCCTCAAGAAGAAAGGGTTCAAGATCGAGTCGGCCGAGGTGAGCATGAACGCCTCGCAGGTCGTCTCGCTCAACGAAAACAGCGCGCCGGGTGTCCTCAAGCTCCTGGACCTGCTCGAGGAGCATGACGATGTCCAAGCGGTGTACTCGAACATCGATGTCCCGGCCGACGTCATGGAACGCATCAGCGAACGGGTTTGAGCGTGAGGCCACCGAGCGAAGGCTTTCTCGTTCTTGGCATCGACCCAGGCCTGGCCGACACTGGCTATGGTGCCGTTCGGCGTCTAAATGGGCGCCTGACACTCGTGACCTGCGGCACGCTGAAGACCCCGGCGAACATCGCCGAGCCCCAGCGGCTCCGCCTCCTTGCGGAACAGATGCGGGTCCTGCTCAACGACCTGCATCCTGAAGCGGCCGCCTTCGAGGAGCTCTTCTTCAGTAAGAACGTTCGGACCGCCATGGCTGTCGGCCAGGCACGCGGCGTGGCCCTGCTCTCGGCCGTGGAGGCCGGAGCGCTGGTGCACGAGTACACCCCGAACCAGGTCAAGCTCTCGGTGACCGGCTACGGGGCCGCCACCAAGAGCCAGATGCTCAAGATGGTCCAGTCCCTGCTGGGCACCAGGCAACTACCGCGCTCCGACGACGCGATCGACGCGCTGGCGATCGCGATCTGCCACCACCACAGCGGCCGGTTACGGAGTTTGGTGAGCCGGGCTCCGGTGGGCGCGCCGGCGTGATCGGCAGCCTGGAAGGCGTGCTCGCCCAACGTGGCGAGGATTCGATCATCCTCGACGTGCATGGCGTGGGCTACCTGGTCACGGTCGGCGGCCGCACGCTGACGGAGCTGCCCCGGCCCGGTGAACGGTTGCGGCTCTACACCTACACCTATGTCCGCGAGGACGCCCTTGGCCTCTTTGGCTTTCTTAGGCCAGAGGAGCTCACCTTCTTTAAGCTCCTGTTGTCAGTCAAAGGGATCGGGCCAAAGGCCGCCCTGGCAATCCTGAGTCGCGCCGAACTCCGCGTCCTCAAGCGGGCGGTGCTCCAGGAGGACGCGGCGCTGCTAGCAACGGTGCCGGGAATCGGATCCAAGACCGCCGCCCGCGTCGTGCTCGAGCTCAAGGGCAAGCTGCGCGAGGAGATCTTCCCCGAGGAACGGCCGGCCGACGCGGCCCCAACCGACGCCATGGCCGAAGCCGTCCAGGTGCTGACCGGGCTCGGGTACACGCCGGCTGAGGCCAGGGAGGCCGTCCGGCATGTTGGCAGTGGCAATGGCGGTGGTCACTCCGTCGAACAGCTGGTGACGGTCGCCCTCAAAGGCCTGGATCGCGGATGAGCGAGCGGGTCGTCACCGGCGAGGAAAAGCGGGAAGAGAAGGAATTCGAGTGGAGCCTGCGTCCCAAGCGGCTCGGCGAGTTCATCGGCCAGGAAGGGGTGAAAGCCAACCTGGAAATCCTGATCAGCGCCGCCCGCGGCCGCGATGAACCGATCGAGCACATCCTGATCGCCGGGCCGCCCGGGCTGGGCAAGACCACGCTCGCCAACATCATGGCCAACGAAATGGGGGTCAACATCCGCACCACCTCGGGTCCGGCGATCGAGCACCAGGGGGCGCTGGCGTCGATCCTGACCAATCTCGAAGACCGCGACATTTTCTTTATCGACGAGATCCATCGGCTGGCGCGCCCCGTCGAGGAATCGCTCTACCCGGCGATGGAAGACTTCAAGTTCGACTTCGTCAGCGGCAAGGGCGCCGGCGCCCAGACCTTCCGCCTGCAGCTGCCCCGGTTCACGGTGATCGGGGCGACCACCCGGCAGGGGATGCTGTCCGCGCCCCTCCGCGATCGCTTCGGCGCCGTCTATCCGCTCTATTTCTATGGGGTCGACGACCTGTTCGAGATCGTGGTGCGCTCCGCGAAGTTGCTCAACGTCAAGGCCGATGGTGCCGGTGCCCGGGTGATCGCCAGCCGGGCCCGTGGCACGCCGCGCGTCGCGAACCGGCTGCTACGCCGGGTCCGCGACTTCGCCCAGGTGCGCGCCCAGGGTGTGATCGACGAACGGATCGCGCTCGATGCGCTGGCCATGCTCGAGGTCGACGAGCTGGGCCTGGATCTCGTCGACCGGCGGATCCTCCGCACCATCGTGGAAAAGTACGACGGGGGCCCGGTCGGGCTGGAAACGGTCGCCGTCTCCGTCTCGGAGGATCCCGAAACCGTTGAGGATGTCTACGAGCCGTTCTTGATGCAGCTGGGCTTCCTGGCGCGAACGCCGCGCGGGCGCGTCGCGACCAAGCTGGCCTACGAACACCTCGGCCTGGTAAAGACCGGAAGCCCCGCCAACGACCAACCGCGATTGTTCTGACCGCGTCGCGGCAGGGGGCCGCGCAGATTGCGGTGCTCGTGGTGACGGCGTTCTGCGCGTCGTTTTCGCTCTTCCTCTTCAGCGCGACGCTCCCCATTTACCTGTACCGGGACCGCGGGTTTTCGCTGGAAGCGGTCGGGGAGTTGGTCGGCCTCGCGTTTGTCGTGCAGGTGGGCATGACGCTGCTCGCGGGTCCCTTGATCGACCGCCGCGGGGCGCGCCTGGCGATCCGGCTCGGACCCGCCTGTTACGTCGTCGCCGCGCTCCTCTTCATCACCACCGCGACGCCGCTCACGATCGGGCTCGCCCGGGCGATGCAGGGGATCGGCGCGGCCATGATCATCCCGGCCGCGTTCGCCGTTCTGCCAAGCCTGGTCCCGGAGCGGCGGCGTGGCGCCGCGCTCGGGGCATTCGGCGCCACCAGCACCATCGCCCTCGCCATCGGACCGCCGGTTGGCCTGCTGTTGCTGCGACGCGGCCCCGGGGTGCTGTTCGGTACCGCACTCGCGGTTGCCGCGCTGGCCTTCGCCTGCAGCTGGATTCTTGACGCGGGAAGGCCGGCCGCGTCGCGCGGGCCGCTGTTCACCTATCGCACCAGCTGGACGCCACTCCTGCTGGTGACCTTCCTCACGGTTGTCTACTGGGGCGTGGTGACCGCGTTCTTGCCGATCCATGTGCCGCGCAGCCAGCTCGCCAATGTGGGCTGGTTCTTCACCGCGGATGCGCTTGCGGTCCTCGCCTTCCGGATTCCGACCGGATTTCTGGCCGACCGTTTCGGTCCTCGCTGGCTGCTCGCCGCCGGCATCGTCGTGACCAGTGGCGCCATCCTCCTGCTGCTCGTACCCGCGTCGCTCCTCATACTCGTCGTGGCCGGCCTCGGAACCGGATTCGGGGCCGCCCTCTTGCTGCCCCCCATCCTGCTCGAGTTGACGAAGCGGAGCGACGAGAGGAATCGCGGCACGGCGATGGCCCTCTACTCGACCAGCTTCTCGGCGGCGGTGGGCGTCGGGAGCCTGGGCGCGGCGCCGCTGGTGGCCGGAGCTGGATTTAATGCGGCCCTCCTGCTCAGCACCGCGGCGTGCCTGGCCGCCGCGCCGATCGTCATCATGAGCGTCGGCACCCGTGCAGACCACTGACTTCGACTACGACCTTCCGGCGGAGCTGATCGCCCAGCACCCACCGGCGGAACGTGACGCCGCCCGCATGCTGGTGCTCGATCCAACCACCGATTCGATCGGGCACTCGACGATTCGCGAACTGCCGGCGGTTCTCAATCCCGACGATCTCCTGGTGCTCAACGACACCCGGGTGCTCCCGGCCCGGCTCCGCGGAACGCGAGTGGGTGGGGGAGAGGCGGAGGTCTTGCTGCTCAGGCCATCCGGATCGGACGGCCTCTGGGAGGCCCTGGTCCGGCCGGGTCGGCGGCTGGGTGTTGGGGCGGCCGTTACCTTCCCTTACTCGCCGCTCACCGCCACCGTCGAGGCGAAGGACGAGGAGACAGCGCGGGTCCGGCTGGGCGGCGTCGCGGATCCGATTGACGAGGTGCGGCGGATCGGCGAGATGCCGACGCCACCCTACATCAAGGAGCGGCTCGCTGAGCGCGAGCGCTACCAGACTGTCTTCAGCAAGGTCGAAGGCTCCGCCGCGGCGCCGACCGCCGGATTGCATTTTACCGACGGCTTGTTGGCGAGCATCGCCGGGCGCGGGGTCGAGGTCGCGACCGTGACCCTGCATGTCGGCCTGGATACCTTCCGCCCGGTTCGCGTCGACGATCCCGCGCGGCATCCGATCCATCGCGAGTGGTACCGCGTCGGGCCGGGCACCGCGGACGCGGTGGCGCGCGCGCGTCGGCGGGGTGGCCGGGTGGTGGCGGTCGGAACCACCTGCGTACGCGTTCTGGAGACGGCCGCTACCGACGATGGCGTGCACCCAACCGAGGGGTGGACCAAGCTGCTGATCCTGCCCGGGTTTCGATTCCGGGTCGTGGACGCGCTCCTGACCAACTTTCACCTGCCGAAGAGCACGCTGCTGATGCTGGTCAGCGCCTTCGCCGGGCGGGAGCGGATGCTGGCCGCGTACCGGGAGGCCGTGCGCCAGGCGTATCGCTTCTATAGCTTTGGCGATTGCATGTTCATCACCGGACGGGCCTACCCCTGAGCTTCCGGCTGCTCGCAACCGAAGATGGCTGCCGCCGCGGCGTGCTCGAGACGGCGCATGGGCCGATCGACACGCCCGCCTTCATGCCGGTCGGCACCAACGGCACCGTCAAGGCCCTGACCCCCGAGGAGGTGCGACAGGTCGGCGCCCAGGTCCTGCTGGGCAACACCTATCACCTGGCGCTCCGGCCCGGCGCCGCGCGGGTCGCCGAACTCGGCGGGCTGCACCGGTTCATGGGCTGGGACGGCGCCATCCTGACCGACAGCGGCGGCTTCCAGGTGTTCAGCCTCGACCACCTGGTTCGCGTCACCGACGAGGGAGCGGTCTTTCGATCCCACCTTGATGGCAGCGAGCAGCGGTTCACCCCGGAGTCGGTGATGGCCACGCAGCGCCAGCTCGGGTCGGACATCGCGATGGCCTTCGATGAGCCGGCTCCCTGGCCGGGGGATGCCCCGGCGGCACGGGCGGCCACCGAGCGCACGCATCGCTGGGCGGCGCGCTGCCTCGCCGAAGAGCCGGCGCCGGGTCAGCTTCGTTTCGGAATCGCGCAGGGCGGCTTCGATGAGGGGCTCCGGCTGGAGAGTGCGCAGGCGCTTGCCGAGCTGCCCTTCGACGGCTACGGCATCGGCGGCCTCAGCCTCGGCGAGCCGATGGCGCTCACCTACGGGCTGGTCGCCCACCAGGCCGCCGCGCTGCCGGCGGACCGGCCGCGCTACCTGATGGGCGTCGGGACGCCGATCGACTTGATCGAGGCGATCTCGCGCGGGATCGACCTGTTCGACTGCGTGCTGCCGACGCGGATTGCTCGCAATGGTTCGGTCCTGACCCAGGGCGGGCGCATTAATCTGCGCAATCAGCGATTCGCGGCCGATGCCCGACCCCTGGACCTAGGCTGTGATTGCTACAGCTGCCAGCGATTCAGCCGTGCTTATCTGCGTCACCTCTTCATGGCCGGCGAGATCCTCGGCCATCGGCTGGCCTCGATCCACAATCTGCGCATCCTCATCCGCCTGGTCGCCGGTATCCGGTCGGCGATCGGCTCGGGGCACTTGGCCGCGACCATGGATCAGATCCGGCAACGCTGGCAGGCTGCCCCGCTTCCCTGACCGCCTCACCGGCGCCGCCTGCTTACCGGTTTCTCACCGGGCCTCGCCTATACTCTTGCACGCATGCGCGTCAACCGTGCCCTGCTGGCTCTGATCGCCGGTATCGCCGTGATCGCCCTTTTCATCGACGGCTTTGCCTACGTCTACCGGGTGGCGACCCACCAGTCGCTGACCGGCCCGATCAATAGCCGGCCGCAGCTCTCGATTCCACTGTTGGGCTTCCAGCAGGATCTCTACGTCCACAAGGGACTGGACCTCTCGGGCGGCACCCACCTCGAGCTCCAGATCAGCAACGTCCGATCCGGGCTGAGCGTTTCCAACGCTCGAGACGTGGCCCTGAACATCATCGAGCGCCGCGTCAATAGCAGCGGCTACGCGGAATCGACCGTTCGACCGGAAGGCGCCGACCGGATCATCGTCGAACTGCCCGGCGTCAATCTTGAACAGGCGAAAGCGATTCTTGGCAAGACCTCATACCTGACGATTTGGAAATGGGTGCCGGGAACCCCGGATGCGGCGACCATCGCGCAGCTGAACTCGAAGGACGCCAACACCTTCCAGGGTTATAAGCCGGTTTGGACTCAGATCGATGGCAGTATGGTCACCAACGCCAGCCGCTCGACCGATTCCACCACCAACCTCCCCGATGTCACGATCTCTTTCAACAACCCAGGCTCGAAGCTGTTTTGTGATTTCACCCGGGACCGGTTCACCCACCCGCAGGGCACCCCGGACAACATGCTCGCGATCTTCATCGACCACGACCTGGTGGAGAACGCCAACGTCCAGAGCGAGATCTGCGGCGGCACGGCGCAGATCACCGGCGGGTTTACCGCCGACAGCGCCCAGGCCCTGGCGGTGCAGCTCAATTCCGGATCGCTCCCGGGAACGATCAGCATCGTCTCCAGCACCGAGGTTGGCGCCACCCTGGGCGCCAACACCGTCCGGCTCAGTTTGCTGGCCGGCGCCTTCGGGCTGGCGATCGTCATCCTCTTTATGCTGCTCTACTACCGGCTGCCGGGCGTGGTGGCGAGCATCGCCCTGCTGCTCTACGCCGCGATCACCCTCGCCATCTTCAAGCTCTTTGGCGTCACCCTGACGCTTGCCGGGCTGGCGGGCTTCATCCTCTCCGTCGGAATGGCGGTCGATGCCAACGTGCTCATCTTCGAGCGTGTCAAGGAGGAGCTGCGCGCCGGCCGCACCCTGGGCGCCTCGATGGAATCCGGCGTCAGCCGGGCCTGGCCGGCCATTCGTGACTCCAACATCTCGACCCTGATCACCTGCTTTGTCCTGTACTTCTTTGGGGCCCCGCTGATCAAGGGCTTCGCGGTCACGCTCGCGATCGGCGTCGCGGTCAGCATGTTCTCCGCCATCGTGACCACCCAGCAGTTGCTCCAGATCCTGGCCGGACTCCGGCCGGCCCGGAAGCTGGCTTACTACGGCGTGGCCGCCCCGCAGAAGGCGGCGTAGGGAGCCGTATGGACATCGTCGGTCGTCGCAACTGGTACTTCCTTGCCTCGCTCCTGGTCATCCTGCCGGGGATCTTCTCGATGATCTTTTTTGGATTCCGGCTGGGCATCGACTTCGCCGGCGGAAACCAGCTGAACCTCGTCTTCAAGCAGCCGGTTCAGGCTTCGGCGATCCAGCGCGAGATGGACACCTTCAGCGTTGAGGCGACGGTGCAGCAGGCCGGGCCAAACAATGTCCTGATCACGACCAAACCGCTCAGCACCACCCAGGAGACGACGATCCACAACGATCTCAACAAGAAGTTTGGCGGCGGTATCGACGAGCAGAAATCGAGCAGCGCCGCGGTCGGCCCGTTGATCGCCCGCGAGCTAGTCCTCGGCGCCGGTGGGTTGATCGCGATCGCCTCGATTTTGATCGTGGCCTATCTGAGCTTCCGCTTCAACTACAAATTCGCGATCTGCGCGATCCTGGCCCTGCTGCACGACGTCTTCGTGCTGACCGGGGCGTATTCGATCCTGGGCAAGGTCTTCAATCTGCCGCTGGGGGAAATCAACACGCTGTTCGTGACCGCCGTCCTCACCGTGATCGGCTTTTCGGTGCATGACACGATCGTGATCTTCGACCGGATCCGCGAGAATCTCCGGCAGGCGAGCCGCCTGACCTTCGAGCAAAACGTCAATCTCAGCATCATCCAGTCGCTCGCCCGGTCGATCAACACCTCGATGACCGTCGTCTTCGTCCTGGTCGCCCTCTTCTTGATCTCGCCGACGAATATCAAGGGCTTCACCCTGGCCTTGCTCATCGGGATCGTCAGCGGCACCTACTCCTCGATCTTCAATGCCAGTCCCTTGCTGGTGGTGTGGCGCCGTCTCAATCCTCGCTGAGCGACGATATACTGAAAGGGAAGTGAATATCGGTTCGAAGCAATGGGGCTGGCGGCCCCTTTTCTTTTGATGGCGGCGGTGGATCACACCGTTCAACTGGCGCGCGTCCGGGACCTGATCCAGCCAACGCTGAATTTTCTCGGCTACGAGCTTTACGACCTGACGCTTACGGGAGGCAGCGGCCATCCCACCCTTCGCGTCCGCATCGACAAGCCCGAAAGCGTGAGCCTGGATGACTGCGAGCGGGTGAGCAAGTCCCTCGGGGCGCTGCTCGACCAGGCCGATCCGGTGCCGACGCGCTATGACCTCGAAGTGTCCTCACCCGGAGCCGAGCGCCCACTCCGAACCCTCGACGAATATCGCCGGTTTGTCGGCAAACGGGCCAACGTGCGCTACCGGACGGGGGAGAGCGAGCGCGTGGCCGAGGGCCTGCTCAGCGCCGTCTCGGACAACGCCATCGAGCTACAACTCCGCGAGCGCAAAGCGGCCACCACACTGGCCATCCCGCTGACCGACATCCTGGCCGCTCGACTGGCTGTCGATCTGTAATGCTCCGCTCGGACTTTCTCAAGGCGCTCGACCAGGTTCAGGAGGAAAAGGGGATTTCGAAGGAGTCGCTCCTCACCTTGATGGAGAGCGCGCTTGCCACCGCCTACCGGCGAGCCTTCAATCCGCCCGAGAACATTCGCGTCCACGTTGACCCCGAGACGGCGCAGATCGCGATCTTCAGCCGCCGGCGCGTGGTCGAAACGGTGGCGGATCCGACGACCGAAATCGCGCTCGACGAAGCCCGCAAACAGGGTCCGGTCTCGGTCGACGACATGGTCGACGTCGCGCTGCCGACGGAAGATTTTGCCCGGCTGGCCGCCCAGATCAGCAAACAGGTCGTCTTCCAGCGACTGAAGGATGCCGAGAAGGATCAGGTGCTCCGGGACGTGCTGGAGCACAAGGGCGAGATGGTCAGTGGCATCGTCGATCGCGTCATCGAGCGGTCGGAAGGGCATACGGTCTACCTCGAACTCGGCAAGGCGGAGGGCGTGCTGCCGCCGGAGGAACAGATCCCGGACGAGACGATCCGGGTCGGCCAACATCTCAAAGTCCTGTTGCTGGAAGAGCGAAAGCGGAGCCGCGGGGCGCAGGTGACCGTGTCCCGCGCGCACAAGGCGCTCGTCCGCCGTTTGCTCGAATTCGAGATTCCCGAGCTGGCCTCGGGCGCGGTCATCATCCGGGCGCTCGCGCGCGAGCCCGGCGTACGAACCAAGGTGGCGGTCTCGGCCAAGCAGGACGGCATCGACCCGGTCGGGGCGTGCGTCGGGCCGCGCGGGGTGCGGATCCGGAGCGTCGTCGGCGAGCTGGGAGCCGAGCGCGTGGACATCATCCCCTGGGCGGACGACCCGCTGCAGCTGGTGGCAAATGCCCTCAGCCCGGCACAGGTGCGCACCGTGGAGATCGATCGAGACTCCCGAACCGCGACCGCGCACGTGCCGGAAAACCAGCTGTCGCTCGCCATTGGCAAGGATGGCCAGAATGCCCGGCTGGCAGCGAAGCTAACCGGCTGGCGCATCGATATCAAGGCAGCCCCCGATGAACTCACCGGCGAGGCGGGGCCGGACGGCGCCTGAGTCCCCGGCGGGCCCGAGGCCCGTGCGGACCTGCGTCGGCTGCCGCCAGGGCAAGGGCAAGGGCGAGATGGTCCGGCTGGTCGCGGCGGACCCTGGCGTGCGCGTCGATCTGCAGGGGCGGGCCCCTGGGCGGGGGGCCTACCTCTGTCGCGACCCGGCCTGCTGGACGACCGCCGAACGGCGCCAGGCGCTCAATCGCGCCCTTCGGGTCTCGGTCACGGCCGAGGATTGGCTGCGGCTTCGAGCGGGAATACTGAGTTGAGTGCGGCCCGGCCGGAGTCGGGTTATCATTGCCTGTTGAATTGAAAGAGAGGAACTGACTATCGCCACTACCACGACGCGCGGCATCAAAGTCCAGCAACTCGCTCGGGACCTCGGCATCGAGGCCCGGGACATCCTCGATTTCCTGAAGCCGACCCGTCACGCCCCGCGCCACGCGATGGGCGTCTTGACGCCGGAACAGGAGACGTCGGTTCGCACCCAGTTTGCCCCGGGCGGCCCCGCCGCCGAGGCCAAGACCAAGGTCAAGGAAGGCAAGGTGGAGCTGCCGCCGACGCTGTCGGTCAAGGAGCTGGCCGAGTACCTCAACGTCAAGACGGTTGACATCATCAAAGAGCTGATGCGCAACAGCATCATGGCCAACATCAACCAGCAGATCGACTTCGACACGGCCGCGCTGGTGGCGGATACCTTCGGCGTCCAGGCGATGCCGATGGCGATGGACTCCGCCATCGCGGAGCAGCTGACGGAGGAGGGTGACGGCACCCAGGTCAAGCTCACGACCCGGTCGGAGCTGTTCAGCCTCGAAGGCGAGGATCCCGGCAATCTCAAGGTGCGCCCACCGGTCGTCACCGTCATGGGTCACGTCGACCACGGCAAGACCTCGCTCCTCGATGCCATTCGCCAGACCAAGGTGGCCGCGGGCGAGGCCGGCGGCATCACGCAGAGCATCGGCGCGTACGTGGTGGAAGAGCGCGGACGCCGGATCGTCTTCCTCGACACACCGGGCCACGAGGCCTTCACGGCGATGCGTGCCCGCGGCGCCCAGGTCACCGACGTCGCGGTGCTGGTCGTCGCCGCCGACGACGGCGTGATGCCGCAGACGATCGAGGCGATCTCACACGCCAAGGCCGCGCAGGTCCCGATCGTCGTCGCCATCAACAAGGTCGACAAAGAGGGCGCCAATCCCGACCGCGTCAAGCAAGGCCTCTCGGACCAGGGGTTGGTCCCGGAAGATTGGGGCGGCCAGACGGTCATGGTTCCGGTTTCGGCCAAGCAGAAGACCGGGATCTCCGACCTGCTCGAGATGATCCTGCTCGTTGCCGACCTCCAGGACCTCAAGGCGAATCCCGCCAAGTCAGCCGCCGGCACGATCATCGAGGCACGGCTGGAAAAGGGCCGCGGCCCGGTCGCGACCGTGCTGGTCCAGAGCGGCACGCTCCGGGTCGGCGACAACATGGTGGTCGGCCACATCTTCGGCAAGGTGCGTGCACTGCTCGACGACCACGGCAAGAAGATGAAAGAAGCCGGCCCGGCCACGCCTGCCGTGGTCACCGGCCTCCCCGACGTGCCCACCGCGGGCGACATCTTCCAGATCGTGTCGAGCGAGAAGGTCGCCCGTACCATCGCCGGCCAGCGGGCTGAGCAGTATCGCGTGGCCACCCTTGCCCAGACGCGCCGCATCACGCTCGCCGATCTCTCGGCCGCCGTCGAGCAGGGCGCGATCAAGGACCTCAACCTCGTCATCAAGGCCGACAGCAACGGCTCCGTCGAGGCGCTGAAGGGCTCGGTCCTGAAGATCCAGGACCCGAAGGTCCAGGTGAAAATCGTGTTCGAGGGCGTTGGTCCGGTCTCGGAATCCGACATCCTGCTCGCCGCCGTCTCGAACGCCCTGGTGATCGCCTTCAACGTCAAGGCCGATACGCTGGCGCAGAAGGCGGCCGAGCGCGAGAAGGTCGATATCCGCCACTACGACGTCGTCTACAACGTGACGAGCGACATCGAGAAGGCGATCAAGGGCCTCTACGAGCCGACCTTCGTGCAGGTCTGGGAAGGCCGGGCGCAGGTCCTCACCCCGATCAAGATCCCGAAGCTGGGCGCCATCGCCGGCTCGCGCGTGCTCGAGGGCAAGATGACCAGCGGCTCGACCGCGAAGCTCTTCCGAAACAACGAGCAGATCCACGAGGGACTGATCGCCGGGCTGAAGCGATTCAAGGATGATGCCCGCGAAGTCACGGCCGGCCTCGAGTGCGGCATTCGCATCGATGGCTACCAGGACTTCCAGGAAGGCGACGTGATCGACAGCTACCAGGTCAAGCAGGCCTAACAGCCGGTAGGCGCCGGGCGGTGCGTGACGTCCGCCTGGCGCTCCTCGGGTTCGGTCACGTCGGCCAGGCGTTCGCCCGGCTGCTGCTGCTCAAGGCGTGGTTGCTGCGCGAACGCCAGGGCTTGAATCCCCTGCTCACCGCGGTGATCACCGGCCGGCATGGGTGGGCCGTCGATGAACGCGGACTCCAGCTGAGTGCGCTGCTTTCCGGGCCGGGCTTAGCGAACCGCGGCGCGCCGCCGGCGATCGGGACGCTGCCCGCCGATGTCCTGATCGAACTGACCCCCGTCAGTCCACGCGATGGCGAGCCCGCACTGGGCTACCTCCGCGATGGGCTGGCTGCCGGCATGGATGTCATTACGGCAAACAAGGGAGCGATCGCGCACGGCTTCCACGCGCTGTCGGCCCTGGCGGAACAACACGGCCGCCGTCTCCGCTTCGAGGCGACCGTCGCCGACGACCTTCCGGTCTTCAACTTGATGCGCAGCGCGCTGCCAACGGCGAAGGTCGGGCTCGTTCGCGGCATTCTGAACAGTACGACCAACTATCTGCTCAGCCAGGCGGCGCGTGGGGTGCCGTGGGATGAGGCCCTGGCCGAAGCCCAGCGTCGCGGCATCGCGGAGCGCGATCCGAGCCACGACCTCGACGGGTGGGACGCCGCCCTGAAGGCGACCATCATCGCCAACGTCGTGATGGGGATCGAGCTCACGGTGAGCGATGTGGTCCGACAGCCAGTGACCGCCGAGACGGGTGAGCGCGCTCGCGCCGCGGCCGCCAAAGGCCTACGCTTGCGCGCCCTGGCGGCGATCGGGCCCTTCGGCACCCGCTGGGCCCCGGTCGAGCTGGGCCCGGAGGATCCGTTCTTCGCCGTCGATGGCTTTTCGATGGCGATCGAGCTCGACACGGACGTTGCCGGCCGGCTGGCGCTGGCGCTGCACGATCCGGGCGTCGAACAAACGGCCTTCGCCATCCTCGCCGACCTGATCGACGTGGCCGGAACTCCGCATTAGGCGGGCGCCCATACAATTGAGGGTATGGCCGGTCACCGCGTCGAACGCGTCGCCGCCCAACTCCGCGAGGAGATCAGCGCCATCATCATGCGGGACCTCAAGGATCCCCGGATCGGGATGGTCAGCATCACCGAGGTCAAGCTAACCCCCGACCTTCGCAGCGCCATCGTCAGGGTCAGCGTGGTGGGGGAGAGCGAGGGACAGCAGGCGGCGATGGCCGGGCTCGACCATGCTCGCGGCTTCATCCGCAAGGAGCTTGGTGCGCGACTCTCGAACTTACGCTTCGCCCCGGAGCTCCGCTTCGAGCTGGACGAGGGGATCGCCTACAGCGTTCGCGTCAGCCAGCTGTTGCGTGAAGTTGAGAAAGGATCCTCCGACGCTGGCTCCTGACCTCGCGCCTCCTCGGCGGGAGGTTGCCGAGCTCGCGCCGCGGATCTGGAAAGTGGTCGAGGGCGCCTCCGTCATCGGCGCGGTGACGCATAAAGACGCCGACGGCGACACCCTGGGCTCCGCCCTCGCGCTGGCGCTGGCACTCGAGCCGTTGGGCAAGTCCGTCCCGGTCATTTCGTCGCCGCCCGTGCCCGCGGCCTGGTCATTCCTTCCCGGCATCGAGCGCGTGAATCGGGACCCGGTTGCGCCCGGTGCCCCGGTGTTTCTCTTTGATGCCGGCGATGCCGAACGGGCCGGCAAGTTCGCCTCGCTGGTGGCCAGCGCCCCGGTGGTGGTCAATGTCGACCATCACGTGACCAACACGAACTTCGGGACGATCAACCTGGTCTGTACCGACGCCGCCTCAACGGGGGAGCTGGTCTACGACCTGCTCAAGGCCTGGAAGATTCCGATCCCGCCCGAGGCGGCCGGCAACCTGTACGCCACCATCCTTTCCGACACCGGCGGCTTCCGTCATGACAACACCTCGGGGCATGCGCTCCGCGCGGCCGCCGAGCTCGTCGCCCTCGGGGCGGATCCCGTGATGCTCGCCCGAGGTCTCTTCAAGAGCCGGCCAGCCTCCTTCCTGCGGATGCAGGGCCGCATCCTGCAGAGTTTGCAGTTCGAGTTCGACGACCGGCTCGTCTGGGGCGCCATCAGCCTGGCGGATCTCCTGGCCAGTGGGGCTGCCGCCGAGCAAGCCGATAGCGCGATCGACCAGCTCAACACCCTGCGGGGGCAGGAGCTCGCCATCCTCTTCAAAGAAGCGGGCCCGCGGCTGACCAAGGTCAGCATTCGCAGTCGCGATCAGATCGATGCCGCCGCCCTGGCGGCGACCTTTGGCGGGGGAGGCCATTACCGTGCTGCCGGCGCCGAGCTGACGCTGCCGCTCGAGGAGGCGGAAACGAAGGTCCTGGCAGAAGCCCGGCGCCGCATGGCCGAGCTGGCATGGACTCCGGCATTCTGAACGTCGCCAAGCCTGTTGGGTTCTCCTCGTTCGCCGTCGTCCGGAGCATCGGGCGGCTGCCTGGGGTGGCCAAGGTGGGGCATGGCGGCACCCTGGATCCCGCCGCGGAGGGCGTGCTGCCAATCCTGGTCAACGCCGCCACCCGGCTGGCTGATTTCGTGCACGACTGGCCGAAGACCTACGTGGCCACCGCGGCCTTCGGGTTCACCTCCGACACCTACGACCGGGAGGGGGTGGTCAGTCGCCATACGGACACCGTGGCCATCACCGCGGACGAAATCGTGGCCGCGCTTGCTCGCTTCATCGGACGGATCGGGCAGGTGCCCCCCATGCACTCGGCGCTCAAGCTTCAGGGGGAGGCGCTCTACCGGAAAGCCCGGCGTGGCGAGACGGTCGTTCGAGAGCCGCGTCCGGTCGACGTGTACGCCATCACGCTGCTCGACTATGACGCCGCGCGGGCGACGGCCCGGCTGGAAATCGTTAGCGGACAGGGGATGTATGTCCGGAGCCTGGTGCACGACCTCGGGCAGCGGCTCGGCTGCGGCGCCTACCTTTTGGCCCTGACCCGGAGCGCGTACGGGCCACTCCGCCTGGAAGACGCGCTCTCGCCGGCGGTGCTCGAGGCCGCCGGCGTGGACTGGCCTCGACACCTGCTGCCCATGGAGCTCCCGCTTCGGGATTGGCCTCGCCTGAGCCTCGATCCGGCCGACGCGGCCTCGGTCGTTCAGGGCCGCGGGATCTCGGTGCCAAGGGCCGCGGAGGGCCGCTACCGGCTGGTCGACGCCGCCGACACGCTGCTCGGCTGGGGCGTCGTCGCGGCGGGACGCCTACAGCCTAAGGCGATCTTCCCGCGATGACCCGGGTGAGCTTCGGATTCCCAGGTCCGGGGCAGATCGGCGGGGCGCACGCGACCATCGGCGCCTACGACGGGCTGCATAAAGGCCACCTCAGCCTGCTCAAGCCCCTGATCGACGGTGCCCGCGAGGCGGGCCGGGCCAGCGTGATGGTGACCTTCGAACCGCATCCCCGCTGCGTGCTCGATCCCGATCACTGCCCCGCCAACCTGACGACGCTCGATGAGAAGACCTGGCTGTGCGAGCAGCTCGGCCTGACGCACGTGGTGGTGATTCCATTCACACCGCAGGTAGCCGCGCTCACCCCGGCGGCGTTCATGGAGCGACTGATGCGCGGCATGACACTGGAACGGTTGCTGGTGGGCTACGACTTCGCCTTCGGGCGCGGCCGCCGCGGCGACCACGCATTCCTGCGACGGCTCGGCTTAAAACACGGCTTCACACTCGAGGTGAGACCGGCGCTGGTGCGCGGCCGGGAGCCGCTCAGCAGCTCGCGCATCCGGCGGCTGATCCTGCTCGGGCAGGTGCGGGCAGCCAGCCAGCTGCTCGGACGCGACTACTTTCTCCGGTCGACGGTCGAACACGGCGAGGCGCGCGGGCGCCTGCTCGGCTATCCAACCGCCAACTTGAAGATCACGCCCAACAAGCTGCTGCCCGCCAACGGGATCTATGCCGTCCGGGTGCTGCTCGAATCGACGCGGTATAACGGGGCCCTCAGTCTCGGCTTCCGCCCGACGTTCGGCGGCAACACCCTGACCGTCGAGGTCTTTCTCTTCGACTTCGAGGGCGACCTCTATGACCGGCTGCTGACCGTCTTCTTCGTCCAGCGGCTGCGGGGCGAAAAGCGATTTGCCACGATTCCGGCGCTGCAACACCAGATTGGCCGTGATGTGGAGAACGCCAAACGAATCCTGACCTAGCGCCCCTGGTCATCGTCAACCCGGTGGCCGGCGGCGGGCGGGCCCTCCGCTTCTGGCGGCAGTGTGCGTCCGCCTGCATCGCGGCCGGTCTCGATCCCGAGGTTTTCATCACCCAGCGACGCGGGGATGCCGCCGACCGGGCCGCGGCGGCCGGCGACCGGCTGGTGGTCGCCGTTGGCGGGGATGGGACCGCGCACGAGGTCGTGAACGGGTTGCTTCGCCGTCCACGCCCAGGACCGCCGCCACGCTTCGCGGCCCTGGTGACCGGCACGGGCGCCGACCTGGTGCGCAGCGTGCCCAGCCCCAGGCGGCCCGAACAGGTCGCAGCCTGGTTGCGATCGGATCGCTGGAAGCGCCTCGATGCCGGCCGGGTCGGGACCTCGACCGGACGCCGCTACTTCATCAATGCCGCGGACGCCGGGATCGGCGCCGAGGTGGTCCGGCGGGCAGCGAACGGACCGGCGGTTTTGGGCGGCACCGTGAATTTCCTCGGGGCGGCGGTGGCGAGCCTCCTCGTCCATCGCAACGCCGCCGTCCGGCTGCGGCTGGATGACGGGCCGGTGCAGGAGCTGCGCATCCGGACGATCGCGATCGGCAACGGCGCCTACCTCGGTGGTGGGATGCGCATGGCGCCGCGGGCCAGGCCGGATGACGGTCTCCTCGAGGTGGTCACCATCGGTGATATTGGACGCCTGGCGGGGATCCGGAGTCTTCCGCTGCTTTACCGGGGAACCCACGACCGGCTGGTGCAGGTTCGCTTCGCCAGCGCCCGCCGGGTCGAGATCGAGAGCGACGTCCCGATCGGGGTCGAAGCTGACGGCGAGCTGGTCGGCACGACCCCGGCGGTCTTCGAGATCATGCCCGGCGCGCTGCAGGTATTGGATTGGAGGTCGTAGGGTATACTTCCGAAGAACTCAGCGCGCGTGTTCGAATAGCCAACGGCATGCGGGTGAGTCATCACAAGGAGGTTTCAGGCTGGCACCAACTACGAAAGCGAGCGTGATCGACGGAAATCGCTTGCATGAGTCGGACACCGGATCGCCGGAAGTCCAGATCGCGATCTTTAGCGAACGGATCAACCACCTCACCGAGCATCTCAAGGCAAACAGCCACGACCATAGCTCGCGACGTGGCCTGCTCCAGCTGGTCGGCAAGCGCCGCCGGCTCCTGAACTACCTCCAGAACAACGACATCGAACGGTACCGAGGCATCATCGCCAAGCTCGGCCTGCGGAGGTGATCGGCTAGACGAACAGTCCGCCTGGGCGCTGCCCACTCGCACGGGGTTAGAGATTGGTGCACGGAGAAAGGGTTCCTTTTCTTCGAACCCCAACCCCTAACCCGCCCACGAAGTGAACCGTCTGGGCTCTAATGCCAGATCGATAAGTTGCCGCATTCAGCGGCACCAGGAGGAAACGTGAATCAGACACAACTAGAACTCGGCGGGCGCACCCTGACGATTGAAACGGGCCGCGTGGCCCAGCAGGCGTCCGGCGCCGTGACCGTTCGAATGGGGGAGACGATGCTGCTCGTGACCGCGGTCATGTCGCCCTCGCCGCGAGAAGGCATCGACTTCTTTCCGCTGACCTGCGACTACGAGGAGAAGATGTATGCCGCCGGGAAGATCCCGGGAGGCTTCATCCGCCGCGAGGGCCGTCCCAGTGAGCAGGCGATCCTCAACAGCCGGCTGATCGACCGTCCGATCCGTCCGCTCTTTCCCAAGGACTTCCGCAACGACGTTCAGATCGTCGCCAGCGTCTGGTCTGTCGACCAGGAGGCGGATCCGGCGACGATGGCCATTATCGGCGCCTCGACGGCGCTCATGATCTCCGAGATCCCCTTCCAGGGCCCGATCGGCGCGGTCCGGATCGGGTACCTCGACGACCAGTTGGTCGTCAATCCGCCGGTCGGGCGGATGGAGGAAAGCCGGCTGGACCTGGTGGTCGCCGGTACCCGCGACGCCATCATCATGGTCGAGGCGGGCGCCAAGGTGGTTCCCGAGGAGACGATCGTCGAGGGCATGCGGCTAGCGCAAAAAGAGATCGCCCGTATCTGCGACATGCAGGAGGCCTTTGCCCGCGAGGTGGGCAAGCCCAAGGTCCAGGTGGCGCCGACGCCGACGGATCCCGAAATCGACCAGGCGGTCGACGCCTTCCTGGCCGAGCGGTTGGACCAGGCGCTCTTCAATCCCAACAAGGCGATCCGTGAGTCAGCCCTCGACGATCTCAAGAAGGAGACCATCGCCGAGCTAGGCCCGAAATTCCTGGACCGGCTGCCGGCCCTCTCGAAGAGTTTCGAGGCGAAGGTCAAGCGGCGCGTCCGGGCCAAAATTCTCAACGACGGGGTCCGGCCCGACGGCCGCAAGACTACGGAGATCCGGCAGATCACCTGCGAAGTGGGACTGCTGCCCCGCACGCACGGGTCGGCCCTCTTCACCCGGGGCCAGACGCAGGCCCTGAGCATCGTGACGCTCGGCTCCATCGGCGACAAGCAGAAACTCGACGGGCTCGGCCTGGAAGAGTCCAAGCGATTCATGCATCACTACAACTTCCCGCCCTTCAGCGTGGGCGAGGCGCGGCCGCTTCGGTCGCCCGGACGCCGCGAGATCGGCCACGGCGCCCTGGCGGAGCGCGCCCTCCTGCCGGTTGTGCCGACCGAAGAGGAGTTTCCGTACACCATCCGGATCGTGACTGAGATCCTGTCCTCGAACGGATCGACCTCGATGGCGAGCGTCTGCGGCTCGAGCCTGGCGATGATGGATGCCGGCGTGCCCACCAAGGGCCAGGTAGCTGGGATCGCGATGGGCCTGATCACCGGCGAAGGTGGCAAGGTGGCCGTCCTGAGCGACATCCAGGGCGTCGAAGACAACCTGGGCGACATGGACTTCAAGGTGGCCGGCACCGCGGCCGGCGTCACCGCGATGCAGATGGACATGAAGATCAAGGGCATCGGCGTCGATGTCCTGGCGAACGCGATCCAGCAGGCGAAAGAGGGACGGATGTTCATCATGGGCAAGATGAACGAGGCCCTCGATAAGGCACGGACGGCGATGTCACGGTACGCGCCACGCATGATCACAGTGCAGATCCATCCCGACAAGATCCGCGAAGTGATCGGCCCCGGAGGCAAGATGATCCGCAAGATCATCGAGGACTCGGGCGTGACCAGCATTGACATCGAGGACGATGGCCGGGTCATCATCGGCTCGGTCAACGAAGAATCGGCGTCCAAGGCAGAGCAGATCATCCGCGACCTGACCGGCGAGGTCGAGGTGGGCAAGAACTACAAGGGCAAGGTCGTCCGGATCATGCCATTCGGGGCCTTCGTCCAGATCATGCCCAACCAGGATGGCCTGGTGCACATCAGCCAGCTGGCCGAGAACCGTGTCGACAAGGTCGAAGATGCCGTCAACGTCGGCGATGACATCGAGGTCAAGGTGACCGAGGTCGATCGCCAGGGACGGGTCAACCTCTCCCGCAAGGCGGTCCTCCAAGAAGCCAAGGGCATCACCAATGGCGACTGGGTCGTCACCGAACGGGATCGGGGCGGCCCGCCGCGCGGTGGTAGCGGCGGCGGCTTCAACCGGGGCGGCGGTGACCGTGGCCCGCGCCGCGAGTTCGACCGCGGTCCCCGGGGCGGCAACCAGTAGTTCAGACGCAACATCAGTGTGCCGCGGCGCCGTGCCGCGGCATATACTGGGCCGGGTTTGGACTTCGCTGATCTAACCGTCCTCGCGCGGGATGTCCACGACTGCCGTCGTTGTCCCCTCGGCTTCAGCCGAACGCACGCCGTCCCCGGCGTCGGTCCATCAACCGCCCGCATCATGGTGGTGGGGGAGGCCCCCGGCCAGAACGAGGACCAGCAGGGCGAACCCTTCGTCGGCGCGGCGGGCAAGCTCCTCGATCAGCTGCTCCGAGGCATCGGGCTCTCCCGCGGCGATGTCTTCATCACGAATATCCTCAAGTGCCGGCCGCCAAACAACCGCGACCCGCAACCAACCGAGGTGCAAGCCTGCTCGCCCTACCTGGAGCAGCAGCTCAAGCTGATCAAGCCCGAGGTCGTCGTCCTGCTCGGCCGTCATGCCCTCGCCCGCTTGCTGCCCGGGCAGGATTCGATCACCCGGATGCATGGCCGCGTGATCAGCAAGGATGGCGTCAGCTACATCCCGGTCTATCACCCGGCCGCCGCGCTCTACAACAGTTTCCTCCAGGGCCCGCTGGAACAGGACTTCAAGGCGGTCAAGGCCCACCTGGATCGGATGGAGGAGCGACGCCGGGCCGTGGCTCCGGTCGCCGCCCCGGTCGCCAAGCCGGAGGAGCAGCTCACCCTCTTTGGCTAAAAAGGCGCGGCTTCGCGCCATCCCGCTTGGCGGGCTGGGCGAGATCGGCCGCAACATGATGGCGCTCGAGTACGACGAGCAAATCATCGTGATCGACGCCGGCCTGATGTTCCCCGAAGAGGAGATGCTCGGGGTCGACCTCGTGCTCCCGGACGTGACCTACCTCCAGGAGCGCAAGGACAAGGTTCTTGCCTATCTCTTGACCCATGGCCACGAGGATCACGTCGGGTCCCTGCCTTACGTCCTTCCCAAGGTGCCGGCTCCCATCTACGGCAGCCGGCTGACGCTCGGGTTCATCAAGGGCAAACTCCGCGAGCACAAAGTGATCGAGCAAGCCGACCTGCGCGAGATCAAAGCCGGCGACGTGATCGAACTCGGGCCCTTCAAGGTCGAGTTCATCCATGTCGCCCACAGCATCCCGGACACCACCGCGCTCGCCATCGAGACACCCGTCGGGGTCGTGATCCATTCCGCTGATTTCAAGATGGACCAGACGCCGGTCGACGGTCACCCGACCGACATGGCCCGGCTGTCCCACTTCGGCAATCGCGGCGTCCTCCTGCTGATGTCCGACAGCACCAACGCCGAGCGGGATGGCTTCACCCCGTCGGAGCGGACGATCGGCGACGCCTTCGACGACCTCTTCGGCCAGTGTGATGGCCGGATCATCATCTCGACCTTCGCCTCCAACATCTACCGGATCCAGCAGGCCCTGAACACGGCCGCCCGCTACAAGCGGAAGGTCGCGGTCATCGGCCGCTCGATGGTCAACAACCTGACGATCGCCCAGGAGCTCGGCTATCTGCAGGTGCCCCAGGACATCCTGATCAAGATCCAGGACATCAACAAGCAGCCGGATGAGAACCTCGTCGTCCTCTCCAGCGGTAGCCAGGGCGAGCCACTCTCCGCCCTGACGCGGATCGCGGCCCAGGAGCATCCCCAGGTGCGGCTCAAGGCTGGCGACACGGTCATCCTCTCCGCCACGCCGATCCCGGGCAACGAGGAACTCGTCTCGCGCACGATCAACAACTGCTACAAGCACGGCGCGCGCGTCTTCTACTCGGCGCGCAATCGCGTCCACGCCTCCGGGCACGCCAGTCGCGAGGAACTGAAGCTGATGCTCAATCTGGTGCGGCCAAAGTTCTTCATGCCGGTCCACGGCGAGTTCCGTCACCTGGCCCTGCATTCGGAGATCGCCCAGGACGTCGGCATCGCCAAGGACCACGTGATCGTCACCGACGATGGCAACGTGGTCGAACTGGCCGGTGACGGCGCGCTGCCGCACCTCGGCAACAAGGTGCCCGCCGGCTACGTCTTCGTCGATGGCCTCAGCGTTGGCGACGTCGGCTCGGTCGTGCTTCGCGATCGCCGCGTGCTCTCGACCGACGGCATCTTTATCGTGATCGTGACCGTCGACAAGGACACCGGCCGGGTGGTATCAGGACCCGACCTCATCTCGCGCGGCTTCGTGCACCAGCAGACGTCAGACGCCGTGATGGAGTCGGCCCGTCAGCAGGTCCTCGCAACGATCAACAAGATCGGCCCCGGAGCCCCGGAGTGGCAGGTCGTGAAGAACTCCATCCGCGACTCGCTCAGCCGGTTCCTCTACGACCAGATGCGCCGCCGGCCGATGATCATGCCGATCGTCGTCGAGGTCTAACGTCTCGCCTCGCTTTGCGACTGCGGCTAAGGGCTTTGACGGCGGCCCCTTCCGCGTTTACCTATGAGGTTGGGGAACTGCTCAGCATAAAGGCCATGATGCCTGGCGGTTCGATGCCGAGCGTCGTGAGACCGGTGCATCTGGCTCCGGTGATCCGTGCCGTGATCCAGCACCTGAGCGAGCCGGATGCCTACTGATGCGTCACGCTGCCGCCCGAACGCCGACCAGGCCCGGCCGTTACGCTCGATCGCGTCCCTCAACCCACCGAAATCCATCCCATCTGGTTTGATCGCGTGGGCCCGGTCACCGGTGAGCCAGAACAGGTAAAGCGAGTCGCCACCGACGAGATGTCGCGCCGTCGCGAGGATCGATCCATAGGTCCCCGGCACTGCGATCTCGAGTTGCTCTGGGCTGAGCGCGACGCAGGCGTCCAACAGTCGGTGCGTGGCCCGGACGTGGTGCACAAACCCGTCGTCCATTAAGGACCGGGGCCTCTGTGACCGAGCTCCGGACCGTAGCTAGATCTTGTCACCCGTGTAACTGTCGGTATCGGAATCGACGGCACCCGGCGCCTCGTCCTGGACGTGAAGCGCGGCTTCCTCGGCGCTTGAATCGTTCTCGTCGTTCAACACCCCCGGATGCTCGTCGCCCACGGCGTCCGTTTCCGGATCGTCGAACTTGCCCTCGCGGTTATCGCCCGTATCGACCAGCTCGTCAGGCCGCTCCTCACGTAGCCGCTCGTCAAGGGTGTCGATGTGGCGGTAATCGTCGCTTGGTTGGGTATCCGTCAGCTCGGAGTCTTCTTTAGCCATGCTCTAGTTATACGCCCGTGATCGCTTCCCGCGGCTACATTGAAGGCGTGAACGCGGCAACGCCGCGACGGTTTCCACCGGCCCCCGGTGCGATGGGATGGGTCGGCGCCGCATTCGTGGTTGCCGCGCTGGTGTGCCAGCTCGTGGCAGGAATTCTCCTGATGCTTCTGATTGTGAACCGTGATGGTGGGATTGTGCTTCCCATGGTCGCGAGCTTCCTGCTCGGGTTCCTCCTTCTGGCGATCGCGTGGCTGATCTGGCGGACCGCATTGCAGCGGGCAGGATCGCCGCCACAGTCGACCGTGCCCAGGGAGCAGCGGAGGGAATTGCTTATCGCGCTCGCGGTCATGAATGCCGCGGCTATAGTCGGGATTGGCGGCTTCATCTACCTGGCGCTGCACCTTACTGGCGTTCGGCGGTTCGCGATTGCCCTGGTTCCCCTCACCCTTGCGGAAATTGGTTCACACTACGGCGTGCTGAAGCTGCGGAAGATCCGAGGTCGCCCGAGCCCCGGCATTCTGGGCTGGAAGCCGCGCCACGAACTCGCGGTGGTGAGTGTGGCCGCCCTCGCCATCAGTGCCTTCCTCCTGATCAGCGGGCTGTTCTGGATTCCGAACTAGGGCGAGAAGAAGAGCTTTTGGTCAGGGCCGGGCGAGCACGCTAGAATGGCGCCATTCGTCCCAGCAAACGTCGCAGCCATCCCACGGCCTTGAAGACGCGGCATAAGCGCATCGCGCGCCCGAAGCGCTCGGCATCCCAGCAGCGCTTCCGCATCAAGGCGCCGCGCCTGCCCAAGCTCGAGGTGCCGTCGCGGCAGCAACGCGAGCTCGCCGGCATCGCCTGCCTGGTGCTGGCCGGGCTGATCGTGCTGGCCGTCGTCCTCCAGTCGAGCGGCTCGGCGATGCACGTCCTGAACGGAGGCCTGGTGGCGCTATTCGGCTGGGGCGTCGTCTTCGTCGTGCTTGCGATCGCGGCGGCCGGCATCGAGATGCTGATGCCCTGGATCGAGACGATGACCTGGGGCCGTGGCCTTGGCCTCGGCCTGCTCGCGCTTGGCGCCCTGGGCCTGCTTGACGTCTCGGTCGGCCACAGCGGCGGCTCGGTCGGCCGGCTCGAAGGCGATGTGCTCAGCAGCCTGCTTGGGACCGCCGGCAGCATCCTGATCCTGGTCGCGATCTTGCTCGGATCCCTCGTCCTCGCCTTTGACCTCTCCGTCCGGGACGCCGTCAGCGCCCTGCGCGAGCATTACCTGGAGGCCCGACCAGAGGAGAAGCCGATCGCCAAACCGAAGCCGACGCCCGCCGAGGGCTGGCGTCCCCAGAACCAGGCGATGCGCACCGAGACGGAGGAGGCCGTCCTGGTCCCGATCAAGGGGGTGGCAGCTCCGCCGGCGCCGGGCGTGCTTCCCGATCTGGATCTTCAGGGGGCAGCCGACGTCACCGAGGCGCCCGTCGCGAAGCGGAAGCGGCCGGGCCCGGCCGAGCCCGTGCTCGGCGTCGTGCCCGATCCGGCAGTCGCTCCGGCAGCGCCCGGGGATGACGAACCGCATCACGCCTGGGTCAAGCCAGAACTGAGCCTCCTCGACACGGTCGCCGTGCGCAAGGACCGGCTCCACGACGAGATCAAGGCCAACATCAAGTTGATCGAGCAGACCCTGGCCAGCTTCGATGTCCAGGCGACCGTGATCGGCGTCAACTCCGGTCCCTCGGTCACCCAGTACGAGATCCAGCCGGGGGTTGGCGTGCCGGTTCGAAAGATCACGGCGCTCCAGAACGACCTGGCGCTTGCCCTGTCGGCCGCGATCCGCATCCAGGCGCCGATCCCGGGCAAGCCCGCGCTCGGCATCGAGGTGCCGAACAAGGCGACCAGCCTGGTGACGCTGCGGGAGATCCTGCAAACACCGGCCTTCCAGAACGACAAGACGCTGCTCTCGCTGGCGATCGGCACCGACGTGTCCGGTAACTCGGTGGTTGGTGACCTGACCCGGATGCCTCACCTGTTGATCGCCGGGGCGACCGGCTCGGGCAAGAGCGTCTGTATCAACGCCCTGCTGGCCGGCCTGATGTTCCAGGCGACCCCCGACGAGCTGAAGCTGATCCTGATCGACCCCAAGCGGGTCGAGTTCGCCATGTTCCAGGATTTGCCACACCTGCTGGTCCCGGTGGTGACCGAGTCGGAGCAGGCGACTTCCGCGCTTCGCTGGGCTGTGGCCGAGATGGAAAACCGCTACAAGCTGTTCGCCAGCCACACCGTGCGCAACATTGCCGACTTCAACGAGCGCGCGCCGGAGATGGGCCTCGACCGGCTGCCCTTCATCGTGCTGGTGATCGACGAGCTCGCCGACTTGATGATGGTCGCGGCCGGCGAGATCGAGGAGCTGATCTGCCGGGTCGCCCAGCTCGCCCGCGCTGTCGGCATCCACCTGATGGTTGCCACCCAGCGCCCCTCCGCCGACATTATCACCGGCCTGATCAAGGCCAACATCCCCTCGCGGATCGCCTTCGCGGTCAGCTCCAGCATCGATTCCCGGGTCATCCTCGACGAGACCGGCGCCGAGAAGCTGCTGGGCCGCGGCGACATGCTCTACCTGCCGGTTGAGGCGGGCAAAGCGACCCGCCTGCAGGGCGTCTTCGTCTCCGATCGCGAGATGAAGGCGCTGATCGACTTCTGGAAGGGCCAGGGGAAGCCGCAGTACCAGGAGGAAATCTTCAACGTCGAGGCGACCGTCTCCTGGGTCAAGGAAGGGATGAAGCGCGATCCGCTCTTTGGCAAGGGTGCGCATGTGGTCGCCACCGAGGGTCGGGCCTCAGTCTCGCTATTGCAACGCAAGCTGAATGTCGGCTACACGCGGGCCGCTCGGATCGTCGACCAGCTGGCGGAGCAGCGCGTGATCGGCCCCTACGAGGGGTCCAAATCCCGCGAGGTGCTGATGAACCTGCTCGAGGTCGACGAGCTGGTCAAGGATCTCGACGAAAGCAACTGAGGCCAAAAGTGCGACAGACAGCTGTCAAAGCGGCGGGGTAGCATAGCTCCGTGGCTCAGGACTATTCGTTCGACGTCGTCTCCCAGTTCGACCGCCAGGAGCTGGTCAACGCGATCAACCAGGCCCAACGGGAGATCACGACCCGGTACGACTTCAAGGACACCGGGGCGAGCATCGAGCTGGGGGAGGACGAGATCACCCTCCAGGGCCCGAGCGACTTCAAGCTCAAAGCCATGATCGATGTGCTGCAGAGCAAGTTCGTCAAGCGCAATCTATCCCTGAAGATCCTCAAGCCGGGTCCGATCGAGCAAGCCGCCAAGGGCAACGTCCGCCAGAAGCTCGAGCTCCAGGAGGGGATCGACGATGAGCTGGCCCGGAGCCTGGTGAAGCAGATCAAGCAGATCTCGCCCAAGGTCCAGCCGCGCATCCAGGGCGACCTGATCCGGGTCTCTAGCCGGGAGAAGGACCTCCTGCAAACCGTGATCCAGGCGCTCAAGGCTGACGACTCCCCGGTCCCCCTGCAATTCATCAACTACCGGTGATCGATGCGGCCGACCGGACCGATCATCGACCTGGCGACGCAGGTCGGGGAGACGCTACGCCGCCGGCAGCGATCGCTGGCCGTCGCGGAGTCCTGCACCGGCGGGATGCTCGGCGCGGCGATCACGGAGGTGCCGGGCAGCTCGGCCTACTTTCTCGGTGGGGTGATCAGCTATGCCGATCAGGTCAAGATGGAGCAGCTCAAGGTGCCGGCCGAGACGCTCGCGACCTACGGAGCGGTCAGCCAGGAAACGGCCTGCGCGATGGCGAGCGAGGTCCGAATGCTGATGCGCGCCGACCTGGCTGTCTCGATCACCGGCGTGGCGGGCCCGAATGCGGAAGGCAGCAAACCCGTCGGACTCACGTTCATCGGCATCGCGACGGCCGAGGGAACGCATGCAACTCGATATCAATGGTCGGGCGACCGCTGGGAGAACCGGCGCGACTCGACCATCGCGGCGTTGACGCTTCTGGCCCAGACTCTCGAGGTTATGCGTTGACAGTTACACAAAATTGTAGTACAGTGGGCGGGACGGGCCAGGCCGGCCACGAGCAAGGGGAACAGTAAATGTCAGAGAAAGACAAGGCACTGACCGCGGCGCTCAGCCAGATTGAGCGCTCCTACGGCAAGGGCGCCATCATGAAGCTGAACGACGCGGCGGCCCAGCGCAACGTCGACGCGATTCCGACCGGGGCAATGACCCTCGACCTGGCGCTCGGCGTCGGCGGGATCCCGCGGGGCCGCGTGGTCGAGATTTACGGCCCGGAATCGTCGGGCAAGACAACGCTGGCGTTGCATGTCATCGCGCAATCGCAAAAGCAGGGTGGGACAGCCGCCTTCATCGACGCCGAGCACGCCCTCGACCCGGTCTACGCCTCCCACATCGGGGTCAAGACGGAGGACCTGCTGATCTCGCAGCCGGACACCGGCGAGCAGGCGCTCGAGATCGTCGACGTGCTGGTCCGCTCCGGCGCGATCGACGTCATCGTGGTCGACTCGGTGGCGGCGCTGGTGCCGAAGGCGGAGATCGATGGCGAGATGGGGGACAGCCATGTCGCGCTGCAGGCCAGGCTGATGTCGCAGGCCCTGCGCAAGCTGACCGGCGCTATCTCCAAGTCGAGCACCTCGGTGATCTTCATCAACCAGCTGCGCGAGAAGGTCGGGATCATGTTCGGGAACCCCGAGGTCACGACCGGTGGTCGCGCGCTCAAGTTCTACGCCTCGATCCGGCTGGATATCCGCAAGGTGGACTCGATCAAGAGCGGCCTCGACGTCACCGGCAACCGGGTGAAGGTCAAGGTGGTCAAGAACAAGGTGGCGCCGCCCTTCAAGTCGGCCGAGTTCGACATCCTCTACAACGAGGGCATCTCCTACTGGGGCAGTGTGCTGGATGCCGGCGTGGACGCCGCCCTGGTGGAAAAGAGCGGCTCCTGGTTCTCCTCGAATGGGCAACGCCTCGGCCAGGGCCGCGAGCAGACCGTCGGGTTCCTCAAGGCGAATCCGAAGCTCGGTGAGGACCTGATCGCGCGGCTGAAAGAAAAAGCCGTCGAGAAGAGCGAGAAGCTCGAGAAGACGCTGCAGCCGGCGTGAAGCGCCGGGCGGGGGCCCCAGCGGCTCCCGCAAATCCGGAAAGTCCTGAGGCGGCCTATGCGGCCGCGATCAAGAAGCTGGCTCGCCAGCCGCAGTCGCGCGCCACGCTCAGCCAGAAGCTGGAGCATCAGGGCTACACCGCCGTGGCGGTCAGCGCGGCGCTGGACCGCGTTCAAGCCGATGGCTACCTTGATGATCGCGAGTACGCCGCCTCCCTCGTTCGGCGGCGGTCCGGCAGTCGAGGCTACGGCCTGATCGCCCAGGAGTTGCGTGCCCGGGGGATCCAGGATGGCGACGCCGCCCCCGCCCTCGACTCCGTCGACCGGGACGCGCAGGGCGAGCAGGCGCTGCGGCTGGCCCGGACGATGCTCGATCAACGGCCGCCCGCGGACGCCCAGGAGCTCCGGGCGAAGATCGGCCCCCGCCTCAGGCGGCGCGGTTTCGACAGCGGCCTCATCTACCGCGTTTGCCGGCAGTTGGCCGAGGAATGGCAGGCCGGTGGGCGGTTTGACAGCCCTCGTGAACGCGACTAATATGGTCAAGATTTTGTCGCCTTGTAACGACTAGTCCCGCCGCGCTCACGCGCGGTGCGAAGAACCTTCACAAGTCCATAGAGCGAGGTGTAATCAATGCCCAACGTATTACTCCTGCTCATCGGGCTCGTTGTGGGTGCGGTCGCGGGTGCCGTCATCGCCTACTTCTGGGTCGGGAACGCCAATCAGCAGCGTTTCGCCGCTTCCACCGTGGAGCGCGACAAGCTGAAGGCCGACACCGACACCCAGGTCAAGGAGATGATCCTCGAAGCGAAAGAGGAAGCCCACCGCATTCGGATGAGCCTCGAGCAGGAAGTCCGCGACGCCCGTGCGGAGATTCAACGATCGGAACGACGCGTCCAACAGAAGGAAGAATCGATCGACCGCAAGCTCGAAGACCTCGAGCGCAAAGACCAGGCCGTCACCGCGAAAGAGCTGGAGGTCGGCCGTTCCAGGGAGCGCGTGAACGACGCCCTTGCCGAGCAAGTCAAAGAACTCGAGCGCATCTCCGGGATGACCCGGGCCGAAGCCAAGGCCAGCATCTTGAGCAACCTCGAAAAGGAGCTCAACCAGGAGATCGCCGAGAAGATCCGGGAGAGCGAGGCCGTCGTTAAGGAGGAGAGCGAGAAGCGCGCGCGAAACATCCTGGTAACCGCGATGCAGCGCATCGCCGCCGACCAGACGGCTGAAACCTCGGTTTCGGTCGTCGCCATCCCCAGCGACGAGATGAAGGGGCGAATCATCGGTCGCGAGGGACGCAATATCCGGGCGCTCGAGCATGCGACCGGTGTGGACCTGATCATCGACGATACCCCTGAAGCCGTCATCTTGAGCGGCTTCGATCCCGTGCGCCGGGAGGTTGCGCGTACCGCCTTGAACCATCTGCTGGTGGATGGCCGGATTCACCCGGCACGCATCGAAGAGATGGTCACCAAAGCCCGCAACGACGTCCAGAACCGCATCCGCGAAGAGGGCGAGCAGGCCATGTTCGAGACCGGCGTGACCGGCCTGCATCCGGAGCTGATCAAGTTGCTCGGTACCCTGGCCTTTCGGACCAGCTACGGCCAGAACGTCCTGACCCACAGCAAAGAGGTGTCCTTCCTCTGCGCGATGGCCGCCGCCGAAATCGGTGGCGACGTTTCACTCGCCCGGGAGGCCGGCCTCCTCCACGACATCGGGAAGGCCGTCGACCACGAGGTCGAGGGATCCCACGCCATCATCGGCGGGGAACTGCTCAAGCGACTGGGGAGGCCGGAGGCGCTGGTCAACGCCGTGGCCGCCCATCACATGGATATCGAGCCGACGTCGCTCGAAGCCATCCTGACGGTGGCCTGCGACGCGGTCTCGGCCGCTCGGCCGGGCGCCCGCCGCGAAACCCTGACGACCTACATCAAGCGTCTCGAAAAGCTGGAAGCGATCGCCAACGACTTCGACGGCGTGGAGAAATCCTTCGCCATCCAGGCCGGACGCGAGATCCGGATCATCGTCAAGCCGGAACAGATCGACGACAACCGGGCCCAGATCCTGGCCCGCGACATCGCCAAGCGCATCGAAAGCGAACTGCAGTATCCCGGTCAGATCAAGGTGACCCTGATCCGCGAGACCCGCATCATCGAATTCGCGAAATAGTCTGTAGGAGAGGCGACCCCCCTGGGGCCGCCTCTTTGTTTACTGGGGCAACTAGCCAAGCGCGGTCGAGCTGATGAGATCCCGCATTCCCTGGCGAAAGGCGGTGGCGCCGGATTGGGCCGGGTGACGGACGTAATGAGCCCCGCGCCCTTCCAGTATCGTTTCGGCGATCCGGCCGACTGCGACAATCTTCTGAGGCTCGGTGGCCGCGATCAGCCGCTCGAGTAGGGTGAGGCCTTGCTCGATTTCCGGACGGGTCGGGCGCCGGTTGGACAGCGGTTTACCCGGCAGATACGGATGGCCAGGGACCGTGTTCCAGAGGATGACCCGGCGCTCGATCCCAAGCTCCTCGAGCAGGCCGTGCACGATGGTGCCGGACGGCTCGCTCCAACCGTTGGCGCGGTTCAGGCTGGTGCGCCGGTAGGGGAGACCCCAGCGGGCCAGGTCCTGTTCGCTGGTGAAGGCGATCCCGGACCAGCGCATCCCCTGGTAGCCGGCGGCCTCGCCGACCGCCAGGATGTCGGCGTGCTGCCGCTCATGCAGGTAGTGGCGAAGGTTCGCCAGGCGAATGGCGGGGGCATCCGGCACGTCGTCCGAACCTGACTCGTTGAAGGGATTGAAGGTCGTGCCAATCCGCGCCGCGGCAAGCTCGGCGAGCAGGGCATCGATCGCGGTGGCCTTGTTAGGATGCGGCAGTGCTCATCACCGTGCTGGCGATCGGCGACATTATCGGGAAGCCCGGTCGCGAGGCGATCTCGCGCCTCCTGCCCGCGTTACGCCGGGAGTACGCCATCGACCTGGTGGTGGCGAACGGGGAGAACTCCGCCGGCGGCTTCGGCCTGACCCCGAAAATCGCCGACGACCTCTTTGGCCTCGGTATCGACGTGCTCACCAGTGGCAACCATATCTGGGACCAGAAAGAGATGATGACCGGCTTCGAGGATCACCGGCCCATCCTGCGCCCGCACAACTATCCGGCTGGGGCACCGGGGCGTGGCTGGTTCTGCTACGACCTCGGCGAAAAGGGGACCGTCCTGGTCGGCAACGTCCAGGGCCAGCTCTTCATGCCGCCGATCGACTCCGCCTTTGCGGCCGCCGACGAGATCCTCCGGCAGGGAACCGGCACGCCGGTCCGCCTGGTCGATATCCACGCCGAGGCAACCTCGGAAAAGATCGCCCTGGGCTGGTATCTCGACGGTCGCGCCAGCTTCGTGTTCGGGACCCACACGCATGTTCCCACCGCCGACGCGCGGCTGTTTCCGGGCGGGACCGCCTTCGTGGCGGATCTGGGCATGGTGGGCCCCCGCGATTCGGTCATCGGGATGGACAAAGAGGCGAGTCTGGCCCGCTTCCTGACCGGGATTCCGGCTCGATTCAAGGTCGCGGAGGGCCCCGTGCAATTCAATTCGGTCCTGGCCCGGATCGACCAGGCCTCGGGCAAGGCGACCTCGGTCGAACGGGTCGACCGGGAGGTCTCGATCGCTTAGTCCCTTGACGCACGGTGACCTTCGGGTTAAGGTGTCGGGGCGGGGGAGGCCGACCAGACGTTCGGGGACCGCCCGGTAGAATCAGATGGACATCCTGGACACCACACCGCCGGCCAACGGTTCCACTGCGGGAAAAACGCTGTCCGCCAGTCACGCGGCTGGCGTTCCGCGCGCGGCCCGAGCCGCGATTGAGATCCTGAAAGTCTCCGCCACCTCGAAGCCGGTCGCCGTCGCCGGCGCCATCGCCGGGGTCGTCCGAAGTCAGACCCGGGTCGAGGTCCAGGCGATCGGAGCCGGGGCCATCAACCAGGCGGTCAAAGCCATCGCCATCTCCCGCGGCTACGTCGCCGCCGGCGGGATCGACCTGGTGTGCATCCCCTCCTTCATCGATATCTCGATCGACGGCGAGGAG
Organism: Candidatus Dormiibacter sp.; assembly: GCA_039922495.1. Lineage (GTDB taxonomy): Bacteria > Chloroflexota > Dormibacteria > CF-121 > CF-121 > JALYYC01. The sequence goes on from JBDTEO010000029.1 coordinate 132,387, forward strand.
CGCACCGGAATCCGCCTCCTGGTCGAGTCCCGCTAGTAGACTCGTCCGATGCCTGAGGCGCTGGTCCCACCCCGTTTACGTATTGCCGGGGCGCCGCTGACGTTCGAGCCGCATGCCTTCTCCAGGCCTCGCCCCCACGGCCGCAAGCGCCCCCCATCCGGGAAACGCTTCCACCTCTGGGTGAGCGGTTGCCAGATGAATGAATCTGACGCCGATTACCTGGCCCAGGGGCTCGGGTCGGCCGGATTCGAGGCCGTCGAGGACCTCGACGACGCCGATCTCGCCATCCTGGTCACCTGCTGCGTGCGGCAGAACGCGGAGCAGAAGGCGTACGGCCGCTTCCGCGAGCTGAAGGGCTGGAAGCAGGCTCGCCCTGGACGGGCGATCGCCATGACCGGATGTATGGCCAACAAGGAGAAGGACCGCCTCTATGAGCGGCTGCCCGACCTCGACTATCGCTTCGATATGCGGCAGTACGAAGCCTTCATTGAAGACCTCCACGGCGAGTATGAGACCGATCCGGCGCAGACCGGCGGCGCCGTCCTGCAGCACGGCCTGACTGCCTACGTCCCGGTGATCTTCGGCTGCAACGAGGTCTGCAGCTTCTGCATCGTTCCCTTTGTGCGGGGGACCGAGCGGAGCCGGCCGCTCACTGACGTCGTTGAGGATGTCACCCGCTTCGCGAACCAGGGGGTGCGGGAAGTTACGCTGCTCGGCCAGACCGTCAATTCCTATCGCGACCCGGAGACGGGTGCCAGGCTGGCCACCCTGCTCGACGCCGTCGGCCGGGTGCCCGGCATCTGGCGTGTACGCTTTCTGACTTCGCACCCACGCCACTTCCACGATGACCTGCTGCTCGCCATCCGCGATCTCCCGCGGGTCTGCGAGCATCTGCACCTACCCTTCCAGTCCGGAGACGACGTCATCCTCAAGCAGATGCGCCGCCGCTACACTCGCGAGGAATACCGAGCCTGCATTGCGCACGCTCGCGCCCTCGTCCCCGACCTCTCGGTTTCGACCGACGTGATCGTCGGCTACCCGGGCGAAACGGAGGAGCAGTTTCAGCGGACCCTGTCGCTGCTCGAGGAGATCAAGTTTGACGTCGTCCATATCCAGGGCTTTTCGCCCAGGCCGCGGACGACGGCGGCGCGACAGGCTGACGACGTTGCGCCGCAGGAAAAGAAGCGCCGGATCAATCTGCTGCTGGGCGCCCAACGGCGGATCGCCGAGGAAGCCAACCGGCGCTGGATCGGCCGCACCGTCGAGGTCCTGGTCGAGCGTGCCGACGGCGGCGAAGTCAGCGGGCGCAGCCGGCAGAACAAGGTCGTCATCGGCGCGGCGCCGCTCGGGGCGGACGTCGGCACGGTTCGCCTGGTCACGGTCGAGGACGCCACCGCCTGGCAGCTGCGCGGCCAGGTTGTCTAAACGACGGCGCTAAAGTCCGTCCCGATCCTCGACCAGTATCAACGCATCAAGCGGGATCACCCGAATGCGATCCTGCTCTTTCGGCTGGGTGACTTCTACGAAACCTTCGGGGAGGACGCTGAGCGCAGCGCCCCGATCCTCGGGATCACGCTAACCTCGCGCGAGCTGGGGAAGGGACAACGGGTGCCAATGGCCGGCATCCCGTACCACGCGAGCGAGGCCTACGTCGGCAAACTCCTCCGCGCCGGCCTGCGGGTCGCCGTCTGCGACCAGGTCGAGGACGCTGAGGTCGCCCGCGGCCTGGTAAAGCGCGAGGTGGTCCGGGTGCTGACGCCGGGGACCGTCCTGGAAGAGGCCTACCTCGACGGGTCAAAAAGCAATTACGTGGTGGCGATCTCGCCGCGCCTGCACCATCACGGGATCGCTGCCCTCGACTGCTCGACCGGCGAGCTGGCGCTGATCCGGATGGACCCGTCCGAGGCCGCCATCCGGGATGAGCTCGCCCGGCTCCGTCCCGCCGAAATCATCGCGGCCGACGCCGAGCGGTCGGTGCTACAGCCCTTGATTGCCGGCACGCCGGTCACCTGGGTCGAGGCTTCGGACTTCGACGCCCGGGCGGGGGCCGACCGCCTGCGCACGATGCTCGGGGTCGAAACGCTCGCGGCCTTTGGCTGCGAGGAATGGCCCGAGGCGCTCGCCGCCGGACACGCCGCGCTCGCCTATGCCGAACGAACCCATCTTCGACTGAAGCCCGGCCTGATCCGGCTGCACGCCGAGCATCCACAGGCCTTCATGCACCTGGACTCCGGGACCCGGCGGAGCCTGGGCCTGCAAAGCGGCCGCGAGCTGCCCGCCGAGGAGGACCTGCTCCGGCTGATGGGTGAGGAAACGACCACCCCGATGGGTGCTCGGACGCTACGGCGCTGGCTCGATCAGCCGCTCAGGGTCCGGGAGCGGCTGGACAGCCGCCTCGAACGCGTGGCGACCCTGGCCGCCGACGCGCTCGGGCGAGGCGAGCTTCGAGCCGCGCTCAAGGGGATGCCAGACCTGGAGCGCACCGTCGCGCGTGTCGGCCAGGGGCTGGCCAGCCCGCGCGAGCTGCGTCAGCTCCAGCGGGGCCTCGAGCTGTTGCCGGCCGTCCATCGGGCCGGCGCCCGCTGGGAGGACCTGGCCGCACCGCCGCTTCCAGCCGCGAGCACCGAGCTCCAACAGGAATTGGTCCGGGCGCTGGTCGACGAGGTGCCCGCCACCTTTCGCGAGGGCGGCGTCTTTCGCGCCGGCTACGATCCCGAGCTCGACGCGATTCGTGAGGGCTCGCGGGAGGCGCGCGAGTGGATCGCCCAGCTCGAAGGCGCCGAACGCGAGCGGACCGGGATCCGTTCCCTGCGCGTCGGCTTCAACCAGGTGTTCGGCTACTACATCGAAGTGGGGCACGCCAACCGCGAGCCGATCCCGGCCGATTACACGCGCAAGCAGACGCTCGTCAATGGCGAGCGATACGTCACGCCCGAACTGAAAGAGAAGGAAAGCCTGGTCCTGAACGCGCGCAGCGCGATGATCGGTCGCGAACACGGACTCTTTCGCGAGCTGGCGCATCGGATCACCAGTGCCGGCAGCGTGCTCCTCGACGTGGCCGCCTGGGTCGGCGAGCTCGACGCCCTGGCGGCGCTGGCGCAGCTCGCCGTTCGGCACCGCTGGGTTCGACCGGAGCTGCGCGAGGAGCCGGGCATCCAGATCACGGGCGGCCGGCATCCGCTGGTCGAACAGGCCCTCGGCCCCGGGCGGTTCGTGCCCAACGACCTGCACCTTGACCCGCCCGATGCGCGGATCGTGCTCCTCAGCGGCCCAAACATGGCGGGCAAGTCGACCTATCTGCGCCAGGCGGGCATCATCGTCCTCCTCGCGCAGGTGGGCAGCTTCGTCCCGGCGGAGGCGGCGGTCATCGGGCTCTGCGATCGGATTTTCACTCGGGTCGGCGCCCACGACGAGCTGGCGCGGGGACTGTCCACCTTCATGGTGGAGATGGTGGAGACTGCCCACATCCTGTCCCACGCCACCGCGCGCAGCCTCCTGATCTTCGACGAAGTCGGTCGCGGAACCAGCACCTATGACGGCGTCAGCATTGCGCAGGCCATCCTGGAATACCTGCACGACGCGCCGCAGATCCATTCCCTGACGATCTTCGCCACGCATTACCACGAACTCACGGCACTGAGCGAACGATTGCCGTCGCTCGCGAACTACCGGATGGAAGTCCGCGAAGAGGGCGACCGCGTGGTCTTCCTGCACCAGGTGGTCGAGGGCGGCGCCGATCGCAGCTATGGGATTCATGTCGCCAAGCTCGCCGGCATTCCACCCCAGGTGGTGGTCAGGGCTCGCCAGATCCTGCAGGCGTTGGAAGGCGAGCGGCCGCTGGAGCCGCCGGACGCCAGCGCCCAGCTCCAGCTGCCCATCGAGCATCCGATCGTGCAGGAATTGCAGCAGCTCGACCTCGAACGCGTCTCGCCGCGGGAGGCGCTCGAACGCCTCTTCGCCTGGCAGGGCCGTGGCCGAGACTGAGATGGGGAACGGCCGGATCGCGGTACTGCCGGCCGCGGTCGCGGACGGGATTGCCGCCGGCGAGGTCGTCGACCGGCCGGCCGCGGTCGTCAAGGAGCTGCTGGAAAACGCGATCGATGCCGGTGCGGGACACATCGACGTTCGGGTCCGCAACGCCGGCCAGGGCCTGATCGAGGTGGTCGACGACGGCCGCGGGATGCCGGCCGAGGATCTACCGCTGGCCTTCCGGCGGCACGCGACGAGCAAGATCCGCTCGCTCGAGGACATGCGGGCGGTGACCACGCTTGGCTTTCGCGGCGAGGCATTGGCTAGTATTGCCGCGGTCTCCCGGGTGGAGGCTGTCAGCCGGCCGCGCGATGGGGGAGGGGATAGGGGAGCTGGCCGCGTCGTGGTCGAGGCCGGCACCGTGGTCGACGCCGGCAGCCAGGGGAGCCCACCGGGGACCCGGGTCTCGGTCACGCGGCTCTTCTTCAACACGCCGGCGCGCTTGAAATTCCTGAAGCAGCCGGCGACGGAAAACGGCGCCATCGTCCGCCTCGTCACCGAGATGGCGCTGGCCCACCCGGGCGTGAGCCTGCGCCTCGAGCTGGATCGGCGGCGCGTGATCGAGACCCAGGGGGATGGGGATTTACGAGCGACCTTCGCCGCGCTCCACGACCCGGCGATGGCGGGCGCGATGCTCGCGATCGACGACGCGCCGGTGCATGGCCTGATCAGCCCGCCCGCGATGCATCGACCCACGCGCGATCACGTCGTGATCCTGGTGAACGGCCGCCGAATTCAGCACCGCAACCTGAGCTTCGCGCTCGAACAGGCCTACCGTGGCCTGCGCGAGACGGACCGGTTTCCGCTGGCGGTCCTCGAAATCCGGCTCGATCCGGCCGAGGTCGACGTCAACGTTCACCCGACCAAGCGTGAGGTGCGCTTTCGCAACGAGGGGGCGATCTTCGCCGCGATCGAGCGCGCCTGCTATCACGCGCTACGCCGGAGCCCGGTGTACGAGCTGGGATCGGCTCCCGGTGGGGCCCCCTTCGCGCTGCGCGAGACCGCCACGGTGGCCTGGCCAGCCGCCCCGGCCGGCGGATCGACGCCGGCAACGGACTCGATCGGCCAAGGGCCGGCGCTGCCGCCGCTGCGGTACGTCGGCCAGCTGCTCAACGGCTACCTGGTCGCCGAGGCTCCGGCGGCGGCGGTCCTGATCGACCAGCACGCGGCCCATGAGCGGATCCTCTACGACGGGATCCTGCGACGACTGACGGAGCGCCGACCCTCCAGCCAGATGTTCCTGATCCCACACGTGGTCGAGCTGAGCGCGCCCCAGGCCGCCGCCTTCGAACAGCACACCGCCTGGCTCCAGTCGCTCGGCTTCGAGGGCACCAGCTTTGGACCCGAGCGCATCCGGCTCACCGCGGCGCCAGCCGAGCTTCCAGAGAGTCAAATCAACCTGGTGCTGGCGCGATTGCTTGACGATCTCGACGCCGATCGCACCCCGGACCGCCGCCTGCGGGAGACCGCCGCCCTGATCGCGTGTCACAGCGCGGTGCGTTTTGGCGACGCCCTCGAGCCCGAGGCCGCGCGTCAGCTGCTGAGCTCGCTGGCCGCGACGGCCGAGCCGATCAGCTGCCCGCATGGCCGCCCAACCACCCTGGTGCTCCCGGACTCGCAGCTGAGGCATCTATTCAAACGCCCGTAGGCTCGCGGCTGCTGGTGGTTGTCGGCCCGACCGCAAGCGGCAAGACCGCCTTCGCCACCGGGCTGGCGGAGCGATTCGGCGGCGAGTTGATCTCGGCCGACTCCCGCCAGGTCTATCGCCACTGTGACATCGGCACCAACAAGCCGAGCGCCAGCGAACTGCACGGGATTCCCTGCCACCTGCTCGATGTCGTCGACCCCGGCACCGCCTTTACGGTCGCCGACTATGTGCCGCTGGCGCAGCGCGCGCTCACCGCGGTCTGGGGCCGGGGCCGGCTGCCGGTGTTGCAGGGCGGTACCGGCCTCTACATCCGGGCGTTGCTGGACGGCTGGAACCTCGCCGATGCGCCGCCTGATCCCCGGGTCCGCGCGGCGCTCGAAGATCGCCTGGAACAGGAGGGGCCAGCCGCGCTCGATGCGGAGCTGCGGCGGATCGATCCGCAGGCGGCCGACCGGGCGCAGCAGAACCCGCGCCGCATGATCCGCGCCCTCGAGATCTATACGATCACCGGCCAACCGCCAACCGCAGCGCGACGAGCGAACCCGCCAGCCTGGGCGATCACTGCCCTCGGCCTCGACGTCCCGCTGGCCGAGTTGGACCAACGCATTGAGTCGCGCGTCCTGCGGATGCTCGCGGATGGCTTCGTCGAGGAGGTGGCTCGCATCCGGAGGGACTATCCGGCGGCGGATTTCGGCCGGCTCGGCCACGGCTATCCGGAAATGGCGCGTCATCTCGATGGCGACCTGACCCTGAAGGCGGCCATCACCTCCACCGTGCTGCAGGTGCGTCAGTACGCGCGCCGGCAGCTGACCTGGTTTCGTGCCGATAACCGCGTGCAATGGATCCCACCGGATCTGGACCTGGCGGCAGCCCGGCTGCCGGCCGGTATCATGGGGACCGAGGCGAGTTGATCCGGAATTCCAACGGCGCGCATGAGCGTGCCTTCCTGATGTCGCTCGACCACGAGGGCCAGGGTCTGGCGCAGGTGGAAGAGCAAATGCTCGAGCTGGGCGAGCTGGCACGCACCGCGGGTGTGACGGTCGTCGGGACCGAAACGCAGCGCCGGCAGCGCCCCGACCCGGCTCTCTTCATCGGGAAGGGTAAGGCCGAGGAGCTGCATGCGCTGAAGCACGAATCAGCCTTCAACCTGCTGGTCTTCAACGAGGAGCTGTCACCCCGGCAGCAGCGCAACCTGGAAAAAATGCTCGACGTCAAGGTGATCGACCGAACCGAGCTGATCCTCGATATCTTTGCCCAGCGCGCGCGCACCAAGGAAGGCCGGCTACAGGTCGAATCGGCGCAACTGCATCACCTGCTCCCGCGGCTCCAGGGCGGGCGAGACCTCTCCCGCCTGGGCGCCGGCGTGGGGACGCGCGGACCCGGCGAGCAGAAACTGGAAAGCGATCGCCGACGGATCCGGCACCGGATCCGCGAACTGGATCACGACATCAAGGAGATCCGCAAGCAGCGCGCGCTCCGGCGGGCGGGCCGGCGCCGGGCCGCCTACCCCGTGGTCGCCATCGTCGGCTACACGAACAGCGGGAAATCCACGCTGCTCAACGCGCTGACCCATTCGCAGGTCCAGATGCAGGATGCGCTCTTTGTCACGCTCGACCCGACCACCCGATTGGTGAAGATGCCGAATCGCCGCGAGGTGTTGTTCACCGATACCGTTGGGTTCATCCAGAAACTGCCGACCGACCTGGTCGCCGCCTTCAAGGCCACGCTCGAGGAGGTGCAGGAGGCGGATCTCCTCCTCCATGTGCTCGACGCCACCCGCTACAACGGGCGTGACCAGATGGAGGCCGTGCACGAAATCCTGCAGGACCTGGAGGCGATGGACAAGCCCAAGGTGCTGGCGTTGAACAAGGTGGACCAGCTGGCGCCCGAGGCGCTGCGCGCGCTGCTGGCCGAGGATTGGTCGCCGTACGACACGGTGGTGCCGATTTCGGCGCTGCGCAAACAGGGGCTCGAGCCGCTCGGTGAGGCCGTGCTCAAGCATCTTCCCGGGGACCTGGTCGAGATCGAGATCTTGCTGCCCTACACGGAGAACGCCCGCCAGGCGGAGTTTCACGCCCAGGGGAACGTCAGCAGCGTGGAATATCGCGGCGACGGCGTCGCCATGCATGGGCAACTCCCGCGACGGCTCCTGCCGCGCTTCGAACCGTTTCGCCGCCGGCCGGCCGGGCCCTAGCGGAGCAGGCGGACGACGGCGACCACCTGGCCCTCGAGCTGGCCCGTGGTGGTGTAGATCGGCTCGTAGGCATCGTTCTCCGGCTGCAACCGGACCCGGTTCGCCTCGCGGAAGAGGCGTTTGACCGTCGCGGTGGATTCGTTGGTCTGATCGTCCTCGAGGCGGGCGACGACGATGCTGCCGTTGGGCGCATCCTTGCCCGGGCGGACCACGACGTAGTCGCCTTGCAGAATGCCCGCGTCTTTCATGCTGTCCCCGTGCACCTCGAGCGCGAAGGCGTTCTCCGAGCCGACCAGCTCCTGGCTGAGAACCAGGTGGTCTTCGATGTTCTCTTCGGCGAGCATCGGCGACCCGGCGGCGACTCGACCGATCAAGGGGACCGCGATCACCTTGCTCAGCTTGGCCTGGAGTTCGTCGAAGTCGACGACCTCGATGGTGCGCGACTTGGTCGGATCGCGACGAATGTAGCCCTTGCGTTCGAGGGTGTTGAGGTGGTTTTGCACCGTTGAGCTCGATGAAAGACCAACGGCCTCGCCGATCTCCCGGACGGTCGGCGGGTAGCTTCGGATCTTCTGGCGAAACTTCAGATATTCCAGGATCTCCCGCTGCCGGCTGGTCAACGGCTCAGGCATGTCGTCCCCTCCCTTTTGCGCCGATGTCGACAGCCATGAACCGATCATCTCGTTCCCGAAAACGCCCAGCGCGGACGCGCCGGACGGGGGAGAGGAGGGGGTCTCAGGCCGCGATCACAGCATCGTAGCACAGGCTTTTGGGCCATTTCATCGGCGTCCGGGCGACTGCCGACAAACGCCGTGCGCGTGGCCCAAAGCTGCAAAACGGGCGTATCCTAGCACATCTGTTCGCCCACCGCAAACACTTGTTCGTACAAAGGCTTGACGCGAACAGGCGTTCGTGCTACGGTCCGTTGCGAACACATGTTCGCACCAACCCGCATCGCTCCACACGTCCCGCACCCATATCCGCGGCCGCGCCGCCGGCGAGGGCTTGGCCGGGTGATCCTGCTGACGGCGGCCTTACTGGTGGCGTCAGCGCGGCTCGCCTACGGCAGCGGATCAGCGCACGTCAACACGGTCGTGGTTCACCCCGGCGACAGCGTCTGGACGATCGCCCAATCCCATTACCCGGGGGACCCGCGGTCGCACGTCGACGCCATCCTGGCGGTCAATCACCTCAGCTCGCCGCGGCTGCTCCCGGGGCAGTCGCTCGTGCTCCCACAAGACTGACGAGCGCCCCTACCATGAGCGCATCGCTGGTCAGTCTTGCCTCCCTGTTGGACCGGTATGAGTCGGTGACCCCGCAGGTCCGCGTCGCCGCGGTCATCAGCCGTGAGGGGCGGTTCCTGGTGGTCGAGCATCGCAAACGGGACCAGCGCTACTGGGTGCTGCCCGGCGGACGCCTGGAGGCGGGCGAGACGCTCAGGGCGGCCCTGCGCCGCGAGGCTCAGGAGGAGCTGGCGCTCTCGGCACACGTCGGCCGGCTGCTGGCCGTCTACGAGACCCTCAGCCCAGACCGCCATACCGTCAACCTCGCCTTTGCCGTCGACGTCGGTGCGGCCGAGCCCCGGATCGATTCCGCCGATCCGGTGCTGGCCGGCTGGCAATGGATCGGCCCTAAAGCGCTTGGCCGGGTCGATTTCCGCCCGCCGCTGGCCGAGATGCTGGCCGAGATGCTGGCGGAGGGCTTCGAAGGCCCGGTTCGGGTGCTGGGGGATACCTGGACCCCGGCGGAGCGGTAACGTCAGTAATTGAAGATTTTGCGACGTTAACTGAGGGACTCGAGTTTCGAGCTACAGGTGGGCCTGGACGACCGACGCCAGGCTGGGCCCGAGATCCGGCACCGCCGACGTGATGAACACCAGGCTCAAGAGCAGCACCATCAACACGGTCGTGACCCGGTAGCTGACGGCACGCTCGACGGCATTGCCGTCGTCGACCAGCACCGCCGGCTCGGCCGACTGCACCATGGCCCGCATATCGGTGACCAGGGTGTCCGCCTGGCTGGCGGCCCGGACCGTCCGGATCGGGAGTCCCGTGCTCACGCGGCTCCTGCGGGAGCGGTCCGCCTCGACGCGGGGGCGGAGGCCAGCCCTCCGGCGAACAGCAGCGCCAGCCGCTCCGCGAGCAGCTCCAGGACCAGCGTTTCGCCGACGGAAAAGCCAAAGGGGTCGCGCCGGGCCAGCTGAAGCGTTCCGTCGACGCCGGCACACCGCAGCGGGACGACCGCGACATGGCGCAGGCCGGCGGGAACCAGGTACAAGTCCTCGGACCGGCGTCCGGTGATCGCCTCGCGGACCACACGACTCGCGGCGATCGCCTCGCCGCTTCGTGTCCCCGCCAGCGCGACCGAGGCCGGCGAGTAGGCGGCCAGCGGGTCCTGCGATCCGACCACCAGTTCGAGCTCATCGCTGTCCAACCACTCGAGGTGGACGCTGTCCGCGCGCAGAATCCCGCTCAAATCGGGCAACAGCGCATCGAGAGCGCCGGCATGATCGCTGGCAAACGGGGCGGCAAGACCGGCCAGGCGGTTGGCCTGCTCCATCGCGACGCGGCGGTTCCGTTGCGCATCGAGGGCCTGCAGACGCGAAAGGGCGACGGCCATCTCCTCGGCAACGGTCCGCACCAGACCGCGGGCCGGGGCATCGAATGCGCCATTGCCCGCGCCGATGGTGATCAGCGCGGCGAGGGCGCCGTCGAGCAGCACGGGCTGCATCAGCGTCGTCACGCCGGTGGCTGTCCCCGGGAGCGGCCCATTGATCACGATCGGCTCGGTCGGATCCATGGCGAGCGTCGGGTTAAAGGTCAGGACCGGGCGTTCGCCTGGACCTAAGCCGCTCCAGCGAACCGCGCGGAACTCGTCCGAGGCGGCATCCTTGAGCCAGAAAACCCAACCAAAGCCGGGCGTTAGCGGTTCCACGAGGCTGGCCAGCTGGGCGAAGAGCGTGTCCTCGTCGCGAGCGCGAGCCAGGGCGGAAATCAACCCGCTGAGCCAACTCTGGCGGTCGAGACGCGCCTGGGCGAGGCGCGAGGCGGCCTGCAGATGCTGCACGACCAGCATCACGGTCAGGACGGAAAAGCCATCCAGCACGCGGGTGAAGATCGCCACCGAGGCAGGGGCGTCGAAGGGGATCAGCAGCATCAAGCCCGCCGGGAGCACCCGGGGATCGGCAAACCGGACCGCGATCCGCGCGGCGGCAAAGAACACCAGCAGGTGGGCATCGCCGGTGAACGGGGCCGACAGCTGCCCCAGCGTGATGACGACCGCGGCATCCGCCAGCGTGAGCAAGACCCGCCGTCCGCGCACCACGCGGCCCGACCGGGACAGCTCGGCATATAGATATAGGTATGCGACGGCGGTCAGCCCGGCACTGTAGCGGGTCGCCAACGGGACGTTGGGGGCGGCCAGGATTGCCGCGGTCACGCTGAAGACGGCGACCCACAGGGCCAGCGTGAAGACGAAGTCGCCGCGAACCAGGCCGGGGATGGTCAGACGCCACTCGAGTACGGCGCGACTGATGCCGAGCCAGGTCGCCCGGAGACGCTCGCTAAAGGACGGCCGGTGCCCGAGCTTGACGGCAGCGGCGGCCGGCCACGCCTGGGTTCGCCGGGATTTCAACCGCTGGACATCGGACGCGCTGAGAGGTTGGCCTTGCACCTCCGCCAGTGTCGCAATCGAACCCTACGGCCCCGGCCGCGAGATGGCGACGGTCCCTTACGAACAGTGTGACGGCGGGCGCTGCGTTCACAACCGGCCCGGCGCACGCCGCGTTGCCTAAGCTGGATACGGTGCCCCCTCCTCTCCCCCCTCCCCGACTCGCCGCCGCTGGCCGGCGATGCCGGTTCGCTCGACCGTCCCCGGACTCGACGCCGCCACCGTCCGTCGCTGGCTCGAGAACCTGCCGCCTGCCGTCGGCTATACCGTGAGTGCCCGGCCGTTGCGCTACCGGCGGGCGCCGCACCTGGGCGCCTTCTGCTGGTACGACGACCGGTTGATCGAACTCCAGGTGCCCCACCCCTTCAGGGCCTGGAACGAGACCGTCTATCACCGCGCCCATCGCAAACCCGGCCAGACCCTGGCCTTCCGCTGGGAAAGCCGCAGCATCCGCTTTCGCACGCGTCGCGAGGTGCTGCGCTTCCTCTACTGCCACGAGTTCTACCACTGGTATCTGCGCGAGGTGCTGCAGCGAAAGGCGGCCGCCGAGACCGCCTGCGACCGCTTCGCCCTGGCCCATTTCCGGCGGCGGAACCTCGACGTCGACTGGCCCGCCCTGCTGCCAGGTTATCGCCTCCGAGCGACCCGGCCGCTTTCCCGAACCGCCTGAGCCAGCGCCGCTCGAGCGCCTTATACTGATCCGCGTTATGCCCCAACGCGTAACGCCGCAACAGCAGGCCAATCCATTCCGCTTCGGCCGGATCGTCTTCGGCGAGGCCTTTACCGACCGGGAAGCGGACCTGATGGTGCTCCAGCGCGAGCTCCGCGATGGCCAGAACGTCCTGATCGAGGCGCCGCGCCGGTTCGGCAAGACGTCGCTGATCCTGGAGGTCAAGCGGCGGCTCGAGGCCGAGGGCATCCCGGTGGCCTATCTGGACTGCATGCTGGTCCCCTCTCGAGCCCGACTGGCCGACCGGCTCGCCTCCGCCTACCTGCAGGCCTTCAAGAACCCGGCCCAGCGCGCCGAAGACTGGGTGGTCCAGCATTTGCGTGCCTTTCGCGTCCGCCCCTCGCTCAGCTTCGACGACCAGGGCCATACCCAGCTGACCTTCGAGGCGGGCAGCGCCGGCAGCCCCAACCTCGATGCCCTCCTCGAGCAGCTCTTCAGCGAGCCGGAAACGATTGCCAAAGAGCGGAAGGGCCGGCTGGTGGTCATCCTCGACGAGTTCCAGGACCTGATGGAGCTCGGCCCAGGCCTGCTCCGCTTGCTTCGCGCCGTCATCCAGCAGCAGCAGCACGTCAGCTACGCCCTTCTTGGCTCACGCCAGGCGCTGTTGCGGAAGGCGGTCCACGAACGGAGCGCGCCGTTACTCAAGATCGCGCGGCCCTATCCGCTCGGGCCACTGCCTCGGGAGGAGTTCGCCACCTTTCTCACGGCGCGCTTCGAGGACAGTGGACGGCCGGTGCCGCGGGCCACGGTCGAGGCGTTGATCGACTTCACCCGCGGCCACCCCAACGACACGCAGGAGGCGGCGCACTTCCTCTGGGAGGTCGCGTTGCTCCCGCTCTCGGCCGACGAGCTGGTCTCGACCGCAATCGCGCGCGTGCTGGATGCCGAAGGGGCGCAGATGACGGTCCTCTGGCACGACTCGGCGCCGGCGCAACGTAACCTGCTCACGGCGCTTGTCGAGTGGGGCGGTCGCAACATCTATAGCGAGGCCTATCGGCGTCACGCCAACCTCGGGCCCGCCACCACCGTCCAGCGCGCGGTGCAGACGCTGCTCGAGCGGGAGCTGGTCGATCTCGAACCCAGTGGCGCCTACGGCATCAAGGAACGCTTCTTCGAGGAGTGGGTTCGGCGCCGGATCGTTCGCGGGGAGCTTTGAGCTGAAGGCGTTCCACGCATCACGCCAGTCCGCCTTACAATCGCACAAGCAGCGTGCCCACCGCTTCCACCACGTCCCCGCCGCAGGCACCCGCGATCCCGGCCGCACTGGACGGGCGCGTCCGTACCTTCCTCGAAGCCTGCGAGATCGACCGCAACCTCAGCCCCCTCACCATCCGGCAATACCAGCTCTACCTCGATCACCTGCTGGGGTGGCTGAGCGAACGCCATCCCGAGGTCAAAGACCTGGCTGACCTCGATCCCGATGTCGTCCGCGGCTACAAGCTGGCGCTGGCCCGTCACCTCAACGCCCGGACCGGGCGGCCGCTCGCTCGCGCCACCCAGACCTACTTTCTGATCGCGCTCCGCTCGCTGCTCCGCTACTGGGCGATGCAGGGCCTCGAGGTGATGGCGCCGGACCGCGTCGAGCTGGGCAAGGCCCAGTCCCGCTCGTTGAAGTTTCTCAACCCGGAGCAGATGCAACGGCTCCTGTCGGCGCCGGATGTCACCGAGGAGCGAGGCCTGCGCGACCGCGCCCTGCTGGAGACCTTCTTCAGCACCGGGCTGCGGGTCTCCGAGCTCGCCCGGCTCGATCGCGACGGCATCAACCTGCGAACGCGGGAGTTCAGCGTGGTCGGCAAGGGACGAAAGTCGCGGATCGTCTTTTTGACCGAGGCGGCAACCGACTGGCTCGACCGCTACCTCCATGCCCGCTCGGATCGCTGGAGGCCGCTCTTCATCCGGACCCGGGGAGACCGCGACCTCAATCCCGACGGCCTGCGGATGCGGATGTCGCCACGATCGATCGAGCGCGTGGTGGAGAAGTACGTGAAGCTGGCCGGTTTGGCAGTGGCCGCGACGCCGCACACGCTCCGGCATTCCTTCGCCACCGACCTGCTCTCCAACGGCGCCGACCTGCGCGCCGTCCAGGAGATGCTCGGCCACGCTAACCTCAACACCACGCAGATCTACACCCATGTCACCAACCCACAGCTCCGCGCGGTGCATCGCAAGTTCCATAGCGGCAATCACGCCTGATCCGCTGCTAGCATCAGATCGATGAGTAGCGCACGACAGCGCCTCGCCTCCAGCGACGTCGATTTCTATTCGCTGGATCGCCTCCGAGATTTTGGCGGCGATCCCGCTCGCCTGCCGATGACGGTGCGGGTCCTGCTTGAGGGCCTGCTCCGCCAGCTCGACGCCGGTCAGGTCTCGGCTGAAAGCCTCCAAGCCCTGGCACGCTGGCCGCAGCCGCCGCCGAAGGACACCGAAGTGCCCTTCAAGCCCTCGCGGGTGCTCCTCCAGGATTTCACCGGCGTCCCCGCGGTCGTCGACCTGGCCGCGATGCGCGCGGCGATGCAGCGCGCCGGCAAGGATGCCGGCCGGATCGATCCGCTCGTTCCGGCCGACCTGGTGATCGACCACTCGGTGCAGGTCGATGTCTTCGGCAGCACCGGGGCATATGCGCGCAACATCGAGCGCGAGTACGCGCGCAACAGCGAGCGCTATGCGCTGCTGCGCTGGGCCCAACAGGCGTTCCACAACTTCAGCGTCGTCCCACCCGGGATGGGCATCTGCCACCAGGTCAACCTCGAGCGCCTCAGCCGCGTCGTCCAGGTGCGCGAGGACAAGCAGGGGCGCTACGCCGTCCCCGACACGCTGGTCGGCACCGACTCCCACACGACGATGGTCAACGGACTGGGGGTGCTCGGCTGGGGCGTCGGCGGCATCGAGGCTGAGGCGGCCCTGCTCGGACAGCCGCTGTTCCTGCCGCCGCCGGTTGTGGTCGGCATCCGGATGACCGGCGCGCTCCGGCCGGGCGCCACCGCCACCGACCTGGTGTTGACCCTGACCGAGATGCTGCGCAAACACGGCGTCGTGAACAAGTTCGTCGAGTTCTGCGGAGCCGGGCTTTCCAGCCTTTCGGTTCCCGATCGGGCGACCCTCTCGAATATGTGCCCTGAGTACGGCGCCACCTCTTCCCTCTTCCCGGTTGACCAGCAGACGCTTCGCTACCTGGAGATCACCGGTCGGGAGCCGGCGCTGATCGAGCTGGTGGAGCGCTATACGCGGGCCCAGGGCCTCTTTCGGACCGATGCGAGCGAGACCCCGGTGTTCAGCGAGCTGCTCGACCTCGACCTCGACGCGGTCGAGCCCAGCCTGGCCGGGCCCAAGCGGCCGCAGGACCGGGTCGCCCTCCCTGGGGTGTGGAAGAGTTTCACCACCGCCTTCGCCGTCGACGACAAGCCGAAGAACCACGACATGGCCCGCTTCGATGCGGAGGGTGGCGAAGCGGACCGTCTCGGCCATCACGAGCACGCCACCGCGGTGCTGGCCCGCCCGGCGCAGGACGTGCGCAATGGATCCGTGGTGATCGCGGCGATCACCAGCTGCACCAACACCTCGAACCCGTCGGTGATGGTGGCCGCCGGCTTGCTCGCCAAGCGGGCGGTCGAGCGCGGCTTGACCGTCAGCCCCACGGTGAAGACCAGCCTGGCGCCCGGGTCTCGGGTCGTCACGGACTACCTCAAGGCGGCCGGGCTGATGCCGTTCCTCGAACAGCTGGGCTTCTACCTGGTGGGCTACGGCTGCACCACCTGCATCGGCAACAGCGGACCGCTGGCCAGCGCCGAGGTGGAGGCCGCCGTCGAGAAAGAGAAACTCAATGTCGTCGCGGTGCTCAGCGGCAATCGCAATTTCGAAGGCCGGATCCATCCGCTGGTCAAGGCCAGCTACCTGGCGTCGCCGCCGCTGGTCGTCGCCTTTGCCCTCGCCGGCGACATCCGCCGCGACCTGTCGACGGAGCCGCTCGGCAAGGATCGTGAGGGCAAGGATGTCTTCCTCCGCGAGCTGTGGCCCTCTGCCGAGGAGATCAACGAGGCGATTCGGGCCTCGCTGAAAGTCGAGATGTACAAGCGCGAGTACGAGCGCATCTTCGATGGCGACGAGAACTGGCAGCGGATGGCCGCGCCGAGCGGTCCGCTCTACGCCTGGGACCAGGCGTCGACCTATGTCCAGGAGCCGCCCTACTTCGAGGGGCTGCGGCCTGAGCCGGCGCCCCTGACCGACGTCGTGGGGGCCCGCGCCCTCGTGGTCGTGGGCGACTCGGTCACCACCGACCACATCTCGCCGGCCGGCAGTATTCCTCCCGACAGTCCGGCCGGCCGGTACCTGATCGAGCATGGGGTCGAGCGGTCCGAGTTCAACAGCTATGGCGCCCGCCGCGGCAATCACGAGGTGATGGTCCGCGGCACCTTTGCCAACATTCGGCTCCGCAACCAGCTGACGACCCGCGAGGGCTACTGGACAGTGCACCTCCCCGAGAAAACGGAGATGACCATCTTCGATGCGGCCGAGCGCTATCGAGCGGAGGGCGTGCCGCTGATCACGATTGCCGGAAAAGAGTATGGCTCGGGGAGCTCCCGGGACTGGGCGGCGAAAGGGCCGTTACTCCTCGGCGTGCGGGCGGTGATCGCCGAAAGCTTCGAGCGGATTCACCGCAGCAACCTGGTCGGGATGGGCGTGCTGCCGGTGCAGTTCCAGCCCGGGGAGTCATTGCAGGCGCTCGGACTCACCGGACAGGAGCGCTTCACGATTCGCGGGCTGGGTGCCGAGCTCAAGCCGGGCCAGCCGATCGCGGTCGAGGCGGCTACCGAGGACGGCACGGTCAAGCGCTTCACGGTCACGTGTCGGCTCGACAACCAGACGGACGTCGAGTACCTTCGCCACGGTGGTGTGCTGCCGATGGTCCTCCGCGAGCTGATGGCGCGCAGCTAGCGCGCGAACACCGCCAGTTGCGACAGGGTGTTGACGTCCGTAAAGGGCAACGCCGTCTCGCTTTTCGTTTTGACGCTGTAGGCGAAGACCTTACCGGTGGTCGTGGTCGGCCCCCCGAGGCACTCGCCGCTGCACGGCTGCTCTTCCAGGTACCAGAGGGTCTCGGGGGTCACAAAGACCGGATGGGAGCGGGCCTGGCTGGAGGTCGGGTTGACCTGGTGGCCGCTCAGGTCGTAGACCCGCACGTGCGGGATGAAGCGGGTGTCGAAGTCGGCAAACGCGATCGCGCCGCCATCGGGCGAGACCGCCGGATCGTACCAGCGCAGGCCGGCGACCAGGGTGCCGACGGCCGTCGCCGCCGCATCCCAGGCGCGGACCCCCGATTGGTCGCGGTAATACAGCCGGTCGGTGCTCCGGGCCCAGACCGCCATCGTCGCGTTGGAGCTCGTGCCCGAGGGCGGCACGAAGGCCACCGTGTTGTCGCCCGTTCGCAAGACCAGGAACTGCCCGGTTTCGGGGGCGGTGCCCTGGTTTCCGACGAAGGTATCGACCATCAACAGGAAGTGGTCATCGGGCGCGTATTCCAGCCGCACCTGGTCGTCACGCGAGAGGCCCCGGCCCGGGATCGCATTTAGGCTCCGTTTCGTCTCCTGATCCCCGCTCCGGATATGCAGCGTGGCCTTGCCCGAGGTCGCGTCGTGCTCGAGGTACGCCAGGCGGGAGCCGTCGTGGCTGTACGCGAGTGCCATGACCTGTCCCGGCGCTGAAACCTCGACCGTGCTGGCGCGCGAGCTCAGGTCGAAGCTCATGATGCGGCTCGTTCCCTGGTTGCTGGAGTCGATGTAGGCGATCTTCTCGGCCGAGATGAAGCGGGGCTCCGGCGCAAACCCACTCGGAAGGGAGACCAGCCGCTGCGGCGCGCTACTCGCCGAGTCGTACAAAAAGATGTCGCTCGAGGATCCACCCGACGCGGTAAAGAGGATCCGAAAGCCGGTCGACGCCGGGGTGGCGGTCGTGGTTTCCGAAGGCCTGACCGCACTGGAGGGGCTGGGCGAGGGACTCGATGGCGCGGCACAGGCTGCCACGACGACAGGGAGGAGTGCCAGAACGGCGGGCAGCCGGTTTCGTGTGTTCAGCCTCCGGGGATTCTACCGGGACGTGTCGGGATGGGGCGCTCCCGGTCACATCGAGTGACATCATCTTCGCGCCATGTTCCCATGCCGGAACAAGGCTGCGCGCTTCGTTACGTTTGAGCGGGGCTACCTTGCGGTCTGCGTTGCAGTCAGTAGGAGATTCATGCCAACCGTACGGTTTTCGCCCAGGCTGCGTTGTAGGGGCGGTCAAACGATGACCGAGTTCGCCCTGGTCGTTCCCGTGCTCGTCGTGCTTATCATGGGCGTCCTCGACGGGGCCCTGCTGATGTTCAGTGTTGGTACGGCGCGCTACGCGAGCGCGGAAGGCTCGCGGATCGGCGCCACGCTCGGCAATGCGGCCAGCGCCGACAGCCAGGTGATGCAGAGCGTCCGCAACACCGTGAGCGGGACGCAACTGTTCACGGTCGACGAAGTCGATATCTACCGGGTCAGCCAGGATGGCAACGGCATCTTGAGCCAGGATCCCAGCCACATCAACCGCTACCTGCTGAACGGGACCCCGATTGGCCCGATCGCCTGGCCGGAATCGACCCGGAACGTCGGCAACGGAACCAGTGACTTCTTCGGGATCACGATCAAGTACACGTACACCTGGAAAGCCGGGTTCTTCGCGCCGCTGGGCCCGGTCAAGACAACCGCCGTCTCCTACGTCCGGCTGGAGCCCCAGAGTTACTGACATGAAGCAGATCACCTCACGGGCACGGAAGCGCGGCCAGTCCCTGGCCGAGATGGCGGTCGTCATCCCCGTCTTGTTCTTCCTGCTGATGGGAGGCTTTGACGCGAGCGTCATGATCGCGGACAAGATCACGGCCGGGTACGCGGTCCGGCAAGGCGCCCGCCTCGCGGCCGAGATCGGCGGCTCCCAAACGCAGGGCCCACTGGTCACGACGTCTACCGTCGACCAGCAGATCGTTCGGAATGTCCTGGCGGTCACGCGAGGCCTGACGTCAGCGCAGCCGATCGAGATTGACATCTACCTGCCATCGAAGGCTGATGGAACCTACACGGCCGGCGACCCGATCGATCAGTACTTCATCTCGGCCGGCTCGCCGAGTGCCGGCACGCTGACCTTCCCGATCCAGAACCGAAACCAGACGCCGCCCAATGAAACCTCAATTGGCGTCCGGATCGTCTGGAAGTATTCGCCACCCGCCGGCATCTTTCCCAAAAACATGCAAATGATGGACTACGCGGTGATGAAGGCGGCGCCGCTTCTCGTATGAGGCACGCACTCCGCCTTCAGCGAACGACCGGCGTCCTCGGCCGCCTGCGCGGCAAGGGCGGCCAGGCCATCGTGCTGCTCGCCCTGACGGGCATGCTGCTGATTGGCGGCGTCGGCCTCGCCGTTGACCTGGCGATCGGATACCTGTACAGCATTTCCGCCGAACGGGCGGCCGCGGCCGCGGCCCTGTCCGGCGTTGAGTTCATGCCGGATCAATTCGACGCCAGCACCGCAACCCCGCTGGGCTCGCGGCACGACGCCACCGACCGCGCCATCGACGAAGCGAAACGCAACGGGTTCGATCTCGCCGACACGGCCAATGGGGTCACGGTGACGGCGCAGGCTGTGGCGGGCCACGCAAACCAGTTGAAAGTCACCGTGGCGCGCAACGCGCCAGTCTTCTTCATGCAAATGTTTGGCTTTTCCACCTACCGGGTGGTGCGGAGCGCCCTGGCGGCGTACCTTCCGCCGATCTCCCTGGGACAACCTGGCAGCCAGCTTGGCGGCACCGTGGCCAGTCTCGGCGGAAGCACGCAGTTCTTCATGCGCACCGAAGGCTTTGGGACTGACCGCTCGCAGGGTGACGCGTTCACGCCAAACCCGAACGGGAGCAGCATGGGCGCTTCGACCGACGTGCACCAGATCAGCTATGCCAACGGGGCCGAGCTCCAGGATGCCACGGTCAGCGATCGGGGTGGATACAACTTCCGCGTGGTCGTCCCGACCGGGGGCTCGGGTGGGGTCATCCAGGTCTACAACGCCGCCTTCTCGCCGGATAGCAGCAACTACTGCGAGAACGACAACGTCAACCCGGCTGCGCGTAGCTGCAACGCGCTCCGAGGCAACTACCACATGCACGAAGATGACGGGGGTCCCTTCGCCTATGGCACCAATGCCAACTACGCGGCGATGCGGTACACGCTCTACCTCGTAAAGAACAACTTCATCCGGACCACGGACATCATGTGCAGCCAACTGACCGTCTTGCCCATCGATGCCCGCAACTATGCCGCGGCCTCAGCCCAATACAAAAACATCAACTCGGGTGCCAATATCACGCAGCTGTACTCGGGCAGCGCGCCGTCAAACATGTTCGTCTATCACAACTGGGTTGACGTGGCGAACTACAGCGGCGGACAGGATGGCGGCCTGGTCACCCTTCGCCAGCCAAACCTGAGCGGGAGCTGCGGGGCCATTGGTGGCATCCTGCAGCCCGGCACCTACCGGCTGCGGGTCGATACCTTGAACTCCAACGGGACCGTGCCGGCGCCCGGGAGTACGGCCGGCGCGCACAAAGGGTACGCCGTTCGGGTCACCAACGGCGACGTCCTGCGGACCGCCTGCAGCGGCTGTGCCCTGGCTGCGTGGGATGACATGGCCATCTACACGCCGATCAGCGTCGGGGCCGGCGGCCAGTTCGCCATCAAGCTCTTCCAGCTCCGCCCGGAGTACGCGGGCCTCACCGTCAACATCGACATCTTCGACCCGGGCGACCTCTCGAGCACCAGTGGTCGAGTTGTCCTCAACATCCTCGATCCAACCGGAGCGGTGGCCACCTCGCCCCAGGGTGTCAACATCTATGACCTGGGCGTTCAGCGGTCCAACCTGAGCGGCAGCTATACCGTGATCGCGAGTGCTCAGAACGGCAATACCCGGGCGTCCTTCGTGGCGACGGACACCTCGAACGGGACGACGCGCAACGGGCACTGGGTCCATGTCGAACTCCCGATTCCGTCGAGCTACAACCCGACCCCGGGCCAGGACTGGTGGAGCCTGCAGTACCTCACCGGCCCCAACACCACCGCCGTGGACACGCTCACCGTGGCCGTCGGCCTCAAGGGCGGCCCGGTCCACCTCCTTCCGTAGTGATCCGGTCGGACACTCGCCACGTATCCCAGGTAGAAGAACCACCAGCGGCGTAGCCGCAATTCAAGGAGTACCCGGCATGATCATCAGAACACTGCACCGTCTCGGCATTCCCAGCGACGCCTTCCATCTGATGGCGGGCGCGTCAATCCTCGGCAGCATCGCCATGTGGGCGATCCGCAATGACAAGGACCAGGCGCATGCCGAGCGTTTCGGCATCTTCATTGGCCTCTGGGCCCCGACCTTCATGATCATCGGCAGCCAGCTGCACATGGAAGAGTCGAAGAAAGGCCTGGCCAACCCGCAGCTTCAGGCCATCTCCGAGAAGGCTGAAGGTACCGCCGACGAAGCCCGCCGCCGCACCGAACAGTACGCCAGCCGCTAACTCCTCCCCCACCGGAAGGCCGTCGCACAGCGGCCTTCCCCTTCATTTCGCCCCCTTAGCATGACCGCACGTGCCCACCAGATCGGCGCCCTTACCGCCGCCCTGACCCCAAGTCAACGGCGTAAACATCCGCCGGATCAACACGTTGATGACCAGCTTGGTCATGGACGAGCCGCCATCAGCCTGGACACCTTGCGACGGTTTGTCTTCCGGAACTACCAGTACCGCCAAGTTTGCGCGGGCGTCGTGCCAAACATCTCGTTCCACAGGACGTCCCTGCCGGTCAGATTTGAGGCGTTGAAGCCGTGCAGGAAGGCCTGGACGCCGATGCGCTTGATGCCGCGCGACCCGATGAGCCCAACGGTGTTGAGCCGGTCCGAGGAATCGCGGTCGTGGAGGTCGAGACCGCGCAGGTGCCCGTAGGTGGCGATATCGGCGGCGCTGAAGTAGATCCGTTCCAGCGTGGCGTAGCTGTAGGTGCCCGTGTACCAGGTGTGGCGCGGCGCCACGATGTCCCAGGGGTCGGCGACCCCCCGCAGGTATGAGTAGGTGGCCAGCGACCCACCGAAGACATCGGAGACGTTTGCCGTATGCCCGCCGTCGGACGCCGAGAAGAAGGCGACGATGACATGGCCGCCCGACATCAGCACCTGCCCGCTGGTCTGGTCGACGGCGGCGTTCTGCGGTCCGCTTTCGTTGTCGGCACCAAGGTACACCTGGTACTGGGTGGTGTCGTCGACGTCATAGAGCCCGGTGCTCCCCAGGTGCGTCAGCGCGTAACAGCGCGCCGCCACGATCTGCGCCTTGATTGCCTCCAGCGGCCAGGAGGCTGGCACCTCGCCAAGGCCGCGCAGGTAGTCTTCGATCGGCAGCACGTTGATGATGTAGTCGAGGCGGCCACTCGGTTGCGACACGATGCTGCCGCGATAGTGATGGTAGAGACCGGATGGCCCGTACACCGCGAGCCGCGTCCCGGGGTTGGTGGGCACGATCTTCTGCACGCCACCGGCGGCGTTCAGGCTCACGACCTGGCCGGGGGCGAGAGTGACGACCCGTCCGCCGGCGGTGAGCTGTGCCGGCCCATTGGCCACCACGCGGTAGGTCGCCGTGCCCCAGAGGACCGCGACATGAATCGGCGTGCTGGCCGTCGCCAGGCTCGCCCAGCTGGTCCCGCTGTAGAAGTGCTGGTCGATGAGGCGATAGTTCAAGCCGGCGAGCGCCATGCCCTTGGCGCCCCATTGCCCGAGCCCGACCCCATGGCCCCAGCCGTGGCCGCAGAATCGAACCGAGCCGGCCGGCGCCGCGGCCGGGCAGGTGGTCCCGTACGCCGCCCCGGATCCTTTGAGCGCGGCCAGCGCCGCCTCCGTCTGGTAGCGGTCGAGCGCCGCCGCCAGCGAACGGCTCTGGCGGCTCAGCCCGGCGAGCTGGATCAGGGTCTGGCGCCGCTGGGCGTCGAGCTGGTCGTCATAGCTGGCGACCTGGGCGACCTGGCCGGCGACCGCGTTGGCCCGGTCCTGCAGCGCCGCCAGCAAGGGGGCGAGCGCCGCCTGCTGTTGGGCGAGCAGCTGCCGCTCGGCCTCGATCGTCTTCTTCTCGGCCTGCAGCTTGCGGGCGATCTGGAATTCGCCGACCGACAATTGCTGCAGATAAATCGTGCGGCTGAGCAGGTCATCGAAGCTCCGCGCCGAAAAGATGAACTCGACCCAGCGCATGCCGCCAAGGGCGTAGATCTTTCGGACATCGGTGCGGAACGCCTTAAGGTGCTGGTCGTAGTTGGCCTGGTCGTTGACGATGCGGGTGGTCGCGTCCGCCAGTTTCAGCTGGAGTGCCTGCGCCTGGCCGGCGACGGGCCCCAGGTCGGCGGTGCTCTGCGCCAGCTGCGCCTGCAGCGCGGCCAGCTTTTGCTGGACGTCGCCCTGCTGGGCCTGGAGCGCGCTCAGGTGTTGTTGCTGCTGCTGCTGGGCCTGCTGAATTCGCGCCAGGCGGTCGGCGAGCGTGGTTGGATCCTCCGCGTGTGCCGGCACCGCGGAAAGCAGAAGTCCCAGCGCCACCAGGGCGCCGGCGACTCGCGGAACTATTCGGACGGCGCTCCCGCCCCGCCCGATGGACCGGGCTCAGGCCGTGGAGTCGGAGTGAAGGTCGGATTGCTGAACGGCGTGCTGACGCCCTTCGGCTTCTTCTCCTTCTTCTTCTTTTTGACCTCGCGTTTGCCCTTGTCGCGAGACTTGGCCATGGTTCCTGCCTCCCATACCGAGATCGGGAGGGTCATTGTATCAGCGGTTCGCGCTGAGTGCTCGCAGGCAGGCGACCACCGAGGCCCCCAACGCCGGCAGGTCGTAGCCGCCCTCGAGCGCCCAGACGCTCCGGCCTTGCGTGTATTGCCGGGCCCAACCCTGGATCATCGTCGCCAGCTCGCCGTAGGCCTCGGTGGTCACCTGCAGGCCCGCGAGTGGATCATCCGCATGGGCATCGAAGCCGGCGGAGACCAGGATCAGCTCCGGCTTGAACGTGGCCAACGCGGGACCGACGATCGTCTCGTAGGCGCTCAGGAACTCACGGTCGCCACTGCCGGCCTCGAGCGGGAGGTTGTGAACGGTTCCGTGCAGGCCGCGCTCAGACGCGGCCCCGGTCCCGGGATAGTAGGGCGCCTGATGGGTCGACGCATAAAAGACGTCGCAATCCCGCTCGAAACTATGTTGGGTTCCGTTGCCATGGTGGACGTCGAAGTCGATGATGGCAACCCGCTTGATGCCCTGGGCGCGAGCCGCCGCCACACCAACGGCGACATTGTTCAGCAGGCAGAACCCCATCGCTCGACCCACTTCGGCGTGATGACCCGGCGGTCGCACCACGGCAAAGGCGCTGGAAACCGTCCCGGCGAGCACCTGGTCGACGCCGCTCGCGACCGCCCCCGCGGCGGTACGCGCCGCGAGCATCGAGAGCGGCGTCAGGTAGGTGTCCGGGTCGAGGTACCCTCCTCCACGCTCGGCGGCCAGGTCGAGCCGCTCGACATACGCGGGATCGTGCACCGCCCGGATGAGCGAC
Source organism: Candidatus Dormiibacter sp. (assembly GCA_039922495.1). GTDB lineage: Bacteria > Chloroflexota > Dormibacteria > CF-121 > CF-121 > JALYYC01. The sequence continues at coordinate 157,261 of JBDTEO010000029.1, forward strand.
TCCGGCGCCGGCAACGCGGTCTTGGGGGACAAGCCCAGCTCGGCATGCTTGATGGCATCGAGCGTGGCGCGGACGCGATCCGGCCGCTCCGGATGACCGGGGGCCTCGTGGGCGGCCTGCTCGGGATTCGTCAGGAGGGCAATCATGAGATGGTTCGCGTCCGAAACCGTTCCAGGGTCAAGGGCCCGCCTGGATCGATGCCGGCCTTCTGACAGACCGCGGCAAGCTGTTCCACGACGCTCCCGATGCCGTCGATGCCCGGCAGCAGCAGGGCCTGCCGGTCGCCACGGCGGGCAATCAGACCGTAGACGGTGGGATCGAGGTCAGCCAGGCTCGCCACGGGCTCCGGCGGGTCGAGCAGCTGAACGGAGACGGTCAGGTGATCAACCTCTGACAAGGTGACCGGATCGAATCGTGGGTCGCGAACAGCCGAGGCGATCGCATAGCGGATGATCTCCGCTGCCGCGCTCGGTCGTGTCGGAACGATGCTTCCCATGCAGCCGCGCAATTCCCCCGCCTTTCGGAGCGTGACGAACGCCGCGGACGGTTGCTGCAATTCGGGTGCGACCGGTTCTGGCGGATCGATGACCCGACCTTCGCTCAGGTAGGTTTCGATGGCTCGACGCCCCAGCGCCTGGATGTCCGACACGCCACCGTTCTTCCCGAAATGCACCACCGGATACCCCACGCCGAACGGGCCCTCGTAGCTCAGCACCTCGGAGCGAAGGCCGGCGGCTCGAGCCGCGCCCAGGAGCAAGGCAAGGGGCCGGAGTCCGCACTCCCCTGCCTCTTCCGCCAGTGCCGGGGCAACCCGGCCGATCGATTCCCAGTCCTGGGTGTGAAGCGCCTCGATCACCAGGTTGTCGAAGACAGCGCCTTCTTTTTGGAAGCCATAGGGCGCGTCCCTGGTGAGGCGATGGGACAGGTCGCCGGAGGCGAGCAAGATCGCATTTCGGTCGAGAATCTGGCCGTGCAACCAGGCGCCAAAACGGTGAAATTGCTCGAGCGGCCAGCCGCTGATCCCGAGCACGATCACCAGTCGGCCTGCACTCGTACGCGGCAGGACGTGCAACGGGACGACGACGCCGTGATCGAGGTTGTTGTCGCCGGACCAGCGCAAACGGAAGCCCGCTTGTCCGGCAGCGGTCACCAACCGCGCGCTGCCGTCAACGTCGACGCTGGCGGCCACCTTGACATGCGGTGCGCGAAACCGTCCGAGATCGCCAGATACCTCGGGACCACGCCGCACCGGCAGCTCGAACATGCCGCCCGGGCCGTGGGGCGAAACCACAATCAAGAGGTCGCCGTCGGTGCCGCTCAGCATGTCGTCGAGCCGGCGCATCGCCGCGGCGGTCCTCCCCACCCGCTCCGCACTCAGACCGCCAACCTCGGGCACGAGCACCGGCGGATGGGCAATCAGGGCGCCGGCGACGATGCCGGGCATGGCGGTTCGCTAGGCTCGAGCCGGCACGGGGTCGGCGCGCACGGCGTTGATCGCGTCGCGATACGAGATCGCCGCGGCGCGCGCGGCGGCGCCAAAGTCGTCGCTGCCGGCGGCAAACAAGATGCCGCGCGAGATAGGGACGATCACCCCACGGCCATCACCGCGGATCGCCGCCCGGATGGCCGCGCGCAGGTCGGCTCCTTGCGCCCCGATGCCAGGGAGGAGGAGCAGTCGGTCGCCGGCGATCTGCCGGACGTCGCGAACCTCCGCCGGCGCAGTGGCGCCGACGACGAGACCGACGTTCCCGTTGTGGTCCCAGCGGACCGCGGCGCGGGCGACATGGCGATAGAGCGCGTCCCCATCCGCCCGAAGATGCTGGAATTCGTTGGCGCCGGGGTTCGAGGTCCGGCAGAGGATGAAGATCTCTTTGTCCTTGTGCGCCAGAAAGGGCGCGACCGCATCGTGGCCGAGGTAGGGATTGACGGTCACGGCATCCGCACCCCAGGCGCCGAAGATCCCATGCGCGTACGCCTGCGCGCTGCTGGCCACATCACCCCGCTTGGCGTCGAAGATGACTGGGATGCCGGGCTTGAGCATCCCCATCGCCTGCTCCAGCAGGCCACTCCCCTCCCGGCCCCAGCGTTCGAAGAAGGCCAGGTTGAGCTTGTAGCAGGCCACCAGGTCCTGCGTAGCGTCGAGGATCTCGCGGAGGAATCCCGCCACTCCGGCAGGCGAACGCGGAATGCTGGCTGGCATCAGGTCGGGTTCGGGATCGAGGCCCAGACAGAGTAGGGACTGGCTCGCATCTTCGCTCGAGCGGAGCTTGGCCTTGAACGTCATTTGAATTCAATGTTAGCGGGTAGAATCTCACCGTGCCCCAGTCGACTGTCCAGGTCACGCTGCCCGAGATGGGCGAGTCCGTCACCGAAGGCACGGTGGCCAAGTGGCTGAAGCAGGTTGGTGAGTCGGTCCGCGAAGGCGAGGGCCTTGTCGAAGTCACGACCGACAAGGTCGATGCCGAAGTCCCGGCGCCCAAGAGTGGCAAGCTGCTGAAGATTCTCGCGGAAGCCGGCGCCACCATCGCGGTCGGGGCGCCCCTGGCGGAGATCGAGGTCGGCGGCGCCGACGATGCCCCCGCCGCCGCACCGCCGAAGCAGGCGAGCACGGCGCCACCACCCGCCAAGCCGGCCGAGGCGAAGACGGCCCAATCCACGAGCGAGGCCACCCCGGCTGCGCCGGCACGCCCGGCGCCGAATGGCGAGCCCGCCGTCCCCGCCGAGGCAACCGAGGGCGCGGCCCTGCTGGCAAAGGCTCGCGGCATCGACCTTGCCACCATCAAGGGCACCGGCCCGCAGGGGGCGATCCGGCGCCGCGACGTGCTCGAGGTGATCGAGGCCCACCCGGCGGGCGCGACACCGCCCGGGCAGCCGAGCACCGACGCGGCGGCGCCCTCGGCCGAAAACCCCGCCACGCCTGCCCCCTCTGCCCAACTGCCCACCGGCACCATCCCCCTGCGCGGAGCGATGAGCGCGCTGGTCAAGCACATGGAGGAAAGCCGGGAGGTGCCGACCGCCACCAGCTTTCGGACGGTGCGGGTCGACGTCCTCGACCAGCGGCGGCGCCAGCTGAACCAGGGCATCCAGGCGGCCGGGCGGCCGGAGAAGGTCTCCTACACGCACGTCGTCGCCTTCGCGATCGTTCGTGCCGTCAAAGACGTGCCCTCGATGGCGGTGACCTTCGACCGCCTTGATGGCGTCCCGACCCGCGTGGCGCGCGGCGTCCATTTCGGCCTCGCCGTCGATGTCCAGCGTCAGGACGGCAGCCGCATCCTGATGGTGCCCGTCGTCCATGACGCGGATCGGCTCGAGTTTGCCGGCTTCCGCGATCGATATGAAACGCTGGTCGCGAAGTCGCGGACTGGGAAGCTGGCCGCGGACGACCTCAGCGGCGCCACCATCGTCCTGACAAACCCCGGAGGCATCGGGACCTCGGCCTCGGTGCCGAGGTTGATGAAGGGCCAGGGCACGATCGTGGCGACCGGCGCGATCGGCTACCCGCCCGAGTTCAGCACGTTGGCCGAGTCCGGGCTGCGGCAGCTGGGCGTCTCGAAGGTGATGACCCTGACCAGCACCTACGACCACCGCGTCATCCAGGGCGCCGAATCCGGAGAATTTCTGCGCCGCATCGAGGAGCTCCTGGCCGGCGCGGACGGCTTCTATGAATCCCTCTTCGAGTCGATGCGCGTGCCGATCCCGGCTGGTGCCAACGAACCGGCTCGCGCCGCCGCGGTTGCCGGCGAGACCGGCACAACCGTCTCCCCCACCGCCGAGGCCGAAATGCTTCGCGCGGTTGCGGCCGGGATGGCGCTGGTGGCCGCTTACCGCAGCCACGGCCACCTCGCGGCGCGGCTCGATCCGCTGGGCACGCCACCATCCGGCGACCCGTCGCTCGATCCGATGAATCACGGCTTGACGCCCGCCACAATGGAAACGGTTCCGTCGGCGGTGCTTCGCGTCCGGGTTCCCGGGGACACGCTGGCGGAGGCGCTGCCCCACCTGCATGAGACCTACTGCGGGATGATCGCTTACGAGATCGAGCACATCTCCAGTCACGAACAGCGCAACTGGCTCCGGGAAAAAATCGAGTCGGGGCGCTACCGGCAGCCGCTCTCACCCGAGCGCAAGCTGCAGCTCCTCGGCCGGCTGACCAAGGTCGAGACGATGGACCGCTACCTGCGGCGGGCGTTCCTTGGCCAGAAGACGTTCTCGATCGAGGGCCTCGACTCGATGGTCGTCATGCTCGAAGAGGCGCTCCAGCTGTTCGCCGACAACGGCGCCCGCCAGGTGGTCATGGGCATGGCGCACCGCGGGCGTCTGAGCGTGATCGCGCACGTCGTCAACCGGCCCTACGAATCGATCCTCGTCGAGTTCGAACAGGGCCAGGAGCGACTCGTGGCCGGCGATACCACCGGGGACGTCAAGTACCACGCCGAGGCCGAGGGCACCTACGTCACGCCCAATGGCAAGCAGGTCTCGGTCAGCCTGCTGGCCAACCCGAGCCACCTTGAGGCGGTTGATCCCGTCGTCGAAGGCTGGACCCGCGCCCAGCAGACCCGCCGCAAAGGGGCGGAGCTGTACATGGACCGCGTCGGCACGGTGCCGATCCTGATCCACGGGGATGCCTCGTTTGCCGCCCAGGGCGTGGTGCCCGAGACGCTCAACCTGCAGAAGCTGGCTGGCTATACGACCGGCGGAACGCTCCACCTGATCGCGAACAACCAGGTGGGCTTCACCACGAGCCCGGAGGAAGGGCGCTCCACCCGCTACGCGTCGGATGTTGCCAAGGGCTTCGACCTGCCGATCGTGCACGTCAACGCGGATGACATCACCGCCTGCGTCAGCGCGGTACGGCTCGCGGTCGCCTTCCGCCAGAAGTTCGGCCGCGACGTCGTCATCGACCTGATCGGATACCGGCGCGTCGGCCACAACGAAACCGACGAGCCCGCTTACACCCAGCCGCTGATGTACGACGCGATCAAAGATCATCCCTCGGTCCGGGAGCTCTTCGCTGCCCAGTTGATCGAGGAAGGCCTGCTGACGGCGGACGATGCCGAGGCGCGCGCCGCTGTCGCCGACGAACGGCTGAAAGGGGCGCACGAGAACGTCAAGACGAGCGCGGCCCACGCCCCCGAGATCCACCGACCGCCGATGGACCCCAGCCCCGAGACCGACATCAAGACGATGGTGTCCGCGGAGACGCTGGAGTCGCTAGCCCGGCAGCTGCTGGCGGTCCCAACCGGCTTCACGGTGCACCCGAAGCTGGCCAAGCAGATGGACCGGCGACGCACGCCGCTCGCCGAGCGGGAGATCGACTGGGCGCAGGCCGAGGAACTTGCCTTCGCCAGCCTGGTGACAGGCGGGATCCCGGTTCGCCTGACAGGACAGGACACCGAGCGCGGCACCTTCAGCCAGCGCCATCTGGTCTTCCATGACCCGAAGACCGGCAAGCGCTGGGCGCCGATCCAGCACCTGGTTGGCGCGACCGCGACGGTCGAGCTGCATAACAGCCCGCTCTCTGAATACGCGGCGCTCGGTTTCGAGTATGGCTACAGCGCGCAGGCGCCGGAATCGCTCGTCTGCTGGGAAGCGCAGTTCGGCGACTTCGCCAACGGGGCGCAGATCATCATCGATCAGTTCATCGTCTCCGGCCTGGCGAAATGGGGCCAGCCATCCCGGCTTACGCTGCTCCTCCCCCACGGCTACGAAGGCGCGGGTCCCGAGCACTCCAGCGCCCGCCTCGAGCGCTTCCTCCAACTCGCGGCCGAAGGCAACATCCGGGTCTTTTTCCCCAGCACCCCGGCACAGTACTTCCACGCGCTCCGGCGTCAGGCGCTGCACATGCGGCCACGGCCGCTGGTGATCATGACGCCGAAAAGCTTGCTCCGGTCGAAAGCCTCGGTGTCGAAACTCGACGACTTCAGCGTCAATGGCTTCAAACGCGTCCTCGACGATCCGATGATGGCCGAGCACCGGGCTGACGTGACCCGGATCATCCTCTGCAGCGGCAAGGTCTACTACGACCTGATCGGCAGCCCGCTGCGGGCCGAGGCGAAGGATCTGGCGATCCTTCGGTTGGAGTTGCTCGAGCCGCTCCGCACCGACGACCTGCTCGGCGTGATCGGAAAGTATCCGAACGTCACACAGCTGATCTGGGTCCAGGAGGAGCCGATGAACATGGGCGCGTGGACGCACGTCAAGCGGCGCCTGGAGCCGAAACTGCCGAAACATTTGGCGCTCAGCTACGTCGGCCGCCCGGAGCGGGCGAGCCCGAGCGAGGGCTACGCGATCGCCCACCGGGCCCAGGAAGAGAAGATCGTTCAGGCAGCGCTCAAGCCCTCGGGGTAAAATCTCCCGGGATGAATCTCGTTCAGGGCGTCAGCAGCTCGGGAATCTTCTCGATCATCGTGGTCGCCATCATCTTCACGGCCGCCGCCGGCCTCAGCATCATCGCCCTGCTTGCCTTCGGGGTCCGGGCCGGCCTGATGGGAGCCCGCCATACGGCGACGCTCCCGGCCGCCACCGATATCGAGCTACTGGCCTTCCTCCTGGCGACCGTCTTCGGCATGATCTCGATCCTGTTGATGACCTTCCTCGGCTTTGCCGAAAACGACCTCGACAACCCGGCCTTCCTCCCGCTCGCCGTCGGCCCGCTCCTGATCGGCGGCCTGTTCCTTATGACCGGGGCTGGATTGGCCTTCCGTACCGTTCGCGGCCACGCCCGCCGAGATCGCCTCGAGGCCGGCCGCAGCTAGACCGAAACCGGCAGGGCCCGATCTCCGTTCAGCCTTTAACGAACACTGTGCTGTAACTTGACAGCCACAATGGGACTTCTTACTATAGTGACATCGGCGGTATCAAATAACAGGGAGTCGGAGAACCAAAATGAACGCCCAGGACGGTCGCGCGATGTTCGAGCTCCAGCTGGAATTGCATACCCGGGCGACCGGCCGGAGGCCGAACATCTCGGCCGACGACGTGCTCGAAGTTCACGAAGCGCTCGCCAACCTGGATGGCGACCTCAAGAGCCTCCTCGCCCCGCTTTCCTAGCGCCGGGTCCGAAATGGGGCTGACGAAAGAGACGGTCACCACCTGGCTCCGCTCGTACGTCAAGGCCTGGGAAACCGAGGACCCGAACGCCATCGGGGCCCTCTTCACGGTGGACGCAACCTACAGCTACCACCCCTTTGAGGCGCCGGTCATCGGCCGGCTCGCCATCGTCGCCTCCTGGGTCGATGACCAGGATCCGCCGGGGACCTACGACGCCAGCTACGAGCCGATCGCGATCGATGCCGATCTGGCGGTTGCACAGGGGCGAAGCCGGTACTTCAAGGACGCCTCGAAATCCGAGCTAGATCGAGTCTTTGACAACCTCTTTCTCATCCAGTTTGATGATCAGGGCCGGTGCCGATCGTTCCGCGAGTGGTTCATGAGTCCCCGAGGTCAGGCCGTACAATAGGTCCGGCTTCGGGGAGTAGCGCAGCCTGGTAGCGCACTTGAATGGGGTTCAAGGGGCCGCAGGTTCAAATCCTGTCTCCCCGATTTCTTCCCACTCGACGATGGGGCAGGCTTAGCCGATCGCCTCGTAGCGTCGGTTAACCGGCGACTGAAAACGTCGTTTCCGGTTGTGACAGACAGCTGTCACAGTCATGCGTCACGATAAAAGCATGGCCGAGTCAGGCAACCTGCTGGAGCAGATCGCGTGCTTGTATGACCGGCTTCCGGCCTGGTTGGCAGGGCAGTCGGATGAGGCCTGCGGGCCGGCCGCGATTAAGTTGCTCGAACTCTCTGATCGATCCGCGGCAATGGCCACCGGGCCACTGCGGCGCTTTGAGAAGTCCCGCGCCTGGGCCAGCGAGGGCGCGCTGAATATGGTCGCCTGGCTGCGCTCGCACGGCAAGCTCTCCGGTGGGGCGGCGATGGAACGGGTCGCGATTGCCCGGCAGCTGGAGCAGTTGCCGGAGACCGAGAAGGCCTTTCAGCGCGGCGAACTGGGCTATCAGCACGTCGCGATCATGACGCGGACGGCGGAGCATGTCGGAACGGCGGCGGTGCAACAGGCTGAGTCGACGCTGCTAGAAGCGGCCCAGACCCACGACCCGGGGCAGTTCGTCACCATTGCCAAAGAGTTCGAGCACCGGTCCGATGCCGCCGCCGCCTTACACGAAAGCAACCGGGCGTACAGCCGCCGCTACCTCCACCTGAGCGAGCCCAAGGACGGGCTGGTGCGCCTGGACGGCCTGTTCGATGCCGAGGGCGGGGCGACCTTGAAGAGCGCCCTCAATGCCGTGATGCCACCACCCAACCGTGACGATGAGCGCAACTCAGGACAGCGCCACGCTGACGCCATGATTGACCTCGCCCGAAAGGCGCTCAGCGGTGGGAAGGTCGGCAGCACCGGCGGGCAGCGGCCGCACCTGGTGATCACGGCCAGCGTCGAGACCCTGGCGGGCGTTCCTGGCGCAGCACTAGCGCGGATGGACGGCGCGGGGCCGGTCCCGGCGGAGACGGCGCAGCGCCATGGTTGCGATGCGACGGTCAGCTGGCTGGTGGGAAAGGCCGAGCTCGAGAGCGAGACCAGCCACGCGCACCGGCAGATCCCGCCATCGACGCGGCGGGCTCTGGTCGCGCGAGACCGGGAGTGCGTCTTCCACGGCTGTCACCGGCCGGCCAGCTGGTGCGAGGGGCATCATCTCGTCTGGTGGTCGCGTGGCGGCGAGACCAAACTGGACAACCTGGCCTTGGTGTGCGGCCGGCACCACCGAATGCTGCATGAGGAAGGCTGGACGCTGGAACGATCCGGAGGCCGTTGGCTGACCAAACCGCCGCGGCAGCGGATCCCAGCACACGCTCGATCGGCCTGACGCGCAAGGCAAAATTCCCACCGTGAAGAACTGAAGCCCTATATGGCGGCCAAAGCTACCGTGCAGGTCCCACTGGACCAGCCATTGCCCATCCCCCTGGTCGAAAGACTGGTCAAGGCGCGAGTCAAACAGAACGAGAAAGCTCAGCCCTCGCCGCGCTTGCGGAAGACCAGCCGGAGCGGCGTACCGTCGAAGCCAAAGGCTTTGCGGAGCTGACTGTCGAGAAAACGCCGATACGAGAAGTGCACGAGCTCCGGTTCGTTCACGAAAAAGACGAATGTCGGCGTCGCCGCCTCCGCTTGGGTCACATAGAGCACGTTGAGCCGCTTCCCTTTGCGGGTCGGCACCTGACGCTGCCCCAGCGTTGTGCGAAGCCACTTGTTTAACTCCGGCGTCGAGATGCGCCGATCGCGCTCCGCGACCACCTTGAGGGCAACCTCGAGCGGCTGGGCGACGCGTTGGCCGGTTTTGGCCGAAATGTACGAAATCGGGGCCCAGGGGGCGAAGGTGAACTGCTCCTTGATCCGCTTGCGCCAGACTTTCTCTTCTTTCTCTTCGGTGGGCAGCAGGTCCCACTTGTTCAGCACCACGACCAGCCCACGGCCAGCCTCCACCACGTAGCCGGCAATATGCAAATCCTGGGCGGTGATCCCGTCCGCGGCATCCAGCACCAGCAAGCCGACATCAGACCGCTCCATCGCCCGGAGGCCGCGGAGCAGCGAGTACTGCTCCACGCCGCGGGTGAGGCCGTGCCGTCGGATGCCGGCCGTGTCGATGAGCAGGACGCGCTCGCCTTTGAAATCGAGTGTCGTGTCGACCGGATCCCGGGTCGTCCCGGGGACCGCGGTGACCAGGCTTCGCTCGTCTCCCAAAAGGGCGTTCAGCAGCGACGACTTGCCAACATTGGGGCGGCCGAGGATGGCGAAGCGGCCGGCGATCGCGTCATCGACCACCTCCGGCCGGGGCGGGGGGAGCAGCTCGACCACGGTGTCGAGCAGGTCGCCGCTGCCGGTGCCGTGCAAGGCCGAGATGGCGATCGGATCACCGAGGCCGAGCTCGTAGAACTCATTGGCCAGCACCTCGCGATCACGACCGTCGGTCTTGTTGGCCACCACCAGCACCGGCGTGCGAGACCGGCGCAATAGTTCTGCAATATCCCGATCGACCGCGGTCAGCCCTTCGCGAACGTCGAGAACGAAAATAATGATGTCTGCCTCCTGGATCGCCAGCCGGCTTTGCTCTTCCATTCGGCGCCGAAGCTCGCGCTGCGCCGGCACTTCGTCGCGGTCCTTGCCCAGCACCAGGCCGGCGGTGTCCACGATGACGAACCGCCGACCGCGCCATTCGGCTTCGGCGTAGAGGCGATCGCGGGTGAGGCCGGCCATCGGATCGACGATGGCGCGACGTTCACCAATGATCCGATTGAAGAGGGCGGACTTCCCCACGTTGGGGCGTCCGACGATGGCAACCAGAGGCGCCGCCATCAGATCGCCGCGATGAGTATCACCATATCAACTACCGAAGCGTAAGCAATTCGGGAATGCGAACTTATAATAGGCACCGTGCCGGACGGCCGGGTTGTTCTCAAAGAGAACCGGATCATGGTCGTTTCCGACGAGATGGGCGATATTCCGGCGGAGAACAGCAAGGGACTCGGGCTGTATTTCTCGGACACGAGGTTCCTCTCCGCTTATGAATTTCGGCTGAACGGACTCCAGCCGATACTGCTCTCCTCATCGGTCGACGAGTCATATGTAGCGACGTTTCAGATGGTGAACCCGGTGCTGCTGCTCGATGAAGGCAAGCGCCGGATCCCACAGCAGAGCCTCAGCATCCGCCGCACCCGCTTCATCCAGGGCGGGCTGCACGAGCGGATCGGCATCCAGAACTGCGGCAGCGAGCAGGTCGAGATCGAGTGCTCGCTGCACGTTGATGCGGATTTCCTCGACATGTTCGATGTTCGCGGCAGCGTCGGCGCTCTGCATGGCTTCGCCTCGCAGCCGCTCGGAACCCGCCGTCCGCCCGAGGTCACCGACCACGGCATCACCTTTGGCTATGACGGCCTCGATCGGATCTCCCGGCAAACGCAGGTCTTCGTCGATCAACCGCCAACCAGCTCGGACCCGAACACGCTGACGTACGTCTACCGGCTGGCGCCCAAAGAAACGGTCCGCCTGATGATCGACGTCATCCCCCAGATCGAAGATGGCGAGCCGGGTGTGACCTTCCTGCAGGATGACGCACTGGCTGCGCTGCAAGCCTCCTATCGTTACTGGCAGGAGTCGACGACCGCCATCACCACCGATAACGCCTTTCTCGACCGAGGACTGCTGCGCCGGAGCCAGATGGACCTGCGGATCCTGGTCGAAGAGTTCGAAACGGGGCTGCTCCCAATGGCCGGCATCCCCTGGTATAGCGTCCCGTTCGGGCGCGATTCGTTGATCACATCGGTCCAGATGCTGATGGTCAATCCCGAGATCGCCCGGGGCACACTGCGCTACCTGGCGCAACGCCGAGGACGGATCATCGATCGCGACCGCGAAGAGGAGCCGGGCAAGATCCTGCACGAGATCCGATACGGCGAGCTGGCCAATCTCAAGCGGATTCCCCACACCCCCTATTACGGCACCGTCGATGCCACGCCCCTCTTTCTCATCTGCCTGGTCGAAATGATGGATTGGCTGAACGATGCCGACCTGTTCGTCGAGCTGCTGCCCGCCACGCTCGGCGCGCTGGCGTGGATCGACCGGTATGGCGATGCCGACGGGGACGGGTTCGTGGAATACGCGGAACGCGCTCGCGGCGGCGTACGAAACCAGGGCTGGAAGGATTCGTCGGACTCGCTTCTGTATCCGGACGGGCGTCCGGCGGAGCTGCCCGCGGCCCTGGTCGAGGTCCAGGGCTACGTCTACCAGGCGAAATTAGGCTTGAGCCGGATCCTGGAGCGAATGGGACAGCGCCCCATGGCGGAGCGCCTGGCTCGCGAAGCCGGCGAGTTGCGGCGTCGGTTCGAACGGCACTTCTGGCTCGACGAAGAGCAGTTCTACGCCCAGGCGCTCGATCGATCGAAGGTGCCGGTCCCCTCCATCACCTCGAACCCGGCGCATTGCCTGTGGGCGGGCATTTGCGATCCTGAGCGCGCGGAGCTGCTGCGCGACCGGCTGATGAGTCCCGACATGTTTTCCGGCTGGGGCATCCGGACCCTGTCGACCGAGTCCCCCCATTACAACCCGATGAGCTACCACAACGGCACGGTTTGGCCCCACGACAACTCGATTGCGGTCGCCGGGTTGCGCCGCTATCGCCATACCGTCGCTGCCGGCCAGGTGATCGAAGGCATCATGGAAGCCGGTTTCCGAATGCCGGATTACCGTCTGCCCGAGCTCTTCTGTGGCTTCCGGCGTGACCAACGCTTCAACAACGGTCCGGCCGAATATCTCGTCTCCTGCAACCCACAGGCCTGGGGCGCCGGGGCCGCCTTCCACCTGTTGCAAAGCGCGCTGGGCATCGTGCCGGACGCCACCGCCGGACGCATCTACCTCAACCCCATCCCATTTGGCCAGGCCCGGACCGTCGAGGTACGCGGCATGCGGGTCGGCAACGGGCGGCTTTCGTTCACGGTCGCCTATAACGGCGGTCGGCCGCAGGTCGAGGTGCTGGAGAAGCCTGACGACCTCACCGTGGTCCTCGACGAACCACCGTTGATCACCTGAGCCGGGCGATGGCGCCTCTGCCTCGGGTCGGCCTGCTCCATTACACGTGCCCGCCGGTGATCGGCGGCGTCGAGACCATTCTCTACGAGCAGGCGCGACGGCTGAGCGCGCTCGGCTCTCCCGTCACCATCCTCAGCGGCCGCGGTGGGCCCCTTCCCGCGCCGACCGCCATCCAGCTGGTCTTGATTCCGGAGCTCGACTCGAAGCATCGCGACGTCGTGGCCACCCGCGAGGCGCTGGACCGCGGCGAGGTTTCCGCGGGCTTTGATGTCCTGCGGGACTCCCTGCACACCCGCCTCGAACCGCAACTTGGTGCGCTCGACGTCCTGATCATTCACAACGTGCTGAGCCTGCATTTCAACCTGGCCCTCACGTCGGTCCTATGGGAATTGGCCGACCGGCCGACCCCCCGGCTGATCTCGTGGGTTCACGATCTCAGCTGGGTCAACCCGTTGTATGCATCCGAGATGCACCCTGGCGAGCCCTGGTCCTACCTCCGGCGCCAGCACCCCAGGATCACGCCGATCTTCATCTCGAGCCAGCGCCGCGACGAATGGCACGCCTTGACCGGCGTCCCCCAACCGACCGACCGGGTGATCCCCAATGGGATCGACGCGGAGAGCCTGCTGCGCATCGGCCCGGCGACGCGGTCGCTGGTCGATCGGCTCCACCTCGATCAGGCCGACGTCGTGATGCTGGCCCCGGTCCGCATCACCAGGCGCAAGAACCTCGAATGGGCGATCGAGGCGGCCGCCGCGGTACGGGCGACGGGCCAGACGGTGCGCCTCCTGATCACCGGGCCGCCCGGGCCGCACAATCCCAACGCGGGCGACTACGTCAACGAATTGAAGGCGTTAACGCACCGGCTCGGCCTCGACGACGCGGTCTTGTTCTTATTCGAGTTGCAGCCCGCCGGGGCGCAGGCCACCTTTGCCGTCGACGCGGCGACCCTGTCGGACCTCTATATGCTGAGTGACGTCGTGACCCTGCCCAGCACCAGCGAGGGTTTCGGGCTGCCACTGGCGGAAGCCGCGATCTTTCGAACTCCCGTGGTCTGTACCGACCTTCCCGTTTTTCGTGAGATCGCCCCCACCGGCCCGCGCTACGTCCCGATCGACTCGGGTGCCGCGGGCTTCAGTGAGGCGGTGCTGGCGAGCCTGCGGGAGGACACGACGCGTCTGCGTCGACGCGTGCTGCACGACCTCTCCTGGGACACCATCGTCCGCGAGCGTCTCATCCCGCTGCTCATGCGCCCGTGAGTCACTACCGGGTCCTGATCCCGACGATCAACCCGGCACGCACGGGGCCCCTGCTCAAAGCTGCCTCGCCCTTTTTGAATGCCGAGGATTCGCGGGGGACGCTCCTGGGGGTGATCGAGATGGCGCCCGACCGCCCGCTGAGCGAAGGCGTCGAGGTCGCCCGCGCCTATCGCACTCTGCTCTCGCGAATCACCCGCTATGCGGAGCGTGGGCCCGGAGAGCTGCGCGGCCAGGTTCGGATCGCGCACGTCGCGGCCCAGGGCATCCGCGAGGCGGTCCTCGAGACGGATACGAACCTTCTGGTGCTCGAGGCCGGAACCGGCCGCGGCCAGGCGGACGGCGCCTGGACGAATGCCGTCGAGGATCTCCTCGTCGAACCGCCCTGCGACGTCGCGCTGGTACGCCCCGACACGACGCCGATCAAGAGTGTCCTGGTGCCCGTTCGTGGCGGACCGAACGCCGAGCTGGCCCTGCGGCTGGCCAGTACCGTCTGCCAGGAGACGGGAGCCGAGCTCTGCGTCCTCCACGTCTTCAATCCCCGGATCTCCAGCGAGACCCGGGCGCGTGAGGAAGCCGCCTTCCTGAAGCTCTCCAGCCGCGTCGACGTCCCGGTGCGACGGCAGACGGTCCTGTCCACTTCTGTCCGCGAGGCGATCGTGCGGGAAGCCGCCTCCCACCAGCTGATCGTGCTGGGCGCGACCTTGAGCCTGATGCACCGGCCGATGGTGCTCGGGGCGCCCATCAACCGGCTGCTGCGCCGGCTGAGCGGAAGCGTCATGGTGGCCAAGGCCGGCGGCCCGGTCGCGGCGCTCAAGGACCCGGATCGGCCCTACCGGGTCGAGAGCCGCGCGGCCGCCGCCGAGCGGGTCGATCGGTGGTTTGCGGAAAATACGTTCCACAGCAAGGAGTTCGCCGAGTTGCGGCGGCTGGTCGACCTCAAGCAGCGCCAGGGCATCACGATCAGCCTCGGCCTGCCGACCCTCAACGAGCAGAACACCGTCGGCAAGGTCATCAGGACCTTCAAATACGCGCTGATGGATCGCGTTCCCTTGCTTGACGAGATCGTCGTGATCGACTCCGGGTCGTCGGATCGGACCGCGGCGATCGCCGAGCGGGCCGGCGTCACCGTGGTGCAGCACCAGGAGATCCTGCCGCGCTACGGCGCGTTCCAGGGCAAAGGCGAGGCGCTCTGGAAGAGCCTCTATGTACTCAAGGGTGACCTGATCTGCTGGGTCGACACGGACATCAGCAATATCGCGCCCAAGTTCGTCTATGGGCTGCTCGGCCCGCTGCTGAGCGACCCGGAGATCCACTACGTCAAGGGCTTCTACCGGCGGCCCCTGCAATACGGCACCGAGGTGCAGGCCCAGGGCGGCGGTCGCGTCACCGAGCTGGCCGCCCGGCCATTGCTCAATCTCTTCTTCCCCGAGCTCTCGGGCCTGGTCCAACCCCTTTCGGGCGAATACGCCGGGCGCCGTCGTGTGCTGGAAAGCGTCCCGTTCTTCAGCGGCTATGGGGTCGAACTCGGCCTGCTGCTGGCGATTTCCGAGGCGTACGGGTTGCGGGCGATCGCCCAGGTCGACCTCGGCATGCGGGTTCACCGTAACCAGACGCTTTTCGATCTCTCGAAGATGGCCTTCGCCATCATGCAGGTCGGGCTCAAACACCTTGGCGACCGTCACCGGATCCACCTCGTCGAAGAAGTCAACAAGACGATGAAGCTGATCCACTACGAGGACGAGCGTTACTGGATCGAGCAGAAAGAGATCGAAGACAAGGAGCGGCCGCCGATGAATTCGGTCCCCGAATACTTTCTCGCGCGGCACCGATCGACCAACCCCGAATCCTAAGTCAGCTCGAGCGGCTCCTCCTCAAACGTCGCCTCGCGCAGCCGCCAGGAGCGAGCCTGGGCGAGCCCGCCCTTGCGCACCGAGGCCACCAGGTAGCTGTAGAACGACCAGCCGTGGTCCTGGTCGAACTTCGAAGGGACGGCCGGATGGTCCGGGTGGCTATGGGCGAAGCCGATGATCTCCAGCCCCCGCGCTTCGGCGTCCTTCTGCACTCGGAGCTGCTCCAGCGGGTCGAGCGCGTACCGGTCCCAGGGCCGGTCGGTAATCGTATTACGCATGGGCCGGAATTCGGTGACCGTGTGCGCCTCGTCGTCGGCACGGCCGATCAGGGCGCCACACGCCTCATGGGGATAGCCGGCTTCCAGGTGACGGCGGAGCTCCGTCATCACCGCGGCCGGGATGCGCAGCCTCAAAACTTTCGGCGGTACAACCCCGAGCTCAGGTAGCGATCGCCGCCATCGGGGAAGACCATCACGAAGACGCCCTCCGAGGTTCGGCGGGCGACCTCGCGCGCGGCATAGAGCGCCGCGCCGGATGAGTTCCCGACGAGTAATCCCTCCGAGCGGGCCAGGTCGTGGGCCAGCTCGTAGGCCGCCTCGGTCGGCACACTCACCTTCTCGTCGTAGACGCTCGGATCGTAGATGCCGGGCACGATCGAGCTGGGCATATGCTTGAGGCCTTCCAGCCCGTGCAGCGCGTCGTCCGGCTCGGCGGCGATAACCCGGGTCGCCTTGTTATGGCGCTTGAGGAAGCGGCCGATTCCCATCAGGGTGCCGCTGGTGCCGATGCCGGCAATGAAATGGGTGACCTCCCCGTGAGTCTGCTCCAGGATCTCGGGGCCGGTGGTGTCGAAATGCGATCGCCAGTTGAACGGATTGTTGTACTGGTCCGGCATGAAGTACACGCCGGGCGATTCTTCCCGAAGCCGGTGCGCCTCCCGGATCGCGCCATCCGAGCCCTCCAGGGCCGGCGTGAAGATAGCCTCGGCGCCAAAGGCGTTGACGATCTCACGGCGTTCCTCGTTGACGTTGGCGGGCATGACGAGCTTGACCTGGTAGCCCTTGGCCGCGCCGATCAAGGCGTAGGCGATGCCGGTATTGCCCGACGTCGAGTCCAGGATGACCTTCTCCACGGTGAGCTCGCCGGTGCGCTCGGCTTCCTCGATCATCCGGAGCGCCGGCCGATCCTTGACCGAACCGCCCGGGTTGAACCATTCGGCCTTGGCGTAAAAGGTTATGTGCGGGAACTCTTTTTCGAGCAACCGGATCCGGATCAGGGGTGTGTTGCCGATCCGCTCGAGGATCGACTGCTCCGGCAGGTTTTCCACGACGGAGAGGGCGCGATGGGGCATTACGTCAATTCTAGGGATCACTTCGCGCGGCTCGATTTTTCGAGTTGGTTATGGCCTGCGGCGACGCGCTATACTGCCGCCGAATTCGTTCACCGGATCGTTCTCAAAAGGAGTTTGCATGGCAACTGCCGTTCCCGCCGCCGCAACGGGAGCCAAGGCCGGCTTCTGGATTCGCTTCGTCGCCATTCTTATCGACGGAATCCTCCTCGGCATCGTGACCAGCATCATCAACATCGCCTTCAACGGCAATCCCTCTGGCCGGTTCGGCATCCAGACCCTGCTCGGGATCCTGTATTACACCTATTTCTGGTCGAGCAACAGCCCCTGGCCGGGCCAGACGATCGGAAGCAGGCTCCTACACATCCGGGTGATCCGGACCGACGGCTCCGACCTGAGCATCACCCAGGCGCTCGTGCGGTACGTCGGATTCGTGATCTCGGCCCTCTGCCTCTTGATCGGCCTGATCTGGGCGGCCTTCGATGCCAACAAGCAGGGCTGGCACGACAAGATCGCCGGGACCTACGTCGTCAAGGCGTCCTAGGGGAATCGTCGAGCCGAAAGACTGGGTGGTCCGCTGGGTCGGGCATGGCCGCGAATTCCTTCGCGACGAAGCCGCCGTACTTCGATCCATATCGCTGGACGTACGCCTGAACCAGCGGGCCTCGCTCCGCCGCCGGGATCTCAGTGGCGGTGAACCTCTGCGTCCGGCCACGGATCCGTAGCTCCCCCCGGCCGGCGGCCCGCAGGTTCCGCGCCCACTGGGTGTTGCCGCGGGGCGCGACCAGATAGCGCTGGCCCTCGTAGTCGAGCGGTAAGACCGGCATGGTGTAGAGCCGGCCCGAGGTGCGACCGCGCACGCGAATCGACGGCGCTAGCCCAAGGCCGGCCAGGAGTGGGTTCATGACCCGGTTGTTGAAGAAGCCCGACTTGCGATACGGGCCCGCCTCACTCATGGAGCGCCTGCTCGAAGTCTTCCAGCAGGTCATCGATCCGCTCGAGCCCAACCGAGCAGCGGACCAGCCCGAGACCGATCCCCGCCCGCGCCTGCTCGGACGCGTCGAGCCCGCGGTGCGAGGTCGATGCCGGGTGGCTGAGGGTGGTCGCGACGTGGCCCAGGCTCGGCATCAGGCGCGCCAGGCGCAACCGGCGCACCATCGCCCCGACAGCCGGCTTGCCACCGCGGAGCTCGAAGGACAGGAGGGCCCCAGCACCGTCGGGCAGCAGCCGCCGGGCCCGAGCGCAAAACGGGCTGCTCTCGAGCTCGGGATAATGCACCGCGGCGACCCCGTCGTGCCGCTCGAAAAACCGGGCGAGCGCGCGCGCGTTGGCGCTGTGGCGCTCCATCCGCACCGCCAGCGTTCGAATGCCGCGCAGGGTCAACCAGGCCTCGAACGGTCCAAGCGTTGGTCCGAAGGTCTGGGCAAAGGCCCGCGCACCCTCGAGCCAGGCCGGGCGGCCGACGATCACGCCGCCGATGACATCGGCATGGCCGCTGAGGTTCTTGGTGGCGCTGTGCAGGACGACGTCCGCACCCCACCGAAACGGCTGGCTCAACACTGGCGTCGGGATGGTGTTATCGACGATCAGCAGCGCCCCGGTCTGATGAGCGATTCTCGCAAGCCCTTCGAGATCCGGCACGCGGATCAGCGGGTTCGTGCAGATCTCGCAGAGCAGCACCCGGGTCTTCTCCGTGATCGCCGCACGGACCGTGTCGAGGTCCTGGAAATCGACGATCGTGCTGCTGATGCCGAAGCGTGGCAGGTCATCGCGGAGGAAGGTGAGGGTCGTCCCGTAGCAGTCCTGCGCCGCGAGGACGTGGTCTCCCCCATTGACCTCGGCCAGGAGGGCGACGGCGATCGCCGCCATTCCCGAGGCGGTCGCCTGGGCATCCAACGCACCGTTGAATCCGATACTTTCGAGTGTGGCAACGGCAGCCTCCAGCTGCCGGTGATTCGCCGTCCCCCAGCGGCCGTAGCCGCGATGCCCCGCCATCGCCTGGTCAAGCGTCTCCAGATCCGGATAGAGCCCCGCCGACGAGACCGCGATATCGGGGATAGCCGGCGCCCCAGGACGATCGACCGGCGGCTCACCTCCGTGCACCGCAAGCGTGTCTGGATGCGGCATCGAGTCAGCCTACCTGACGACGATCGTACCGACTCAACTGGTCAAGATCTCCCAGGCGCTCGAGGACTGTGGCACCTCCGTCGAAGGCGAGCCGGTCGTTCGTCAGGAGCGCGAGTTCGCACTGCACGCGTGCGGCATAGGGCACGGCCCCGCAGGCTCGCCAGAGCTCCAGGGACCGCTTCAGCTCACGAGGATCTTCGATTAGCAGGCCGCGACCCCGCCGAGCCTGCGCCTCCAGAGGACGCAACGAACCCTGTTCCGCCAGTTCGAGAATCGCGTTCAGGCGCTCCAGCGCGGGTGGCTGTCCCCGATCGAGGGCGAAACTCAGCACCCGTTCAACCCGTTCGACCTGTTCCAGGCTATCGATTTGCGCCGCATGCAGTGCCTCGCCGATGGCGTCGAGGTCTCCCCGGGCGAGGCCGGCCCACGGTCGATTGGGGTGATCCTGGGGAAAGCCGCTCATGATTGCTTGGACGATGCCGGCGTACGTCTCGATCAGGGGCGCATCCTGCCTCGCCCGCCCGATATCGACGAGGGCCACGAGTCCCCGAAGGGCATATCCCGCGGAGGGTTTTCCTGCCTCGAGCCAGAGCTGTCGAGCCCGCTCGCCCATCGATAGGGCTTCATCCCAGCGGCCCAGGAGCGTCAGCGCGTATATGCGCCAGACAACCAGGTGCAGGGTCCAGGCCGGCACCTGCCCCGGCTGAATGTGCGCCAGACCGGAGCTGGCCATTTTGTCCGCGTCATCGAGGTCGCCGAGGATGCACGAAGCCCAGGTGGCGACGGCGTGAGCATCCACCTTTTCAACCATGCTCAGGCGGTCCTCCCGGGTGAGGCGCTCGCGGGCGCGCTCGCGGCAGGACCGCCAGTCGCCGATGATCTGGTCGCAACCGGACAGGGCGTCGAGCGCCATGCTTTGCAGGTTGGCATCATCCAGCCGCCTGGCGATCTCAAGGGCGTGCCCGGCCGCGGCTCGCGCCGCGGCGAGCTCGGCGCCGGTCGCCGCGATGCCGCCACCGGCCAGCCAGAATGGATAGAAGGCGTCCGCCGTCAGGTACGCCGCCAGCGTTCGTTGGTCGTCAACCCGGGCGGCGAGCGACGCCGCCTCGGCGCGGAGCCGCGCCATCGCCTGCTGGGAAAGCCGGTTTCCGATCGACCCCTGGGACCTGGTGTAAAAGGTCAGCAGACCGGTGATGACCCGGAGCTCCTGCTTGGCGGGCCGGCCCTGCTCCCGACACAGGTCGAGAGCCGTCTGATAGGCGCTGACCGCGAAGTCGCCAGACTGGCCCAGGTCGCCCAATCGCTCATAGAGTTCAGGCAACCGCGTTCGCTCTGCCAGCTCGATGGCGCTTCCGAGGTGGCGGGCTCCCTCCTGCGACGCCGCCGCCGCCGCGGCGACCTCCGCCGCACGGCTCAGCCAATCGACGGCCTTGCTGCGCACCAGCAGCGTTTTTTGATCGTTGGGCCGCTGCGCCGTGGCCAGCAGGGCAGCCTCTCGGTAGTGGTACGCGATCAGTTCGGCCAGGCTTTCCTGCCGCCCCTCAGCCTGGCTTTCGAGCCACGCCCCCGCGGCCGCGTGCAGGCGGCCGCGGTCGGCGCGCGTCAAGGTCTGGTAGCCAACCTCACGGATCAGGATGTGCCGAAAGGCGTAGGTGTCACCGCCGCCGGCACGAACCAGCTCCTTATCCATCAACTGGTCAGCAATCTTGTCGAGCGCGGTCAGGGCCGGCTCCAGGGCTGTCACGCCACCAAGTCGAAAGGATCGGCCGAAGACTGAGCCGAGCTGCACCGTGCGCCGCTCATCAGGTTTGAGCAGATCGAGCCTCGCAACGACGGTGGCCTGGACGGTATCGGGAAGCCGATCGAGGTCGGGCCGCTCCTGAAGCGAACGCACGAGCTCGCCGGCGAAGAACGGATTCCCCTCCGCCCGGCTCACGACCGTTTGGATTTGCTCCGGCGAGGATAGGGGAAGAAGATCCTTCACCAGGGTCGCCGTCATCTGGTCCGTGAGGGGCTCCAGCGACAGGGAAACATAGTTGCGCCGGCCTCCGCCCCATCCAGGGCGCCGGTCGAGGAGCTCCGGGCGAGTCAGGGCGATCATCAGCAGCGGGAGATCGCCGCGCGGCTGCATCACGAACTCGAAAAGATCGAGCAGGCTGTCGCTGGACCAATGGAGATCTTCGAACACCAGGACGAGTGGAGATCGGCGCGCCGCGATCTCGAAGGCGGTGCGCCAGGCGGCGAGCAGGGTCGATCGGTCGCTGACCTCGGTCTCGCCGGCGCCGACCGTCGCCGCCAGCAGCTCCGCTTCCCGATCCGCGGCCTCCAGCCCGGACCCGGCGAGCCATCGCCGGATCGCCTCGCGGATTTCATGCGCCTTGGCGTCGTCACCGACGCCAATGAGCCGGAACAGGACGGCGCGCAGCGGCCAGTAGGTCAGCCGTTGCCCGTATGGCAAGCACTGGGCAATCGCGACCGTGGCCGTCGGGTCGAGGGCGGGAAGTCGCTCGAGGAACTCCTCGAGCAACCGCGTCTTGCCGGTCCCGGCCGGCGCGATGATGCTGACCAGGAACGGTCGCTGCTCACCAAGCGCCCGCCGGGCAACCAGCTCCATTTGCTGGAGATCGACGTCGCGCCCGATGATCGCCGCCCGGCGTCCGCGAACCGGGGCGGCGTGGCCGAGCAACGGAGACGCCCGAACCGGTTGCGCCTTACCGCGCACCTCGACCTCGATGAACGGCCCGAAGTCGAAGGCCCCGCCCGCGCTTTCCGCCGTCCGCTCGCCGCAAATGATGCTCCACGGTTCGGCCGCCTGCTGCAAGCGCGCCGCAACATTGACGGCATCCCCCGTCAGCGGGAAATCGCCGGTCGCGCTTTCCCGAATGGCGACGACCTCGCCGGTGTTGATCCCAAGCCGAATCGGTAACCGATCGCCGAGGGTTGGGTCGGCCCGCACGCGATCGCGCAGCATCAGCGCGGCCGCGAGCGCCCGTTGGGGATCGTCATCGTGCCCCACCGGCAAGCCGAACACCGCCACGACCGCGTCGCCGATGAACTTCTCCAGGATGCCCCCGTATTCCGACACCACCTCGGTGGCGAGATCGTAGTAGCGCCGAAGCAGGATCCGGACATCTTCCGGGTCGAGAACGTCGCCCATGGCGGTCGAGCCGGCCACGTCCGCGAAGAGCACCGTGACGACGCGCCGTTCTTCGGCCATGGTCGTCAGCCTCTGCGGAGGAACCGAACGCGCCGGCGGCGCCGCCGAGGGCCTTTCTCGCCTCCAGCAGCGTCCTTGGTGATGACGCTGATGCTCCCATCCTCCTCGAGCACCGCGAGCTTCACGTCGTCGACCGTGGCCACGCCGTGCTCACGCAGCGCCATCTCCCCGTCCTCGAGGCTCAGCCCCTCCTCTTCCATCGCCTTTTGCAGCCACTGCCCAGCCCGGGCGATGACGGTTGGTCCGGGCTCGACCAATTCATCGAACCATGGCCAGTGACTCCGTAGCATGGCGACGCCGCGATTGACGAGCAGCAGCGAGGCGATGATGATGATTCCGCCCGTTAGGGAATTGTCCGGGCCGGTGATGGCGGGTTGCAAGGCATTGGCGACCAGCAGGATCAGGACGAGGTCGAAGGTCGTGAACTGACCCAGCTCGCGCTTGCCGAAGATCCGAAGGCCGACAAAAAAGACCGCGTAGATCAGCAGGGAACGAATAACGAGTTCCCACCAGGGAATACTCAGCTTGAAGAGGCTGCCCATCCTGGGCGAATCTTAGAGGGTCAGCGCGTCACCGGATGGGCGAATCCGTAGTCGAGCAGGGTCGCGCCATCGGTGAAATGCTGGCTACTCCCCAACACCACCGTCAGGATGGTCCGCCCGTTCCGCGTTGCGGCCGCCGCCAGGCAGTAGCCGGCGGCATCGGTGTAGCCGGGCTTCAGGCCGATCGCGCCGGGATAGGTCCAGAGCAACCGATCGATATTCGATGGGGTGTAGGCCTTGTGCAGGGGCGTGGCCGGGATGGACACCTGTTTCGATGCCACGATTGCCCGCAGGTCTGGATAGTCCGCGAGCAGGGTGGCGGAGACGACCGCAAGGTCGGAGGCCGTGCTGTAGAGATTCGGGTCGTCCAGGCCGCTGGGGTTGCTGAAGTGCGTGCCGCGCAGGTGGAGCGCGACCGCCTTCTGATTCATGAAGTCAATGAAGTGGCTGCGATCGACGATTCCCAGGGCAATCGCCTCCGCCGCGTCATTGCCCGAATTCAGGAGTAACCCGGCAAGGAGCTCGCGCAGCGTCAGTTGCTCGCCGGTTGAGAGACCCATGTGGTTCGGCTCGACCTGGGTCGCCAGCGCCGACACCGTGATCGGCGTGTCCAGCGGGGCCAGGTCGGCCGCGACCATGGCGGTCATCAGCTTGGTCAGCGAAGCGTCCGCGTAGCGGGTGGTCGACGCGGTCTCGTACAGGACCTGACCGGCCGTCAGGTCGACAACGATCGCCGCCCGGGCCTTGATCGATGGAACCGCGGTCGGCGGATGCGTCCGCAGCCAGCTGCGACTGATCACGGGAACTTTCACCGCCGGCAGGCCCGTGGGGATCGGCGATGGCGAGGCGCTCGGCGAGGCAGTCTGCGGTGCGGCACCCGCCGGTTTCGCGGGGGGCGTGGCGGCACTGCGCGAGGTCGGGCGGGCGCTGGCGGCCGCGAGGACCCTGATCGACCGCGATGGTGGCGTCGTCACGAGATGCAAACCGAGCAACCCGATGATCGCGATGGCGGCCAGCAGCGGCAGCATGAGCGGGTTCCGCCGGCGTGGCGGTGCGAGCAAACGACGGGATGAGCGCTTGCCACGCGTCCCGAGGCTGTATCCAGACGTAGGGTAAGACGTTCGCCTCAAGAAAGTCGGCTTCCATGCTACAACAGAAACAGCACCAACAGGAGGTGAATCGAGATGCCCCAGCAGGCATGGAGTCCAAAGCGCGAGCGCCAGTACGAGCACATCAAGGAGAGCCTCGAAGACCGCGGGACCCGCGAAAGCAAGGCGGAAGAAATCGCGGCGCGAACGGTCAACAAGGAGCGCGCCCGGTCCGGTGAAGCCAGGCAGGCGAGCCGGACGTCGGTCCAGGACATCTCCTCGGGTCGCCGCGGCGGGCTCCGCGCTCACCGCGGGTCGGGCGGCCGCACCTACGACCAGTTGCGCAACGAAGCCCGCGAGAAGGGCATCAAGGGCCGCTCGCGGATGACCAAGGCGGAACTGGAGCGTGCGGTCGACCGGAAGTAGCTCAGTGCAGCAGCGCCCGAAGCACGGCGGCGACCACGGCGCCGGCGACGACACAGAGGAGGAGCAGCGGCGCGCGCAGCGCCGAGAGGCCGGCCGCGACGATCACCGCGGCGAGCCGCGCATCGGGGTGGAGGATGCCACGGCTGTCGGTCAGCTCGACCGCCACCAGCCCAGCGAGCAGCGCCGGCGCCTACCCGGCCGTGCGGCTCGCGATGGCCGCCGGGACGGTCAGCAGGAATGGGCCGATCCCACGCAGGACAAACGTCAGGATCCCGAGCGCGAAGACGAGCCCGAGGGCTAGCGGGAAAGCCACAGGCCTGCAACCGCGGCCCCCGCGAGCGGGACACCGGGCGGGGTAAATGGCGCCAGGAGCAGGGCGACGGCGGCGCCCGCCAGGGCGCAACGCACGCCATGGTGGGCGCGGAGCATGGGCCAGAGCAGGGCGGTAAAGAGCGCTGGAAAGGCGGCGTCCACGCCGAGGCGTTGCGGGTCGCCCAGGACCGGTCCCAGCAGCGTCCCGATCGCGGTTCCCACGACCCAGCTGCCGTAGAGCACGGCTCCGACGATCACCACCGTGCGGCTGTCGGGATGCCCCGGCTCCCCGGCTGCCACGCCCAGTGCGAAGCTTTCGTCCACGACCAGCTGGGCGAGCAGGGTTCGGCGCAGCCGGCCGCCCGGCAGGGCTCGGGCAACCGCAATGCCGGTTCCCAGGTAGCGCACATTGAGCAGCGCGCCGGCGATCACCGCGGGCAGAACCGTCTCACCCGACGCCAGAACCCCGACGGCGGCAAATTGGGAAGACCCGGCGAACACCACCGCAGACATCAAGACCGCCGCCCATCCAGGAACATGGGCCGCGACGGCCAGCACCCCGAACGAAACCCCGAAGAGTCCGACGGCAATCCCGATGGGGGCCGCTCGGAGAAGAATGGTGCGGCGAGACGGCATGCGCCGAATTATCCGGAATGCGATTCGGCGCGAGTCAGGTCAAACGAAGATCGAGGAGCCCGACCGGAACGTGCTGCAGGAGTTTCAACGATTCCCGGCTAAGGCCGCGATATCGTCTGGCTTCCGCGCCGTGACGAGGTTTCCGTCAAGCTCGTTCTGCGCCGGTCTTTGGTCGGTCGCCGCGTATAGTCGGGACAGGCCGTGATGTCGTCTCTGTGGGTCACCATTCGCGGGGCGCGGCTTCCGCCACTCCTCGCCCGACCTGTTCCGTACGTCCTGGCGGTCGCCGGGATCGGCGTCGCCACGGTGCTGGTGATGCTCGTCGCCTATTTTCTCGGCCTCAGCCGGATCGAGACCTATCCGCTCGTCTACCTGCTGTTCATCGCGATGATCGCCCTGCGCTTCGGCCGCGGGCCGGCGCTGGCCGCCACGATCGCCGCGGCGCTGGCGATGGACTCGATCATGGTCCCCCCGACCTTCACGTTCGGATGGCACAGCGCCAACGACATGTTCCGCCTGATCATCGAAATCATCGCCGCCCTGGTGATCATTGTCGCCATCCACGCGACCCGAACCTCGACCTCCTTGCTGGCTCGCCGCAAGGACCTGCTGCAGGAAGTCTCGCCGCGCATCATCCAGAGCCTCGATGTCGAAGAGATTCTCAGCACGGTCGCCGAACAGACGCAGCGCGTGATCGATTACCAGAATTTCCGCCTCTACCGCTGGGACGAGACCACCGAATGCCTGGTCCTGGTGAAGTCGGTCGCCAGGGCCGGCCCCTATGCCGGTCTCGATTGGCGATCGGTTTCCTTGAAGCTCGGCGAGGGCATCACCGGGACTGCGGCCAAAACCCGGATGCCGATCCTGGTCCCCGATGCCCGGCGCGATCCGCGGATCGTCTATCCGCCCGGCGTGCAACCGATCGAGGAGACGGTGCTGAGCGTGCCCATGGTGACCCGCGACCGGTTGTTCGGCGCGCTCTCCCTCGGCCACATCGGGGTCCGGTCGATGAACCGGGACGATCTCCGGCTGATGGAATCGATCGGCGCTCAGACCGCGCTGGCGCTGGCCAACGCCGAGCAATACGCGGAAGCCGAGCAGACGATCCGCGCCCTGGCGGCGATCGAGGCGCTCCAGCCATCGAGCATCGGCATGCCCGAGGCGGAGGTCGATCAACGAATCGCCAACAGCTTCCTCGACCTCAGCCAGGCGGATCTGACGTCGTTGCGGGTGCAGCGATCCGATGGTCGATACCACATCGGCGCCGTGGCGGGCTCGGTCGAGGTGAATCCCCAGGCGCCGATCCAAGCGAGCCTCAGCGCCGCGGATGTGGCGTGGCTCACCGACGCGCGCGTGGCAGCCTACGTGGCCGACACCCAGGCCGACGCCCGCCTGCCGTCCTGGGCGCGAGAGTCCGCCCGGCGAAGCGGCATTCAGGCCAGCGTTTACCTTCCGCTTCGGGCGGGGCAGCACTTCGTCGGCTTCGTCGGCCTTCACTGGCGGCGCAGCCGCTGGCTTCGGCCCGAACAACTGGGACGATTTCAGCTGGTGGCCGCGCAGGCGGCGATCACCCTCGACACCCGCCGTGCGCTGGCGCAGGAGCGCGGCCGGGCCGAGGCGTTCGCCGAGCTGGAGCGGGCGCGTCGCGAATTCATGCAAATCGCCTCCCACGAGCTGCGGACCCCGCTGACCGTCATTCGCGGCTATGCCTCGCTGCTCGAGGAGGGGTCCCTCGGCGCGATGCCGGAGAAGGCGCGGCAGGCGCTCCGAACCCTGATGGACAAATCAACCGAGATGCGGGTCCAGGTGGAGCGCATGCTCCTGCTGGCGCGGCTCGAAGACGGCGCCACGCCGCCCCCGATGCACCCACTTGACCTCCGGGCGGTGGTCCGGGATGCGATCAGCCGCGTGCAGCCCCAGGTCGACCTCAAGGGTGGGAGCTTGCAGGCGAGCCTTCCGCCGGAGCCCCTGCCCGTGAACGGCGACGCGGAACGGCTCACCACCGCGGTGGACAACCTGTTGCAGAATGCGGTCAAGTTCAGCGTCGAGCCACCGCGCGTCGAGGTGACCGGCAGCGTGACCAACGGCGATGTCGAGCTGGTGGTCAAGGACGAGGGCGTTGGCATCCCGGCGGCCGCCCTCGGCCGGCTCTTCGAGAAGTTCTACCGGGTCGAGGACGCCCGCTTGCGCAACGTAGCGGGGACCGGGATCGGTCTCTACCTCGTTCGCCAGGTGGTCGAAGGTCATGGCGGCCGGGTCGACGTGGAGAGCGTACCCGGACGGGGCACGACCTTCCGGCTCCGGTTGCCCCAGACCGCGACGGTGGTGGCCGAGCGGGGCGCCTCACCGCCCGCCAACCAGGCCCCGGAGCCAGCAAGATGACGAAGGTTCCGGGGTTACGTCTAGTGTGGCGGCTCAGCAGGACCACAGCGACCAGGTTCAGGAGGCGTCCATCAAGGTCCCGGGCGACTGGCTGATGGCGCTCCTCGACGAAGATGCCGTCCGGCAGGCCCAGCGGCCGGACACGATCGTCACGCTCAGCGCCGCAGGCTTGAGCCTCAGCGGCGTCGAACTCGTCGTGGAGCGGCGCTGGGTCCGGGAGCCGTTTTGGCACCAGATCAGCGAGGCCGTCACTCGCGGCTTCATCCACAAGAGCAGCGCCGTCCAGGTCACGCTCCGTGGCGACCGTCGCGAGCACCAGCGCCAGCCGCCGCCTCGTCCGGCGCATTGACCGCCTGCTAGAGTCGAAAGCACTCATGGTGCCCCTGATTCCAGTCGACCATCCGGTCAATCACGCGCCCGCCGGCCTGGATCCAAAAGCCGACCTCCCGCGCGGGTTTTCCGACTTTCTCCTGCCGCTGCACAAGCAGTTCTCCGGACGCCAGCGGCGACTCGCCGCGGCCCGGATGGAGGTGCTCGAGCAAGCCCATTCTGGACACCTTCCGGACTACCTCCCCGTGTCCGAGGGGACCACCGGGAGCTGGAAGGCCTCGCTGCCCGGCTGGTGCCAGGACCAGCGCAACCAGATGACGGGACCCGCCGACGACGCTGAGTTGGTGGTCAAGATGCTGAACTCCGGCGCCCCCGGCGTCATGCTCGACCTGGAGGATTCGGTGGCGAACGCATGGCCGAACATCCTCAAGGGCATCGAGAACATCGTGGCGGCGCTGCGCGGGCAACTGACCTACCGGGATACCAGGCGCGCCCGCGAGGTGCCGATCAACGAGAGCAAGACCGTCATCTTCACGCGGCCTCGCGGCCTCCACCTCGACCAGGCCGGCGTGGTCAACGGCGAGTCCATCTCCGCCTCGCTGTTTGACGTTGCGATGGTCGCCTACCAGGTCGACCCCTCACGGCTTCGACACCCGCTCAGCATTTACATCCCGAAATCCGAGTCCGCCGAGGAGGCGCTCTGGTGGCGAGATCTCTTCGTGGCGATCGCGGAAGCTCGCGGCTGGCCACATGACTACATCCGCTGCATGGCGCTCGTCGAATCGCATCCACTCGCATATCAGATGGAAGAGTTTGCGTACAACCTGCGCCAGCACATCATGGGCCTCAACCTGGGACGCTGGGATTACATGGCCAGCCTGATCGATTTCGTGCTCCATGAGCCGCGCTGGGTGCTGCCCGACCGCAACACCATCCCACACGACGTCGCCTTCTTTACGGCCTTGCGCGAGGTGATGCCCGAGGTCTGCCACACGCGCGGCATGCTGGCCATCGGCGGCATGACCGCGCTCTACCCGAGCCGGAGCGACCCGGCCCTCAACGAGCGGGCCCTCAAGGTCCTGGAGCAAGACAAGAAGAACGAGGCGAACAGCCTGATGGACGGCGCCTGGACCGGCCATCCGGACCAGAACGAGATCGCCGTCAACCAGTTTCCCTATCCCAACCAGTTGCAGGCGCGGCGCCAGGAGGCCGACATCCATCGCGACCTCCGGCCCAGTCCCGAAGGCGTTGGGAAGCGAACCCTGCAGGGGACGCGGGACGCGGTGCGCACCGTCATTCGGTATCGCGACGGCGTCCTCCATGGACCCGGCGCCAGCCTCCTCGATGGCTACATGGAAGATCTCGCCACCGACCGGATCTATCGCTACATGATCGCGCAACGCGTCCTCCATCAGATCGTGGTCCCGGATGCCGATGGTCGCTCCGTGACCCATTCGCCCGAGGTGGTGACCAAGCTCTTCGAGGAGGAGCTCGCGCGTCTGCTCGGTGAATCCAACAAGGACACCGACGCCAAGACCCTCAAGCAGGCCCGCGATCAAAGCGAGGGGATGATCCTCGGGATCCTTGAGGCCCAGGGCGCCCGAGCGACCTAACTTTCCCGCCGCCGATCTGCTGCCGGTCCAGCGGCACGCCACGCTCGCCTATCGCATCGTCCGGGTCCTCGCCCTGCCGTTCTTGCACCTGCTGTTCCGCATCCGCGTCGCCGGCCTGGAACACGTTCCACGCCAGAGCGCCTATCTGATCGTCGCCAACCATCTGAACTGGCTCGACTCGTTTGTCATCCTGGCCAGCTTTCCGATCGAACCACGCATCCATTTCCTGGGCGATACGACGACGCTGGTCACGCATAAAGGGCAATGGGCCTTGATCAAGGCGGTTGGAGGCTACATCCCGGTGAATCGAAGCCTGCATCAGGACGCCGCCCTCTTCCACCATGTCGACCGCTGTTTGCAGGCCGGCGGGGCCGTCGCGCTCTACCCGGAAGGCCACTACGGCCAGGCCGAGGGAACCCTGCAGCCCTTCAAGAAAGGCTTTGCCCATTTCGCGGTCGACAACGGTGTGCCGATCGTGCCGGTTGGCCTGGCGGGGAACAAGGATCTGTGGCTGCGCAAGACGGTTTGGATCGTCATTGGTGCGCCAATCCAGCCGGCAGGGCAGACGGTTGACGGGCTCGTCCCAGGCGCGGAAGCCGCGGTGCGCGCGTTGATTCCGCGTTACGTCGAGCCGGGCGGACCGAAACTCCTGCGGCGCATGCTGACGAAGCTGTTCTAGGGCTAAGGCCGGCCGGAGCGGAGGATGCTGATCGCGACGTAGCCACCCAGCGCGCTGGCGCTGAGAAAGCCGACGATCAGCACCAACCCGGCCGCCGGGTCACTGCGGAGGTGGAAGGCCGAGATCAGGACCGCGAGGGCGATGACAAAGGCCGCCGCGATGATGCCCAGCACCATCCGGTTGGCGATCCGTTCCAGCCGGGCGATGAGCGGCTCGAAGCCGGATGGTCGCACGCCAATCTCCAGGTCGCCCCGCTGGAGGGCGCCCAGGAGCCGGCGCGCCAGTTGCGGGCCCTCGACCGCGAGCCGGGCCACATCGAGGCCCGCCTGCGCCAGGGAGGGGGCCCAGCTCACCGGAGAAAACTGTCGCAGCACCATCCGGCGGGCGTAGGGAACCAGCACCGCGGTGAAATCGAAGGATGGGTCGAGCCGCGTCACCAGGCTCTCGTGCATCACGACGGTCTTCAGCAACAGGGCATACCCCGGAGGCAACTGCAGGTGGTGGCGGCGAACGACGGCCAGGATGTCGTTGATCACGGGCCGGATCGCGATCTGCCCAACCGGGCGTCCATAGTAGCGAGCTCGCAGATGTTCGAGGTCCCGCCGGAGCCGAACCCGGTCGACCCGCCGGCGGGCCACCCCGAGGTCGATCAGCGCATCGACGTGACGCTCCGGCTCCTCGCTGGTGAACGCGATCAGCGCCCAGACCAGCTGCTCCTGCATGCGCGGCGAGACCGTCCCCACCATCCCGAAATCGACCACGCCGATCCGGCCGGTTGGATCGATGAAGAAGTTGCCCGGGTGTGGGTCGGCATGGAAGAAGCCGTCCTTGAAGATCATCTTGAGCACCATGCGGGCACCCTCCAGCGCCACCGCCGAGCGATTGAGTCCAGCCCGCTCGAGGCCGTCGACATCGTCGATCTTGATCCCGCCCAGGCGTTCCAGGGTCAGGACGCGCGGCGTGGTCATCTCCCAGAAGACCATCGGGACATGCACAGTTTCGTCATCGATGAAGTTGGCCCGAACGCGGTCGGCGTTGTGCCCCTCGCGGAGGTAGTTCGTCTCGGCCCGCAGCGTCTGGCCAAACTCGTTGACGACGCCGACCACGTCGTACTGGTCCATCAAGGCCCAGCGGCGTCGGGCGGTGGTGGCCAGGTTTTCCATGATCTGCAGGTCCTGCTCGATCTGCTCCGCCACCCCGGGGCGCTGCACCTTGACCACCACCCGCGTCCCATCCGGCAGCGTTGCCCCATGCACCTGGCCGATCGAGGCCGCGGCCAGCGGAGTCTCATCAAAGGTCCGGAAGGCCGTCTCCACCGGCTGGCCAAGTTCCGCCGCCACGATCTCCTTGATCACGCCGCTCGGCAGCGGTGGCGCCGCATCCTGCAGCTTGGCGAGCTCGACCTGGTAGCGCAACGGGAGCAGATCGGCGCGCGTGGACAGGATCTGGCCGAGCTTGATGAACGTCGGTCCAAGCTCTTCCAGCGCGCGCCGCACATGTTCGGGGCGGGATAGTGGCTGGTCGTACTGCCGGTTGAAGAGGCGCTGCCAGGTCACGAATCGCTCCAGGCCGAGGACGCTGATGAAGAATCCGAGGCCATGGCGGGCCAGGACCCGGCTGATCTGCCGGTACCGACGTGCCGGCGAGGAAGCCGCCATTGCCATTGAGGGTAACAAGGCGGATCGATAGGCTATCCAGCGATGAGCCTGCAGCTCGACCGCGCCGCGGTCCTCGACCGGATCCCCGGGTGGGCGGGCCGGCCGCGCGTCGAGCAGCCGCTCAGTGGCGGCATCACCAACCGGAATTACCGGGTCCAGCTGGGCGCCGAGACCTTCGTGGTCCGGATCCCGGCGCCCGGAACCGCGCTGCTCGGTATCGACCGGCAGATCGAGCACCAGGCGAGCCAGCTGGCCGCGTCCTGCGGCGTCGGACCTGAGGTGGTCGCGTTCCTCGAGCCGGAGGCCGTGCTGGTGACCCGCTTCATCCCGGGCGAGCCGGTGAGCGACGCTGCTGTCCACCTCCCCCAGACGCTCGAACGGGTCGCCGAGTCCCTCACGGCGATTCATCATGCGGGCGTCGTCCCAGCAGCCTTCTCCCCCTTTCGCGTCGTCGAGACCTACGCGACCATCGCCCGCGAACGCGACGCTTCGCTGCCGGCCGCCTACGCGCGCGCCGTGGTGATCGCGAGCGCGATCGAGCAGGCGTTACCGCTGGTGCCGCCGTTGCTCTGCCACAACGACCTGCTGAATGCCAACTTCATCGATGATGGGTCGCGGATCCGCGTCGTCGACTGGGAGTATGCCGGGATGGGCGATCCGGCTTTTGACCTCGGC
The DNA here is from genome assembly GCA_039922495.1 of Candidatus Dormiibacter sp. Taxonomy (GTDB): domain Bacteria; phylum Chloroflexota; class Dormibacteria; order CF-121; family CF-121; genus JALYYC01. The sequence continues at coordinate 189,980 of JBDTEO010000029.1, forward strand.
AACTTCGCCGTCAATCACGCCCTCGCCGAGGACGAGGAACGATTTTTCCTCGAGGCCTACGCGGGGGATGCCACCCTCGCGAGCATTGCCAGGCTCCGCCTGATGCGGCTGATGTCGGATTTCCGGGAGACGATGTGGGGCGTGGTCCAGCAGGCCGTGTCCGAGCTCGACTTCGATTTCGCCGGCTATGCGGCGCGACACTTCGACCGGCTGCTCGACGGCGCCGGCGACCCCCGATTTGCCGACTGGCTGCGCGAGGCCGGCGCATGACCATTCCCGCGCGGGCCCGCGTCGTGGTCGTCGGCGGCGGCGTCGGCGGCGCCAGCATCGCCTACCACCTGGCGCAACGCGGTTGGTCGGACGTCCTGCTGCTGGAACGCGCCCAGTTGACCAGTGGCTCGACCTTCCATTCCGCCGGGCTGGTGGGCCAGCTGCGCTCCTCGATGCCGCTCACCCGCTTGATGATGGAGAGTGTCGCGCTCTACCGGCGCCTGACCGCCGAAACGGGCGTCGACATCGGCTGGCGAGAAGTGGGCAGCCTGCGGCTGGCCTCCTCGGACGCGCGCATGGAGGAGTTGCAGCGGCAATCCGGCTGGGGAACGAGCTTTGGCCTCCCGATCGAGCTGATCAGCCCGGCCGAAGCCCAGCGCCGGTTCCCGATCATGGCCTTGACGGACATCCGGGGCGCCGCCTATCTGGCAACCGACGGCTACCTGGACCCGAGCGGCCTGGCCCTCGCCCTGGCGGAGGGAGCCCGTCGCGGTGGGGTCCGGATCGTCGAAGGCGTGCGCCTCACCGGCGTGCGCATCGAGCGCGGCGCGGTGTCCGGCGTGGAGACCAGCGCGGGCCCGGTTGACACCGAGGTGGTGGTCGACGCGGGAGGGATGTACGCGCCCGAGATCGGGCGGATGGCGGGCGTGACGGTCCCCATCATCCCGATGGCGCATCAATACCTGCTGGCGCGCATCAAGCAAGCCATTCCCGAGGACCTGCCGACGATGCGCGACCCGGACCGGCTCGTGTACTTTCGGCGCGATGCCTCGGGCCTGGTGATGGGCGGGTACGAGCGCAACCCCGCTCCCTTCGGGCTCGCCGGGATCCCCGCGGATTTCAATAACCGCCTCCTGCCGGAGGACTGGCCGCGCTTCGAACCGCTCTCCGAGAGTGCGGTGACCCGCGTCCCGGCGCTGGAGCATGGCGAGGTCGTGAAGCTGATCAACGGCCCGGAGGGGTTCACGCCCGACAACGAATTCATCCTGGGCGAGTCGGCGGTGCGTGGGTTCTTTGTCGCCGCGGGATTTTGCGCCCACGGCATCGCCGGGGCCGGAGGCATGGGCAACGCCATGGCTCAGTGGATCATCGACGGCCAGCCGGAGCTCGACCTCTGGAAGATGGACCTGCGGCGCTTCGGCAACCAGTATCGGAGCCAGGCCTACACGCTGGCGCGGACGACCGAGGTCTACTCGACCTATTACGACATTCATTATCCGAACGAGGAACGGCAGGCCGGGCGGTCGTTGCGGCTCTCCCCCACCTACGCGCGACTGACCGAGCTCGGGGCGAGCTTCGGCGAGAAGGCGGGTTGGGAGCGGCCGAACTGGTTCGAGACCAACGCCGCCGGGAAGCGTCAGCGTCCGACCGGGTGGGCGGCGAACCACTGGTCGAGCGCCATCGGCAACGAACATCGAGCGACACGAGAGCGTGCCGCGCTCTTCGACGAAACCTCCTTCGCCAAGATCGAGCTGACCGGCAGTGGCGTCCTGCCGTTCCTGCAGCGCCTCTGCGACAACGATATGGATCGCCCGGTAGGCCACGTCACCTACACGCAGATGCTCAACCCGCGCGGCGGGATCGAGTGCGACTTCACGATCACCCGGCTGGCCGAGCAGCGCTTTTTGATCGTCACGGGCACGGCCTTCGGCAATCATGACCTGGGCTGGATCCGCCGGCATCAGCCAGCTGACGGTTCGGTCACGATCGATGACGTGACGTCGGCGCGCGCCTGTCTTTGTCTGTGGGGTCCGCGTGCCCGTGACATCCTGCAGCCGCTCACGGACACCGACCTCGGCAGCGGTGCCTTCCCCTATTTGACGGCCCAGTCGATCTCCGTCGGCCTCGTTCCCTGCCTGGCGCTGCGCGTGACCTACGTCGGCGAGCTGGGCTGGGAGCTGTACTGCCCAACCGAGTATGGCGTGCGGCTCTGGGACACGCTCTGGGACGCCGGACGCGGCCACGGACTGACGGCGGGCGGCTATCGCGCCATCGAATCGCTGCGCCTGGAGAAGGGCTACCGGGTTTGGAGCAGCGACATCACGCCCGATGACAACCCCTACGAAGCCGGGTTGGGATTCGCGGTCCGCTTGACCAAGCCGGACGACTTCATTGGGAAGGCGGCGCTGATCGCCGCCAAAGCCGACGGCATCACGCGGCGGCTGCGCCCCTTGCTGCTCGACGATCCCGAGGCGATCGTTTTCGGCGGCGAACCGGTCCGCACCGGGGGCAGGGTGACCGCGCGCGTCACCAGCGGCGGTTTCGGCTACACGCTCGAACGCAGCATCGCTTACGCCTATCTCCCCACCGGCATCGAGAGTGGGGCGGCGGTCGAGGTGGAGGTCTTCGGGCGCTGGGTCGGGGCGACGGTGGCCAAGGACCCGCTCTACGACCCGACCGGGGCGAGGATCCGGGGATGAGCGAGCTCGACGAGCTGCTGCGCTTTGCGATGGAGCTGGCCGATGCGGCCGACGCCATCGCGATGCAATTTTTCCGTCGCGACCTGCAGATCGATCGAAAGCCGGACCGGACCTTCGTCACGCAGGCGGACAGGGCGATCGAAACCACCATTCGCGAGCGCGTCGCCGCGCGCTACCCGGACCACGGCGTCCTCGGCGAGGAGTTCGGGTCGGTGGCCGGACGCGACGCGCGATGGATCATCGATCCGATCGATGCGACGCATAGCTTCATGCGTGGCCTGCCGACGTTTGCCACGCTGCTCGGCCTGGAACGGGCCGGCGAAATGGTCGTCGGCGTCATCTCCGCGCCGGCGATGCGCGAGCGCTGGCATGGCATGCGCGGCGGCGGCGCCTGGTCAGGGCGGCGACGGTTACACGTTTCCTCGATCAGCCAGCTATCCGACGCGCAAATTTTCTACGCCTCGCGAACCGCCTTCGCCGCCGTTGGCAAGACCGCGGGCTTCGACGCGGTCGTCAAGGCGGCCTGGCGCGACCGCGGCTTCGGCGACTTCTGGGGCTACGCGTTGGTGGCGGAAGGCAGCGGCGAGGCGATGATCGAGCCCGAGCTGTATCCCTGGGACCTCGCGGCGCCGCTGATCCTGGTCGAGGAAGCCGGCGGACGGCTGACCGACTTCAACGGCCGCCGCACCTACGACGGCGGCAGCGCGGTGGCGAGCAACGGACTGCTGCACGAGGACATCCTTCGCCGGTTGAACGGGCAGGAGGAACCTTAGGCTGGCGCGGTCGCGGCGGCCTCGTCCCTCGCGATAAGGACCGGGTCGGGCCGCAGCACGAGGTGCACGCGGGTGCCAGCGGGCAGGCTGCCCGCCTCGGAGGTCGGAAGCTGCGCCAGCACCGTCACGTCGCCCAGATCCACGGTCACCCGACTGGTGGCGCCCAGGAACGCGGTGGCGATCACCGTGCCGACCAACGGGCCGGCGGCGCTCTGGGCATCCCCCACGACCGTCACGGCTTCCGGTCGAACCAGGGCGACCGCGGGACCATCGGCTGCGTCACGCTGCACCAGCGGCATGCGCGTGCCCCGCACCTCCACCTCACCGCCCTTCACCGTTCCCGGGAGGCGGTTGGTGAGCCCCACGAAGGAGGCGACGAAGGGCGTGGCCGGTCGTGAATAGACGTCGGTCGGCGGTCCCAACTGCTCGAGGCGGCCCGCCTGCATGACACCGACCCGGTCGGCGATGGCCAGCGCCTCCTCCTGGTCGTGCGTGACGAAGAGCGTCGTGATCCCAATCTCCAGTTGGACTCGACGAATCTCGTCCCGGAGCCGGGCACGGACCTTGGCGTCGAGCGCCGAGAGCGGCTCGTCGAGCAGGAGCACCTTGGGCTTGATCGCCAGTGCTCGCGCCAACGCGACCCGCTGCTGCTGACCACCGGAGAGCTGATGCGCGTAGCGGTTCGCGAAACCGGAGAGGCCAACCAGCTCGAGCATCTCGGCCGCCCGGCGGCCCCGTTCGGCCACCGGGACCTTGCGCATCTGCATTCCGAACATGACGTTCTGGGAGGCCGTCATGTGTGGGAATAGCGAATACGCCTGGAACACCATCCCGACATCTCGGCGGTTGGCAGCCAGCCCCGTCACATCCTCGCCGGCAATAATCACGCGACCGCTGTCGGCCTCTTCCAGCCCGGCGAGCAATCGCAAGGCCGTCGTCTTGCCGCAGCCGGACGGTCCGAGCAGGGCAACCAGCTCGCCGGGGGCCAGGGTCAAGGTCAGCCCATCAAGCGCCGTCACCCCGCCATACCGCCGGCGAAGGTCTTGCATACGCACCTCGACGCCTGAACGAGGGGGAACGGCCTGACTCATGGCCGGCGGAGCAGACGCCATCGTCACTGGGCCCCCCGCGCCCGCACCGTTTGCGATCGCTGCCGGCCGACGAACGACAGCAGCACCAGCAGGACGAACACGAACATCAGCGACGCCACGGCAACGGCAATCGAGACAGCCGCGTTGGCGCGGCCCAACTGCTGGATCGCCACCTGCAAATTGACGTAGTTCAGGAGGTTTGCGATCGTGAACTCGCCTAGCACCACGGCGACCGAGAGTAGGGCCGCGTTAAGTAAGGCGCTCGACATGTTGGGCACGATGATCCGCCACATCACGGTCGGCCAGCCGGCCCCCAACCCACGCGCGGCCTCCGACAGCGTCTTGACGTCGATGGCGCTCAACCCCGCATAGAGGGCGCGGTAGGTATAGGGCAGCACGAGAATCAGGTACGCGAACGCAAGCGTGAGGATGGAGTCGCTGAGATAAAAGGAGACCCACTTGTATTCCGGGGCGAGGCCGGCAACCAGGACGATCGCGGGGATGGTGAGGGGTAACAGGCAGAGGAATTCGATCGCCCGACTGAGTCGCGGCAGCCGCAGGTTGACCCAGATCATGGTCGGCACGAGCAGGGCCAGCATCGCCACGGACGTGATCGCGGCAAGTCCCAGCGAGGCCAGAATCGCCGCAACCAACGCGGGGTACTGGCCGATGGTGACGAAGGCATCGAGCGTCCGCGGGGCCTGCTCGGTCAGCCCGCGGGTCGAGAACTCGAACATGGCGCCAATCGGTACCAGGAAGAAGGCCCCCATCAGGACGAAGACGACGACCCGAAAGACCCGCAGTTTGCGCCGGCGCTTCGCGGTCATCGTGATCGGCGTGCCTTCGGTTCGCTTATTGCAACCACCTGGCCGTCCTCCGCTGTAGCAGCGTGTACAACACCATGACGATGGCGACGAGAACAACCATGATGAGCGCCTCAGCCGAGGCGATCCCTGGGTCGGCCAGCCCAACCTCGCTGGTGAGGTCGTTGGCGATCTGCAGCGACGCGATGATGCTGCCCTGGTTGATCAGGGCGGCTGCCGTCGCATAGGCGGAGAATGCATTGGCGAAGAGCAGTAGCGTGGCGCCAATGAAGGCCGGCGCGAGCAGGGGGCCGGCCACGTACCGCCAGTAATGCCAGGTTCGGCCACCCAGGCTCTCGGTCGCCTCGCGCCATTGGGGCCGGATCCCATCGAGCGCCGGCAGGAAGACGAGGACCATCAGCGGGATCTGGAAATAGGCATACACGAGCATCAGGCCCTTCAGCTGGTAAAGCCAGATCCCGGCCGCGTACGCATCCAGCCCATGCTGCTGCAACCACAGGTACAAAAAGCCGGCCGGCCCGATGGTCGCGATGAACGCAAAGGCGAGCGTAACGCCGCCGAACTGCGCCAGCACGCCGCAGGCCGACAGAACCAGGCGTCGGAAGGCCCCGTTGCGGTCGCCGGTCGCCACCGCGTACGCGAGGATGGCGCCGCCAACCGCGCCGATCATGGCGCTGACCGCGGAGAGGATGACGCTGTTGATAAAGGCACTGACGATAAAGGCCTTGTTCAGCCCGGTCAGGTTCGAGAGGGTCAGGCCGGCCGGCCCGAAGAACGCG